>CANSSG010000004.1 GCA_947649615.1 uncultured Clostridia bacterium | reverse complement strand
CCTTCCACACCGGCGGCGTGGCCGGCGGCGATATCACCCAGGGTCTTCCCCGTGTTGAGGAACTGTTCGAGGCCCGCAAGCCGAAGAAGATGGCAACCCTGGTGGAGGTCGGCGGACGGCTTAGGTTCGAGGAGAGCCACAAGGGGTCTCTGCTGAACATCCATGTCGTGGCCGATGACGGCGAGACCAAGATGTACGCCGTACCCCACACGGGACTGCGCGTCAATGACGGCGACCTGGTGGAGAAGGGTACGGCCCTCAACGACGGCGCGTTGAACCCCCATGACGTGCTGCGCACCCGGGGCGCGTCCGCCGTCCACAACTATCTGATTCAGGAAGTCCTGCGGGTGTACCGCCAGCAGGGCGTGGATATCAACGATAAGCATATCGAAGTCATCGTCCGGCAGATGATGCGCAAATGCCGGGTGGAGGACGCGGGCGATACCGGCCTGCTGTCCGGCGCGATGGTGGATGTGCTGGAACTGTACGAGGCCAATGAAAAGGTTCGCGAGCGGGCCGCCGCCGGGGAGGTCCGGGAGAACGGTGAGCCGCTGCGGGAAGCCGAGGTCACCCAACTGCTGATGGGTATTACCAAGGCATCTTTGGCGACGGAGTCCTTCCTGTCCGCCGCCTCCTTCCAGGAAACCACCAAGGTGCTCACCGAGGCCGCCATCAAGGGTAAGGTGGACCATCTGGTGGGCCTGAAAGAAAACGTCATCATTGGTAAGCTGATTCCTGCCGGCGCGGGCATCAGCGCCTACCGGGAGATGGCCGAGGTGGTTGTCCCTGACCCGGAGGTGCCGGAGTTTGTGGAGCCGGAGACGGTTCTGGAAGAGCTGGCGGAAGGGATGGAGGACTTTGTGGCGGACGGCGGGGAAGTTCCCGCTGCGGAGGTGGATGGAGAAGCGATCCCAGCCGCCGCAGAGATAGAGGCCGGCGAAATCGACGAAGCGCCTGTGGAAACGCAGTTATAAGAAAATCCCAGAACCCCGGAAGCCGCGTATGCGGCTTCCGGGGTCAGACTGTCCCAAAGGCTCTCTGAAAGAGGGGAGGAGATGTGATGCATAGCATATACTTTTTAGGCGGTTCTCCCGGATCGGGAAAAACCACTTTTACAGATACCCTCCACAAAAACGCAGGTGTTGCGGTATACCATACGGACGATATCCTTTTAAGTTCCGTTGCGGCCAAAGACAAGCAGCCGCATATGTTTGCACTTCGAGAACTTTCTGACCCGTTGGATATTTGGGATCGTTCTCCGCAAGGCTGTTTGGATTTTTGGCTGAAATACTATGAGGAAGCATTTGATATCCTAGTGGAAGATTTGCTGCAAAGACAGGATGTCTCCCAACCCCTGGTTGCAGAGGGTGTTTGCATTTTGCCCTATTTTCTTGAAAGATTCCACGATAGGCCAAATGCTTGTTTTCTGGTAAGCGGTCATGCCTTTTTGGAAGAAGCGATATCAAAGAAGCTTGAACAAATACCTGCTTTTTCCGAAGGAATTAAGGGGGATAGCAAATATAGAAATATGCTGTACGTCTTTTCAAGTATGTCAGAGATTGTGATGGAAGGTTGTAAACGCAATAGTTTCCCCTATTTGATTATGCAAAATGCAGAAGATTACCCCCTGATTTACTCAAAAATTTTACATCAGCTTCCATCTCTCCGTAGACTATCGGACGGCAGCTGCAATGGGTAGCCGCCACGGCGCTCCGGCGGCGTCTATGGTGTCTGCTAAGTGCAAAAAACGACGGATTTCAAGAGAAATCAACAATGCTTCAACGGCGTTTTGACGGATTTATAGTCGACGCACTTGAGAAGCGGTAAAAAGGAGGGGAGGAAAAATGGCGCGGGGCAAGGCGGAGGATGCAGGCGGGCTGACGCCCGCCAAAGACGACAACGCCGCCCCGTACCATTTTGATCCCCGAACTTTACCGATTTTCAAGTGTGTCGACTATAAAAGCCCCCCTGAAGCCGCGTATGCGGCTTCAGGGGGGCTTTGCCGGGGTTAGGGCTTTTCAGTAAGGGCTTTGCAAAGCTGGTACATAGTGGCGGTACCCATGCCGGTAGCGCCTTTGGGATGGTAGGGCTGGCTCATCTTGTCTGAGTGGCCCGTGCCGGCGATATCCAAGTGAATCCAGGGCGTTTCCCCGGCAAAGGTTCCCAGGAACAGGCCGGCGGCAATGGCCCCGCAGCCGTCGCTGGAGTTGTATACATCCGCAACAGGGCTTTCAATCAACTGCTGGTACTCCGGATAGTCCGGCATACGCCAGAACTTTTCCCCGGTAAGGGCGGCGGCGGACTGAAGGTCTGCAAAAAATCCGTCGTTATTGCTCATGACCCCGGCCGCTACGCTGCCCAGCATCCGGCCGATGGCCCCGGTGAGGGTGGCAATGTCTACGACCTTGCAGGCGTTTTCCTTATCAATGGCATAGGTGATGGCGTCGGCTAAAATCAGGCGGCCTTCCGCATCGGTGCTGCCGATTTCAATGGTCTTGCCGGACATGGAGCCGATGACGTCGTCAGGCAGGAAGCTGGACGGGGATATCCGGTTCTCCACGCAAGGGGCGATAGCCGTGACGTTGACAGGCACCTTATTCTCTGCCAGGGCAAACAGGGCGGCGCACACCGACGCCGCGCCGGCCATATCGCCTTTCATGCCCCGCATATTGCTCTTGAGACTGTAGCCGCCGGAGTCGAAGCAAACGCCTTTGCCCACCAGGGCAAGGGGCGCTTGGCCCGGCTGGCCGCCCTTGTGGCGGAGGACGATCAGGCGGGGGGGATTGGCGGAACTGTCGCCCACGGCGTGATAGGCCTCCATGCCCAGGGCGCGGGTCTCATTTTCGTCCAAAATCTGGCACTCCACGCCCAGCTTTTCCGCTATTTCCGCCGCTTCACGGGCCAGCATATCCGGGGTCAGCTTGTTGCCGGGGCGGTTGGCCAGGTCGCGGGCAAAGCAAATCCAGCGGTCCAGCACTGTTGTCTCCGTCAGCACCGCGCCGCCGTCTACCGCGCCGGTTCCTTCCAGATAGAGGGTGAAGGGCTTGTCCTCCTGCTTTTCCTTCCAGGTCTTTTGGTGGTAGGATGCCAGCTCCGCGCCTTGGATCAGCGCAGCAAGGCCTTCCGCCCCAAGGGTTTCCACGGCGGGGGCCGCATCCAGCAGGGCCGTGGCCCCGGACAGGGATGCCACCTGCTTTACCGCCTTGGCCGCGGCGCGGCGCAGGTCTTCCGCCGTGGGCTTCCCGCCCAGGCGTACCATGAGTTGACGGGGCTGCTCCCCCATCTCCAGCGTCCCGGCTTTGCCGTCCAGACACAGCGTCAGCCGCCACTGGACGGCCTCTCCGTTCCACAATTGTACCATCGTTGTTTCCTCCTGTTATATCCACCGCTTTCTTGGCGGTGTTCTTAGAACCTGTATCCACAGGTGTTGAACGCCGTCTGGCTGGGGCTTTTGCTGCCCTGCCGCGTTAAAAAATCTTGCTATGCTGGACGGCAAAACCCCTTATCCATCCGGCATCCCCCGCCTATGCATGCAAGTTCTTACTTATCCTGGCCTGTACCCCGTTCCTGGACGTACATTTGGCGGTAGGCTTCCTTGCGGCCTTCCTCGAAGGACTGCCGGATGCGCTCTGTGAACCGTTTGTCCCGCAGGCGGGCGGTAAGCAGGGGGGAGAACTGCCGCCCCTCCATATGGATGGCCTCCGATACCGCCTCCTCAAAGGTCATCTCAATCCCTTCGTAGGACTGGGCCGTGTGGGTGACCGCTTCCAGCCAGTCAATCAGCCCCACCAGGTCCACCATCTGGCGGCGGGGACACTCCAACCGCTTGTACTGCGCCGGATAGCCGTGGCCGGAGCCGTCGTACCAGCCGTGGTGGCCCAGGGCGGCCGGGGCGTAGGGCCGGGTGGATTCCCTCTCATTGAGGAGGGCGTATCCTGCTATTGTGTGGAGACGGCTGGCTTCGTATTCCTCTTCGAACCACTGGCGGGCCGTGCGGCTGTATAGTTCCAGGAAGCTGATTTTGCCTATATCGTGGAGCAGGCCGCTCTGCATGGCGTCGTTTAGGATCTGCCGTCTCTTTTCCTCGTTTCCGGCAATCTGGTGGAAGTCCTCTGCATCGTCAAAGAAGTCCGGCTCCTCATCCAGGATCATCTCACACACTGCCTTGCAGGCTGTGCCGGTAATCCAGGAGTGGAGGTAGACCTCTGGGGCAAAACGGAGCAGCACCATCTGCAAAAACGTGCCGAAAGGCACTCCGCCGCTGGTTTCAATGTAGGTGTAGGTGAGTTGGCGGAAGTAGAGGAACAGCTTTTCGTTGTCCGCCGGCGTGAAGGAGTCCGCGTAGGCCAGCGCGCGCCGGTACAGGCCCTCGATATACGTTGCCCGGCCGGGAATACGCTCCGGGTTCTGCTGCATGTATTGGCAGTAAAAGGCGGGGAGGGAGAGGATGCCGTACATGCCGTCCGACGACTGGTCGCCAGGCTCCGGGGCGTCCAGCAGGCGCTCGACATTGGACAGCAGCCGGTCCAGGCCGTAGAGGCCGCAGTAGTATTCCATGGCGTAGTAGGGGAACATCCAGCGCAGGGGCGGAATCTCCTGCTGTTCCGCCGCCTCCTGAAGGCGGCGCTGGTAGACGATGTAGGCCGATTCCATGACGCTGGCCATGTCCTCCGGGGACATCACCTTCTCCTTGTTGTAGGAGACGCTGCTGGCCATTTGCTGGTGGGTGGTGTAGACGAAGCGGTCCCAGGGCAGTTCTGGCGCGCCGGACTGATAGGCCTCATCCTGCATGATGCGCAGGTTTTCACGGGCCAGGCCAATCTTTTCCCCGGGGGAGTGGAAGCTGCCCAGGGACATGTTTGCCCGGGCGCGCAGCACGTAGCCCTTGGTCTGCGTATCAGCAATCTCATCGTAATATTTCAGGTAGGCCGCCGCCTCCGTGAAGCATAGCCGCATGCGGCTGATGTACTGCCACACGGTATCCAATTCCATGCCTACCACCATGTTGCACAGCCAGTACCAGCCCATGCCCAGCCAGTATAACTCCCGGATGACGCCGTCCCGGTCGCCCTGCTGCCGGGCCAGGCTCAAAAACGCCTGGTGGATCAGGCGGAACAGGCCCGCATCCGGCGTCTCGCCGCTGCCTGAGAGACAGGATGCGAATTCCGTCAGGGCCGCAAGCTCTCCGGCGTCCTGCTCAAAGAGATGGTCCAGGGTAGGGAACAGTTCCCCGCGCAGCAGCTCCATGTTGCGCCGGACCTTTTCCCGGGCAAGGGCCTCGTTTTGCCGCAGGCGGACGGCGTATTCCTCCGCAGTCAGGCCCTCCGGCTTCCTGCGGCCGGTCAGCCGGGCGATTTCCCGGATATTGGCAATGTATTCCTCTTGGTATGGCCGCATGGCACACCACCCCTTCTTCTTGTCCGTCCCCTTGTCAAGCCAAACGCCGCCGCAGTACGTCCTGCAAACGTTCCAGGTCCACCGGCTTGGATACATGCTCGTTCATTCCGGCTTCCTTGGACGCCCGCATATCCTCAACGAAGGCGTTGGCGGTCATAGCTACAATCCAAACGCTCTTTGCGTCGGGGCGGTCCAGGGCGCGGATGCGCCGCGCCGCTTCGCAGCCGTCCATGACGGGCATCTGAATGTCCATGAAAATAAGGTCATAATAATTCTCCGGTGCGGCGGAAAAGCGGGCCACGGCCTCCTGGCCGTTTTCCGCCGTGTCAACTTGAACGCCGGTCATGCCCAGAAGCTCCGAGGCAATCTCCAGGTTCAACTCATTGTCCTCCACCAGCAGTACGCGGCGGCCGCTGTAGTCCTCTTCCCGGGAGCCGTTTCCGGCGCCGCCCTCCGACTGGCCGCAGGTCAGGCGGGACAGCTCGCCCAGCAGGCGGCTGGCGAACAGGGGGCAGGGGACGAAGGCGCTGACGCCTGCACGGACTGCGCGGTATTCAATCTGCGCCCAGTCCTCCTCGCTGACCAGCAGGATGGGGAACTCGCGGCCTGTGAGCTGCCGCACATGGGCGGCTACGTCCAGGATGGGCATGTCCGACAACTCCTGGCCCAGCAGCATGGCGCAGGGCATCCGCTCCTCATACTGCGCCTCCGTCAGATAGGTGACGGCTTCCAGGCCCGCCGTCAGACGCACGGGCCGCAGGCCCCGTTCCCGCAGGCAGTGCATCATCTGCTCCGCCCGGGCGTCCTGGCTCTCCGCCACCAGCACCGGCGCGCCCTCAGGCACCGGGGCCGGTTCGCCGGGGGAAACGGGGAGGGGGAGGGATACTGTGAAGCGGCTTCCCGCGCCCTCCCGGCTCTCTACGTGGATTTTGCCGCACATGCTGTCCACCAGGTTCTTCACGATGGCCATGCCCAGGCCGGTGCCTTCGATGTGGTTTACCGCTGCGCTGCGGACCCGCTCGAAGGGGACGAAAATGCGGTCCAAAAAGGCTTGGCTCATGCCAATGCCGTCATCCTCACAGACGAAATCCAGCAGCACTAAGCCGCCGGCCGCCGGCCGCTGGCTGAAGTGGACGCGGATGTGTCCGCCGTCAGGGGTGTATTTTACAGCGTTGCCGATGATGTTCACTAAAATCTGCCGCAGGCGCAGGGGGTCGCCTACCAAAGATTCCTCCAAGATGTCTTCAATCTCAAACCGCAGGCTGTGCTTTTTCAGCACTGCCTGGGGCCGGACGATGACGGCCAGGTCATGGACCAAGTCCGCCAGAGAGAACCGCTCCTCGTTGAGGGTCATCCGCCCGCTGTCGATGCGGGACATGTCCAGCACGTCGTTGACAAGGCTCATCAAATGGGCGGACGCCGTGCGTATTTTATCCAGGCAGTCCTGCACCCGGGCCTTCTCGTCTATGTGGCTCAAGCCGATGGACGTCATGCCCATAATGGCGTTCATCGGCGTACGGATGTCGTGGGACATGTTGGAGAGAAACCGGCTTTTGGCTTGGTTGGCTTCCTCTGCTGCTTCCAACGCGCGGCGCAGTGATTCATTTTCTTTTTCCAACTCCGCCACGCGGCTGTTGTCCTTGACTTCCATCTGTAATCCTCCCGCTCTGCGCATCCCGGACCGGGCGCAGTCTCTTGTATATCATAGTATATCATAGGTTTTTGGAAATTGCTACACCTTTCTTACAGCGATTCCCGCAACCAGGCGGCGGGGGAGAGACCAACCCCTGCGCACCAGCGGAAACGCCGGGGCGCAGGGGTTGGGGGCGGGATTTATTTTACAAATGCGCGGTGGAAGACTTTTTTGCCTTTTTTGATAATGACGCCGTCTCCCAGAAACAGCTCGCGGCTGAACTTCTGGTCAATGTCCGCCACCTTCTGGTCGTTGACGGATACGCCGCCCTGCTGGACCAGGCGGCGGGCTTCGCCTTTGGAGGGCGCGAGGGCGCAGGCGACCAGGAGATTCATGATGCCGATTTCGCCGCCGTCGAAGCTGTCCTCCGCCAACGCGGAGGAGGGCATGTTGGCGTTGTCTCCGCCGCCGCCGAAGAGGGCTTTTGCGGCGTCCTGGGCCTTGTCCGCCTCCTCCTTGCCGTGGACCATGCTGGTCAGTTCCCAGGCCAGAATCTCTTTTGCGCGGTTGAGCTGGCTTCCGCTCCAGCCGTCCATCTCATCTACCTGCTCCAAGGGCAGGAAGGTGAGCCAGCGGATGCACTTCATCACGTCCGCGTCTTCGACGTTGCGCCAGTACTGGTAGAAATCGTAGGGACTGGTCCGGTTGGGGTCCAGCCATACCGCGTTGCCTGCGGTTTTGCCCATTTTGTTGCCCTGGGAGTCGGTGAGCAGGTTGATGGTCATGCAGTGGGCGTCCTTGCCAAGCTTCCGGCGGATCAGCTCAGTGCCGCCAAGCATGTTGGACCACTGGTCGTTGCCGCCGAACTGCATGTTGCAGCCGTGGCTCTGGAACAGGTGGTAGAAGTCGTAAGACTGCATAATCATGTAGTTGAATTCCAGGAAGCTGAGGCCCTTCTCCATGCGCTGCTTGTAGCACTCGGCGCGGAGCATATTGTTTACTGAGAAGCAGGCCCCTACCTCGCGCAGCAGCTCCACGTAGTTCAGGTTCAACAGCCAGTCGGCGTTGTTGACCATCTGGGCCTTGCCGTCGCCAAACTCAATAAAGCGCTCCATCTGATGCTTGAAGCACTGGGCGTTGTGGTCGATGTCCTCCCGGGTGAGCATCTTGCGCATGTCGGTGCGGCCGGAGGGGTCGCCGATCATGGTGGTGCCTCCGCCGATGAGGGCAATGGGCTTGTTGCCCGCCATTTGCAGCCGCTTCATAAAAGTCAGGGCGACAAAGTGGCCTGCCGTCAGGCTGTCCGCCGTGCAGTCGAAGCCAATGTAAAAGGTGGCTTTGCCTGCGTTGATGATTTCTCGGATTTCATCCTCGTTGGTGACCTGGGCGATCAAGCCCCGGGCTGTCAGTTCTTCGTATAATTGCATATTGGATTCTCCTTTTATTTTTGTTGCTTATGATTTTGTGTAAGCTGCGTCACAGCAGCTTTTCGTACAGCAGGAACCGGTCCAGGCCGATGTCCTCCAAGCCCAGGCTTACCGTATCAATATACCGAAAGCCTGCGGATTCATACAGCTTAATGGCTGGAAAATTCTTCTCATATACATCCAGCCGCAGGGATTTTACGCCCTGCTCCGCGCCCCGGCGGGCCGCGAAGGCCAGCATCTCCCGGCCGATGCCCCGGCCCCGCCGCCGGGGGGACACGGTGAAGGTGTAAATGGTGCGCACCTCTTGGGGCGCAAAGGCCTGCGGCCATTTCACACCGGCATAGGCCTCTTCCTGCCGGGGGCTGAGGAGGAAGGAGCCAACGGGTTCTCCGCCTTCCTCCGCCAGGTAGAGGGTTCCGTCCCGGACCGCCGCTTCCGCGTCCTGGCGGGCGGGGTAGACGTCCTTTTTCCAGCCGGTGTAATTTATGGTAGCCGCCATATGGTCGCAGACCTCACCGTAAAGCCGCGCCAGCGCATCCAGGTCCTCCGGCGTACCCAGCCTGATTGCCATATTTTTCTCCTTTCTAAGTCTAAAAGACGGCTTCATTCCAGCAGCCGTCTCCCGCAGTACGGGCATTTGGGATCGTCCATCTCATGGAGCTGGCCGCAGTGCGGGCAGGGGATATGCGGGATGCCGCCTTCGTCCTCCTCCGGACCCGCCGCGTAGAACTCCAGCTTTTTACAAGCGCGGCAGCAGTAAATGCTTACTTCCAGCGCCCCGGAGCAAAGATGGCTCAGATGGCCGGAAAGTATGCCATACTGGCCCAATTGCAGTTTTTCCCGTCTAATAAACGCCATTGTCCCGCCGCAGCGGCAGCAGATTTCCCGCGCCATGCCGTTCGCTCCTTCCTGTAGAAAAACACCCCCTGTCCACACCCCGCTTTCCCGGCGGGAATATCGGACAGAGGGCGAATATTCGCGGTACCACCTCTGGTTCGCCGCCCTCTCGCAAGAGCGGCCTCACGGAGTTCCTAACAGAACCCCCGCGCTGTACCGGGCGCACCCGGCGGAGCCTACTGGCCGGATTGGCGTTCGGTCCGCTGCTCAGGGACGTATTCCCGCCGCCGCCCCCACCTCCTTCCACCAGCCGGAGGTTCTCTGGGCAGGGCAAAGCCGCGGTACTCTTTCCCATCGTCGCTTTGAGGGTAGTATAGCCGCATTTGGGCCGTTTGTCAAGGCGGTTTTCACCGGTCGGGCGGCTTTCAAGGGGAAAATTTGACAATCTGCCGGGTATCGTGTATGATGCGGATAACAAAACCAACAGATCGGAGAACCAAGCCTATGCCTATACACGAGATCGTAGAAGCCCAGCGCAGGTTTTTCTGCACTGGCGCAACCCTGCCGGCGTCCTTCCGGCTGGAAATGCTCAAAAGGCTCCGAAACGCCTTGGACCGGTATGAGCCTGAAATTGCGAAGGCCCTGGCCGCTGATTTGGGGAAAAGCGGTTATGAGGGCTTCATGTGTGAAACCGGACTGGTGCGGGGGGAAATCAGCTACATGCTCCGGCATACCAGGCGCCTGGCGGGGGAGCGGAGCGTTCATACGCCCCTGGCGCAATTCGCCGCCCGAAGCTACCGGAAGCCGTCCCCTTACGGCGTGGCCCTGGTGATGAGTCCTTGGAACTATCCCATCCTGCTGACCCTGGCCCCCCTGGCCGACGCTATCGCGGCGGGAAATACCGCCGTGGTCAAGCCCAGCGCCTACGCGCCCGCTTCCGGCGCGCTGCTGGCGGACTTGATCCGGGAGTGCTTTCCGCCGGAGTACATTGCCGCCGTTACGGGCGGAAGGGCGGAAAACGCCGCGCTGCTGGACGAAAAGTTCGACTTCGTCTTTTTCACCGGGAGCCAGAGCGTGGGGAAGGAGGTTTTGCGCCATACGGCGGAGCATCTGACCCCCGCCGTGCTGGAATTGGGCGGGAAAAGCCCCTGCATCGTGGACGCCACCGCCAAGCTGCCCTTGGCTGCGCGGAGGATTGCGTTTGGCAAATTCCTCAACTGCGGCCAGACCTGCGTGGCCCCCGATTACATTCTCTGCCATCAGGATGTGAAGGACCGCCTGGTGGTGGAATTGAAGCGGGAAATCCGGCGGCAGTACGGGGAGGACCCGCTGCAAAATCCTGATTATGGCAGGATTGTCAACCGGAAGCATTTTGACCGCCTGCTGGGCCTGCTGGACCCGGCGAAAACGGTTCTGGGCGGGCAGTCCTCGCCGGATACGCTGCAAATCGCCCCTACTGTACTGGACGGCGTTGCGGGCAGCGACCCGGTGATGGGGGAGGAGATTTTTGGGCCGGTTCTGCCCATTTTGACCTTCAGCCGGTTTGAGGAGGTCTACGAAGCGCTGGCCGCCCGGCCGAAGCCCCTGGCGCTGTACCTGTTCTCCGAGGACCGGAACAGGGTCCGGGAAGCTATGTCGCGGCTTCAGTTCGGCGGGGGGTGCGTCAACGACGTGGTCATCCATCTGGCCACCAGCGCCATGGGCTTCGGCGGCGTGGGGGAGAGCGGCATGGGCGCGTACCATGGGAAGGCCGGCTTTGACGCCTTCTCCCACAGCAAGAGCATCGTGGACAAGAAAACCTGGATGGATTTGCCTATGCGCTATCAGCCGTACCGGAAAGGCACCTATGGGAAATTGCTGCGGCTGTTTTTGCGGTGAGGACCGTTGGAATTTTTTCGGTTTTTCTATTGACATTTCGACACAAAACGGATATAGTTAGCTTGCCTGTTTTTCCGGGGGAAAAGTACTCAGGGAAAACAGGCAATTTTTCTATGCTCCGCAATGGCGCGGGGACATCTAAATTATGAAAAAGGAACGGGGGAGGATAATGTCCAAAAAGTTGATCAGCCTCGCAGATTGCTGCGTGGCGTTTGACGGCGAGCTGGTTCTCGATCACATTAACCTATATTTCAATGACAGTGAGTTCCTCACACTGCTCGGACCCAGTGGATGCGGCAAGACGACAACCTTGCGCATCATTGGAGGCTTTTTGACGCCCACTTCGGGAGAAGTGCTGTTCGACGGGGTGAGGATTAACGATATTCCGCCCAATCTGCGGCAAATCAACACTGTCTTCCAGCGGTACGCCTTGTTTCCGCACCTTAACGTGTTCGAAAACGTGGCTTTTGGCCTGCGGGTCCCGAAGACGGAGACGGTAAACGGGCGAAAACGGAAGGTGAAGGTTCCTGAGGAGGAAATCCGGGAGCGGGTGCTGGAAATGCTGGAGGTGGTCAGCCTGAAGGGCTTTGAAAACCGCCGCATTACCGAGCTGTCCGGCGGGCAGCAGCAGCGAGTGGCGATTGCCAGGGCGCTGGTGAACCGGCCGAAGGTGCTGCTTCTGGACGAGCCGCTGGGGGCCTTGGACCTGCGGCTGCGGAAGGATATGCAGAGCGAATTGAAGCGCATCCAGCAGCAGCTCGGCATTACCTTCATCTACGTGACCCATGACCAGGAGGAGGCCCTGGCGATGAGCGACACCATCGTGGTCATGGACCAGGGGAAGATTCAGCAGATTGGTACGCCGGAGGATATCTATAACGAACCGAAAAACGCCTTTGTGGCGGATTTTATCGGGGAGAGCAATATACTCGACGGCGTCATGCACGAGGACTTCGTGGTGGAGTTCTTTAACCGGAAGTTTAAGTGCCTGGACAAGGGCTTTGCCCCCATGGAGCCGGTGGACGTGGTCATCCGGCCGGAGGATATCGACATCGTTCCGGCAGAGAAGGGGCAGCTCCGGGGGACGGTGGCCAGCGTGACCTTCAAAGGCGTCCACTATGACACCATCGTGGATTTCAAGGGGTTCAAGTGGCTGATTCAAACCACCGATTTCCATCCGGAGGGGGAGACCATCGGCATTATCCTCAACCCCGACGACATCCACATCATGCGCAAGAGCCAGTACTCCGGCATGTTTGGGGACTACTCGTCCTACTCCGAGGAATACGACGAGCTGGAAGATGTGAGCCTTCTTGAGGAAGACGGGGAGGGCGGAGATGAAGAAGAATAAACGCGCGATCTTCGCCGTACCTTATGTGGGCTGGATGGCCCTGTTTGTGGTGACGCCTATCATCATGGTGGTCATTTACGCCTTTTCTACCGCCGGGGGCGGGTTTACCCTGGAGAACTTTATGGATATGGGTACCTATGCTTCGGTGTTTGCCCGGTCCTTCTGGCTGGCGCTGCTGGCCACCGCGATCTGCCTGCTGATTGGATATCCGGCGGCTTACTTCATTTCCAAAGAGGGTCCGAGGTTTCAGCGAATCGCTATGATGCTCATCATGCTGCCGATGTGGATGAATTTCCTGCTGCGGACCTATTCCTGGATGTCCGTGCTGGAAAACAATGGGCTGCTGAACCGTTTTTTTGCCGCCATCGGGCTGTTTGACCTCATCAACCAGGTTACTGGGAGCAGCCTTGCGTACTTTACCATGATCAACACCCAGGGGGCTGTGGTGCTGGGTATGGTGTACAACTATCTGCCCTTTATGATCCTGCCCATCTACTCTGTTATCGAGAAGATGGACAACAGCCTGGTGGAAGCCGCCAGGGATTTGGGGGCGGGGCCTGCCCGGGTGTTCCGGAAGGTGATCCTGCCCTTGAGCCTGCCGGGGGTGCTCAGCGGGGTGACCATGGTGTTTGTGCCGTCGGTGTCTACCTTCGCCATCTCCCGGCTGCTGGGAGGAGGGACCCAGATGATGCTGGGCGACCTCATCGAGCAGCAGTTTTTGGGCGGCGCGTACAACCCCCATCTGGGGGCTGCCATTGCGCTGGTCATGATGGTGATTGTGGTGGCCTGCATGGTCGTGATGAATCACTTCGGCGAGGGTGAGGAACAGGCGGTGATGCTGTGAAAAAGCAAAGCCGTGTGGGGAGCCGCCTGCTGGTGGGCTTGATGTTCCTGTTTTTGTACCTGCCGATTTTCCTGCTCATTATTTTTTCCTTCAACGCCGGGGACAGCAGCGCCGTGTGGAAGGGCTTTTCCCTCCACTGGTACACGGAGCTGTTCCAAAACAGGCTCATTATGGAGAGCCTTTACATTACGCTGCTGGTGTCCCTGCTGGCTACCGCCATTGCTACTGTGGCGGGGACCTTTGCCGCCATCGGGCTTTACAGCCTGAGCAAGCGGAAGCGGGACGCGCTGCTGGTAGTGAACGATATCCCTATGATGAACGCGGATATCGTTACCGGCGTCAGCCTGTGCCTGTTTTTCGTGGCCTTCTTCCAGGGATGGGGGAGCTTTGCGCGGTGGTTTAACGGGATGCAGAGCGTCGTTGAACTGCCCGCGCGGCTGACCTTGGGATTTGGGTCGCTGCTGCTGGCCCATGTGGCGTTCAACATCCCCTATGTTATCCTGAACGTAGCCCCCAGGCTGCGGCAGATGGATAAAAACCTGGTAGACGCGGCCCAGGATTTGGGCTGCACCTGGATGCAGGCCTTCTGGCGGGTGATCCTGCCGGAAATCAAGCCGGGCATCGTGTCGGGGGCGCTGATTGCGTTTACCATGAGCGTGGATGATTTTATCATCTCCTATTTTACGGCTGGTTCGTCTACCTCGACGCTGGCGATGACGATTTACGGCATGACGAAACGGCGGATCACGCCGGAGATCAACGCGGTATCGACCCTGCTGTTTTTGACGGTGCTGACGCTGCTGGTGATTGTCAACGTCCGGGAAGCCCGCCAGGAGCGGCGGGCCGCGTCCTTGGAGCCGAGGAAGCTGACTTGGCTGGAGCGGCTGGCGGTACGGACCTCCACGCCTGGCTGGCGCTGGGTGAAGCGGGGCGCTGGCGCGGCCATGGGCTGCGCTTTCGTGGCGGCGGTGGTGTTCCTCACGGGGGCCACCAGCGCAAGGCCGGTGGTCAATGTGTGCAGTTGGGGCGAGTATATTGACACGGACCTTATCACCCAGTTCGAGGAAGAGACCGGCATCCGGGTCAATTATCAGACGGTAGAGAGCAATGAGACGCTTTATTCCCTGCTGAAGAGCGGCGGTGCGGACTATGACGTGGTAGTGCCGTCCGATTATATGATTGCCAAGCTCCTGGAAGAAGACATGCTGGAGGAGCTGGATTATGGGAACATCCCTAATTTCAGCCTGATCGACGAGCGGTTCAAGCACCTGAGTTATGACCCGGAAAACCGGTATACCGTACCCTATACCTGGGGAACCTTGGGGATTATCTACAACGCCAACGCCGTAGAGGAGGAAATTTCCAGTTGGAGCGCATTGTATGACAGCCGCTACGCGGGAGAAGTACTGCTCATCAATAACTCCCGGGATGCGCTGGGAGCGGCGCTGATGTATTTGGGGTACTCTGTCAACACCACGGATGAAACGGAAATCCGGGAAGCGTTTGCATTGATCTCCGATGCAAACAGCAGGGGCGTGTTCCAGGGGAAAGTGATGGACGAAGTCTTCCAGAAGATGGAGGGCGGCAACGCCGCTATCGCGACCTATTACGCCGGGGACTATCTCTCTATGGTGGAAAACCAGGCGGATGGGGTGGACCTAGCCTTTGTGATTCCGGAGGAGGGGTCGAACTGGTTCGTGGACGCCATGTGCGTACTGAAGGACGCCCCCCACAAGGCGGAAGCGGAAGCATGGATCAATTTTATTGCGTCCACGGAAGCCAATCTGGCGAACATGGACTATATCTGGTATGCGTCCCCGAACAAGGAAGCTTTGGAACAGTATCCGGCTTACTACGAGGAAATGTACGGGGAGCCGCTGGACCAGGAAACCTATGAGATCATGGCCGCGCCGCCGGAGGTGCTGGAACGCTGCGAGGTCTATGAGAACCTGCCCGGGGAGACCCAAAGACTGTATAGCCGGCTGTGGGTGGAACTGGGAAGCTAATGCTTTTTAAGAGTGGGGGAGCGGCAAAGCCGCTCCCCCACATCCACATATTACCGTCCCGCCTCGGCAAGCATATTTTCGATAAGAATGCCATACCCTTTCGTCGGTTCGTTGACCATCACATGGGTAACGGCCCCCACAATCCGTCCATTCTGGATGATAGGGCTGCCGCTCATCCCCTGCACAATCCCGCCGGTTTGTGCGATAAGCCTCTCGTCGGTAACCTGGAGCAATAAATTCTGCACCCCGCTGCTGTCAAGAACCCGGATGATTTCGATGGAGTAGGTTTCCACGCAATCCCCGCTGACATTGGAGAGGATTTCAGCCGGTCCGGTGCGCACCTCGCCGGCCTTTGCCACAGGCAGGGAGTCGCCCTCGGTCAGCGGGCAGTCTTCCATCGCGCCAAAAACCCCCCGCTCCGTATTGGCGTACAGGCCGCCCAGATCGTGGGCCAGATCAAAGCTGCCCTTCAGTTCTCCGGGATCGCCCGCGCTGCCCCGCTTCACCGCCTTCACCGACGCTCGCATCACGGACCCGTCGCCCAGCGGCATTAACAGCCCCGTATCGGTGTCCGTCACGCCATGGCCCAGCGCGCCGAAGGAGCCGGTAGCGGGGTCATAAAAAGTTACGGTACCGATACCGGCCATACTGTCCCGAATCCAGGCGCCCAGGCGCCAGGTGCCATCGGTTCCCAGCACTGGTTCTGCGGCCAAGGTCAGGTCCCGGCCATCCCGGGATACGTCCAGGTCCACTCTGCCGCCGCATTGGAGCAGGGCCGCGAACTGCTCGGAGCTTTCCACAGACTTGCCGTTGGCCGCTTCGATCACGTCGCCGACCCGCAGGCCGCAGTCCGCGCCGGGGGTCAGGACGCCGCTTCCGGTTTCCACCTCCGCCAGGCCGATGACCACCACGCCTTCGGCGAACAGCTTGATGCCGATGGTATGCCCCACCGGGACCAAGCGGTCCGCCGCCAGCGGCGCGGCCTGAGCGGTCTGGCCCAGGGCCAGCAGGGAGGAGGCGCAGAGCATCCCGCTAAGAAAAAAAGCCGTGGTGCGTCTCCATCTCTTTTTTTGTCCAGCCATCCATATCACCACCCCTTTCAAAAATTTTGCCGTCTGCCGCAGCAAACAACGCTTCTAATTTGTGAATCTACCGGCAGAATACTCTTTTACTGGCCTTCTAAAAAGCGGCGGCATTGACAAGGAAAAACCTGGCACATCCCGAAAACAGCGCAAAAAGACGCAGGCCGCAGGCAAAAGCCTACGGTCTGCGGCAAAAATTAACAAATATGTAGGATGCACCAATCAACGGTCAAAAATCCGGAGAATATCCTCAAAGGGGTCTTTTTCATCGGACTTTTGCACTTCCTCGGCCTGGGGCCGGAGCAGGAGGTCGTCAAACTTCTCTTTGGAGGAGCCGCCTGCCAGCGCGGCCTGGACGCCGCCGACGGGCGTTGCGTTAGCGCCCTTCTTGTCGTCAAAGCCGGTGGCGATGATGGTCACCCGGATTTCATCATCCATGGATTCGTCGAAAGCGGCGCCGAAGATGGTGTTGGCGTCGGGATGGACGGCCTCCTGCACCATGGCGGCGGCAGCTTCCACGTCATCCAGACCGATGTCGGTAGAGCCGGTAATACTGACCAGGACGCCCTTCGCGCCATTAATGGAGGTTTCCAGCAGGGGGCTGGAGATAGCCTGCCGGGCGGCCTCCTCGGCCTTGCCCTTTCCGGCGGCGGAGCCGACGCCCATGTGCGCCAGTCCGGCCCCCTTCATGACGGTAGTCACGTCGGCGAAGTCCAAGTTGATGAATCCGGGCTTGCCGATCAGCTCGGTAATGGACAGCAGCGCTTGCCGCAGCACGTCGTCAGAAATCTGGAAGCCGTTGGCAAAGGTAATCTTTTGGTCGGTCACATGCTTGATGCGGTCGTTGGGGATAACCACCAGGGAATCGACCCTGTTTTGCAGTTCCCCGATTCCGGATTCAGCCTGCTGCATCCGGCGGCGGCCCTCGAACCAGAAGGGCTTTGTTACCACGCCCACGGTCAGGATGCCCATTTCCCGCGCGGCTTCCGCCACTACGGGGGCCGCGCCGGTGCCGGTGCCGCCGCCCATGCCGGCGGTAATGAACACCATGTCGGTATCCTCCAAGGCCTTGGAGATTTGGCTGCGGCTTTCTTCTGCGGATTTGCGGCCCACCTCGGGGTCTGCGCCTGCGCCCTGTCCATGGGTAAGCTTTTCACCGATTTGAATTTTATAGGCCGCCACGGATTCATTTAGAACCTGCTTGTCCGTATTGATTGCAACAAAATCCACACCGGTCACACCGGAGTTGACCATGCGGTTGACTACATTATTGCCGCAGCCGCCCACGCCAATGACTTTGATTTTAACGATATTATCGGGAGCGGTGACCAGTTCAATTGCCATAACGGAAATCCTCCTACCAGACGTTGTATCTTCTGTATCATAAAGCCGGGGTAAGACCCCAAGTCATAGTTTGTTTATTCAATTCATTATAGCCCCTTTTCCAGGGCAGGTCAATAGCGAACTGCCTGCTTTTTTGAAAAATTCCGCCGAACCGCCATGCTTGGACGGATATTTGCCCATATTGGAATCTGTGAATACAGGCTCTTAACCACCTGACTGTATGAAGTGGACTTCGTAGTCGTCCTCCATGGTCATCCGCAGGATGCCGGTTTCATTTGGCTCCAGCTTGTCCACAGCGCTGAGCATGCAGGCGATTTTAAAGTCGAAGTCCGCGTCATAGAACATTTCCACTTGCAGCCGCCCGTCGTAGTGGAGGACCAGCTTCCTGGAATCGGAGCAGTCCACGGCGTCGGAGCGGGTGAGAGCTTCATGGCCTGCCAGGGCTTCCAGCAAGGCGCTCAGCCGTTCTGCCGTCAAGCGGCTGTCTTCCGGCAGTGCGGCGGGGGTGCTGACTTCCGGCTTTTCCGCCTGAACGCCCTTGATTTGCAGGTAGTCGGCGGCAGCAGGCGCGTCCACAGCTTCCAGGATTTTCCCGCTGGTGCTGAGCAGCCACCACCCCCCTGCGCCCTGGATAGCGGCAGCGGCCTGGGTTTCCGCCACCTCTATTTCCAGGGTGTTGGGGAATTTTGGCTTTGGCCTTACCTCGGTGATGTAGGGCAGGGCGGTATAAATTCTCTGCGATACCCGATACCGGTCCAGCAGCACCAGGTTGTCGCCAATTTCCACCTCGGAAGCTGCAATAATATCCGCCGCGCTGTAGCGCCCCGCGCC
This sequence comes from uncultured Clostridia bacterium, assembly GCA_947649615.1. Lineage (GTDB taxonomy): Bacteria > Bacillota > Clostridia > Oscillospirales > Oscillospiraceae > Pelethomonas. The sequence goes on along the minus strand of CANSSG010000004.1, from coordinate 74,243 downwards.
GGTTACCTGGATGGTTTCGACTTTAAAAAAGAGGGTAAGCGCCGCCACCACGGCCACAGCGGCGAGAATCACGGACAGCGGCCGCAGCAGCCGTCCCAAACCGCCCCGGCGGCGTCTTTTCTTCCTTTTTTTCGGCATAGTGTGTCTCATTTCTTTGGTATAGAGTTCATTAGGATGCAAAACAGGGGGACAGCGGCACGGCCCGCGCCGTACGGGGGAGCGCGCTTACAGGGCTTTGCGTCCGCCTTGCTCAGACGAGGGCGATCCTGGCGCCCAGGGCTTGCAGGTCCCGCACAGCGTCCTCATAGCCCCGCTGGATGTGGAAGATATCATCAATCCTTGTCTCCCCCCCGGCGGCAAGGCCTGCCACCATCAGCGCCGCGCCGCCCCGCAGGTCTGTACACCGTACGCTTGCTCCCGACAGAGCAGGTACGCCGGTGACCACCGCCACCCGTCCGGCGACGCTGATGTCGGCGCCCATGCGGCACAATTCGTCCACATGGCGGAAGCGGTTCTCGAAGATATTTTCCACAAACACCGTAGCCCCCTGGCCCCGCAGCAGCGCGGCCATCAGGATAGCCTGCGCGTCGGTAGGGAAGCCGGGATAGGGCGCGGTACGCACCGTACCGATGGATTTAAGCCTGCCGCCGGAGCGCAGCACAATCTGTCCTGCGCCGCTGTGAATCTGGCAGCCGGCGGCATGGAGCGCGGCGGTAACGGTAGACAGGTGGCTGTGCTCCACCTGCCGCAGTTCCACCTCGCCGCCCGCAGCGGCGGCGGCGGACAGATATGTAGCGGCAACAATCCGGTCGGGCATAACGGTATGGCAGACGTCGTGGGTAGGCTGCTTCCCCTGGATGCAGATTGTAGAACTTCCCGCGCCCTTGACCTTGCAGCCCATGCCGCGAAGGAACGCCTGCAAGTCCACGATTTCCGGTTCCCGGGCAGCGTTGACCAGGATGGTTTCCCCCTCCGCGCCGCAGGCCGCCAGCATGGCGTTTTCGGTAGCCCCTACGCTGGGCAGGCTCAAAGCGATTTCCCGTCCCGCCATCTGCTGCGCCATGCACCGCAGGCAGCCGCCTTCTTCCCGCAGGTCCGCCCCCAACTGCCGCAGGACGGCCAGATGCAGGTCGATAGGCCTTGGCCCCAGCTCGCACCCGCCCGGGTGGCACATTTCCGCCCAGCCCAGCCGGGCCAGCACCGCCCCCAGGAAGATAACCGAGGACCGCATTTCCCGCATCAAATGGTCGGGGATGTCCCAGCGGTTGATGGTGGAGGCGTCCACCGACAGCCCCTCGCCCTCCCACTCCGCCCGGCAGCCCAAATGGCGGAGAATACGTACGCTGGCCTCCACGTCGCTGAGACGCGGGCAATTGCGGAGCATAGTTCGTCCCGGATGCAGGATAGCGGCGGCCAGAATTGGTAAAACGCTGTTTTTCGCGCCTTGGACAGCCAACGAACCTTCCAGCCGTCCGCCGCCTTGAATCGTAATATAGCTCATAGGAATCCCTCCGCCCATGGATTTGTCAAACTAATCCATGGTATGCGGATGGGCGCAAACTGCTACTTCCCCCGTTTCAGCCCCATAACGGCGCTGTAAATTTGCTCCGCCGCATCTATTGTGCCAAGGGAGGCCATAGCGTCCCGCATTTTTTTCCGTTTGTCGCCGTCGCGGAGGATGCCGCAGGCGGTATCGAACAATTTTTGCCCGCTGCTGTCTTTTTCCAGGACCATCACCGCGCCGCCGGCGTCTGCCAGGACTTTGGCGTTATGCTCCTGGTGGTTGTTGACCACGTTAGGCGAGGGAATCATAACCGCCGGAACGCCCAGCGCGGTCAACTCGCTGATGGTGCTGGCCCCGGCGCGGCAGATGACCAGGTCAGCCGCCCGCATCCAGTCGCTCATGTTCAGGATATATTCGCGGACCTCTAATTCTGGAGTTTTCCGCAAATCCACCTTCGCATCCCGAAGGAACGCTTCCATTTTCTGGCATCCCAGCGCACCGGCCCCGTGGATGTGGTGGAAGGGGGCGTTGTTTTTGACTTCCAGGGCAAGAAACTGCGCCATTTCCCGATTCATTTCGGAAGCGCCCAGGCTTCCAAAGAAGGAGACGATCAAGGGCTTCCCGTCATCCATCCCCAGCTTTTGCTTCGCTTCCCGCTTGGTAAGCCGGAAGAAGTCGCCTCTCACCGGCGTTCCGGTGACGAGGACTTTTTCGGGGTGCTTGTAGTTTTTCCGGCACTCCTCGAACCCGACCATGATTAAATCTGCGTGATTTTCCAGCAGCCTGGTGGTCAGCCCCGGGATAGCGTTTGACTCATGGATGGCGGTAGGGATGCCCAATTTGGAAGCGGCCTGGATCATAGGATAGCTGGCATACCCGCCCGTTCCCACCACCAAATCCGCAGGAAACTCCTTCAGGAGGGCCTTGGCTTCTCCCGGCGACCGCAGGAAATTCCGCAAAGAGACGATGTTGTGCCAAATTTCCTTAGGCTGGAGGGACCGGTGGAAGTTAGAGACTTCCACCGCCCAAAAGGGCCATCCGGCGGCTTCGATCAATTGTTTTTCGATTCCCCGGTGGGCGCCCACAAACAGGATGCCGCTGTCTGGGATTCTTTCTTTCATCAACCCAGCCAAAGCGAGGGCGGGGTTCACATGTCCTGCGGTGCCTCCGCAGGTAAAAACGATTCTCATGGCACGTACCTCTTTCATCTGCGGCGATCCCCGGGCCATCCGGCAGGGGAGGGGAGGGGGATCAACTGGCCTTTGGCGCGGGAATCTGCCTGGAAACGGACAGGACGATACCGATTTCCACCAGTTGGATAACCAGCGCCGTACCGCCGGAACTGAAAAACGGCAGTGAAATCCCGGTAGAAGGGATCAGGTTCGTCACCACCGCGATATTCAAAAAAGTTTGCAGGGCGATCTGGGTAGTAACCCCCACAATCAGCAGGCTGCCGAACCGGTCTCTGGCATGAATCGCCAGCCAGAACCCCCGGATAATCAGCAGCGCGAACAGCACCATAATCATCGTGCCGCCAACCAGCCCCAATTCCTCCAAAACGATAGCGAAGATGTAGTCGTTCTGGGCTTCCGGAAGGAACCCGAATTTCTGCCTGCTCTTTCCGAAGCCCACGCCCAGCAGCCCGCCGGAGCCGACGGCATAAAGGCTTTGGATGGTCTGATAGGCCTCGTCCCGGCGGAACTCGATATCGCCGCCGAAGGGGTCCTTCCACACCGCGATACGGGAAGCGTTGTACTTAATCGCCTTAAAAAAGTTTTCAATCACATCGGTAAACGCCAGCAGGTACGACGCGAACCCCAATCCGCCGGCGCCTGCTGCGATCCATCCCCAGTGGATGCCGCCCACCACCATCATCGCCGCCCCGATGCCCGCAATCAGGATGGCGCCGGAGAAATGCGGCTCAATAGCCGTCAAAATCACCATAGCCAGCAGAATAGCGATGTGGTAGCCAAATCCTTCCTTAAGGGTTTTCATTTTCTCGCGCTTTTTAGAAATAGATTCCGAGAAAAAGACGATTAACCCCAGCTTTGCCACGTCGGAGGGCTGAAAGGTCAGGGTTGTGTTAGGGACGCCCAGCCACCGCGCCGCGCCGTTGGCGCTGATAGCCAGCAGCCGTCCGTTTTCCTTTGGCCCCGGGAGCCTGACCAGCACCAGCAGCACAAAGGACACGATCAGCGCCAGCCGGGCCAGCCCGCGGAACCGCTCGTAGTTGATTTTAGAAACCCACAGCATCAATCCAATGCCCAGGCCGGCAAACACCACCTGCCGCCGGATGAAGTAGAAGGGGTCGTTGCCCAGCCGGGAGCTTGCCTGGGCGTCGGGAAAGCTGGCGGAAAACAGCATCAGCAGCCCGATTCCCAGCAGCAGCATCGCCAGCAGCAGGAATGGCATATCCAGCGGTCCCCGGGCGGCTTCCCAGGCTTCCCGCCGTTTTTTCCGCTCCTCCTGTTCTTTGGCGCGTTTCATCTGCCGGTATTCGTCCCGGGTCAATGGGACGCCGTTCCTGGTTCTCAGCGGCCGCTGTTTCTGCTTTGCCATGGGTGATTCCTCCTATCAAAGGGTCGTGGAAAAAGGTTACAGGGCAAGGATGCCGACCAGGGCCAAGGCGCAGAACACCGCCGAAACCGCCGTAAAGACGGTGACGATTTTCACCTCGCTCCAGCCGCACATTTCAAAGTGGTGATGGATGGGAGCCATTTTAAAAATCCGTTTCCCGTGGGTGATTTTAAAGTAAGCGATTTGCAGGATATCGGACAGGGTTTCTACGATGTAAACGATCCCCACGGGGACCAGGATCAGCGGCATGTCAATAGCAAAAGCCATTCCCGCCACCGCGCCGCCCAAAAACAGGGAGCCGGTGTCTCCCATAAACACCTTGGCGGGATGTGCGTTAAACAGCAGGAATGCCAGCAGCCCGCCCAGCGCGGCCCCGGCGAACACGCCCAATTGGGTCAGCCCCCACCAAGCCGCAGCCGTCACATAAAACAGCGCCACGGGGATGGTGACCGACGCGGCCAGGCCGTCCAGGCCGTCGGTGATATTGACCGCGTTCACCGCACCCACGATGACAAAGGCGCAGAAGACCATATAAACCGGCCAGCTCACCTGAAGGTCCACATTGAGGAAGGGGACATACAGGTGGGGGGCAATATGCCCCTCAAACCGCATCAGCATCAAAAACAGGATAGCCGCCGCCAGTTGGAGCAAGAACTTCTGCATCGCGGTCAGCCCCAAGTTCTGATGCCGCTTAACCTTCTCATAGTCGTCCAGGAACCCGATCACGCCAAACACGGCGGAGAACAGGAACAGGTAAATATGGGTCAAGTCGCCTTTTACCAACCCCCGCCACCCGGCCAAGGAGATGGCGGCGGCGATGCCGATAATAAACATCAGCCCGCCCATCGTAGGGGTCCCGGCCTTGGAGGAGTGCCACTTAGGACCCACCTCCCGGATTTCCTGTCCTGCCTTAAGCCGCCGCAGGGCGGGCAGGATCAGCCACCGTCCCAGCAGCGCCGTCAAGGCGAAGCAGAGGATGCAAGCAATCATCATTTCCATAGAAAATCTCCCTCACACCTGACAAGATCAGGCCTTCTTCGTTCGTTCAGCGATATAGTCCGCAATAACCTCGCGCTCATCCAGGTGCCGTTTTTCATGCCCCACGATCTGATACGTTTCGTGGCCCTTGCCTGCCAGGATAATGACGTCTTTCGGCTGCGCGTGGTCCATGGCGTAGCGGATGGCTTTCACCCGGTCCGGCTCCACCACGTAGGGCGTCTGCGTTCCCTCCAACCCCGGCAGGATGCCGGCGATAATCGCATCCGGGTCTTCGGTTCTGGGGTTATCGGAGGTAACCACCAGGAAATCGGCCAACTGGGCGGCAATTTTGCCCATTTTAGGCCGTTTGCCCCGGTCCCGGTCGCCTCCGCAGCCAAAGAGAATGACCACTCTTCCTTCCGCGAACCCGCGCACGGCGGTCAGGACATTTTCGATTGCATCCGGCGTCACGGCATAGTCGATGAGGATGGTGTAATCCCAAGGCACGGGTACGATCTCCACCCGTCCCTTGACCCCCGTGCTTTTAGCCAAAGCTGCGGCGGAATCCGCCAGGGCGATTCCCAAAGCCTTCGCAGCCGCCAGAACGCCCAGGGCATTGTAGACGGTAAATCCACCGGGAATTCCCACATGGACGGGGACGGATTCCCCCCGGCACTGCGCGTCGAAGTCCACGCCGCCCACTGCAAGCCGGATATGCGCCGCCGTCAAATCCCCGTTTTTTTCCCCGAAAGAGAGCAGGGGGCAGGGGGCGTCCTGGGTAACCCGCTCCGCCCAAGGGTCGTCGGCGTTGTAGGCCCCGGCGCTGCTCTGCCGGAACAGCAGCGCCTTGGCGTCGCAGTAATTTTCCATCGTCCCATGAAAATCCAGGTGGTCCTGGCTAAGGTTTGTAAACAATCCCACCGCGAACTGGATCCCGGCCACCCGCTGCAAACAGAGGGCGTGGGAGGACACCTCCATCACCACATGGGTGCAGCCCGCGTCCGCCATCGCGCGGAAGAGGGCTTGCAGCTCAAAGGATTCCGGCGTAGTGCGTTCAGTGTGGAGGATTTCTTCGCCGATCATATTCTGATTGGTGCCAATCAGCCCAACCTTCGCCCCCAGGCATTTTTCCAGCAAATCCTTCAGCAGGTAGGTGGTTGTGGTCTTGCCGTTGGTACCGGTGACCCCCACCACCGTCATAGAAGCGGCGGGGTCTCCGAACCAGTTCCGGCCCAACTGCGCCAGCGCGGCGCGGCTGTCCTCCACGAGGACGTAGGGGACATTTCCCACCGGCTTTTGCTGGCAGAGGACGCAGGAAGCGCCCTTTTCCACGGCCATAGGAATAAACTTATGGCCATCGGTCTCAAACCCGGCGATAGCGGCGAAAAGCCCGCCGGGCTTTGTCTGCCGGGAGTCGTAGCTGATATCCGCAATCTCCATATCCAAGGGAGCGGTTATTTCCCCCACAGGGATATTTTTCAATAACTCGGCTAATTTCATCTTATGCTTCCTGCACTTTCCTCATTCGTTGGGGGGGCTTGCTGCTTGTGGTTTCCGCGCCGCTCCATGCGGATCAGTCCGCGATATCGGACATCTGTCCCATCTGCACGGAAATAACGGTGCCGGCCGCGACCTCGGTTCCCGGATCCACGGACTGGCTGATTGCCTTTGCGCCGCGTCCCGCCGCGCCGGAGGCCTTCAAAATCAGCCCCGCGTTCACCAGCGTCCGGTTGCATTCATCCGCAGTCATGCCAGTCACATCCGGGACGGTACACAAATCCCCGGATTTTTCCGCGCCCATATACAAAATCACTTCCGCGCCCGTAGGCACAATGGCGCCGCCTGCCGGGGTCTGGTCCGTCACCGTCTCGCCCTCGCCCACGGTCCGGTAGCTGGAGAATCCATAATCATTCAGCTTTTCCAGCGCGCCGGCCTTTGTCAGGCCGACCACATAAGGCACCGTACCCTCGGCGGCGGTCTGGGTTTCCTCGTCATACTGCGGGGAGATGCCCAGGTAGGGCAGGATGTCCGCCATAATTTTGGATGCCGTAGGCGCGACAAAGTTACCGCCGGAAACGTAGATTCCCGTATCGCGGGAAGGCGTATCCATCGTCAGCAGCATGATGACCTGGGGATCGTCCACCGGTGCAAAACACAGGAAGGAGACCACAACGTCGCCCAGCGGATTGCTGGCGGTTTTCGTACCGTTCTTATCCGCCGTACCGGTTTTGCCGCCGATGCGGTAGCCGGTAACCTGGCCGTTTTTTCCGCCGCCGTCGGTAACGACGTATTCCAACGCTTCCCGCACCATAGCGGAGGTCTCCTCGCTGACAACCTGGCGGATAGGGGTAGAGTCGTGCTGCCGCACCACATTCCCGTCAGCATCCAGTTCTTTTTCCACCACGTAAGGCTGGTAGAGGTATCCGCCGTTGATGCAGGCCGCCTGGGCGGCGATGAGCTGGATGGGCGTGACGATAAAGTTCTGGCCGAAAGCGTAGCAGGCCAAGTCGATATCGTGGCTCTCAAAGGTTTTGCGGTCAATAAAGAAGCTTGCGCCCTCGCCCTGCAAGTCCACGCCGGTAGGGGAGAGGAGACCGAATTCTTCCAGATAGTCATAAAACGTAGAGCGGCCGATATCCAATCCCATTTTGATAAAAGCGGGGTTGCAGGAGTGTCCCACCGCCTCCACCAGCGTTTGGGAGCCATGGCCGTTTTTATTTGAGCAGTGGATGGGGTCGCTGCCCTCGATGACCACGGAGCCGCCGCAGTAATAGGAACTGTTCCGGTTAGCCACGCCTTCTTCCAGCGCCATCGCCAGGGTCAGCGTCTTAAAGGTGGAGCCTGGCTCATAGGCGTCGTTGACCGCCTTATTCCGCCACTGGCGGTTTTGCAGGCTTCCCAGCAGCTCATAGTAAGCGGCGGAATGTTCCTTCCCCGGCTCCGGCGGATTTTCCTCGTCCGCCTTAGCCAACTGGGCCTGTAGCTTCTCGTCATAAACGGCGCTGCGGTTGTTCAGGTCATAGGTAGGGTTGGACGCGATAGCGAGAATTGCGCCGGTCTTAGGGTTGAGTACAACGCAGGCCGCGCCGTTTTTTGCCCCGAACTCGCTGATCATGTCGGCCATGCCCCGTTCCACGTAGGACTGGATATTGCTGTCGATAGTCGTTTGGATGCTATGCCCATCCTCGGCGTCATAGTACTGTTCATACTGGAACATAATCTCGGACCCGCGGCCGTCCTTGGCGGTGACCGCCAGCCCGGAGGAGCCTTCCAGCGTATCGTTGTACAGCGCCTCCAGCCCATAGGCCCCATGATTATCCGGGTCCAGGAAGCCGATAACGTGGGATGCCAGGGAGGAGTGGGGGTAGTACCGTTTGGAATCCGTTTCCAGATGCACCCCCTGCAAGGTTTTCCCGGTGTCGTTGGAGGTAATAAACTCCCGGATTCTGTCGCTGACCGGCTTATCCACCCGTTTTTTCAGGATGGAGTACATATAGTTGGTTTTTGCCATTTCGTCGTAAATTTTTTGCTGGTCGATATCCAGGATTTCCGCCAGGTTTACGGCGAGCATATCTTTGTATTCCTGGCCGCTCATGGGCAGCTTTTCGCCGTCCTCCAGGCCGTCCACCAGCTTTTGCGCCCGCTCCTTATCCAGCTTATCGGCGTGTTTGGCGATGGCGTTAGGGTCCAGGAACACAGTGTCCGCCGACGCGGAGATTGCCAGCGTCACCCCGTTGCAGTCATAAATAGCCCCCCGGGAGGCGGAGATAACGGTACTGCGCATCTGCTGCGAGGACGCGCTGTCCTGCAACTGGTCGTGCTGGGTAATCGTAAGATCGTACGCCTTGGCGAACAGCGCCAAAAAGGCGGCTACGCCGAACACCAGCAGCAGCGCCAGCGTCCGGCGCTGAATGACCAGCTTAGCCAGCCGCGCGGAATTAGGCTTACGGTTCTGTTGTTTTTGCTTATCGCCGTTTTCCGGCTGTTTGACGGGTTTCGCCATACTTCCTCCTTGACAAAAAGGGAGCGGGGGACAATCCTCCGCTCCCCGGGCTGCCGGTAAGTCTAGGGTTTGCTTGATGCGAGACAGGACGGCCAAGGGCGGGGTGCTTTTCCATCGGACAAGGCAAAATCGCGGGAATACTTGGCGCATTTCCAGATTTTTAACGCCGTCCGGCGGAAAAAGAGCCGCTGTTTGGGCGTTTTGACATTTTCAAACATGCCCTAATCATTTCGTTTTCTCAAATATACGCGTCCGCCCCCAAATTATTCCAACACGGCCCGCGCTTTCTCCTCCAACTCCAAGAGGAAGTCCTTCACAGGATTTTTTTCAGCGCGATGGACGGTGGCCTGATTTTCACCGGGGAGGTTGATGTAATAAATCTGGCTGTCGCTGGGGAGGTTCATCCCGGCGGCCAAGGCGGCTTCTTTTACCGCCGACAGGTCGAAGGTCTGTTCATACTGGGTCAGCAGGGAGACCTGTTCGATCTTCAACTGCTCGATTTCGTTTTTCATAGACACGACGTTCCGGGAAATCGTATTCATGCGCACATAGCACAACAGCAGCACCACCATCAAAAACGCCGCGCACAAAAACCCCAGCAGCACCATGGGGGAGACCCGCAGGGCGGGGCGCATGGCGCTGCGCTTCTGCTGGCGGCGCCGGGCGTTCTGCTCGATGGCATTTACCTGCTGCGGCTCATAGAGCTGGTCGAAGTCCATCCGGCCGCTGCGGTCCAGCTGCCGCTCCAACTCCCGGACATTTGGTTTCCGGGCCAGGTTGCCGTCAACGGGGCGTGGCCCGGAATATCTGCGTTTTGACTTTTTGCTGTTTGACGCCACGAAACGCTCCTCCTTCCGTCCGCACCCAAGGGGGCGGGGTCCGCGTTGAAAACCTTTGGCCGGAACAAAGAAACGTTAAAACGCCGTCCGCTCCGCAGCCCGGAGCTTAGCGCTCCTGGCACGAGGGTTCTCCTCCAACTCCGCATGCCCTGACGTAACGGGCTTGCGGGAAATCAGCTTCAATTTCGGCTTTTTGCCGCACACGCACACCGGGAACTCCGGCGGGCAGGTGCAGCCGGTAGCCAGCCGCCGCATGGTCTGCTTAACGATACGGTCTTCCAGGCTGTGAAAGGAAATGACCGCCAGCCGCCCGCCCGGCGCAAGCCCTTCCGCCGCCGCTTCCAGCATAGGGGGCAGGGCGTCCAATTCGCCGTTGACGGCGATCCGGATAGCCTGGAAGGAGCGTTTGGCAGGGTGCTGCTTCTCCCGTAGCGCGGCGGCAGGCATTGCCGCGCGGATAATCTCCACCAATTCCGTCGTTGTCTCAATAGGCTTGTCCTCCCTGTGCCGGACGATGGCCCGGGCGATCTGGGGCGCGAACCGTTCCTCGCCGTATTCGAAGAGGATGCGCTTTAGTTCGTCCCCGCTCCAGGTATTGACCACCTCCCGGGCGGTCAGCGGGGCGGATTCGTCCATACGCATATCCAGGGGTGCGTCGTGCATGTAGCTGAACCCCCTGGACGGCTCGTCCAATTGGGGGGAGGACACCCCCAGGTCAAACAGCATGCCGTCTATGGCTGTTATGCCCAAATCCTGCAAAATATTTTCCAAATCCGCGAAATTTCCATGGACCAAGGTGACCTGGCCCTCAAATTCCGCCAGCCGCTCTTTTGCGGCTTCTATAGCGGCCATATCCCGGTCGATTCCAATGAGCCGCCCTCCCGCCGTCAGGCGGCGGAGGATTTCCAGCGAATGCCCCGCCCTGCCCAGCGTACCGTCCAGGTAGACCCCGTCCGGCTTAACCGCCAGGGCGTCCAGGCACTCTTCAAGAAGGACGGGCTTATGCCCATAATTTTTTTCCATAGTTCACACAAATTCCATCAGAAGCCCAATTCTTCCATCGCCGCGGCCAGATTTTCCGGATCAAGTCCGGCGTCCTCAATAGGCGCCCAGCGCTCCGGATTCCAAAGCTCCAGGCATTTGGACATACCGTTGATAATCACTTCCCGTTCCAGGGCGGCATACTGCCGCAGGTGGGCGGGGATAAGGATGCGCCCCTGGGCGTCCGGCTCGCACTTGGCGGCCTTGGCGAAGAAGGCGCGCATCTTCGTGGCCTGGGAGACCGGCAGGGCGTGGAACTTAGCCATCAAGTCCTCCCACTTGGTATCGGAGTAAACCGACAGGCATCCGTCCAGGCCGATGGCGACATAGAAGGAATCCCCCAGCTCTTCCCGGAACTTGGCGGGGATAAACAGGCGGCCCTTAGCGTCGATATTGTGTTGATACTGGCCGATCACGAAGCCCGCCGCCTTTCCCGCCGCAGTCCCGGCGCACAGCCGGGCCGTCAAGAAGGGAGCGAGGGGGAACAGACGGCCCCGCCTGTGGCTGCAACAGGGAAAGTGCACTACTTTGCCCCACTTTTCACCACATCATTAAGTATACGGCAATCCAGTCAGAAAAGCAATAGCGAATTACAAATTTTTTCACCAGGAAAACTGTCGAATATACGCAAAAAGTGAAAGAATTTGGGACAGAAAACGCTTGTTCTACAAACCGGCACAAAAAAACCGTCCGCCAAGCGATTCGGCGCAGGGCGGACGGATGTGCGTATACGGCGCATATTTCTCCAAAAGGAAGGGCGCGCAGGCTCCTGCCTCCGCGTCCAACTATGTATGCTCCATCTATTTCTGCCCATGCTCCTCGGCGCGGGCGGCCTGTTGGGACTGCAATTTCTCTCTTGAGACGGCGCGGAACCTGGCGCGGGATTCCCGGACCTCCTCCAACGCCTGCTGGATTGCCTCCTCGGTACGGCGGAGGGCGTCGTCGGTGTACTCGTTGGCCACGCTGATGATTGCCTTCGAGCGGTCGTTGGCCTGGGTGACCATATCCCGGGCCTTGTCCCGGGCCACCCGGGCGATTTCGCTCTCGCCCACGATGGTTTTCGCGTCCAGTTCCGCCTGCCGGCGGATGCGTTCGGCTTCTTTTTTGGCTTCTTCCACGTAATCGTCCCTGCGCCGGATCAAATCCTGGGCTTTTTTCAATTCGGCGGGCAGCTCGCCCCGGAGCTGTTCCAGCAGCTCCAGCGCGTCGTCCCGGATAATGGTGCATTTATCCGGGGAGAAGGCCACGCTTCTCGCGCCGTCGATCATTTCATAGAGCAGATCAATCAAATAAAACACGTCGTTAGCCATAATAACATCATACCTTTCCTTGTCTGATCCGATTCAAGGCGTCCATAGCGCCGGCGGGGATATAGCGTTCCAAGTCCTGGTGATGGCGGAGCATCTCCCGGGCCAGGGTAGAACTGATGTGCAGGTGTTCGGGCCGCGCGGGGAGGAGGATGGTGTCCAGCCCCGGGTTGAGGTCCCGGTTGATCTGCGCCATCTGCGTTTCCCAGTCCAGGTCTCCTCCGCCTCTGACGCCCTTGACCAGGGCGCAGGCGCCCTGGTCCTTCGCGAACTCAGCCAGCAGTCCGCCGCAGGCTTCCGCGCGGACGTTAGGCAGCGCCGCTGTCGCGGCGCGGGCCAGTTCCAGCCGTTCTTCCAAGGAGAACATATGCCGTTTTTCGCCATTGACCATGACGCATAGGACGACCTGGTCAAAAATAGCGGCTGCGCGGCAGACAAGGTCCAAATGGCCCACGGTAATCGGGTCAAAGCTGCCTGGGCAGACGGCGGTCCTCATGATTCCGCGCCCTCCTCCCGGAAGAAGGTGGTAATTTTAGTATTTCCATAGCGGTAAGTTTTCCGCAGGAAGTAGGGCGGCTCCATAGCGGGCATGTCCAAACTGGCGGGAGATTCACAGACTATTATACCATGGTTCGACAAAATGTCAAACTGAGAGATGGCAAATAACGTATTTTTCCATAAATTCGCCGGGTAGGGGGGGTCCATAAAGATGATGTCGAACTTCTCCCTGGCAGAGGAGAGGAACGCGCCCGCCTCCCCGCAGATGACCCTGGCATTTTTTTCCAACCCGGTAAGCTTCAGGTTATCCTGGATAAGGGACACGGCGTCCCTGCGCTGCTCCACGAAGACGGCGGACGCCGCGCCGCGGCTGAGCGCTTCGATGCCGAGCTGGCCTGTCCCGGCGAATAGGTCTAAAATCCTTCTTCCCTCGATATCGAACTGGATGATATTAAAGATGCCTTCTTTAACGCGGCTGGCAGTTGGGCGGGTTTCGAGACCCGACAATTCTTTCAACCGCCTTCCCCGTGCGGTTCCGGTAATGACTCGCATGATTTCTCCCTTTCTGCTTGCATTGAACGGGGGCTTGGACGCCCCGCATTGCATGATACCCGTATTCTACCGCAAACCGGCTTATAATACAAGGGCTTGTTTCATAAATGGCGGAATGGACAAGGGCGGGATGTTTTTTCGCCGGGCAAGGCAAAAAACCCGTTGACCCAGCCGCCGAAGGATAGTAAAATAGGGGATGAGAATATTAGGGCTTGCTTGAGACGGGGCAGGATGGGCAGGGGCGGGAAGAGGGCCGCTGTTCAGGCGCTTGCCATTTTCAGGCATGCCCTGGGAAAGAGAGACGAGAACACCACATGACCAAAGATTTCAACCAACGGTACGCCGCCGCCCGCCGGGCGGTGATAGCCCGCCGCTACGCCCGGATGAACCCCCGCCAGCGGGACGCGGTGCTGGCTGCGGAAGGCCCATTGCTGCTGCTGGCCGGCGCGGGCAGCGGCAAGACCACGGTACTGATCAACCGCGTAGACAACCTGCTGACCTTTGGCCGGGGCGCGGACACGGAGGAGGTTCCCGATTGGGCGGGCGAACAGGACTTGGCCTTTTTGGAGAATTTCCCGGAGGCCCCATCCCCGGAGGACTGGCGGGAAGCGGTCCGCCTATGCGCCGTTGAGCCGGCGGTACCCTGGTCTGTGATCGCCATCACGTTCACCAACAAGGCGGCGGGGGAGCTGAAGGAGCGTTTGGAGCGGATGTGCGGCCCCGCGTCCCGGGATATTTGGGCGGCGACGTTCCATTCGGCCTGCATCCGCATCCTCCGGCGGGACGTAGAGCGTTTAGGCGCCGGATTTGACAGCAATTTCACCATTTACGACACAGACGACAGCAAGCGGGTCATCAAGGACGTGCTGAAGGCGCTGAGCCTGGATGAGAAGGAGTTCCAGCCCCGTTCTGTGCTGTCCATCATATCCAACGCCAAGGACAAGGACTGGACGCCCGAGCAGTTTGCCCAGGAGACCCGCACGTCCCACGACTGGCGGATGCCCCGCATCGCGGAAATATACGCAGGCTACCAGCGCCGCCTGCGGGAAGCCAACGCCATGGACTTTGACGATATCATACTGCACACCGTCCACCTTCTGCAAAAGGACCCGGAGGTCCGAGACTATTACCAGCGGAAATTCCGCTACGTCCTCATCGACGAGTACCAGGACACCAACCATTTGCAGTACATGCTGGCCCGTCTGCTGGCGGGCGGGTACGAGAACATCTGCGTAGTGGGGGACGACGACCAATCCATCTACCGTTTCCGGGGCGCGAACATTGAGAACATCCTGAACTTCGAGAAGCAGTACGCCTCCTGCCGCACCATCCGTCTGGAGCAGAACTACCGCTCCACCCAGAATATTCTGGACGCGGCCAACGCGGTAATCAAGAACAACGCCGGGCGCAAAGGCAAGACCCTCTGGACCCAGTCCGGCCCGGGGGAGAAGGTTCTGGTCAAGACGGTATTCAGCGAAACGGACGAGGCCAACTACATTGCGGGCAAGATATTGGAGAGCCGGGCCAGGCAGGAGGATTGGCGCGACAATGCGGTGCTTTACCGGATGAACGCCCAGTCCAACGCCCTGGAAATGGCCCTCAAGCGCAACGGCATTCCCTACAAGGTCTACGGCGGCATGAAATTCTTCGACCGCGCGGAGGTCAAGGATATGCTGGCCTATTTGTGCGTCATCAACAACCCAGCCGACGACCTGCGCTTACGCCGCATTGTGAACGTCCCCGCCCGCGGAATTGGCGGCACTACCATGGACCGCGCGGCCCAGCTTGCGGCGGAACAAGGCGTTAGTCTCTGGGACATCCTTTCTCACGCGGACCAATACCCCGCCCTCAAGACCACCGCTGTCAAGCTGTTGGCCTTTACTGCCGTGATATCGGAGCTGCGTGAACTGGAAGAAACGCTGGCCCTGCCGGAGTTGTACGATGAACTGTGCGAAAAGAGCCGTTACATCAAGGCCCTTGAGGAGAAAAAGGACATGGAGAGCCGGGGCCGTATTGAGAACGTCCAGGAACTTCGTTCCAGCATCCTGGGCTTTTTGGAGAACAGCCCTGACGATTCTTCCTTGGCGGGCTTTTTGGACAGCGTAGCCCTGTACACAGACCTGGACAATTCCTCCGAAAGCGACGACTGGGTGTCTCTCATGACGATGCACAGCGCCAAGGGCCTGGAATTCCCTAACGTATATGTAGTAGGCATGGACGAAGGCGTTTTCCCCGGTCTCCGCGCGGCAGGGGAGGAGGAAGAAATGGAGGAGGAGCGCCGCCTGTGCTACGTGGCCATGACCCGCGCCCGAGAGCGTCTGACCATGACCACCGCCCGCCAGCGGATGCTGTACGGCCGCACCAGCAGCAACCGCCCCTCCCGTTTTTTGGAGGAGCTTCCCGCCGAACCGGTAGACTGGCAGAGCAAGCGGGAGCCGCATGCCCCCTGGAGCGGCGGAGAAGGGGCTTCCGGCGCATCCACCTGCGCGCCGGAAGGCGGGCCGGCCCGCAGCCAGATGTATACCCGGTCCAGCCGCCAGCCCCGTCCCTTGCGGGACACGGGCTTCACCGCGCCCAGCGCCGCCCCGGCCTCCGGCCTGCTGTCCTTGGAGAAGGGGGATGCCATTGAGCACCGCACGTTCGGCAAGGGGATGGTGCTGTCGGTCCGGCCTATGGGCAATGACGCGCTGCTTGAGGTGGCCTTTGACGGCGCGGGGACGAAGAAGCTGATGCTGAAGGTTGCCGGCCAGCACATCACGAAGCTGTGAACGTTGTTTACATAAGAAGGAAGGTTGATCATGTCTCAGCAGATTCCCTTTTTTGAACTGTTTCCCGGCCTGTCCCTGCCCTGGGAGCTGCGCTCCCGTCTGGATGGCGCCTATCTCACCGCCGTAGAGGTTGAGAAGGCGGCGAGGGCCATGCACCTGGCCCTGACGGTTCGCACCGGCCTGGGGGACGCCCAGGACGCCTTGGCCGAGACGGTAAAGTCGGCCTACGCCTTGGAGAAGGTCTCCATCCACCAGACCGTTTCCGCCCCGGCTCCCAGCAGTCCGGCGGCCAAGGGCAGCGAGGCCATTTACGGCATGGAGATCAAGGGCGCGGTGCAGCCCATGGAGGGGCTGAACCCCAAGATGGGGAGCGTGGTGGTGGCGGGGAAGGTGTTTTTCGCCGATCTCTATGAGACCCGCAGGCCGGGGGTGTACTGTCTCACCTTTGACATGACCGATTTTAAGACCTCCGTCCGGGTAACCAAATACCTGGAAAAGGAGGAGAAGGCCAAGCTGAAAAAGGATGTCAAGCCGGGGATGTGGCTGAAGGTTCAGGGCTATGTGAAGCTTAACCGCGATGGCAGCGACATCCTGCTGGACCCCAAGAGCATTGCCTCCTACCCCCATGAAATGCGCCAGGACACGGCCCCGGTCAAGCGTGTGGAGCTTCATGCCCACACCACGTTTTCCAATATGGACGCCCTCTCGTCCCTCTCGCCCAAGGCAGGCCCCGAGGGCAACATTGTCCGCCGCGCGGAAGCCTGGGGCCATCCCGCCATTGCCATCACCGACCATGGCGTAGTCCAGGGCTTTCCCGACGCATGGCACTCCGCCAAGGATATCAAGATACTCTATGGCATGGAGGGCTACTTTGTCAACAACCTGGACGACCGGATTGCCGTCCACGGCGGGCAGGACGCGCCTTTCACCGGCGAATATGTGGCCTTTGATATCGAGACCACCGGCTTGAAGGTAAACCAGGAAGCCATCACGGAAATTGGCGCGGTAGTGATACAAAACGGCGAGATCACGGATCGTTTCCAGACCTTCGTAGACCCCGGGCGGCACCTGAGCAATGAGATCATCGCCCTCACGGGCATCACGGACCAAATGCTGCAAGGTGCGCCGAAGCCGGCGGAAGCCCTGCGGGACTTCCTGTCCTTTGTCAACGGCCGTCCTCTGGTAGCCCACAACGCGGAATTTGACATCGGTTTTATCCGCGCGGGGTGTAAGGCGGCGGGCCTGGATTTCCAGCCGACGTACATAGACACCCTGATTTTAGCCCAAAACCTGCTTCCGGAGCTGGGCAAGTACAAGCTGGACATTGTAGCGGAGCACCTGCGCCTCCCGGCGTTCCAGCACCACCGTGCCAGTGATGACGCCGCCACCTGCGGCCTGTTCCTGCCCCACTTTTTCCAGCGGATGGAGGCGGATATGGATATCCACAGCCTCCAGCAGATTAACGCGGCCATGCCCGCCCTGCGGAAAAAGGGCCATGCGAACCGGAAGCCCAAACACATCATCCTGATTGCCAAGAACAAAACCGGGCTAAAAAACCTCTATCAACTGGTTTCCGCGTCCAATCTGAAATATTTTAAACGCAATCCCATTATCCCGAAGGACGAGCTGATCCGCCGCCGGGAAGGCCTGATTATCGGTTCCGCCTGCGAAGCCGGGGAACTGTTCCAAGCGGTGGCGGAATACAAGGACTGGGCGGAATTAAAGCGCATCGCGGACTTTTACGACTACCTGGAAATCCAGCCCTTGTGCAACAACGCCTTCATGCTCCGGGACGGCAAGGCGAAGGACGAGGAGGAGCTGCGGGAATTTAACCGCACCATCGTCCGTTTAGGGGAGGAGCTGGGCAAGCCGGTGTGTGCCACCGGCGACGTCCATTTCCTGGACCCGGAGGACGAGATATTCCGCCACATTCTGCTGGACACGAAAAAATTCTCTGACTGCGACTACCCGCTGCCCATCTATTTCAAATCCACCGATGAGATGCTGGAGGAATTTTCCTATCTTGGGGCGGAAAAAGCCTTGGAGGTCGTCGTCACCAACACCCGGGCCATCGCGGACCAGGTGGAGACCTTCGACCTTCTGCCCAAGGGCAAGCTGTTCCCGCCCCGCCTGGAAAACTCCGAGGAGGATTTGAACCGCCTGGTGTGGGACAAGGTTCACGAGTTATATGGCGAGGACCCGCCCCAGCTAATCATAGACCGTCTGAACATAGAGCTGGGCGGCATCCTGGGGAAGTACGACGTGGTGTACATGTCGGCCCAAAAGCTGGTTCAGCGGTCGTTGGAGAACGGCTATCTGGTAGGCTCGCGAGGCTCGGTAGGCTCGTCTCTGGTGGCCTACATGTCGGGCATTACGGAGGTCAACGCCCTGCCGCCCCACTACCGCTGTCCCAAGTGCAGGCACAACGAATTTATTTTGGACGGTTCCTACGGCTGCGGCGCGGACATGCCGGACAAAGACTGCCCGGCATGCGGGACGAAGTATGTAAAGGACGGCTTTGACATCCCCTTTGAGACATTCCTGGGCTACGGCGGCGGCAAGGTGCCGGATATCGACCTGAACTTCTCCGGCGAATACCAGGCCCGCGCCCACCGCCACGCCATCGAGATGTTTGGGGAGACCCAGGTGTTCCGTGCGGGTACCATCGGCACTGTGGCGGAGAAAACCGCCTACGGCTACGTAAAAAAGTACCTGGAAGCCCGCGGCCTGAACCCCGGCCACGCGGAGGAGAACCGCCTTGCCCTGGGCTGCGTAGGTGTCAAGCGCACCACCGGCCAGCACCCCGGCGGACTGGTGGTGGTTCCGGACGACCTGGATGTAGAGGATTTCTGCCCGGTCCAGCATCCTGCGGATGCCGCCGACAGCGACATTATCACCACCCATTTCGAATACCACTGCATGGAGGACAACCTGCTCAAGCTGGACATGCTGGGCCACGACGACCCGTCCATGGTTCGGATGATGGAGGATTTGACCCAGGTCAACGCCCGCGAGATTCCCTTGGATGACGCGGATACCATGAGCCTGTTCACCACTAGCAAGGCGTTGGGCTTTGAGAACGACCCGCTTTTAGGGCCAACCGGGGCGGTAGCGATTCCGGAGTTCAACACGAAGTTTACCCGCCAGATGCTCATGGACACCCAGCCGAAGGATTTCAACACTTTGGTGCGGCTCTCCGGCTTCTCGCACGGCACGGACGTGTGGATTGGCAACGCCCGGGACTTGATTGTCAGCGGCACGGCGTCGGTAACGGAGACGGTAGGGTGCCGCGACGACATCATGCTGTACCTGATTTCCAAGGGCCTGGACCCGAAAATGAGCTTTAAGATTATGGAATCGGTCCGAAAGGGCAAGGTGAAAAAGGGCGGCTTTGAGGAGGGCTGGGTGGAAGCCATGGAGGAGCACGATGTCCCCAAGTGGTACATCGACTCTCTGGCAAAAATCGGCTATCTGTTTCCCAAGGCCCACGCGGTCGCCTACGTGATGATGGCCTTCCGCATCGCCTGGTTCAAGGTTCACAAGCCCCTGGCCTTTTATGCCACGTTTTTCTCCATCCGCGCGAAGGCCTTTGACGCGGAATACTGCTGCGCGGGGTTTGACAACGTCAAGCGGAAATTGCAGGAGATATGGAACAACAAGGACGCCGCCGCCGTGGAGCAGGACCTTGCGGTAACGCTGGAGGTCTGCTATGAATTTTACCTCCGTGGCTTCCGGTTCGACCCCATCAGCATCTACGAATCCCAGGCAACCCGTTTTACCCTCAAGGGGGAGGACGCCCTGATTCCGCCCTTCACCGCCGTGCGGGGGTTAGGGGAGACCGCCGCCCTGGATACGGTGGAGAAGCGGAAGGGGAAGGATTTCATCTCCATCGAGGAATTTTCCACCTGCTGCAATAAGCTTTCCAAGACCCACATCGACCAGCTAAAGGCCCTGGGGGCCTTCGCCGGAATGGCGGACACCAGCCAGATTACGCTGTTTTAAGGGGTGGGGGGACAGCCCCGGCGCATACCACGCGCCGGGGCTGTCCCCGTTTTTGCCGCAACAAAACCTAACCAAAAATGTCACGTTCCATTGGTTGTAAACACTGAGAATACTGGTATAATGGGGGTATGAAAAATCAGAAAGGAAGCGGCATCCATGGAACCGACCAATCTTGCGAAGAACCTTTTCTCCCTCCGCCGCGCCAGCGGCCTGAGCCAGGAAAAAGCCGCCGAAGCGGCTGGCGTGACCCGCCAAGCCCTGGCCAAGTGGGAATCCGGCGAGACCACCCCTGACATCCTCCACTGCGACGCCCTGGCGGAGCTGTACGGCGTATCCTTAGACGACCTGCTGCATTTTCAGCAGAAGCACGGCAGCATTCCGCCGCCGCCCCGAGGGAAGCACGTCTTTGGCGTAGTCCAGCTAGGGGACCGGGGGCAGTTCGTCATTCCCAAGCGCGCCCGCGAGCTGTTCCACCTGAACCGAGGCGACACGCTGGTCGTCCTGGGGGACACCAACCCCGGCACCGCGGGCATCGCCCTGGTTCCCGCCCAATATTTCACCAGCCTGCTGGAGCTGGCCACCCAGATCCAAGAGGACGCTGCCGGAGGGGAGGAGACGGAATGAACGCCCTGCGCGTAGAAAACCTGACCAAGCACTATCCCCGTTTCACCTTGGACAACGTATCCTTCACTTTAGAGCGCGGCTGCATCATGGGCCTGATTGGCAAAAACGGCGCAGGCAAGACCACGACATTAAAATCCATATTGAATCTGGTGTCTCCCGACGCCGGAACCATCGAAATCCTCGGCCAGCCTTTCCCCGCCCAGGAAGCGGCCTGTAAGCAAAAGCTGGGCGTAGTCCTGGGCGGCATCGACTTCTACCGGAACCAGCGCCTTTCCGCCATCACAGAGACGGCCCGCCGTTTTTACGAAGACTGGGACGAGACAGCCTGCCGCCGCTATCACGAGGAATTCGGCCTGGACCCCGCTAAAAAGGTGGCGGAGCTTTCCTCTGGCATGCGGGTCAAGTACCTGATCGCCCTGGCCCTGTCCCACCATGCGGAGCTGTTTTTATTTGACGAACCCACCAGCGGCCTGGACCCGGTCAGCCGGGACGAGCTGCTGGCCCTGTTCCGCGCCCTGGTGGCGGACGGGACGCGCAGCATCCTGTACTCCACCCATATCACATCGGACTTAGAGAAGTGCGCCAGCAGCATCACCTATATCAAAGAAGGGGACGTCCTTGCCAGCGCGGAAAAATCCCAATTTCTGCAATCCTTCCAGCACCTCCGCACTCCGGAGGACACTGCCCCGCTGACCCTGGAGGATATCATGATCCGCACGGAGAGGAGGGAGTACCATGTATAATTTGCTGTATAAGGAGCTTCGCCTGGCAGCCCATCCATCGCTGTACGTCTTCCTGTTCATGGGTGCGCTGGTACTGATTCCGGCATATCCCTACGGCGTCGTATTCTTTTTTGGCATGCTGGGCATATTCCAAACCATGATGTACGGTCGCGAGACACGGGATATTTACTTCACGGCGCTGCTTCCCATCCCCAAGCGCGGCGTAGTCAAGGCCAAACTCCTGCTGGCCGCCTTTGCCCAACTCGCGGAATTGGCCATATCCCTGCCCTTCGCCTTTCTCCGGACGCGCTATTTAGCGGGCGGCAACCCGGTAGGCATAGAAGCCAACCTCGCCTTTTACGGCATAGGCCTCATGATATTCGGCGTATTCAACATCGTATTTTTCCCCCAATTTTTCAAAACCGCCTATAAAGCTGGCACAGCCTTTATCATCGCCATGATCCCCGCCGTTTTAGGCATCATCGCCATGGAAGCCCTGGTCCATATCCCCGGCCTGGGCTGGCTGGACGGCATAGACGCCGCGTCCCTAACGCGCCAAATCCCCCTTCTCCTGGCAGGCATAGCAGTTTACGCAATCACCTGGTTCTCAGCATATAGGCTGTCCGCCAAACGATTGAGCCAGGTGAACCTATAAAAGCGCAAGGCCCGGACTTTTGTCCGGGCCTTGCGCCATCAAGAGAGGTCAAACCGTATAAACAAACTCCCCGTTTTTCTCGTTGATCCCATAGAAATCCGCGAAAGTCAGACGGAAAATCTGATCCTTTTTATCGCTGACATCAATCCCATTTTTAATGAGATGCAGATACAGCCCATGGTTCGAGATATCTCCCAAGGACAGGTATCCGGTCAGCTTGCCATTGGTAATAACCGCCTTTTTATACTCCTTAGGCGTCTTATGGACGATCACGTCCGCCCCCTCAGTCAAGTCCATCCGGCCCACGCTGAGCATCGTCACGCCAAAGAAGTTGCTGGTATTCTTGAAGGGGTACGGCTTCTCATACACGGTGTCAATTCCCGCCATATTTTCCGCCGCCGCCTTACCCTGGGCCATCGCGTCAGGCCACACGCCGGAAAGCCCGGTGCAGTCTCCCGCCGCGTACACGTCCGGCGCGGAGGTCCGCAGGTGATCGTCCACAGTAATCGCCCGCTCGGCGGCAATGCCGCTGTCCAGGGCGATTTGGATTCTAGGCCGGACGCCCGCCGCCATAATGATGAAGTCACAGGGTACATGCTCCCCGGTAGAGAGGATCACCTCGGTGATATTCCCCCCGCCGTCCACCACCGCGTCCGCAGCCCCGATGCCCAGCAGGAACCGGCATCCGTGGTCTTCGAACACCTTCTGGTAAACGGAAGCGGCATAGTCGTCCGTTTGCAGCGGCATAACCCTGGGCGCCATCTCGGCAATCGTAATTTCCGCGCCCCGCTGGCACAGGGCGGAAGCCGCGTCCAGCCCCACCAGTCCGGAGCCGACGATAAACACCCGTTTGCCCTTGGCAAAGGCATCGTCAATTTTCAGCGCATCACTGAGGTCCCGGAAGCCGAACACATTCGGCGCTTCCCGGAAGTGGGGGATCGGCGGAATAAAGAACCCGGAGCCGGTAGCGATGAGCAGCTTGTCATAGGGCGTGTTGTACCCCTCGCCGTAGTAAACCAGCTTCCCAGCGGTGTCGATTTTGGTAACCGTCTGGCAGGGGATATGGTAGATATCGTTTTTCTCAAAAAAGTCCGCTCCCACGAAATTGATGCCCTCAGCGGTACGTTCATGGCCCAGGAATTTGTGGAGCATACACCGGGAATGGATTTTATCATCAATGGAGATCACGGTAACGACATCATTGGGACGAAACGCCCGGAGGGTTTGGGCGGCGGTAATGCCAGCCGCGCCTGCTCCGATAATCACAAACCGTTCCATGGTCATACCTCCCTTACTTCGATGGCCTTTTTGGGGCAGGCCCTTACGCAGGCGGGGCCTTCCTCCAAGTGGGCGCAGAAGTCGCATTTGATCATCCGCTTCCGGTCCGGGGAAATGGCCGGGACGCCGTAGCGGCAGTTCATGACGCACATATAGCATGCCGCGCATTTGTCGGAATGATACGTCACCAGCCCGGTTTCCATATTTTTCTCCAACGCGCCGCTCATACAGGCCCCTGCGCAGTCGGGAATATCGCAGTGGCGGCAGAAGATAGGCTTATACCCACCCTGGCCGTCCGTGATGATGCGGTTGCGGGACTGCGTGTTGGGGTCGGTGAGGTCGAGCGCATACATCGCCTGCCGGATTTCCGCCAGCGCACCCTTGCGGGGCGTCATATCCTGGTGGGCGGCCATGCAGGCCAAGGTACAGTTTTTGCATCCATCGCACTTGGCGGGGTCAATAAAAATTCGTTTCATATCCGCGCACCTCCCCTTAAATATTGAGGGCCTTGCGCTTCTCCTCAATGATGGCTTCCAACTGGTTGGCGGCGCTCTTGCCGTCGGGGTCCACGATGACCTTGCCGCCGGTAAGGCCAACCATATCTTCGGTCAAAATCTTGGTGACCAGCTTGCTGCCGGTGATGAAGGGCGGCACACCCAGATGCAGGGGCAGGCCCAGGGCCAGGGCGAAAGCGCCGTCGGCCAACGCCTGCTCCTCCAGCCATTGGGCGGCGGAGAGGACTAAGGGAAGCTGGGGCAGGTCTACGCCCAGTTCCCCGGCGATTTCGGTCGCCACGATTTCCAACCGTCCGATGGCGAGACAGGGTCCGAAGTTCAGAACCGGAGGAATCCCCAGTTCCTTGCACACGGCTTTCAAGTTCGGCCCGGCCAGTTCGGCGGCTTCGGGGGTCATGAGGCCGATATTTTCCAGTCCGCCGGAGGAACACCCGGCGGTGAGGACCAGGATATCCTTGGCAATCAGTTCTTTAGTCAGCTCGGCGGTGAGGGTGTCATGGCCGTAGGCCACGCTGGAGCAGCCCACCACACCGGCCAGGCCCTTGATTTTCCCGGCCACGATCAGGTCGATAAGCGGCTTCCAGCTTCCGCCCAGGAAGGCCTTCAGGCTGCCCTCGCTGATGCCGGTGAGGGTATTTTTGTTGCCGTGATCCGGGAACAGGTTCATGGGTACATTGCCCCGGCGGGCCTTGTAGGCGTCGATGACCGCGTCGATGATCCGGTCGCCGTCGGCCTGACGGGTCTCGTAGTGGAAGGGGATGTACTCGGCGTTAGCCTTCTTCGCCACCACGTCCAGGCAGATTTGCTTGATTTTCAATTCGTCGCAGATTGTCTCAATGCCAGGGAGGGTGCAGTTGAACTCGCTGAGCACCGCGTCGATAGCGCCGCAGGACAGCACCGCCTCAGAGATGTAGTTGTTGCCGGCGTGGCCGTCGAAGATTTCGGTATAATGCTCGCCGCGAAGCTGGAGATCCTGGCCCACGCAGGTGCAGCCCACCAGCTTAAAGCCCTTGGCCCCGGCGGCCTTCGCCTTTGCCACCACGTCCTCGTCCAGAAGGCGGTCCTGGATATAGGTAAACAGGGAGTGCTGGTGGCCGGTAATCAGGATGTTGATGTAATCGGGGTTGATGACATTCATGCCCACCGGGGCGGGGCGGATAACGGGGTCGCCCAGCACCACGTCATTGAGCAGGTTCGTAAGCTGCAAGCCGTACAGTCCCGTAGAAATACCCAGGCGCAGGCAGGAAACCAGCATCTCCACCGGGTCGGAGCTGAGGTTGGTGGAGGATTTGACGATGTTGTTGAACACCTCGCCCTTGGCGCCGCCGGGCATGATGCCCAGTTCCTTCCACTTCTTCACCCGGGGGGCGTAGGCCAGCTTTTCCACCAGATCCATGCCCTCATACTCGGGGCGGTACAGGTCTGCCAGCACCGCGTCTGCCACCTTGACGCACAGGTCGTACTTGTCCGTTCCGGTGACGCCCAGCAGGTCCGCCAGATGGTTGAGGGCCTTCTCGCTGCGGATTTTATCCTTGTGCAGGCCTGTGTTTTTCAGCTGGCGGGCCGTATTTTCCACCACATGGATATAGCAGCCGGAACCGGCGGCTACCGCCCGGAGGAAATTCCGGGCCACGATGGTGTCGGCGCTGGCGCCGCAGATGCCCCGGGGGGCGCTGGGGGTAATGCGGCAGGGTCCGTTGGCGCACAGGCGGCAGCACACGCCTTGCAGGCCGAAGCCGCACTTGGTTTCCTGGGTGGCGACCCGGTGGTGGGCGGTCTCCAGGGGCAGGGAGCGGATATAGCTTTCCATGGGCTTATCCGCGCTGGCGCAGGTATTGCGGTTTAGGCAGTCGGTACAGGTGTTCATAGGATGTTTCCTCCTCCATGAATGTTTCTGGGGATATGGGATGGTTTGTTAAATTGTTCACGATATCAGCATATCGTAAAAAGGGGCGCTTTGCAGTTGCACATGCAACAATCAGAGCCGGGCTATCCTTCCTGCGCCGCCGCCTGGACGTTGTAAAGGAAGAACACGCCGTCCGGCGCGCGGTACAGGCCGGTAAGGCCGCTGGCAAGCTGGAATCCGCTGCCCCGGCAGAACACGGGGATTACGGGGGAATCTTCCAGGAGAATGGCTTCTGCGTCGTGAAGATAGGCATCCCTGGCATCCGGAGAGACAGCGGCCTTTGCGGCGTCCAGCAGGATGTCGAAGGCGGGGCTGGCATATCCGGATACATTTTCCTCCGCGCCGCTGTGCCAGTTCTCCAACAGCAGGCCGGCGTCGCTGTAAGCGGGCGCGAATTCCATTGCCGCCATCTGGAAGGGGGCGGTGGGTTCCGGCTCAGCCTCGGTTCCGGCATCCTCGCCTTCCTCGCCCTCCTCGGGAAGGACGGGGATGAAGGCTGCTTGATATTCCTCTTCGCCCACGGCCCGGAGGGTAATGGAGACGCCAAGGCATTCCTTCCACTGCGCCGCCAGAAGCGCCGCCAGCGTCCGTCCTTCCGCACTGCCGCTGAGGTACAGGTACTCTACAGCGGGGAAGCCTGCGCCGTTGGGATAGCCCGCCTGGGCCATCAGGGCCTTGGCGTAGTTGCAGTCGCTCTCATGGTCGTGGGTGTGCTCCGCAGTGACCAGGGTTTGGCTGTGGGTGCGGAAGTCCCAGCAGGTGGGGTCTGGAACGATGGCCTCCGGCTGCTGAAGCATGGGGTCGGGGAGGGTGTTGTCTTCTATAGGCTCCTCCGCCGGAGGGCGTTGGCTGAAATCGGATACGCCGTAGGGGACGATGCCCGGTGCGGGCCGGATAGTCAGGTCGCCTAAGCCGTCTGCAACCGCCTGGTGGTCGATGGACAGATGGAAGGCCAGGCGCACATTGGCGTTGTCAAAGGGGGGCGTCTTACAGTTGAGCAGGACGCCGCAGGTGGCAGTCACAGGGTCCGGCGTCCAGACGCCGCTGCCGGACAACGCTTGCAGGGTTTCGGCGGGGAGGACGGAAATCAGGGCGGCCTCTCCGGCGGCCAGCGCGGCGGCGTCGGCTTCCGCGCCTTGGGACGCGATGAATTGGATGGATTCCGGACCCTTCGGCGCGGGGGCGTAGTAGGTTTCACTGCGGGCCAGCGTTATCTCGCCCTGCTTGCGGCTGGCGAGGGTGTATGCGCCGTTGGTTACCGACGGAATGGCGTAAGAAGGGGAATTTTCACGCAAAGGCATGGTGTATGCGCCGGCGCAGACCGTCTCCAAAAAATGGGCGGGACTGCCGTTTAGGGCTACGGTAAGCGTCTTGCTGTCCGGCGCGGTGACTGCCAGAAGCGTGGTGTCGCCGGTCTCCTGAACCTCCGCGTAGCCGGAAATAACCGACATCAGTGTACGGTGGGGCAGGTCGTTGGCCGGGTCCGCTAAGCGCCGCCATGCAAAGACAAAATCCTGCGCTTTTACGGCTGTGCCGTCGGACCAGCGGATGCCCTCGCGAAGCTTGAAGGTGTATGTGGCGTTGCCGGCGTAGTCGGTTTCGATCGTGTAGCTTTCCGCCTGGCCGTTGGCCAGGACTGCCCAGCCGTCTCCGCCGTCTTCCCAGCGGAGAAGGTTTTCGTAAAGATGGTACAAAATAGTCTCGCAGCCGGGAACTACGGTGGACGCGGGGTCCAGGGTGGCGGAGGTCCCGCCTAAGCGGACGGCCAGGCGGTCCGCTTGGGGAGGAGGGGAGGGGGGAGGTGTTTCTGGTTCCTCCGGCCCGGCGCCGCAGGCGGTGAGAAGCAGAAATGCCAGCAATAGCAACAGGGCGGTTTGCTTTTTTAACATGTGCGGTTTCATTTTGCCTCCATGGGTTCCAGCTTGCCGTCAGGGCCGAAGGCTACGGGCTGAATCTGGTTTCTTGTGTGCTTGGCAATGTCGTTCAACCGGACCATGCCGGGATAGTCGGTGACAAACGTATAGGCGGCGCCGTGGCGCTTGGCACGGCCCGTCCGGCCTATGCGGTGGACGTAGTATTCGTTCTCGTCCGGGACATCATAATTGAAGACCGCCTCGACGTCGTCTACGTCAATGCCCCGGGCCGCTACGTCGGTGGCGACGAATACCCGAAGCTCCCCGCGGCGGAAACGGGCCATGACCTTTTCCCGCTTTTCCTGGGGAATATCGCCGTGGATGCACTGGGCGTCCACGCCCCGCATTTGCAGAAGCTTCGTGACCCGCTCCGTGTTGCCTTTCGTGTTGCAGAAAATCATCACGCGGTCATACTGCTCCTGGGTAATAATCTTTTCCAGGGCGTCTACTTTGCCGTCCAGCGTGGTCTCAAGGCGGTATTGGAGAATGTCGGGCTTGTTTTCCTCGTCGGGGCGGACCGTGATCTCTACCGCGTCGCGCTGGTAGACCCAGGCGATGTCCATGACCTCGCGGCTGATGGTGGCGGAGAAAAGCCCCAGGTTTTTCCGGTTCTTCATCTGGTCCAGCAGACGGGTCACGTCATGGATGAAGCCCATGTCCAACATCCGGTCCGCTTCATCCAGGACGGCGGTCTGAACCGCGTCGATGCGGACGGTGCGGCGCTTGAGATGGTCGCCTAAACGGCCGGGGGTGGCAATGACAATTTGAGGGCGCTTTTTGAGGGCGTCGATTTGCTTCCCGATGGGCTGGCCGCCGTAGAGGCAGACCATGCGGACGCCGGGCTTGAATTGGGCCAGGTCCCGCATTTCAGCGGTAATCTGCATGGCCAACTCACGGGTAGGGGCTAAAATGACGGCCTGCACCTGGTCGTTTTCGCCGTCAATGTGCTCGATGATGGGGATGCCAAAGGCAAAGGTTTTGCCAGTGCCGGTGGGGGCTTTCGCGGTGACGTCCTGCCAGTCCAGCATGGGAGGGATGCACCCGGCCTGGATGGGCGTTGAAAGCTGGTAATTTTTTTTCTCCAGCGCCCGCATGATTTCTGGGGACAGGCCCAGCGTATCAAAACGGACGCCCTGTGTGATTTCCATAAATCGTTCCTCTTGCAATTATTATTTTTCTGATGCTGCGTACTTAACAACTTACCTATATTAGCATAAAATCAGCCCCGCCGCAAGGGCGGCAGGCGGTTTTCCCGAAAATTCACGAATTTTTTACGAAAAGATGGGGGCTTTCTTTTCTTGACACGGAGGGATTTGGCTTGTAATATAATGGAAAGCAGTTTCCTGCGCCGCCTGGCGGCGGCAGGGGGCGTACTCCCCGCTGTGCCGTCCTTGGGACGGGGAGCATATTCGGTTTTCAAGGTGCCTCCGTTTGCAACCGGCGCGGGGGAATGTCCAGGGAGATCAACCCCTGTGGGCGTTTTTGTTCGAACGCGCGAAGTTCCGGTAGGTGACGCCCGCTACACCTATAGGCCGCATCTGGCCGAAAGTTGCCGTGCTTCGTGCAACCTTTTTAGAAATTTTCAGATAAATTTTCAGAATGCCCCCGCCGCCGCGTACGCTAGAGGGCTTTTTTGACAGTCTGTTGATTCTATGTGAAGTTGAAGGATTTCCTATATGTTGTTAAGAGAAACCTTATCCGCTTACCAGCGGAGAGACCCGGCCGCGAGAGGGAAATTTGAAATTTTCCTCTTGTATGCCGGCGTCCACGCTACGATCTACTACCGAATCGCCCACTGGTTCCATGGCCGGGGGCTGTGCTTTATTGCCCGATGTATTTCCCAGTGGGCGCGGTTCTGGACCGGAATCGAAATCCATCCCGGCGCCGCGATTGGAAGGAGATTGGTAATCGACCATGGCACCGGCATCGTTATTGGTGAAACTACCGAGATCGGGGATGATGTGCTGCTTTATCAGGGCGTGACCCTGGGAGGAACGGGGAAGGACGTGGGGAAACGGCACCCGACTTTGGGAAATAATGTGATGGTGGGTTCCGGGGCCAGGGTGCTGGGGCCGATTACGATTCATGATAACGCCCGGATCGCTGCGGGCGCGGTGGTTTTGCAGGATGTGCCGCCTAACGCCACCGCCGTGGGCGTACCCGCGCAAATCGTCCGCGTCAACGGCGAGAAAGTCCGCCGCTATGCCGACGAGGTGGACCAGACCAATGTTGTGAACCCTACCCTGCAAAAAATCGAGGCCCTTGCCCGCAGGGTGGAGGAATTGGAGAAAAAACTACAGGATTCTGAAAAAAACTTCCAATGAAAAGGAGAGACAATATGTATCTGTATAATTCCGCGACCCATAAGAAAGAGGAGTTCGTCCCGAACCATCCCGATATTGTTAAAATGTATACCTGCGGCCCTACGGTCTACGATTATGCCCACATCGGCAACCTGCGCAGCTACCTCATGGAGGACGTGCTGGAAAAATTCCTGCGCTATGAGGGGTACAACGTCAAACGCGTCATGAATATTACCGACGTGGGGCATCTCTCCAGCGACGCCGACACCGGCGAGGATAAGATGCTAAAAGGGGCGAAGCGGGAAAATAAGACGATTTTGGATATCGCACGGTTTTATACCGAGGCGTTCTTTGCCGACTGCGATAAGCTGCATATCAAGCGGCCGGACGTGGTGGAGCCGGCGACGAACTGCATCGGGGAGTATATCCAATTGATTACCAAGCTGCTGGATACCGGCTACGCCTATCCGGCGGGGGGGAATATTTACTTTGATACCAGCAAGTTGGACCGGTACTATGTTTTTAACGACCATGACGCCGAGGATTTGGCCGTGGGCGTCCGGGAGGGCGTGGAGGAGGACGGGAATAAGCGCAATAAGAGCGATTTCGTCCTTTGGTTTACCCAGTCCAAGTTCGAGGACCAGGCGCTGAAATGGGATTCCCCGTGGGGTACCGGTTACCCCGGATGGCATATCGAGTGCTCCGCGATTTCGATGAAGCACCTGGGGGAAGACCTGGATATTCATTGCGGCGGAATTGACAACGCCTTCCCCCACCATACCAATGAAATCGCCCAGAGCGAGGCGTTTTTGGGACATAAATGGTGCAATTGGTGGGTGCATGTGCTCCACTTGAATACGCCGGCGGGAAAAATGAGCAAAAGCAAAGGGGAGAAGCTGACGCTGTCCCTCTTGCTGGAGAAGGGATATGACCCGCTGGCTTACCGGCTGTTCTGCTTGCAGAGCCATTACCGGAAGTCGCTGGTGTTCTCCTGGGAAAACCTGGATAACGCCCAGGGGGCGTATAACAAGCTGGTTGCCAGGGTCGCCGCGCTGAAGCTGGGAAATGGAGAAATTGACCAGGCCGTCTTGGATGCCCAGAAGGAGAAGTTCCGGAAAGCGATGGGGAATGACCTCAATACGTCGCTGGGCGTGACCGCGCTCTATGACGCGCTGAAGGTTCCGGCAAATGATGAGACGAAGCTGGCGCTGCTGGCGGATTTTGACAGGGTGCTGGGGCTGGGCCTCCTGGAAAAGGCGGAGGAAAAGCGTAAGGCGGATGAGACGGCAAAAGCCGCGGCTTCCGTGTCCGGCGGCTTCATAATCTCCGGCGAGGGGGACCCGGATATCGACGCGCTGGTTCTCCGGCGGGCGGAAGCGAAGAGGGCTAAGGATTTCGCCGGGGCCGACAGGATTCGTGACGAGCTGAAGGCTATGGGCGTCGAGGTCGCCGATACGAAAGATGGCGCGGTTTGGAAACGGGTCTGAGACCAGCGGACGCCGTTGGGTGTTCAGGATTAAAAAAGAGTGGGCGTCACGGATGTGACACCCACTCCTTTTGCTTTTCTCAATAGGCCAGCTTTTCCGGCGTCCAGTCGCGGATGATTTCGCTGTAACAGGCGCACTGCGCTCGGGCAAGGTTTACGTCCAGGTTGATATAATTGCCGCATTCAATGGGGCTTTTTCCGGGCATTTCACCCTCAAATGACGCCCCCGCCGCAAAGGCTTCCTTCAGCAGTTCTACCGCGTCCGCTTCGCTGAGACGGGCGCTGTCAAATAAGAAATAAAAGCCTGTCTGACAGCCCATGGGGCCGAAGTAAATGACCGCGTCCTTCGCCCTGCCGTTTCGCAGAAGAGTGGCCAGGATGTGCTCTACGGAGTGCATTTCCGCGTTGGTCAGAAGGCTGCCTGTGTTGGGCTTCTTGAAACGCAGGTCAAAGGTGACTACTTGGCCGTCGCGGCGGGAGAGGTACATGCCAGGCTCCAATTTGTTGTGGTCTACCTGAAAACTGGCGATTCGCTCCATTGGTCGTTACTCCTTTCCGGTTTTTGGGTTGGAATTGGGCTTGCGGCGGCGGCTGCCGTAATTGCTGCGGCGGCGGCCGTCGGCAAATGCCGCCAGACGTCCCATGCGGGGCGGTTCAGAGGTGATTTTTCGAACCGCCGGCTTCGGCGGCACCGGGGGAAAGACCGCCTTGGGCCGCTCGACCTTGATGATCACCGGCTCGTCGTCCATAGACGGCGCACGAACCGCCTTGGGACGGGGAGTGGGCGCGCGGCGCGGACGCGGCGGCTCCGGCGTGGGCAGGGGCTTTGCCGCCTGCGGCGCGGGTCCCGGCGCAGGTTTTGCCGCCGGTTTCAGCGTGGGCTTGAGCGCGGGCTTCGGCGCGGGGCGGGCCGGTTTGAACGGCTCTGGCTTGAAAATTGGATTGGCTTGCTTGGATGGGACCGCCTGGCGCTGGGCGCGGGGTGGGCGCGGCTCCCGCTGCTTTTTGGGCGTTGCCTCGAAAACCTCCATGGGCCAGGGATGGTCCTCTACTACGGGGATTGTTTTGCGGATCAGCTTTTCGATATCCCTTAAATAGGCCAGCTCGTCGTAGTTGCAAAAGCTGATGGCTGCGCCTGTCCGGCCTGCCCGGCCCGTCCGGCCGATGCGGTGGACGTAAGTCTCGGGGACGTTGGGCAGCTCATAGTTTACCACCGCCGCAAGCTCGTTTACATCAATGCCGCGGGCCGCGATGTCAGTGGCTACCAGGACGCGGATGGCGCCGTTTTTGAAACTGTCTAAGGCCTTGATGCGGGCCGTCTGGCCCTTGTTGCCGTGGATGGCCATGGCGGGGATGCCTGCGCGGCTGAGCTCCTTTACCACACGGTCCGCGCCGTGCTTGGTGTTGGTGAACACCAGGACGCTGTCCAGGGTTTCATCTTGCAGTACGTGCTGGAGAAGATGCTTTTTGTTGGATTTGTCCACCTTGTAGAGACGCTGTGCAATGGCGTCTACCGTGGAGGATTGGGGGGTTACCTCTACCTTCACCGGGTCGCGGAGTACCTTCTTTGACAGCTCTGCGATCTCCTGCGGCATGGTGGCCGAAAACAGGAGGGTCTGCCGCTTCTCCGGCAGGCGGTCGATTACCTTCCGTACGTCGTGGATGAAGCCCATGTCCAGCATCCGGTCCGCTTCGTCCAGGACGAAGGCCTCGACCCCCGCCAGGTCAATGTGGCCCTGGCTGCACAGGTCGTTCAGGCGCCCGGGCGTGGCGACCAGGATGTCTACCCCCCTTTGCAGGGCTTCTACCTGGGGGGCTTGTCCTACGCCGCCGAAAATGACCGTGTGGCGGAGGGGCAGGTACTTGCCGTATTGGTCGAAACTCTCCTTGATTTGCAGCGCCAGCTCCCGGGTGGGCGTCAGCACCAGGGCGCGGATGGGGCTGTGGCGCCGGCTGGGGCTGCCGCTCAGGCGTTGGAGAATGGGGATGGCAAAAGCCGCCGTCTTTCCTGTACCCGTCTGGGCGCAGCCAACCAGATCCCGGCCTTTCAGCACCGGCGGAATGGCCTGGGCTTGGATGGGGGATGGTTGGACGTACCCCAACTCCTCTACCGCTTGGAGCAGCTGGGGCAGTAAGTTCAGTTGTTTGAATGTCATGTTGTTCCTTTTTATTTTGGATTTGCGCGGTTTTCACGCTCCTGTCTATTATATACGGTTTGGAGGGGAATTGCAATCCCTAGTTGGGGGTGGAAATGGCAGGGCGGGCAGCTTTGTATTCTTTGATGACATCGCCAGTGATAAAATGTAAGAAAAAGCCGAGGAAAAAATGTAGTATTGTGGCGAAGGAGGAGGAAAAAAGATAAACTCCCCAACAAGACCTCCTCCCAGTGGAACGAGGTCTTTGCCGATGTTACCATTGTCTCGGCCATCCTGGATCGTGTTCTGCATCACTGCACCGTGATCAACATTGAGGGCGAGTCTTACCGCCAGAAGGAGCGCAAGGAATTTATACGGGTGCAAGCCCTTGTAAGAAAGGGAAATCCGTGATAAAATACGATATATTTTTTTGATGAGAGAGGGCGGGGATTATGTGGGATGTGATCATCGTTGGCTGCGGCGTGGTGGGCGCGGCCTGCGCCTACCAGCTGTCGCGGTACAAGCTGCGCGCCGCCGTCCTGGAAGCCGGCAGCGATGTGGCCGCAGGCGCTACCAAGGCCAACAGCGCCATCCTCCATGCCGGATACGATCCGGAGCCGGGGACGCTGATGGCCAGGTTAAATGTAGCGGGGGTTTCCATGGCGGAGGAAATCTGCCGGAAGCTGGACGTTCCTTACCGGAAAAACGGCAGCATGGTGCTGGCTTTCAGCGGGAAGGACCGGGACTGCCTGCGGGAACTGATGAGCCGGGGGGAGAGAAACGGCGTCCCCGGCCTGCGCCTGCTCACCGGGGCGGAAGCCCGGGCTTTGGAGCCGGAAGTGAGCGGGGAAGCAGTGGAAGCCCTGCTGGCCCCTTCCGCCGCCATTGTCAATCCCTGGGAATACGCCTTGGCTATGGCCGAGACGGCGGTGAGAAACGGCGTGGAGCTGTACCGGAACTGCCGTGTGACCGCCATTACCCGGGAGCAGGGTGGTTTTGCCGTCACTGCCGGCGATAAGGTGTTTCATGGGAAATATATCATCAATGCCGCCGGGGTGTATGCCGGGGCGGTACACCGGCTCGTTGGGGAGCCAGGGTTCACCATCCGGCCTGCCAAGGGGGAATATTACCTGCTGGACAAGTGCGAGGGGACCCGGGTTAGCCGGGTCATCTTCCAATGCCCCGGCGCGGCGGGGAAGGGGGTCCTGGTTTCTCCCACGGTCCATGGAAACCTGATTGTTGGACCAACCTCGGAGCCTTCCGGCCCGGAGGACGTTTCCAGCACTGCCAGGGGGCTGCAAACCGTCCGGGAACTGGCGGCGCGGAGCGTACCCGGCATCCGCTTCCGGGAGAACATCCGGAATTTTACCGGCGTCCGCGCTGGATCGGACCGGGGGGATTTCATCCTGGAGGAAGCGCCTGGCGTTCCGGGTTTCTTCAATGCGGCGGGCATTTGCTCGCCGGGGCTGAGCGCCGCGCCCGCTATTGCGGAATATCTGCTGGAACAGATGGCGGGCAGAGGGCTGGCGTTGGAGAAAAAGGAAGCGTTTATAGATACCCGCCGCCGCGTCCGTTTCCACGAACTGGACAGGGAAGGGCGGAATGAACTGATTGCCAAGGATGCCCGGTATGGACGGGTGGTCTGCCGCTGCGAAACGGTGACGGAGGGGGAGATTGTGGCGTGTCTCCGCCAGCCCATCCCGCCCGCCAGCATCAACGGCGTGAAACGCCGGGTGGGCGCGGGTATGGGGCGGTGCCAGGGCGGCTTCTGCGGACCCAGGGTTCAAGAGCTTCTGGCCCGGGAATTGGGGGTGCGGCCTGAGGAAATCCCTTTGGAGGACGCAGGGTCGTATATCCTTACCGGAGAGACGAAGGAACGCTGGTTTTAGGCGGACGGAAAGGGAGGGCTGCCATTATGCGGGAATATGAACTGATTGTCATAGGCGGAGGCCCCGCCGGGCTTGCCGCCGCCCTGTCCGCCTGGGAGGGCGGCTTGCGGGACATCCTGATTCTGGAACGGGACGGCGCTCTGGGCGGGATTCTCAATCAATGCGTCCATAACGGCTTCGGTCTGCACCGGTTCAAGGAGGAACTGACCGGGACGGAGTACGCCGGACGGTTTATTGATATGCTGTCCGGCACTGGGGTGGCGGTTAAGACGGATTCCATGGTGCTGTCCGTCTCGCCGGAAAAACAGGTGGAGTACGTCAATCCAACCGATGGCTGCCAGGTGGTCTGCGCCAAGGCCGTGGTGCTGGCTATGGGATGCCGGGAGCGGACGCGGGGGGCGGTTTCCGTCCCCGGGGCGCGGTGTTCCGGCATTTTCACCGCCGGGGCGGCCCAGCGGTTTATTAACATTGAGGGACAGATGGTAGGCCGCAGGGTAGTCATCTTGGGCAGCGGCGACATTGGCCTGATTATGGCCCGGCGCATGACGCTGGAAGGGGCGGAGGTGCTGGCCTGCGTAGAATTGATGCCCTATTCCAGCGGATTGAACCGGAATATCGTCCAATGCTTGGAGGATTTTGGCATTCCTCTGTATTTATCCCATACCGTCACCGATATTATTGGCAAGGACCGCCTGGAAAAGGTGGTAGTCTCCGCCGTAGACGAACGCCGCCAGCCTATTCCCGGTACGGAGCGGACATTTTTGTGCGATACGCTGCTGCTGAGCGTGGGCCTGCTGCCGGAAAACGAGCTGACCCGGGCCATGGGGGCGGAGATCGACCCGCGTACCAACGGGGCGGTGGTCTGGGAAAATATGGAAACCTCCGTCCCCGGCGTGTTCGCCTGCGGGAACGTATTGCAGGTTCATGACCTGGTGGACTTCGTCAGCGGCGAGAGCGGCAGGGCCGGAGCGGCTGCGGCGGATTATGTGCGCCGGGGGCCGGCCCCGGCTGGCCGGACGGTAAAGCTGGAAAACGGGGACGCGGTTGCTTATACCGTCCCCCAGCGCATCCGGATGGAAGCGGCGGGAGACGGGGTGCAGGCCTTTTTCCGGGTCAACCGGGTATTTGGAAGGTCGGCGGTTACCGTAAAATCCGGGGAAAAGCAGATTGCCCGGTTCAAGCGGGACCACATGGCCCCAGGGGAGATGGAGCACATTTTCCTGCCCGGAAAGCTGCTGGCTCTGGCGGAAGGGGATACGCTCACCGTCAGCGCGGAGGAGGTGGAAGCATGAAAGAACTGGTATGCATCGTCTGCCCCAACGGCTGCCGCCTGCGGGTCTATGAGGAGGAAGGCTGCCGCGTAGAGGGTAATGCCTGCCCCAGGGGGGAGGAGTACGGGAAAAATGAGCTGCTGCATCCTGTACGCGTCCTCACCGGCACGGTTCGTCTCCATGGCGGAGCCATTGCCCGGTGTCCGGTGAAAACCGTTGGCCCGATTCCCAGGGAAAAGCTGCTGGAAGCCGCCCAGGCCCTATGCGCCGTAGACGTTCAGGCTCCCGTACATACGGGGGACGTGGTGCTGGCGGACGTGTGCGGCACCGGCGTGGACGTGGCGGCTACCCGGACGGTTTTATAAACCGTGCTTTACGTCCTCTGTAAGGATTTCGCTGGAGGGCTTGATATCGTTTCGATACGAATTTGAGAAAAATTTGCAGAAACTCGCAGCAGTAAAAATCAAATCGCCGCAAATACTACCTCCAGCGCAAACTGCGCGATTTTAGGAGGAGGAAGATTCAGATGAAAAAAGCAGCACTGATTGCGGCGGCGCTGGCGATGCTTCTGACCCTTGCAGCCTGCGGCGGCAGAGACGACGCCAACGACCCGCCCGCTGACAACAGCACTGTAGACAACAACGGCACGGACCGCCGGGACGACTACAATCCGGACAGCTACGACCGAGACGACAGTTCCAGCATAACTGGAAACGGCAGCACGACCAACGGGAATGGGACTGCCAATAACGGCAGCACGACCAACGGGAATGGGACTGCCAATAACGGCAGCGCGACCAACGGGAATGGAACCGCCAATAACGGCAGCATGACCAATGGAAATGGAACCGCCAGCGGCTCGGTAAACGGCAGCGGCACGGCGTCCGATAACGATGCCGGTTCCATGTCCCGCAGCCGGGTAGGCAATGACCTGCGCCGCGCCGCCGATGATGTTGGCGATGCGGTGACCGGCATGGTGGACGAGGGCCGGGACGCCCTGACAAGGACTACCAGCACCACCACCTTCCAGCGGATGCTGGATAACGCCCGGGTTCATGACACGGACGGCGTACTCTCCGACGGCGAAAATAGCCGCTGGTAACCCGCTTGCAAAAAAAGCGCAGAGACTTGGGGAAGCTTCCCAGGCCTCTGCGCCTTTTATTCTGTCCAGTCAGTGATTTCCTTGCATTTTTCTCCAGGTCGCAAGGGGATTTGGATATATTTGTCGTACTTTTCCTGCCCGAACTGCTGCAAATAGATTTCTTGGTGCTTGCGGAGGATTTCCGATTCCTCCGGCATGGGGTCTGCCCAGCAGATGGTCTTGAAATGGACGCCGAACAGGGCGTTGTCGTACCCCAGCGTCACCGCGCCGTTCCGGGCATAGAAGCCCAGCCGCCGCAGGATCATTTCATCCCGGGCGGGGTCGCCGGTGGGGGCTTCCGTCTCGCCGATGAAAACGGTGTTGGGCGGGTAGTGGGCAATGGCGGCTTTCAGCAGTGCGCTGCCGGTGCCGCCGTTCCGCTTCCGCGCGGGGACGCAGAGGTAATCCACCAATATATACCGCCCGTCCGTATGCTTCCACAGCAGGATATAGCCTGCGGGCGCTCCGCCGGCGTCAAACAGGGCCAGAGGGTCGTAGACGCCGCGTTCCCGCATTTCCTCCATGGCCCACAGGGGTTTCAGCTCGGCAGGGGGGAAAGCTTCCTTCAAATCGGTTTCATAGGCCTTTTTCAGTTCTTCCGGGGTCAGGGTTCTTAACTGCATGGCGTAAGCTTCAATCTCATGATAATCGCGTCTTCTTTTGGACGCTCGTAGTAGTTTTTCCGCCGTCCCGCCGCTTGGTAGCCGAACGATTCATATAGCGAGACGGCGCTTTTGTTGGAGGGGCGTACTTCCAGGAAAAGAAGGGCCAGCCCTTTCTCCCCGGCGCGCCGGTGGAAGGCTTCCATCAGCGCCCTGCCAATGCCCCGCCGCCGCGCCGCCGGGGATACGGCCAGGTTGTCCACCCCGCCCTCATCCAAGACGGCGGAAAAGAACAGGTAGCCTAAAACGTTCCCGTCTGGGGACTGCGCGATAAACGCGGCGGCGTTTTCGTTGGCGAGGGAATCCTCCAATACCCGCCGGGACCAAGGGTCCTCGGGAAAGCAAATTTTTTCCAGTTCCTCCACTTGGCTCAGGTGGGCGGCCGTCATGGGGACGATCTGATAGTCCATCACTTTGCCTCCAGCCAGTTTTTCCCGCTGTGGGCTTCCGCCGTCAGGGGGACGGCCAGGGCGTAAACGCCCTCCATTTCTTCCGCCAGCAGCTTTTTCACGGTTTCCGTTTCGTCCTCCGGGCATTCCACGATCAATTCATCGTGTACCTGCATAATCAGACGGGCCTGCAAATTTTCCTTCCGCAGGCGGTGGAACACCTTTACCATTGCCAGCTTGATGATATCGGCGGCGGCGCCCTGGATGGGCATATTCAGCGCCACCCGTTCCCCGAAAGACCGGGTGTTGAAGTTGCTGGCCTTGATCTCCGGCAGGGCGCGGCGGCGGTGGAACATGGTTTCCACATAGCCGTCCGCCCGGGCTTTGCTGATAATGCCGTCCATGTAGGCCTTCACCCCGGGGAAGCGGGTGAAATAGGCGTCCATGTATTCCTTGGCTTCCGCCACAGTTACCCCAAGGTCCTGGGACAGGGAGAAGGCGGAAATGCCGTAGACGATGCCGAAGTTCACCGCCTTGGCCGCCCGGCGCATATTGGCCGTCACCTGGCCCAAGGGAACGTTGAAGACGTGGGCGGCGGTGACGGTGTGGAAGTCCTCCCCGGAGAGGAACGCGTCCCGCATAGCCTCGTCCCCGGAGATGTGGGCCAGCAGCCGCAGCTCAATCTGGCTGTAGTCTGCGTCCACCAGCACCATGCCGGGGGCGGCGGTGAACATGCGGCGCAGTTCGCTGCCAAGCTCTGTGCGGGTGGGGATGTTTTGCAGGTTCGGCTCGGTGGAGCTGAGCCGCCCGGTGGCGGTGACGGTCATCTGGAAGCTGGTCCGGACCCGCCCGTCGGAGGGGATGACCTTCAGAAGCCCGTCCACGTAGGTGCTTTTCAGCTTGGCGTACTGGCGGTACTCCAACACCCCGGCGACAATGGGATGCTGGCCCCGGAGCTTGTCCAGGACTTCGGCGTTGGTGGAGTAGCCGGTTTTGGTCTTTTTGTAGGCGGGCATCCCTAATTTGTCAAAGAGGATTTCACCCAACTGCTTGGGGGAATTGATGTTGAATTTCCCGGCATAGGAGTAAATTTTTCCCTCCAGGGCTTCCAGTGCGGCGGTCAAGGTCTCGCCGAAACGCCGCAGGGCGGCGGCGTCTACCCGGAAGCCCGCCGTTTCCATTTCCGCCAGCACCCGGCACAGGGGCAGTTCCACGTTATCATACAGCCAGCCGGCGCCGGTTTCTTTCAGCTTGGGCAGCATGGCTTCATACAGGGCGTCCACAGCGGCCAGGTAGCTGAGGAAGGATGCTTCCACCTGGACGGCGCTGTTGAGGGGAGAAAAGGCGTCCGGTTCCAGATAGAGGGGCTTAGGCAGTTCCTCCTTGAACCAGGAAGCGAACAAGCGGGCGATGTCATAATGGCCTGCCGTGGCGTCCAGGAGATAGCCCGCCAGGGCGGTATCGAAGACAAAGCCCTCCGCCGGCAGGCCGTTTTCCAGCAGCGTCCGGGTCAGGTCTTTCACGTCATGGGACACAATTTTAATATCCCCTGCGAACAGCGCGGCTAACAGCCGGTTCCAATCGCCTTGATAGCGGTGAAAATAGAACGTTCCCACCAGGGCGCTGTCCGGCCCAGTTTCGCACTGCACCGCCACGGCGGTCAGGTCCGGCAGGGCCAGCAGCGTTACATATTCCGCCTGCCGGAAAGCTTCCAGCAGTTTTTCCGCCTGCTCCCCGCTGGCGGCCTGCTCTACATGGACAGTGACGTCCGCCTGCTCCGCTTTCTCCGCAGGCGGTGTTTCCGGCGGGGTAAGCTGCATTTTATCAATCAGTTTGTTGAATTCCAGCCGGAGGAACACATTGTATAATTCCGGCTTTACAGGGCGGCGCAGGTTTTGCCCCGGGCCGAAGTCCAGGGGCGCGTCTGTGATGATGGTGGCCAGATGATGGCTCAAACGGGCGCTCTCCTCGCCTTCGGCCAGCTTTTTGATGGCGGCGGGCTTAGCGTCTATAGCGGGCATAGCGGCGTAGAGGGCGTCGATCGACTGGTATTTCTGTACCAGGGCCATAGCGGTTTTCTCCCCTACGCCCTTGACGCCGGGGATGTTGTCGGAAGCGTCGCCCATGAGGGCTTTCAGGTCGATGATATGGATGGGTTCGAAACCGTAGGCTTCCCAGAAAGATTCCGGGGTCATATCTTTCGTGGTGGTCTGGCCCATGCGGGTGGAAACCAGCTTTACTTTGGTATGGTCCGTGACCAATTGCAGGCTGTCCTTATCGCCGGTCACCACTACGCAGTCCCAGTTTTGCGCTTCGCACTTGCGGGAGATGGTGCCGATGAGGTCGTCGGCTTCATACCCGGCCAATTCATACCGGGGAATGTCCATAGCGTCCAGGACTTCCTTCAACACAGGCATTTGCTGGGCCAGTTCCTCGGGCATCCCTTTGCGCTGGGCTTTATAGCCCTCATATTCCAGATGGCGGAAGGTCGGTTCCCGCCGGTCGAAGGTGACGCATAAGGCCTCCGGTTTTTCTTCGTCCAGCAGCTTTTGCAGGGTGGTGATAAAGCCGTAGACGGCGTTGGTATACAGGCCGTCGCGGGTCGTCAGGGGACGGACGCCGTAAAAGGAGCGGTTGACGATGCTGTTGCCGTCAATGACCATCAGTTTCATGTTCAGCCTCCCAAGGGGGTTAGTAGTTGTTATGATTATACCACAATTTGGGCGGATTACAATAAGCGCCGTCTCATAAAAATAAAGGGGCGGGCGCCGCCGCTGGTTGCTGTCAAAAAAAGGCTTGAGATTCGGCGGCGTATCCGTTACAATAGAGACGCTGAAATTTTACATAGCAAAGGAGACCGCCTATGAAGCAAATGAGCTGGGCCGAGCGGGGGATGCGGGTGCTTCTGCTGCTGGCGGGGCTGACGGTGGCCCATCTGGGGGTTACGCTGTTTTTGGAATCCAATCTGGGCGCAGACCCCTTCAACGTGCTGGTGCAAGGTATTTTCCGGGTTTTGGGCGGGATGCCCTGGGCGGGGTGGATGACCCACGGGAGGGTTCATCTGCTGGTCTGCCTGTTCATCATTCTGGTTCTTCTTGTGGCTGCCAGAAGCTATGTGCGTATTGGCACAGTGCTGTGCATGGCGCTGGGCGGGCCAATTATTGATGTATGGACGGTTCTTTTAGCCCCGCTGTTTCCGGAGGGGCTGGCCCTGGGCTGGCGGCTGCTGGCTCTGGTAGCGGGCTGTGTGATCCTAGCCTTCGGCATGACCATCGTCATCCGCTCAGAGGCGGGGACGGGGCCTAACGACCTGGTGGCCGTAGTCATCAGCGACTTTTCCCACAAGCCCTTCGGCATTGTGCGGACTGTTGTGGATATCGCCTTTGCGCTGTCCGGATGGCTGCTGGGGGGCGTAGTAGGGCTGGGGACGCTGGTGTGCGCGGGACTGGTAGGGCCTTGCGCGCAGATATTTCTGCCTGTCAGCGGACGGATTTGTGCGCTGTTTTTAAAGAAAGTGAAAGGATAAAGCCGGGGGAATACCGGTAAAATTGTGTAAACAGGAGGAAAGCATCCATGGAACTGGATTGGGAACAAGAAGAAGCCCGCGACAATGTAGTGGCAGGTGCGGTGGGAGCGTTTTTAGGCTCCCTGATCGGCGTAGCCTGTATTGTGCTGGTCAACCAGCTTGGCTACGTAGCGTCAGTCTGCGGCCTGGTGATGGCGGTGTGCTGCCTGAAGGGCTACGCCCTGCTGGGCGGGCGGCTGAGCAGGCGGGGCGCTG
The DNA here is from genome assembly GCA_947649615.1 of uncultured Clostridia bacterium. GTDB lineage: Bacteria > Bacillota > Clostridia > Oscillospirales > Oscillospiraceae > Pelethomonas. The sequence continues at coordinate 31,504 of CANSSG010000004.1, read as the reverse complement.
TGATTTCCGGTGCAGTGATTCTGCTGATGACTTACATAGCCAATAAACTCTGCTTTGCCGTCGCGCTGCTGGAGGCCCTGGACGGCGAGGGCGGGGTGAGCTTCTTTGCCGCCTACCAGGGCGTTTCCGTCCTTTTGCAGGACGGGGAAATCAGCCGTGCCTATTACGGCAATCTGGCTATGCTGTATTTGTTTACCCTGCTGGGCGGCGCACCGGTCATCGTGGGCGCGTTCCGGGATCCAACCTCTCTCAAAAAGAAGAATCCGGACGGGGAATCCATGCCCGTCTCGGATCAGCCGGAAGCGCAGGGGGAGATTTACCCTTTCCGGAAGAATTGGATGCGTCCGCTGCGGCTGAGCGCGACTGTGCCGCTTCTGGTATTGATGGTGGCGCTCCTTGCCGGCGCTGTCGCCGCGCCTATTCTGCTGGATGCCCAGACGGGCGGCATTCTGGCTGTTGGAGGATTCCTCAGCATTTTGATTCTCTTCTTCATCGCCATGCCGGCTATTATGCTGTGCAATACTTTCCACGTCCTCTACGCCCGGGTGGGCGGCGTACTGTGGCGGGTGGACCTGCGAAAATTCTGCCTGGTTCAGGACTGGGAAAAGCTGCCCATGACCCGCCAGTCCTCCGTGAAGCAGGACGTCCTCCGGGAGATCAACACAATCCAGGAGGGCGGCGGGCCAAACCACAACCCCTACGCCCTGACGCCGCTGCACAATCCGCAGGTGGAGCGGGAAACCAACTGGTACTGGAAGGTAAGCTACGAAACGGAAAAGGGCCGGAGGAAGAAGCTGACCATCCCCAAGGGCCATCCCGGGCTTACGCCTGTCCCTGGCTGCGAGGAGGTGCAAGGCCCCGTACCCGGACGCTGGATGCCGGCGGTGGTTTCCCTGCTGGCCGCTGCGGCGGTTCTGGGCGCATGCTTTGCGTTCAGTATGCTGCTGGACGGCGGGGGGCCTGCCTTGAAGCCGGACACCAAGCCGGACGCCCCAACAGAAACAAACGCTGCGCCGGCGGTCAAGGATATCCCCATCCGCGTACCGGAGAGCGTGGTGGAATATGAGATGTCAGAAATCTGGTTCCGGCTGGACGCGGCCTTTGAGAACAGCGGCCGTTCCTTCCTGGACAGCGGGACGGGGACGGTGTACCGGGCCTACACCCAGTACGGCGCAGACGGGGACGATGCCTGGGACACCCTGAGCCAGTACATCAGCCAATACCACACCTCGTCCCTTTATGACCGGTTTGACGCGGTGTACCTGGATGCGGAGCCGCTTGCGCCAAGAGATGAAGGCTCATGGTATAACATTATGTCCGTGTACCTCACCGATGGCCGGGTGTTCCATACAGCCATCGTCTTGTCCAATAACGGCGCCATGTTCGTGATGGAGGCCGGGCATAACGAGGATGCCCAGGGCGTGGACGAAGTCCTCTCCAATTTGATGTATACCATCCAGAGTGTGCGCTTTGAAGGCCCGGAAGTGACGGAGGAGAACTACCAGTCCCAGATACACGTTTCAGAAGTCCGGGACTGCGCATACATGGCCGCGGCCTATATCCGGACGGATTTGTTTGGCCACGATGCGTTTGTGGACGTTTTTGTACCCTACAGCGAGTCCCCGGCCTATTTCGACGACGGGAAAGCGGTTCAAACGGAAGCCCACGGCCTGCGGGTATATGCATCCATCCTGCCGGGGGAGAACGCCAAGGAAGTGGTGGACGCGTGGCAGGCCGGGCTGGCCGCGTCGGGGCGCGCCTACGGGGAGGACTTGGAGGACGAACTGTACCGCGAAGATTTGGACGCTGCCTGCAAGCTGACGGTGTACGAGGAGGACGGGCAGAAGCGGTACGCCGTCCTGTATGCGGACAGCAAGTGGGACGGCTATTACCTGCTTCGGGAGATCACCGGTCTCCCGGAATTAGTGGACGGGGAGTATAGCGCAGTACTGGCGGAACTGGAGGATATCATAGGCCTGACGGTGCCGGTGTTGGAAGATTTGGGGCAGTAACGGAAAGGCATATCCTGCCGTAAACTGCAAAGAGTAAAGGAGGCGGCGGGGAACCAAAAGGAAGATGGCTGTTATTTTAGATTTATTATTCCCTCCGAAATGCGCCTTCTGCGGCAGGCTGCTGGAAAGGCCGGGGGACGTCTGCGGAGCATGCGAAGGAAGCCTGCCCTTCCGGGAGGAAGAAGCGGCGCTGACCGCCATAGGGGAAAACCGGTACGCCGTTGTTATCGCATTGTACTACGACGGCATGGTCCGGGAAGGGATACGGGCCTTGAAATTCGGGAAGAAGTCCTGGCGGGCAAAGGTGTTTGCCCGCTATGTCGCCCAAGCCGCCGCCGAGCGGCTGGGCGGGGCGTTCGACGCGGTGACCTATGTGCCGGTCAGCCTGCGGCGGAATTTTGAGAGGGGGTTCGACCAGGCCCGGCTGCTGGCGGAGGAAACAGCGAAAATCTGGGGCGTAAAGGCGGAACCTTCCCTTCGGAAGGTTCGCCACACAAGGGCGCAGTCCTCGTTGACGGACCCGTCCCTCAGGGCGGAAAACGTGAAGGCCGCCTACCGCGTCCTCCGTCCGGACCGGGTGCGGGGGAGGAGGTTCCTGCTCATTGACGACGTATGCACCACGGGAAGTACGCTTTCTGCCGCTGCGGACGCCCTGATGGAGGGCGGCGCGGCGGGGGTAGTCTGCGCCGTTTTGGCGGGCGGACGGCGGAAAGTAGAGGAATCGGGAAATCAGATTCCTTAATTTGGTAAAAATTCAAAAAGAAAGTCTTCGGAATTGCTTGCAAAATTTGGACAGGCTTAGTATAATGATTTTTTAGAGTACTTAGTGGGAATCTGCTCAAAATAGAATCGACAACTAACGAGGTGGAAAGGTATGTGCGCTTTCGCAAAAGATATCGGCATTGATTTAGGAACTGCTTCCGTATTGGTATACGTGAAAAATAAAGGGATCGTCTTGAATGAGCCATCCGTGGTGGCCATGGACAAGAATACAGGCAAGCTGCTGAAGGTGGGCGAGGAAGCCCGCCAGATGCTAGGCCGTACGCCGGGCAACATCGTAGCCATCCGCCCCCTGCGGGAGGGCGTGATCTCCGACTACGACATGACCGAGCGGATGCTGAAGGAATTCCTCCGCAAGGTGGCCGGGTTCATGGTCTTCAAGCCTCGGGTTATCATCTGCGTCCCCTCCGGCATCACGGAGGTAGAAGAGCGCGCCGTGGTAGACGCCGGCATCCAGTCCGGGTGCCGCCGGGTGTACCTCATTGAAGAGCCGGTAGCCGCCGCCATCGGCGCGGGCATTGATATCACCAAGCCCGACGGCCACATGGTAGTAGACATCGGCGGCGGTACCGCCGACATTGCGGTGATTTCCCTGGGCGGCGTGGTGGAATCCGCGTCCATCAAGGTGGCGGGGGACCAGTTCAACGAGGCCGTGGTGAAATATATGCGCCGTAAGCATAACATCCTGGTAGGCGAGGGTACGGCGGAGAAGATGAAAATCGCCATTGGCTGCGTGTACCCCAAGGAAGAGGAGACCTTCATGGATGTGAAGGGCCGCTGTCTGCTCACAGGCCTGCCCAAGACCATCACCGTATCTTCCGCCGAGATGCTGGAAGCCTTTGAAGAGCCGACGGAATCCATTTTGGAGAGCATCCATGCGGTGCTGGAGCGGACCCCGCCGGAGCTGGTGGCGGACGTATCCACCAACGGCATTATGATGACCGGCGGAGGCAGCTTGGTGGCCGGTTTTGACAAGCTCATCACCTCCCGCACCGGTATCGCTACCAGCGTGGCGGAAAACGCCATTGCCTGCGTGGCGGAGGGTACCGGCAAGAGCCTGGATATGATTACCGACATGCAGGAAGGTACTATCAATCTCTCCCGCCGCCGCCAGGTCAACTGAGGGGCAAAAGGGCTGGCTCAGAAGAAATTTCATAAAAATTCGATTTTCTCTTGCAAAACATCCGGGAATCTGCTAGAATATTTTAGCGTCTTGCTATTGGCAGGATTTTCCCCCTGCGTTTTTTCCGGCCGGAACGGGCGGAAAAAGCATGCGCCGTGCTTTACGCCGCCCCCGTTGGCGGCAGCGGGACGGCTCAAATCAAATGATAGTATTTCTGGATGTGAAGTTCGGGAATGCTATTATCCGTTGGAGGTTGCAATACATGTCTTCTAAAAAAATCAGTCAGAAACGTGCGGAGAAGGAGAGAGAGGATAACCGCGTCCTGAACCGCATTTACTATGTGTTCCTGCTGGGGCTTGCGGCGGAGTGCTTCCTGTTCCTGGTCTACCGGGGCTATTCCTGGGGGACGGTGCAGTCCATGCTGGTCTGGCACAAGATTCTGGTGGCGCTGACCTGGCTGGGCTTAGCGGCATTGGTAGGCGGCGCGGCAGTGGCCGTGTGGAAAAAGGAGGACCGGAAGCTGCGCACCATTATGACCTGGACGGCGGGCGCGGGCGCATTTTTCTTCGTGTCCGGCTGGATGGTCACCCATTTCTTCACCAACGCTTTTGGGACGGTCGCCATGTGCATCCTGGTAGCGGTACTGGCAGTGCTGGCGCTGATTTACTTCCTCTACCAGCATGAGTGTACTTTAAGCACCGCCATGCTGGGCGGCGCGATGTTCAGCGTGTGGCTGCGGGGTGCAACCGCCCAGTCTGATATGTGGCGGATTCCCGTGATTGTAGGCTGCGTATTGGTTGCAGCCGCGCTGGCCGCAGTGATCTATCTGGCGGACAAGGCCCGTAAGGACGGCGGGAAGCTGTGGGGCCTGCGGGTGTTTTCCGTAGAATGCGATTACCGGATTCTCTATGCCGCTCTGGCGGTAGCCGCCGTAGGCGTACTGCTGGCCGCTGTACTGCCCATGATTGCCTATTATCTCATGTGGGCGCTGGGCGTAGCGCTGTTCGCGGAGTTGGTGTATTATACCACCAAGCTGATGTAAGCGTTTTGATGCTTTGACTGCAAAGGCACTATCCGTTTGGGTAGTGCCTTTGTTAACCGTGTAAAAACCTGCGTTGACATGATCTCACCGCCAAAAGCGGCCATTTTCTGATACTTAAAAAGGAAGTTGGGGCGAAGTGGACAAATATACCGTACTTAGACAATATTTCGGCCACGCCGCTTTCCGGCCCGGACAGGAGAAGCTGGTGGACGCGGTCCTTGCGGGCCGGGACGTTCTGGGCATCATGCCCACAGGCGGCGGGAAATCCGTATGCTATCAAGTACCCGCCCTGCTTCTTTCCGGGATGGCGCTGGTGATTTCGCCGTTGATCTCCTTGATGAAGGACCAGGTGGCGGCGCTGGAAGCGGCAGGAATCCCCGCCGCTTTCCTCAACAGCTCCCAGGACTTGGAGGAATCCCGCCAGGTATGGGGCGGTGTGGCTCGTGGAGCATACCGGCTGCTCTATATCGCTCCGGAACGGCTGGAAAACCAGCGCTTTTAGAGTTGATCGCGGAACGGGGCGTATCCCTCGTCGCGGTGGATGAAGCCCACTGTATCTCCCAATGGGGGCAGGATTTCCGGCCCAGCTATCTGAAAATCGCGGCGTTTGTGTCGTCGCTGCCCCGCCGCCCGGTGCTGGCGGCGTTTACGGCCACCGCCACCGCCCAGGTGCAGGAGGACATCGTCCGGCAGCTTCTCCTGCGGGAGCCAGAGCGGGTCGTGACGGGCTTTGACCGTCCGAACCTGTTTTTTGACGTACAGAGGCCCAAGAATAAGCTGGCTGTGCTGGCGGCGCTTTTGGAGGAGCGGCGGGCGAAAAGCGGCATCGTCTACTGCGCCACCCGCTCGGGCGTGGAGAAGGTCTGCGGGGAACTAAACGCCAGGGGCTTTTCCGCCGCCAGGTACCACGCGGGGCTGAGCGAGGAGGAGCGGCGGGAGAATCAGGACGATTTCCAATTTGACCGCAGGCAGATCATGGTGGCTACCAACGCCTTTGGCATGGGGATTGACAAATCCAACGTTGGCTTTGTGATTCACTACAACATGCCGAAGAATCTGGAATCCTACTACCAGGAAGCGGGGCGGGCCGGCCGGGACGGCGAACCGGCGGACTGCATCCTTCTATACGGTCCCGGGGATGTGTCAACGGCCAAAATCCTGCTCGACCGGAGCGGCTCCGGCGGGGAAGGGGAGGGCCTTCCCCACCAATTGGACATGCAGCGTCTTCAGTCGATGGTGGATTACTGCAAGACGGACGCCTGCCTGCGCGGCAGGATTTTGGCGTATTTCGGACAGAACCATGAGACCCATTGCGGGAACTGCGGCAACTGCTGCGGGTGTTTTTCCGAAGTGGACATAACGGTTCCGGCCCAGATGCTCCTCTCCTGCGTCCGGCGGGTAAAGGACCGGCTGGGGTATTATGTTGGGGCCTCCCTTATCGTGCAGGTTCTTCGTGGCGGGCATGGGCGCCGGATCAAAGAGCTTGGCCTGGACGGCCTGACCACCTACGGCCTGATGGCCGGGGAGCCGCAGGAGAGTCTCCGGGCCTATTTGGACTGCCTGGAAGCCAAGGGATACGTCTACACCGACCCGGAGCATTCCACCCTGCGCCTGACGGCTCCGGCGGGGAACGTACTGTTCCGCGGGGAGCGGGTGTCGATGCTCACCCGGGTGGAGCGCCGGCATGCCCCGTTGGGGGGACGGAAGAAAGCGAGTTCCGCCGCGCCTGAAGAAGGGGGGCTGTTTTCAGCTCTCAAGGCGGAGCGGACCCGCCTGGCCCGTCAGGAGGGCGTACCGCCGTACATCATATTCTCCAATGCGGCGCTGGCCGGTATGGTGGAGAAACTGCCGCGCACGGTGGAGGAATTTTTAGAGGTTTCCGGCGTGGGGCAGGTTAAGGCCCAGCGGTATGGCGAAGCGTTTCTTGCCGTCATTGCGTCCTACCTGCACACGGAGGAAGAACCCTCTTAAAGGTCATAAAAACAAAGAAAAACCACAAATAAGGAGAAATAAAATGGGGGTTGCAGAGCTTTTTCTCATTGGCGTAGGCCTGAGCATGGACGCCTTCGCGGTTTCAGTTTGCAAGGGGCTGGCCATGCCGCGGATGCGCTGGCGGCATGGCGGGGCCATTGCGGTATCCTTCGGATTTTTTCAAGCGATGATGCCGGTAGCCGGCTGGCTGCTGGGCCGTCAGTTTGAGGCATACATCACCAGTATAGACCACTGGATTGCTTTTATCCTGCTGGGAGGAATCGGCGGGAAAATGATTTGGGATGCTTTTCATGAAGAGGGTTCCGATTTCCAGGACCGTTTCAGTTGGCGGGAACTGCTGGTTCTATCCATCGCCACCAGTATTGACGCCATGGCGGTAGGGATCACCTTTGCCTTTTTGCAGGTTCAGATTTTGCCTGCCGCAGGGCTGATTGGCTGTACCACCTGTGTGTTGTCGCTATTCGGCGTATGGGTGGGGCAGAAGTTCGGCGGGAGATTCAAAAACAAGGCCACCCTGGCAGGCGGCGTTATTTTGTGCCTGATTGGATTCAAGATTTTGCTGGAGCACCTGGGCCTTATCGGATGAGCGCCCTGGCAGCAGGAACGCGGCCCTGCATACACTGCAAGGCCGCGTTCCTCTTTTTATTTTTATGCTGGCTGCGGCAGCATCGCCGCCGGACAGGAATCCGGGAAAGGCGTTATTTCCGATCCGATTCCAAAAGGGCTTTTGCGCTGCTGGCCAGGCCGGCGAGACCTTGGATCTCGCTTGGGATAATGATTTTCGTAGCCTTTCCGTCGGCAGCGGCCTGGAAGGCTTCCAGGGCTTTGATTTTTACCACTTGCTCGTTGGGGTTGGCTTCGTTGAGCAGCTTGATAGAATCCGCCAACGCCTGCTGAACCTTAAGGATGGCAGCGGCCTGGCCTTCTGCTTCCAGGATAGCGGCCTGCTTGGCGGCATCGGCCCGGAGGATGGCGGACTGCTTTTCGCCTTCGGCGACGAGAATCTGGCTTTCCTTCTGGCCCTGGGCCTGAAGGATGGCTTCCCGGCGTTCACGCTCGGCGCGCATCTGCTTTTCCATGGAGTCCTGGATATCCCGGGGCGGGATAATGTTTTTCAACTCCACCCGGTTGACCTTGATGCCCCAGGGATCGGTGGCCTCGTCAAGGATGGCCCGCATCTGGGTGTTGATATGGTCACGGCTGGTCAGGGATTGGTCAAGCTCCAAGTCGCCGATGATGTTGCGCAGGGTGGTGGCGGTAAGGTTTTCGATGGCGCTCATGGGATGCTCCACGCCGTAGGCATAAAGCTTCGGGTCAATGATCTGAAAATAGATTACGGTGTCGATCTGCATGGTAACGTTATCTTTGGTAATCACGGGCTGGGGGGCGAAATCGACGACCTGCTCCTTCAAGCTGACCCGCTTGGCGACGCGGTCCACGAAGGGCAGCTTGATATGCAGGCCCACGCCCCAGGTCGTCTGATACGCGCCCAGACGCTCCACGACGAACGCGCGGGACTGCTGCACGACCTGGATGTTGGTGACCAGCAGGATAAGGATGACGACGCCGATGGCGGCAAAAATATACGGAAGCATAGAAAAGATCCCTCCTTCAAATAGATAAGTCCAGTATACCACACTGTCTCTGTTTTTTCCAGTCCTATTTTTCCTGGCCCGCCGGTTTCCAAAAATTTTATCAAATCCTGCGGATTAAATGCCGTGCCGGATTGAAAAAGGAAAGATTCCGTGGTATACTAACACAGTTCGGCAAGAACTATCGTTATTGGGGGAGAAGAAATGCTGCTGCCTGTCGTATTATTTTTTGTTGGCCTGCTGTGCCTGATCAAGGGCGGGGATTGGTTTGTGGATGGGGCGGTGAACATTGCCCACCGCTTTGGCCTGCCGGAGCTGCTGGTAGGCGCCACGGTGGTATCCATTGGGACCACCCTGCCGGAGGTCATGGTCTCCACGACCTCCGCTCTGGGGGGCCATGGGGAGATTGCCTACGGCAACGCCATAGGCTCCGTCATTTGCAACGCGGCGCTGATTGCGGCCGTCACCATCGCGGTCAAGCCTGGAAAGGCGGACCCGAAGTCCCTGCGCCTGCCTGCGGCCTTTTTTTTCACAGCGGCCGCGATTTATGCGGGCGTTGCGTACACTACCGGATTTTTCAGCCGGGGCATAGGCGTTCTGCTGCTGGCGCTTTTTGTATTGTATATGGTTTCCACGGTATGGCAGATCAAGAAAACCGCCGCGCCCGCGTCCGGGACAGCGGAGAAGGCGGAAACCGTTTCTGCCGCGAAGGACGCATGGCTCTTAGCCGCCGGGGCGGTCTTGATTGCCGTAGGCGCGAAGCTGCTGGTGGACAACGGCATCCTCATTGCCAAAGGCCTTGGCGTACCGGAATCGGTTATTGCGCTGACGTTCATTGCCCTGGGTACGTCCCTGCCGGAGTTGGTGACGGCGGTCAGTTCTCTGCTGAAGGGCCATGGCTCCCTTTCCCTGGGAAATATAGTGGGTGCGAATTTATTCAATCTGGTATTGGTCTGCGGCGCGTCGGTAACATTGGCGCCCTTCCGCGTACCCCAGAGCGCGGTAATCGGCGGGATGAACGCGTCCCTGGTGCTGGAACTACCGGTCATGTTTCTGGTTATGCTGCTGCTGACGGTTCCCGCGCTGGCGAAGGGGAAGCTGTACCGGAGCCAGGGAATACTGATGCTGCTGGTATACGCCGCCTTCTGCGCGGTGCAGTTTACGCTGTAGCGCCGTCCCCGGCCAGGCGTGCGCCGCCGGGCGGGAACCTTGGCCGGGCAGCCGTCCAAAGGCTTGTGAGCCCTTTTTTACCTTTTCAAGAAAAAGCAGCAGGCCGCCGGGATGGATTTCCGGCGGCCTGTCTGCTGGCTTCTCAGCGCTTGTTCTGGTTCTGATTGTTCTGATTCTGGTTGTTGTTCTGGTTCTGGTTATTCTGATTCTGGTTCTGATTGTTGTTCTGGTTCCGGTTCTGGTTATTGTTCTGGTTGTTGTTCATGGTCAAGAAACCTCCTTTCCAAAAACGGTACGGACCTATTCTGCCCCAGGAATATGATGCTTATACATTGATTTCTTGCATAAAGGGAAAAAATCGGAAAAGAATAGACGTATCCTACCATAAAAAAGGAGAGCCGCTATGGAACTGAAAAGCAGCGTCACAAAAGAAAACCTTCTCCGGGCCTTTGCCGGGGAGAGCCAGGCGCGAAACCGCTACACCTTTGCCGCAGACGCCTGCCAGGAGAAAAAGCTTTATGTCTTGGAGCAGATTTTCACCTACACCGCCGGGCAAGAGAAGGAACACGCCGAAATTTTCTACAATCACCTCAAGCAGGGCGGGTGCGAGAACATCACCATCACCGCCAACTATCCCATCGACCTGCCGGATCAGCCCTTGCAGATCTTAGAGCTGGCGCGGCAGCACGAGATGGACGAATTCGGCGACGTGTACCCGGCCTTCGCCGAGAAGGCCCAGGAGGAAGGCTTCGCGGAGATTGCCCGCCATTTCCGGCAGATCGCGGAGATTGAGAAGATTCACGCGGAGCGGTTTGAACGCTTTGCCAAGTATCTGCGGGAGAACAAGCTGTTTGTCAGCGATGTGGAAACCGGGTGGATGTGCCTGAACTGCGGGCATGTGTTTACCGGGAAGCAGGTTCCCGCCAAATGCCCCGTCTGTTCCCATGACCAGGGCTATTTCATCCGTTTGGAGCTGTCGCCTTACGAGCGGTAGCCGCAAGCAGGCGCCCCCTCATGCAAAACGCGCGTTTCCGCGCGGAACCCGTTGGAGCGGTTTCGCTCCGGCGGGTTTTCTTGTTTCCATCCCCTTGCCAACCCGCCCTAAAACTGCTATACTATCCCCGAATACAAGTTGCAAGAGGGAGGAGCGCTATGACGATGATGCAGCCGGAAGAAAGAAACTATGCCTTCACCCAAAGCCGGGAGTTAAGCTGGCTCCGGTTCAACCGCCGGGTGCTGGAGGAAGCGGGGGATGAAACGGTTCCGCTGCTGGAACGGCTGAAGTTCATATCCATATTCACCAGCAACCTGGACGAATTTTTCATGGTTCGGGTAGGAAACCTCTTCGACCTCTCCCTGGTCTCGCCAGAGGAGACCGACAACAAGACGGGGCTTACCCCTGCCGACCAGCTTGCCGAGATATACAACGTGATCCCCGGCCTGATTGAGATCAAGAGCCGGCTTTACACCGATGTAGCGGCCTTGCTGCGCCGGGAGGGGATTTGCGACTTGGCCATGGAGGAGTTGTCCCCGGAGGAGCGCAGGTTTGTTACCACCTATTATAAAGCAAAGATACTCCCGGTGCTGTCGCCCCAGATCGTGGATGCGCGGCATCCGTTCCCCCATTTAGCCAACAAGGCGCTTTACGTGGCGGGGCTGATGCGCAGCCGGAAGGGGGCGGCGTCCCTGGGCTTCCTGCCGGTTCCCGGGGGGCTTCCGCCGTTTTTATCCATGCCCGGCGATCCGGGCCGGTTCATCCGCATGGAGACGGTTCTGCTCCACTACGCGCCCGCCTTGTTTGGGGAGTACAAGCTGGAGAGCAGCTGCGTCCTGTGCGTCACCCGGAATGCGGACCTGAACCTGGACGCGGAACTGCTGGAGGAGAGCGGGGAGGACATCCGCAGCCGCATGAGCAAGCTGCTAAAAAAGCGGGCCAGCCAATCCGCCGTCCGCCTAGAGTTGTCCAAGAAGATGGGCGGGGAGTTCATGCGCCTGCTGAAGGGCCGCATCGGCCTGGAAAACCGGCAGATTTATGTAGACCAGGCCCCGCTGGATATGCACTACGTCTACGACTTAGCCCGCGCACTGCCGGAAGGGAAGGCGGCGTCCCTCAGCTTTCCGCCCTACCGGCCCCGTTGGCCGGCGGACCTGCAAAAATCAGCCAGCATGATTGAGCAAGTCCGCCAGCGGGACCGCCTGCTCTTTTTCCCCTTTGATGGCGTAGACCCGTTTTTGCAGTTGTTAGAGGAAGCGGCGGCGCGGCCGGACGTAGTTTCCATCCGCATCACCATATACCGCCTGGCCAGCTCGTCGAAGGTGGCCCATATCCTCTGCAACGCCGCCGAAAACGGCAAGGAGGTCACGGTTCTCATGGAGCTGCGGGCCAGGTTTGACGAAGCCAACAACATCTCCTGGTCCCGCCTGCTGGAGGACGCGGGGTGCAGGGTGATCTACGGTGTGGAGGAATACAAGTGCCACAGCAAGATATGCCTGATCACGCTGCGGAAGGGCGACAAGCTCAGCTACGTGACCCAGATCGGCACCGGCAACTACAACGAGCACACCAACGAGCAGTATACCGACCTGAGCCTGATGACCGCCGACGAGGCCATCGGCCTGGACGGCGCGGCCTTTTTCCAGAACATGCTGGTGGGCAACTTGGAGGGCAGCTACCGCCATTTGCTGACGGCCCCGGCGGGCATCAAGCCCAGGCTGCTGGATTTGATTTCCCAGGAAATTGCCAAAGGCCCGGAAGGGTATATCTGCATCAAGGCCAACGCCATGACGGAACGCGAGGTCATCGACAAGCTGGCGGAGGCGTCTCAAGCGGGGGTGCAGGTGCAGCTCATCCTGCGGGGCATCTGCTGCATGCGTCCCGGCGTCGCCGCCCAGACGGAGAACATCCATGTAACCAGCATTGTCGGCCGTTTTCTGGAACATGGGCGGATATACCGTTTTGGCCGTGGGAATGACACGAAGCTGTATATCGCCTCCGCCGATTTGATGACCCGGAACCTGAACCATCGGGTGGAGATTGCCTGTCCTGTGTACGACCCTGCGGTCAAGAGGCAGCTTTTGCGCATCCTCCATGTCCAACTGGAGGACAATGTAAAGGCCAGTTCCTTGCTGCCCGACGGCTCCTACTGCCGTAAAGTCAATACCCTTGCCCCCTGCGACAGCCAGGAAGTGTTCATGGCCCACAGCCTTCACCAGGCGGCCGCGCCGGAAAAACCGGCGGGCTTGCACCGTCTCTGGGACGGCCTGCGGGGGAAGCACAAATAGGAGGAAAGGGGGCGGCGCCTTGATTTGCCGCCCGGAGCGGCTGGAAACCGCGCCAAACCATGGGAAACCAGCGGGTAAACCGTTTTTTTCTCTCCCGGGGCGGCTTTGCGCCCCGGGGATTTGGTCATTCCGCCGAATTTTTGAATCCCGCTGAAAAAAGCGAAAAAAAGTCCCCCATGGGGGGATTTTACACTTGCAATTTCGGGGCGGGTTTGCTAGAATGAAAGCAATGTATTGTGAAAAATGTGACAATACGACCACAGCCTGATTTCATTTGGAGAGAAAGGAGCAACGAAAACACGCCGCCGCGTGTTTTCCACATTCCGACTATGAAACTGATCACTGTCGAGCAAATGGAAGCTGCCACCGAACGCCTGCTTGAAAATGGCCGTCAAGTGGGAGCGGATTCCTGGCAGCAGCGCGTCAAGAACCAAACCCCTCATTGTAAGTTTGGCGAGGAGGGCATCTGCTGCCGCATCTGCTCCATGGGACCCTGCCGCATTACCCCCAAGGCCCCCCGGGGCATCTGCGGGTGCGACGTCCATGGCATCGTAGCCCGCAACTACCTGCGTTTCACCGCCGGCGGCGCGGCCACTCACTCCGACCACGGCCGCAGCATTTGCCATACCCTGTACCAGACCAAGGAAGGCGGCAACTACACCGTCAAGGATCCCGAGAAGCTCAAGCGCATTGCGGGCGAGTGGGGCATTGAGACCGAGGGCAAGGATATTTATGATCTGGCCCACGAGGTCGCCGAGACCGCCCTGATGGAGTACGGCAAGCCCTTCGGCAACTGCCGCTTCCTCAGCCGTGCGCCCGAGCACACCCGGAAGCTGTGGCACGACGCGGGCATCGAGCCGCGGGCCATTGACCGCGAGGTCTCCCAATCCCTGCATATGACCCATATGGGCTGCTCTTCTCTGCCTGAGGCGCTGATTCGCCAGGCTTTGCGGGCAGGCCTGTGCGATGGCTGGGGCGGCTCCATGTGCGGCACCGAGTTTTCCGACGTGCTCTTCGGCACCCCCAAGCCCATTGACACCACCGCCAACCTGGGCGTTATGGAGAAGGACATGGTGAACATCGTGGTTCACGGCCATGACCCCTCTCTGTCCGAGATGATCGTATTCTATGCCCAGGACCCCGAGATGGTGGCTCTCGCCAAGGCCAACGGCGCCAAGGGCATCAATATCTGCGGCGTATGCTGCACCGCCAACGAAGTCGCCATGCGCCACGGCATCCCCATGGCCGGCAACTTCCTCCAGCAGGAGAACGTGGTTCTCACCGGCGCCTGCGAAGCCATCGTGGTGGACGTGCAGTGCATTTTCCCCGCCCTCGGCCCCCTGAGCAAGTGCTTCCACACCAAGTTTATCACCACCTCCGAGATCGCCCGTATGCCGGACAGCGAGTTCATCCACTTCAATGAGGAGACCGCCGGCGACAATGCCAAGGCCATCGTCCGCATGGCGGTGGAGAACTTCAAGAACCGCAACCAGGATTTGGTACATATCCCCGACCTGAAGACCAACGCCACCGTGGGCTACTCTCTGGAAGCCATCAAGAAGTGCCTGGACGGCGTGACCAACACCCAGGTGGACGTGACCGGCACCACCAAGCCGCTGGTAGAGTGCGTGAAGTCCGGCGTTCTGCGCGGCGCGGTAGCCATGGTCGGCTGCAACAACCCCAAGGTCCGGCCCGACACCGCCCACATTGCCCTGATGAAGAAGCTGCTTGCCAACGACATCATCATTGTCGTTTCCGGCTGTTCCGCCCAAGCCGCCGCCAAGGCCGGCCTGCTGGATAAGGAAGCCAAGGAGTTGTGCGGCGACGGCCTGAAGCGCGTATGCGACCTGGTGGGCATTCCTCCGGTGCTGCATATGGGCTCCTGCGTGGACATCTCCCGCATGATGGTGCTGGCCGCCGATGTCGCCAAGGATTCCGGCTGGAACATCTCCCAGATTCCTCTGGTGGGCTGCGCCCCCGAGTGGATGAGCGAGAAGGCCGTCTCCATCGGCAACTACGTGGTAGCCACCGGCATCGACACCTTCCTGGGCGTGGACCCCTACACCAAGGGTTCCACCGAGGTGACCAGCCTGCTGCAAGGCGACCACGGCATCAAGGACTGGGTAGAGGCCAAGTATACCGTAGAGCTTGATATTGAGAAGCTGGGCGACCGGATGATCGAGGCCATTGAGGCCAAGCGCGTGGCCCTGGGCATCTAAGAGATACATACTGCTTCGCCGAGAAGCGGTAATTCATTGACAAAGAAGGATTTCCTATGAAAGTAGCCATCACCGGCAAGGGCGGGGTGGGAAAGACCACCTTCGCCTCCACTCTCTGCCGTCTCTACGCAGCGCAGGGGCGCAACGTCCTGGCCGCCGACGTGGACCCGGACGCCAACCTGGGGCTGGCGCTGGGCCTGACGGAGGAGGAGGTCAACGCCATCATCCCTGTCTCCAAGATGAAGGAGCTGGCGAAGGAGCGCACTGCCGCCAACGAGTCCAACACCTTCTATAAACTCAACCCCGAGGTTTCCGACCTGCCCGACAAGCTGTCGAAGGATGTCAACGGCGTAAAGCTGCTGGTTATGGGAACCGTCGATACCGGCGGTTCCGGCTGCGTCTGCCCGGAGCATGTGATGCTCAAGGCCATCCTGTCGAAGCTGGTTTTCCGGAAGGACGACGTGGTGGTCATGGACATGGAGGCCGGCCTGGAGCATTTGGGCCGGGGTACTGCGTCCATGATGGACCAGTTCATCGTGGTCATTGAGCCAGGGGCGCGGAGCATCCAGACTTATGAGCGCATCAAGAGTCTGGCGGCGGACATTGGGGTTCACCGGGTTCGTGTGGTGGCCAATAAGGTCAGGGATGAGCGGGACGAGGAGTTTCTCCGCCAGCGCATCCCGGCCCAGGATTTACTGGGATTCATCCATTACAACGCCGATGTAATCGAAGCGGACCGCAACGGGCAGTCTCCCTTCGACTACAGCCACAAGGCGGTGGAGGAAATCCGGGCTATCAAAGAAAAAATGGACGCGGAGAAATAAGAACCCTCCGCAGCGCGAAATCACTTTTTTGAAACTATCGTGAGGAGTGAAAATATAACGTGAAAACATTATTTGAACGCGTTTTCTCCGGCAACGACGAGATGTACGCCCTGGCCGTGAAGGCTGTGGACGAGGCGATGGCCAAGCTTGGACCCGACGCCCCCGCCACCTTTGGCGACACCGCCTACTCCCTGCCCTGCCTGTACGCCATGACCGGCCGCAAGGTAGCCACCGTGGGCGAAGCCAAGGACGCTCTGGAGAACGAGGTCAAGAACTTCATGACCCGCAACAACCGCACCAAGGACATCTTCACCTCCGGCGTAGCCACTGCGCTGTCTGCCGAGATTATTGAGCTGATGAAGTACGCCATGGCTGGCGGCACCCCCTATGAGGAGCCTGTCATGGGCCACTTCACCGATGCCCAGGTCCGTGAGCTGGGCGTACCCCTGGTCACCCGGGACATCCCCGGCGTGGCGGTCATCATCGGCGCCGCCCCCACTGCCGAGGAGGGCGTGGAGCTGGTCAAGCAGTACCAGTCCCAGGGTATTTTCGTCACCCTGGTAGGCGGCATTATCGACCAGTGCGTTGAGAAGGGCGTGAAGCTGGGCTTCAATGTCCGCAACGTGGCCCTGGGCCGCGACTTGAGCAGCGTGGCCCATGTGGTCAGCGTGGCTCTGCGCGCCGCCATCATCTTCGGCAGCACCACCGTAGGCGACTACGAGGCCATGTGGCGCTACACCATGGACCGTGTGTTTGCCTTTGTCAACGCCTACGCGCCTGTGGACGACATGACCGTAGCCTGCGGCGCCGGCGCCATTCAGTTGGGCTTCCCTGTTGTCACCAACGACACCGAGGAAAACAACATGTTCCGCGTACCCAAGAGCCTGATTATCCAGCCCGACACCACCAAGTTCAACGCCACCTCTTTGGAGGCCCGGGACATCAAGATCAAGATTACCCACATTGACATCCCCGTGGCGTTCTCTTCCGCCTTCGAGGGCGAGATTGTCCGCCGCGGCGATATGCAGCTGGAGTTTGACGGTTCCCGTAAGACTGGCCTGGAGTTGGTTCGCGCCAAGGAGCTGTCCGAGGTGGAGGATCACCGCTTCACCCTCATCGGGCCTGACTTCGATGCCTTTGAAGTGGGCAGCAAGGTTGACTTCTGCATGGTGGCGGACGTGGCCGGCAAGAACATGACCAGCGACTTTGAGTCCGTGTTCGAGCGCAAGTTCCACGCGTACATCAACTGCATGGAAGGCGTTATGCACACCGGCCAACGCGACGTGATCCGTGTCCGTATCAGCAAGGCGGCATTTGAAGCGGGCGTCCGCGCGAAGGATTTCGCCGAGGTTCTGTACGCCAAGCTGAAGAGCGACTACGATGCCGTTATCGACAAGTGCGAAGTCACCATCATTACCGACCCCGCCGAGTGCGAGAAGTTCCGTCATGAAGTGGCCATCCCTGCCTATGAGAAGCGCGACGAGCGCCTGGGCAGCCTGACGGACGAAAACGTAGACCAGTTCTACACCTGCATTATGTGCCAGTCCTTCTCTCCCAGCCACGTATGTATCGTTACCCCAGAGCGTCTGGGCCTGTGCGGCGCGGTGAGTTGGTTGGATGCCAAGGCCACCAACGAGTTGGATCCCTCCGGACCCTGCCAGATCGTGCCTAAGGATCACATTATTGATGAAAATATTGGCCGCTGGGAAGAGGTCAACGACGCTGTGAAGAAGTACAGCCAGGGCGCTTTGGAGAGCGTGACCCTGTACTCCATCATGGAAGACCCCATGACCTCCTGCGGCTGCTTCGAGTGCATCTGCGGTATTGAACCGTTCTCCAACGGCGTAGTGATTGTCAACCGTGAGCATGCGGGCATGACCCCCCTGGGCATGACCTTCTCTGAAATGGCTTCCATGACGGGCGGCGGTGTGCAGACCCCCGGCTTTATGGGCCACGGCAAGCACTTCATTGCTTCCAAGAAGTTCATGAAGGCGGAGGGCGGCCTGGGCCGCATTGTCTGGATGCCCAAGTCCCTGAAGGACCAGGTAGCCGAGAAGGTCAACCAGTCCGCCAAGGAGCTGTATGGCGTAGACAACTTCTGCGATATGATCGGCGATGAGACCATCACCGAAGACGCGGAAGCGTTGCTGAACTACCTGACGGAAAAGGGCCATCCCGTACTGGGCATGGACCCCCTGATGTAAGACGTCATAAACAAGTCTCCCGCCGCCCTAAAGGGCGGCGGGAGACTTAGTTTTTAAATGTATACGCCAATCCAAAGCACCTTTCGCTGGCGGACTGGTCTAAATAGTTGATTCCCGCTTCCGCCGCGATTTCAAATCCGCATTTCCGGTGTACGCCCAAGGAAGCGGCATTATTTTTGCCAACACAGTCGCACAGCCGGAAAGGCCCCCGCGTTTTCAAATCCCCGATTACGCCTGCCAGCAGCCGCGCGGCATAACCTCTTTCCCTAAAATCCGGATGGGTTTCCAGGGCCTCCATATAGTAAAACCCCTCCGAGATTTTATAGAGCCGCAGGGCGCTGATCCAAACGCCGTCTTCCTCCAGGACCCAGTATTCGCTGTCATTTCTGCTGAAAAAGTCCGTTTCCACATACTCGAGAAAACGCTGTTCCATCTTTTCCAAGGCAAGGGCCTGCTCTTTGATTTCCGGGAAAAAGTACGGGGCGTTTTCCCGGTTGCCCTCCTGGTACAAATCCATAAGCTTCCGCCCATCAATTTGCGCAAATGCCGTTAATTTGTGCAGCATACCGGCGCCTCCCACCGCCAGACAGGCGGCGCACAGACCACCGTCCATGCGCCGCCTGTTCTCATATTACTTGCCGTAGTAAGCCTTAAGGTACATCTCTTTGATTTCGCTCATGAGGGGATAGCGGGGATTCGCGCCGGTGCATTGGTCGTCGAAGGCCTGCTCCACCATGGCGTCCAGGGTATCCAGGAAATACTTTTCATCCACGCCGTAGTCTTTAATGGTTGCCTTAACGCCCACAGCCTTTTTCAACTCCTCGATCTTCTCGATAAGCTTGCGCACAGCGTCCTCATCGCTGGCGGCGTTCACGCCGCAGAACCGGGCGCACTCAGCATACCGGGCCATGGTGTGGGGGTACTGGTACTGGGAGAAGGTACCCATTTTAGGTGGAACCTCAGCGGAGTTGAAGTCCACTACCAGGGAGATCATCAGCGCGTTTGCGATGCCGTGGGGCAGGTGGTGGAAGGCGCCCAGCTTATGGGCCATCGAGTGGCAGACGCCCAGGAACGCGTTGGCGAACGCCATACCGGCCATGCAGGACGCGTCGGCCATCTTCTGCCGCGCTTCCAGGTCGGTGCCGTCGTTGTAAGCCCGGGGCAGGTATTCGAAGACGTTTTTCATAGCCTTCAGCGCCAGGCCGTCGGTGTAATCGGTGGCCATAATGGAAGCGTACGCTTCCAGCGCATGGGTCAGCACGTCAACGCCGCTGGCGCTGGTCAGCCCCTTGGGCTGGCTCATCATGTTGTCCACGTCCACGATGGCCATATTGGGCAGCAGCTCGTAGTCCGCCAGGGGATACTTCACGCCGCTTTCCTGGTCGGTAATAACGGCAAAGGGCGTGACCTCGCTGCCGGTGCCGGAGGAGGTAGGAATCGCCACAAAGTAAGCCTTCTCGCCCATATGGGGGAAGGTATAGACCCTCTTGCGGATATCCACGAAGCGCATCGCCAGGTCTTGGAAATCCACCTCAGGATGCTCGTACATAACCCACATGATCTTACCAGCGTCCATAGCGGAACCGCCGCCCAGGGCGATAATGGTGTCAGGCTGGAACGCGGACATAGCCTTCGCGCCTTCCTGCGCGTTTGCCAGGGTGGGGTCGGGCTGGACATTGGAGAACACGGTGTAAGTGATGCCCAGTTCATCCAGCTTGTCGGTAATCGGCTTGGTGTAACCGTTCTGATAGAGGAAGGAGTCGGTAACGATAAACGCCTTTTTCTTACCCATCACGTCCCGCAGCTCATTGAGGGCCACAGGCATAGCGCCCTTCTTGAAGTAGACCTTCTGGGGGGTACGGAACCAGAGCATATTCTCTCTCCTCTCGGCAACGGATTTGATATTGATGAGGTGCATGGGGCCGACGTTCTCACTGACGGAGTTATTGCCCCAGGAGCCGCAGCCCAGGGTGAGGGAGGGGCGCAGCTTAAAGTTGTAGAGGTCACCGATGCCGCCGTGGCTGGAGGGGGTATTGACCACAACGCGGCAGGCCTTCATGGCATGAACAAACTGGTCATAGCGATCGGTGCGCTTGGGATCGATGTACAGGGAAGCGGTATGCCCGATGCCGCCGTCCTCCACCAACTGCTCGGCGTTGGCGACAGCCTGCTCGAAGGTCTCAGCCCGGTACATAGCCAGCACCGGGGACAGCTTCTCATGGGCAAACGGCTCGGAGATATCCACGCTCTCCACCTCGCCAATGAGGATCTTTGCGGTAGCGGGGACGGCCACCCCAGCCATCTCAGCGATTTTAGGCGCAGGCTGTCCGACAATCTTAGCATTGAGCGCACCGTTGATGAGGATGGTATTCCGCACCTTATCCAATTCTTCACCCTTCAAGAAGTAGCAGCCCCGGTTAGCGAACTCAGCCTTAACAGCGTCGTAGATGCCGCTCATGACGGTGACAGACTGCTCGCTGGCACAGATCATGCCGTTGTCAAAGGTCTTGGAGTGGATAATGGAGCTGACAGCCATCTTGATATCGGCGCTGTCATCAATGACAACAGGGACGTTGCCCGCGCCCACGCCCACAGCGGGCTTGCCGGAGGAATACGCAGCCTTCACCATGCCGGGGCCGCCGGTGGCGAGGATCAGGTCTGCTTCCCGCATGACCTGGTTGGTGAGGTCCAGGCTGGGTACATCAATCCAGCCAATGATGCCCTCGGGAGCGCCGGCCTTGACGGCGGCGTCCAAAACCACCTTGGCGGCGGCGATGGTGCATTCCTTCGCCCGGGGATGGGGGGAGAAGATGATGGCGTTGCGGGTCTTAAGGGCGATCAACGCCTTAAAAATAGCGGTAGAAGTAGGATTGGTAGTAGGGATGACAGCGGCGATCAGCCCCACAGGCTCGGCAATTTTCTTAAAGCCAAACGCCTTATCCTCCTCGATCACGCCGCAGGTTTTCATATGTTTGTAAGCGTTGTAGATGTACTCAGCGGCATAGTGGTTTTTGATGACCTTGTCTTCCACCACGCCCATGCCGGTCTCCGCGACGGCCTGCTTGGCCAGGGGGATGCGCTGCATGTTCGCGGCCTTAGCGGCTTCGAAGAAGATTTTGTCCACCTGTTCCTGGGAGTAGGTGGAGAAAGCGCGCTGGGCCTGCCGCATAGCGGCCAGCTTTTCGGTAAGGGCCTCGGCGGTGTCGATGATGGCGGGAATGTTGTTGTCAGCCATTTCAATTTCCTCCATGATAAAAGTGATACAGTATATGATAGGGCTGGAAAACTTGTTAATTGTTTAACGATCTACTGTGGATAGTATACTCTTTTGTTAAAGTTTTGTCAATATAGTTTCTTGGAAATGTTCCACAAAACACCGGAAAGAGGAACAGGCGGCATTGGCTAAAATTACCACTCCCTTCCACATGCCCGCCAAGCGGGCGAATTCTATGCTTTTCCCAGCCTCAGCTACTCCGCCAATTCACCAATAATTTACAAATTCCTTCTTGACGAAACGGCCCGCAGGCGATAGGATAGACACATTATGTTTTGCCGCCAAAGCGCGGCGGGGGAGGAGCAATATGGAGATTTCCCGAACCACCATGAAACGGATCATGGTATTGATTGCCTTTGCGGCGCTGCTGCTGGTAGGCTTGCAGAGGATGGACGCCGTCATGGGTACGGCAGGCTTTATCTGGGGCGTTTTATCGCCGTTGTTTGCCGGCGCGGCGCTGGCCTTTATATTGAATGTACCCATGAGCTTCCTGGAGCGGAAGCTGTTCCCCAAGCGTACGGCGGGGAAGGGGAAGAAGGGGGCGCCGCCCGCCCTGGCCCGGGGAATCAGCCTGCTGCTGACCTTCGTACTGCTTGTGGTGCTGCTTCTGCTGCTGGTGTTGGTCATTGTCCCCCAACTGGCGGAGAGCGTTGCCAGCCTGGGAACCGCCGTCAGCGACGCGGCAATGCGGGCCATCGTCTGGGCGGAGAAGCAGTTTGCCGCCTATCCGGAGATCACCGCGCGTCTGGAGACCCTGTCCATTGACTGGGAGGGCCTGGCCAAAACCCTGTGGGACTTCCTGACCACCGGGGTAGGCAGCGTAGTCACCTCCACCATTTCCGTCACCCGCCAGGTAGCGGGGGCGGTCAGCGCGGGCTTTATTTCCTTCATTTTTGCTGTCTACCTTCTGCTGCAAAAGGAAAAGCTGGGCCTGCAATGCCGTAAAGCCCTGTACGCCCTTCTGCCGGAGAAGGCGGCGGACGAAACCATCCGGGTCTGCTCCATGAGCCACCGCGCCTTTTCCAGCTTCATCACCGGCCAATGCGTGGAGGCGGTGATTTTAGGCTTTATGTTCTTTGCGGCCATGACCATCCTGCGGATGCCCTACGCGCTGCTGGTAGGCTGTTTGATAGCCGTCACGGCGCTGATTCCCATTGTCGGCGCGTTTATCGGGTGCATTGTCGGCGCATTTTTGCTGCTGATGACCTCTCCGGTGCAGGCGTTGGCCTTTGTGGTGCTGTTCCTGGTGCTCCAGCAGGTAGAGGGCAACCTGATTTACCCCCACGTAGTAGGCTCCTCAGTAGGCCTTCCCTCCATCTGGGTTTTGGCGGCGGTCAGCATCGGCGGCAGCCTGATGGGCATTGTAGGAATGCTGGTATTCATCCCCCTGACGGCGGTGCTGTACGCGCTGTTCCGGGAGTTTGTGTATGGCAGGCTGAAGAAGAAGGGCATACGGGTCAAATAACGCCTGAGCCGTCCCATTGTGGGGCGGCTCAGTTTTTCTTTCCGTTCAAGGCGTCCAAAACCCAAACTACGACCGGCCTAAAGGCGGCGTAAAAACCATACCCGATTGTGCCGCCAACCACATTTGTTATGATATCGGTAATATCCGAAGACCTGAATCCATTGAGAAGCGGCTGTAAAAGTTCAATCCCCAGGCTCAGGAAGAAGCAGCAAAGCACGGTTTTCCCGAATTTTCCCCTCCTGTTTTGCGTCAAGGGAAACAGGAACCCGAATGGCACAGTCATAATAACATTGAGAACGATTTGCCTAAAGAAATCCCCTCTCCCCGCCAAAACATCAATAAAGGGAACCAGGTTCATTGGCGTATAGGGATGATTCAAAACAAACGGAACTGCGGTAATAACGGGCATCAAGGTAAAATAGAGTACAAAAGAGAGATAAATGTACATCAACGAATTAACGAACAAAACATCCCTGCCTTTGCGCTTCCATTTACGGAAGAAAACAAAGATATACAAGATTGCCAACGCGGCAAAATCGACAAAATATTTCATAGGCATCCTTTCGCACGAAGGTACTATTTCATACCGTCCCGGCCGCACCGCAGCCGGGACGGCATTGCCATGCTGCAACAAAAAGGGGGGCCGCCCTTACGCCGCGATTCCCACCAGCAGTTCCTCCACCACGCGCATCAGAACGCGGTAGACCATCACCCACATTTCCGCGCGGCTGATGGTTTGTTCAGGGTGGAAGGTTCCGTCGGCGTATCCGGTAACAGCGCCCATTTCCGCCAAGGTTCCCACCGCGCCGTCATCGGTGTCGGAGAAGGGGGAGACGCCCTCGCCCAGTTCCAATTCATCCACCAGCAGCCGGACAAACTCGCCTCTGGTGATTGCCGCATCCCCCTTGGCCGTCTCAGGCCGTTTTTTCGTCAGATGCTCCACCAGATTGGCGGCGTCGCTCCAAACAGCCTGCGCCCTGGGGCGGATGCAACCGTCCTCATCCTTCTCAATCACGCCTGCGGCGTACAGCGCGGAGGCAGCGGGGGCAAACCACTCCGACCCCTTCAAATCCACAGGGGGCAGGGAATCGCCCCGCTCGTCCAGTTCCAGCGCCGTACGGATAGTAGCCGCCAATTCCGCCAGATATTCCGGCGCCAGGGGATTATCCATTTCCAACTCCTGGAAGCTGGCCTGGAACCCGAAGGAGCCAGGCAGGGCGGTGAAGCGCAGGTAATCGTCCACGGCGTCGAAATATTCCCCCTGCTGTGCGTCCAGCCAGAAGGCGAACGCCCCGGCGGAGGACACGGCATAGCTGATATAGTAGCAGGGATTGACGAAGGTATGCGGCACCTGCACCCAATCCAGGATTTCATCCCTGGGATCGTCTTGGCTGGCCATCCCGTACTCTACGCAGAGCTGCTTGTATTTCTGGTTGATTTGTTCCAGCGTCACGTTTTCGGCAGTATAGGCGTACTGCTGCAATTCATCATGGAGCGCCCCTTCGCAGATAACCTTCACCAGGTTTGCCATAAGGAAATCCGTAGCGAACTGCGCCCCTTCCCCGAAGATATCCTCATACCAATGGCTGAACAGCAGCTCCAAGCCCTGGGAGTGGACCTCGGCCAGGTCATTGCTTTTCGTCTTGCTTTCCAAGTCCGCCACCACCCAGTAGAAGTGGTTATAGTGGCCGAATTCATGGACCATCGTGGTAAAATCCCCAAAGAACCCGGCGGGGGTGTTAAAGAAGAAGGGGGCGCCGTATGAAGCAAGGATCGTGGTATACCCGGAGCCGTCCTTATACGGGCCGTCCTTGATATCGTACAGCCCATGGCTGCGCATATACCCATAAGCTTCGGCCATTTCGCCCGACATCCGGCCAATATAGCCCTCAACCATAGCGACGGTGTCATCGCCGGTGTAGTCGCCATAATAAAGTTCCTGGTTCATTTCTGCGGACGCCAAGGCCATCAAATCGCTGGCGGCGTCATAGAAGCCGCCGTCCTTCACGGCCTGATGGAAGGCTTGGATATCCTCCGGCGTAAAATCCCGCTGGTAAAGGGCTTCATAGGCGTACGCGGGATAGCTGTCATATCCGCTGCGCTGGGCGATTTGCCGCCGCAGGGGGATCATTTCCATATAGATAGCGCCCAATATTTCGTTTTGCTTTTCCAGATAAGCCTGCCGGATGGCGTCATACTCCGCCGCGTCCAGTTCTCCGGCGGCCAGCGCAAAATAGGCGGTATTGCCGGTCCACTCCTTGCCGCCGTAATCCACAGTCAGGCTGGCGGCGGCCTGATTATACTTGGTTTCCAGGGCCAGTTCTTGCTGGAGCAGGTCCATCTGTTCGCTGGTCATACCGGTGTATTCCAGGTAGTATGCCACGTCCTCCTCGGACATATTTTTTTTCAGGATATCGCCGCAGGGGGAGCGCAGGGCGTCCCGCGCCAACTGGCTGAGGGCGTCGGCAACCTGGGTATAAGCCGCTTCGCAGTAAGCGAGTTCTTCCGCCGCATCCTCATCCATGACGTTCTGGCTGTGCCGGATATAGGCCAAGGTGTCCATAGTAGCCAGTTCCAGCAGCTTGTCGATTAGCGCGGCGAAGCGTTTCGCAGCCTGTGGGGCGTTGTCCTTATCCTGCAAGAGGGTGCGGATAGCGTCCATCTCCGCGAGAAGCGGCTCGGTGCCGATATGGCGGTACTCCATTCCGGCGTAGTCCAAGTCGGCATGTTCCTGATCGGTGAAGAAATTCGTTTCCCGGACCGCCGCGACATCCGCAGCCAGGGCGGCAGGCGTCAGACCGCACAGCAGGAGCAGGCACAGCAGTAGGGAAAGCAGTCTTTTTTTCATCGTTTGCGCTCCCATCCTTTCTGGTATTTTGTTTTATTTTGGGGAAATCTGCTTCTGATTATACGATGAAGCGGCCTGCAATGCAAGACCGCTTCATGGAAAATATACAAATCAACGGCAAACGGGGGCTGGATGCCGCTACATTTCCGGCGTTGTTTCCCTCGCATCAGGGGACGCCGCCTTCCCGCAGGAAAACCCGGAAGAGACCGCCCCTGTGGGGCAGACGTTTTTGCACATGCCGCATCGGATGCACTCCGGGCTATTGATATTTTTAGTCACTTCAACATTCATAGGGCAGGCGCGCTCACACTTCCCGCACCCCACGCACTTTTCCCGGTCGAAGCGCATCTGATAGAAGCTGAACCGGTTAAACAGCGCGTAAAACGCCCCCAGCGGGCATAAATATTTGCAGAAGGGCCGGTGGATGACGGCAGACAGCGCCAAAATAACCAGAAGCACCAAGGATTTCCACCCCAGCAGCCACCCCGCCGCCTGCCGCAGGCCTGGATTGGCCAGCAGCAGCGGGATGCCGCCGCCCAGGGTTCCGGCGGGGCAGACATATTTGCAGAAATAGGGCGGCGCAATCCCCGCGTTCCCAACCGCGAAAGCGGGGAGGAGGATCACCAGCACCAGCAAGACGATGTATTTGACGTACCGCGCGGGCCTGTCGATTTTTTTAGGAACGGCCAGCTTCGGCACAGGGATTTTATGCAGCAAGTCCTGCACCAAACCGAAGGGGCAAAGCAGACCGCACACCGCCCGTCCCAGCACCACGCCAAAGAGCATCATCAGCCCCAGCACATAAAAGGGGAACCGGTTTTTCCCGCTGCCCAGCGCGGCCTGCAAGGAGCCGATAGGGCAGGCCCCCAGCGCCCCCGGGCAGGAGTAGCAGTTAAGCACCGGGACGCAGAACAGCTTCGTTTGGCCTGTAAAGATTTTTCCCTTGCCAAACCCCAGGGCGTAGCCGTTAAACGCCGCCGCCGCAAGGAGCTGTATCATGCGCTGGAAAGAAATCCGGCGTTTATTCCCCCGCTTCACCCGATCCCGATACATTCCAGGCATATCCTCACCGCCTTCTGAAAAACCTCCTGGTGCTGCCCCAGGGCCACGCCAAAGACGGTCAGCCCCAGGGCCGCCGCCGCCACGCCGAAGCGGAGGGCGCTTGTCTTAATCCGCAAAGCTGATCTCCGCCTTTCCGGACGCCGTAAGCACCTCGTTCACCTTCCCGGTATAGTTCTCCGTCATCATCTCCAGGTCTGCCTGTCCGCCAATAATCGGATTACCGGCGATGTTCCCTTTGCTGTCAACAAAAATGGTGGTAGGGACGGCCTGGATTGATTGGCACAGGGACAGGAAATTCGGATCATCGCCGGGGATCAGGGTCACGCCTTCAAATCCGGCGGAGTCCAAGATTGCCCTGGCACTGTTGGCGGTTTCCTCATTCGCCACGTCGAGACAGACGGTAATAAGCTGCACATTATCCGGCAGGGCCTTGGCGTAAGCGGCCAGGTCGGGCATTTCCGCGAGGCAGGGCGGGCAGAAGGTACCCCAGAAATTGATTACCGTAACATCCTTTTCCCGGATGCCGTCCTGTGTAAAGGTTCCGCCGTCCAGCGTATCCGCCGTAAAAGAGGCGAAGGGGGAATCCTCCGCCATAGCGGGTTCGCCGGCGCACCCCGCCAGGACGCCCAGCGAGAGCAGCAGGCCCAAAACAAGCGCGGCCATTTTTTTCCAATTCATCTTCATATGCTCCTTTCTTTTCATAAGCAGGTAGGATGGCAGGCCTATTGTACTCGACCTGCCCGCCTGATGTGTGAATAAATTATGAACGAATGGCTGAATCCGACGAATTACAGAGCCAGCCGCCCCATGGCCTGCTTGAAAACTGCCCTAACCCATATAAGCGTCCAAGTATTCATGAATCTTATCCTGATACAGCCGGGCCTGTTTGGCGTCATTTTGCAAGCCGTGGCCGGAGTGCGGGAAAACGATGTACGCATGTGGTACGCCATGCCGTGTTAAAGCTTCATCCAAGCGTTTGGAAGCCTCAAACGCCTGCACTTTGTCGTGCGCGCCATAAGCGCAGACTGTAGGAACGCTGTTTTCATCAATCCAGGACACGGCGGAAATCTTCTTAATAGCGTTTTCATACGCCTCCGACCCGAACATATCCGCCGTAATATCCTCCCCGGACATCACGCTGAACATCCCGGCGGCGGCGCCGTAGTTTTTGTCAAAGCCGAACACGCGCCAATCTTCAGGGTAAAAGCAGGAGGGGCCAACTGCGCCAAACACCATTTTCACAGGCAGGGGGGAGGAAGCCGCGTCCCTGTACGCATACAGCATGGCCAGCGTGTGTCCCGCCGACCCGCCGGCCATAGCCATCCGGTCCAGCTTATACCCCAGCCTTCCGGCTTCCGCCTGGATAAAGGGGATGCTTTCCTTGATTTCCATAGACTGCGTGTAAACGTTGGCATCCGGGTTTTCCTCAGAGAACAGCGTATAGTTAACCCCCGCAGCCACATACCCTTTAGCGCACAGCCATTTCAATATTTTCTCATCTCCGGCCTTATCCCCAGCGGTAAATCCGCCTGGGTGCAGATAGACCACCAGCCCATACGCGTCCTTGGAGCCGTCCGCCGGAACATAGAGGTCAAACATATTGGCCGGCCCATTGCCGTAGGGGATATCGGTATAGACCTTCCCCACGGCGTCGTTCCAATCTGCGGCGGTTTCCGCTGCCAACGGGTCATAGCACATTTTAAAGGCTGCCGAGGCGGCGAAGGAGG
This sequence comes from uncultured Clostridia bacterium, assembly GCA_947649615.1. Classification (GTDB taxonomy): domain Bacteria; phylum Bacillota; class Clostridia; order Oscillospirales; family Oscillospiraceae; genus Pelethomonas. The sequence goes on along the minus strand of CANSSG010000004.1, from coordinate 2,888 downwards.
CAATGAACGCGCCTGCATAAGCCAGCCCCCACAACCAGCTGCTTTTCCTCCGTTCTTTGGCTTTCATAAGAAATTACCTCCAAACAGGGTTCCGCCCAGCAGCAGGTTCAAAGCAGCCCGCACGGCAAGCCGTCCTAAAACGGCGCCTGCGGCAATAATAATGAGTAAAGCAATCATTCGTTTTTTCCCAAGAGACATTGAACGGCGCTCCTTCCAAAAAAATCTTGACTTTCCGCTGCGGCAGCTATACTATCATGATGCGGCAAGTGTAGCATTCCGCGGGAAAAGTGTCAAGCGGTCTGTGGAAAATGCAACAGAAGGGGGAAAATGTAGCGGCATGGACAACCGGGAAAAAACCACCTATGTAAAAAAGCACCTGACCGCCGCGCTGCTGAAGCTGCTGGCGGAGAAAGAGCTGCGGAGCATCTCCGTCAGCGAAATCGCCGCAGCCGCCGGCGTACACCGCGTCTCTTACTACCGGAACTACAGCGGCAAGGAGGAGATCCTGCGGGAATACATCCTGCAATTATTCGGCGAATGGACGTCGGCATACGACCGCCAGCCCCAGCACAGCGACGATGCGCTGTGCGTAGCCCTGTTTGCCCATTTGAATGAGTACCGGGGCTTCTACCTGCTGCTCAGCCGCCGCGGCCTGCTCTATCTGCTCAAGGACGCCCTGAACACCATCTGCGGCCCAAAGCCGGAACAATCCAACCTGGGCGCATACACGGCGGCGTTTATATCCAGCGGCCTATACGGCTGGATTGGGGAGTGGGTAGCCCGGGGGATGCAGGAATCTGCGTCCGAGATGGCAGCGCTGCTGAAAGCAAGATTATAGCCGTCCCTTGACGGTATCAGAGCAAGGGGCGATGATATGTAAAAAAACCGGAAGGAGGCAATCAAATGGGCAAGATTTACACATCCATGGAACAGTTGATAGGCAGGACGCCTTTGCTGGAACTGACCCGCTTGGAACGGGAGGAGGGCCTGAACGCCCGCATTCTGGCGAAGCTGGAGTATTTTAACCCCGCCGGCAGCGTCAAGGACCGCGTCGCCTGCGCTATGTTGGATGACGCGGAGGAACGCGGCCTGTTAAAACCCGGCGCATCCATCATCGAGCCAACTTCCGGCAATACAGGCATTGGCCTGGCGGCGGTGGCGGCGTCCCGCGGATACCGGGTGGTTATTGTCATGCCGGAAACCATGAGCGTAGAGCGGCGGCTTTTGATGGAGGCCTACGGCGCGGAGGTAGTGCTGACCGAGGGCGCGAAGGGCATGGCGGGGGCCATCGCCAAGGCCGGAGCGCTGGCAAAGGAGATTCCCGGCGCATTCATCCCCGGGCAGTTTACAAACCCCGCCAACCCCGCCGCCCACCGGGCAGCCACCGGCCCGGAGATTTGGGAGGATTCCGGCGGTGCGGTAGACGTATTTGTGTCCGGCGTTGGCACCGGCGGCACAATCACCGGCGTAGGGGAGTACTTAAAATCGCAAAACCCGTCCATAAAAGTGGTTGCGGTAGAACCGGCGGCATCCCCGATGCTGAGCAAAGGACACGGCGGCGCCCATACGCTCCAAGGCATCGGCGCGGGCTTCATACCGGCGGTACTGCGCACGGAAATATACGACGAGGTTATCGCAGTAGGGGAGCAGGACGCCTTTGCCGCCGGGAGGCGTCTTGGCCGGACCGAAGGGGTGCTGGCGGGCATTTCCTCCGGCGCGGCGCTGTGGGCGGCGCTGGAACTGGCGAAGCGTCCGGAGCACAAAGGGCAAACCATTGCCGTCCTTTTGCCCGATGCCGGAGACCGTTACCTCTCCACGGAGATGTTCGCGGAATAGGGGGGGTGCGCACAGGCAAATTTCACGTTGTAAAAAGGAGAAAAGGTGGGAGATATGGGAGACAGAGTTAAAATAATCAATTCGTTTTACAGTAAAACCGGTGAAGACAGCCGTCTATTGCGCAGCAGGCACGGACAGCTTGAGTATCTGACAACAATGCACTATATTCACAAGTTTGCACCAGATACGGCCAGAATTTTGGAAGTTGGCGCGGGAACCGGACGGTACTCCATAACGCTTGCAAAGGAAGGGCATATGGTTACCGCGATGGAACTTGTCTCCAAGAACCTTGAAATACTTCGAGAGAACAGCAAAGGGATAGGGACAATTTCCGCCGTGCAGGGTGATGCGCTTGATTTAGGCGGTTTAAAAGATAACACCTTCGATTGTACACTGGTGTTCGGGCCTTTATATCACCTATACGACAGAAAGGACCAGTTAACGGCGTTGAGCGAAGCCATCCGGGTGACAAAGGGCAGCGGTCTCATCATGGTGGCCTTTTTGTCGGTACACGCGATTATGTTCGACAATTACCTCCAAGGGAATTGGAAGATTGGAGAAAAAGAAAACTTCACGGAAGATTACCAGGTACGGCATTTTGAAGACCAGGTTTTTACAGGCTTTAACGTAGAAGAATTTGAAGCCTTGTTTGATACGCTGGCGGTAGAAAAGATCACAACGGTGGCTACAGACGGCATTATGGAGCTTGCGGAAGACAGGAGGGACTTTGCCATGTCGGATGAAGAATTTCAGGACTATGCAAGATACCATTTGCACCATTGCGAAAGGCGCGAATTGTTAGGCTGCTCCAGCCATCTTCTCTACATTTGCAAAAAGAGGGCTTAAAGCTCGGTTCCGTTTTGCCGGATGGACAGCTATTCAGGAAAGGGATACCTGCCAGCAGGAAAGAGACAGGGCCGGCCCCGCAACACCGCTTGACATTTGCGTCCCGCAAGGTATAATGGAAGTGACAGAAAAACAAGGAGGGACATCCCAATGACCTATACCATGAAAGTCGCCGGCCTGGAGCGGGAACTGCCGCTGTGCAAGGT
>CANSSG010000003.1 GCA_947649615.1 uncultured Clostridia bacterium | reverse complement strand
CCGCCGGCGCAACAGGCGCGATGGGACCCGCCGGTCCCGCCGGCGCAACAGGCGCAATGGGACCCGCCGGTCCTGCCGGCGCAACAGGCGCAATGGGACCCGCCGGTCCCGCCGGCGCAACAGGCGCGATGGGACCCGCCGGTCCTGCCGGCGCAACAGGCGCGATGGGACCCGCTGGCCCTGTCGGCGCGACAGGCGCGATGGGACCCGCCGGCCCCACTGGCCCTGCTGGCACTGTAACCCCTGCTGCGCCGGTAAGCAACGCGGCCAACGCATCCGAACTCCTGACGAAGTTCAACCAACTGCTGACGAACATGCGGGCGGCGGGCCTGCTGCAACCCTAACACGCAAAAGAGGGCGGCGCATACGCGCCGTCCTCAAAAATTTCACCGTTCGCCCGCCCGTTCCAGCAGCTCATCCAGCCCTTCCTTGAGATGGGACAAGCCGATAGGCAGCTGGGCGTTGACGACATCCAGCTTCCTGATTTCGCTTGCGATATGGGCGGTAATTTTCTCACAGGACGCAAACAACTCGCCGCATTGGCGCACGGAACCCGCCACCAGTTCCTCCGTTTCCTGCAACAGGGCGCTTCGTTTTGCTTCCGCCAGTGCCACGGTGCTGGCGGCCTGGGCGTCAGCGGCGGAGGTCACGCCGTCAGCCTGACTGCGGGCCTGCGCCAGCAAATCCTCCGCATCCTTTTTCGTCTGCGCCATCAAAGCATCGGCCCGCTGGTGCGCGTCCAGTTCCAACTGCGCCAGCTTTTCCTTTTCCCGGCGCACATTTTCGCTCTGGCCCTGTAGTTCCTCCACCTGGCTGCACAGCGCATCTTTTTCAGCGGTTAGGCGGCGGAGCTGTTCTTTTTGCCGCGCCGCTTCCTGTTCCAAGCGTTCCCGTTCCGTCTGAGCCTGGGCGCATTGTTCCCGGCATTCATCCAACTGAACGGCCAGCTCACCGGCGCGTTTTCCGGCATCCTCCAGCTCTTGGCGGAGCCTATATGTTTCTGTCTGAGCGGCATCCAACTGGCTGGACAAGTCAGCGGCGGCGGTTTCCGCGTCTTTCTGGGTTTTTTCGATGTACTCCATCACGTCCTGGCGGTTAAACCCCAGCGCCGCGCTGCGAAAAATATGATTGTCCATAAGTAAACCGATCCTCTCTAAGCCATATAGTTCAATTTTACCACAATCTCAGCCATATGACAACCATATTTTCCAAGGAATCGTTAGGAGGTTACCGGGCGGCTTGCCCGACGGCCTCCAGCACAGCCTTCTTGACCTGTTCAAGGCTGCCATGGACCGTAGCGCCCGCAGCCATCGCGTGGCCGCCTCCGCCCAAGGTTTCGCAGGCCTTGGTTGCGTTGACCCGCCCGTTCGCCCCGGTGCGGAGACTGAGCTTCCACTCCCCGGGCTTCAACTCCCGCAGCACAGCGCCGCAGTCCACGCCCTCGATGATGCCGGCCAGGGACGCGATATCCTCCAAATCATTTTCATTGGCGCCGGTCCGTTCCATCATTTCCAGCGGCAGGCACAAGAACACCCCCCTGTCCTCATGGAAGAATTCTGCCTTTCCCAGCAGTTCCGCTTCCAAAGCGATCCGCCTTTTCGTTTTCGTCCGGAAATGCCGCTTATTGACGGAAATATAGTCGATGCCGGTTTCCATCAGTTCTGCGGCCACCCGGTGGGTGTTGGCGGTGGTGTTGGTATAGACGAAGCACCCGGTATCCGTAGCCACGGCGGCGTATAAAGGCAGGGCGGTTTCCCGGTTGATTTTCCCCAATTCCCGGCAGATTTCAAACACGATTTCCCCGCAGGCGGCGCGCTCCGGGTTCACGCACTGATGGACGCCGAACCCTTCAAAGGATGGATGGTGGTCGATAGCCAACCCGATCCGGTCGAAATAGGCGGCTGCGCCCTCAAAGAACAAGCTTTTTGCAGCAATATCGACAGAGACGACGAATTCCGGCGCGAAGTCCGCCCCGGCCCACAGCGGTTCCACATAGATGGCGTTAACCGCGGTCACCTCAGGATTTTTCAGCAGAAAGGCCCGTTTTCCCATCTGCCGGAGGGCAAGGCACAGCCCGGCGGCGCATCCGATAGTATCCCCGTCCGGCCTCCGGTGTGTCAGGATTAAGATGTTATCCTGCTGCCGCAGCAGCGCGGCGGCAGCCTGGGTTGTCAAGCGGCTCATTTTTCCTCCTCCAGGACGATGTGTTCATTAGCGGGGTTGGCGGGCTTAACGATCTCAGGATTCCGGAGCATTTCCAGGATATGCGCGCCCTGTTGGATGGAATCATCGGCAACGAACTGCAATTCCGGCGTATACCGGAGCCGCAGCGCGGCGCCCAGCTCCCGTCTCAAAAACCCCGAGGCAGATTTCAGGCCCTTCATCATATCCTTTTCCTGGGACTTGTCCAGTGCGCTGATATAGATTTTAGCATACCGGAGGTCGTTGGTCGTATCCACATGGGTAATCGTGACCAATCCGCCCTGGAGACGGGGGTCTTTGACCGTCCGCAGGAGGGCGGACATTTCCCGTTGGATTTCCTCATTAATTCTGCCGATTCGATTATTCGCCATATACGTCCTCGTTTCTTCGCGGCTTTGCCGCGAGGGATAGATTCTTCTTTGGCTGTTTTGACATTATTCAAACACGCTCTAAAAAATTTTGCAAAAGGTTGCACGAAACACGGCAACTTTCCGCCCAATGCAGCCTACTAGTGTAGTGGGCGTCACCTACCGGAACTTCGCGCGTTCGAACAAAAACGCCCACAGGGATTGATCCCCCTGGAAAAGCCCCTGGCGCCGGTTGCAAACGGCCGTACCTTGAAAACCGAATAGATCAACGTGCGAATTGGAACAGCCCGCACTTGATCATCCCATTATAAAGCTTACGCTTTTTCTCCGCCTTCCGGCCGAAAAAGCGTTCAAATTCCGGGTGGCTGGTCAGCACCAGCACCCGCCATTTCTGGGGTACGTTCCGGTAAACCCCGCCGAATATCCGGTAAAGCTTCTCGGCGTCTTCCTTCTCCAATAACCGCTCCCCATAGGGCGGGTTGGTGGCAATTTGCCCATATTCCCCCTGGCAGCGGAAATTTTTCACATCCGAGACTTCAAAGCGCACCAGATCCTCGACCCCAGCCTTTACAGCGTTTTCACCGGCGATTCGCACAGCTTTCGGGTCAATATCGCCGCCCCAGATGTCATATTGCCCATCAAATTCCTTATCCATCGCTTCCCCGGCGGCGTCCAGCCAAAGCCTGCTGTCCAGCCACCGCCACTTCTGCGCGTCAAAGGACCGGTCCAACCCCGGCGCGCGGTTTTTAGCGATCAGCGCCGCCTCGATTGCAATCGTCCCCGACCCGCAAAACGGGTCCCGGAAGGGGTCTTTCCCCCGAAAACGGCTAAGGGACACCATTGCCGCCGCCAAGGTCTCCCGCAGGGGGGCTTCCACGCCGGTTGCCCGATATCCCCGTTTGTGCAGCCCCGCCCCGGACGTATCCAGGTATAAAGCGCACTGATCCTTCATGATGGCAAATTGGATTTGGTATTTAGCCCCCGTTTCCGGCAGACGCGCCGCGCCGTAGGCCCGTCCCAACCGCTCTGCCGCCGCTTTTTTAACAATTTTCTGGCAGTCCGGCACGGAATGCAGTTGAGAATCCAGGGCATATCCTTTCACAGGAAACTGTCCGTCTCCCGGCACAAAATCCTCCCAGCGCACGGCCGCCGTCCCTTGGAACAACGCTTCAAAGCTTCTGGCGGGAAAAGCGGCCAATTGCAGCAGCACCCGCTCTCCGCATCGCAAATTCAAATTAAGCCTGGGCAAATCCGCTTCCGTCCCCTGGCAGGTTACCCGTCCGTTTTCCACCTGGACCCGTTCCAGCCCCAGCCTGCGGACCTCGTCGCCCACCAGGCCTTCCAGCCCGAACAGGCAGGGAATCGAAAAAGTCAGTTCACGCATATAATCACCCTCAAAATCTCAGGAGGGAACGCCCTCCCAGGCAATTCGCCGCCACAATCCTGCGCAGGCGTACGCGCCTGCGCAGGGACCTGGGCGGCGAAGCATATCAATCAAATTGAGCGGTCCACGTGTCCGCTTCATAAGCGCGGAAGCACATTTGAACCTGCTCCGCGCTGCACTTTTCCTCCGCCAGCGGGGGAAGCCCGTCTTCCGGAAAATATCCGCTTCCCATAGTCTCGATATTTTCCGCGAAGCAGCCGCCCAAACTTTCACAGAGGTAAAAGATTTTCACAACGCCATAGGCGTACGCCGGCGTGTTGTGCTTATCGCGGTCCTGAACGGCAATCAGCATTTTTACCGCCGCGTCCAGCCCCGCTTCCTCCTTCACTTCCTTCACTGCGTTTTCGGCAGGGGAGAGGTTGTATTCGCACCATCCGCCGGGCAAGGCCCACTTCCCGTTCTGCTCCTGGACCAGGAGAATTTTTCCATCCTGGAAAATCGCCGCCCGGGTATCCACCTTTGGCGTCTGGTATCCGGTATCGTTACAAAAAAGGCCGCAGACCTTCTCCCGGTCAAGCCCGGTCCGCTCCGCCATCATTTCAACGGCCAGCGCCCGGATGCGGCGGTACCGCTCCAGGTCGAAGGGGTCCTTGCTGTAGAACAGCCCAGCCTGGGCATGGCTTTGCAGCTCCGCCGCCCAGCTTACAATTTTATCTTCCATACATTTTCCTCAAAATAGAAAAGTCGCCCCGCAGCGGCCGTGTGAATCCTGTTATAACCTGCACATAATAGGCAGGTGGGTCGCCTGCACTGCCCTTTACTGCTTCCAACTTCCAACCGCAAGAGTGGCAGCCGGGAGGCCTGCAAACCAGACAGTGGACCAGCATCCCTTATAACAAAATGTGGGTTAATGAAAGACTCATCACGCACCCCGCAGGGCGTCTTCATTTCAAATTTTTGCCGCAGGAATTATTCCGCTCCGTCCTCTTCGTCCTCGAACAGCATCTCCATGAACAGGTCGTAAATTTCCGTCAGTTCTTCCTCGCTGTCCAGGGTGGAGAGCAGCTCCTCGCCGTTTTCTTGGATGGACTTTAAGATCACCATGCCGTACTCGTCGCTCTCCTCGTCCGCTTCCTCGTCCTCGGGGACTGCGGGGAAGAACGCCATATAAGTCTGCCCGTTGTGCTCCAGCACATCCAGCAGTTCCAACTCAATGTCGTTGCCGTCCTCATCGGTGACGGTGATGAAATTAGGACCGAACTCCTCACTCATGACTGGTTCCTCCCCGTAGGCTTCATTCACAGGACGGATGCATCCTGCCCCTATAGTGTAACCGCTTTTTCACAAAATTGCAAGCCCAAATTCCTTTGACATTTTGACGATTTCCGTACTTACTTTTTGTATTTTATGAAGAATTTTGCTGTAGGATACGAAAATCTGCCGAAAAAACGGTAAAATTTCATCTTTTTTCAGTTGACAAGCTGTGATATACTATAAATTGGTATACCGCATGGTTATCGCGGCTCAATGCCGGATATTGCATTTGCGTACCCGTTACACCTGGAAAAGGAGGTATTTTCCCCCATTATGGATCAGAATTATCACTATGACGGCCGGCCGGAAGGCCCGGCCCCGGAGAACCGTGCTTCCCGGCCCGCGAAAAAAAAGAAGCGTTCCGTAGGCCGCATCATCGCCAAAACCATCGGATGGATTTTCCTGACGGTGTTTACCCTGTGCGTTATCGGCGTACTGACGGTGGCCATTTTCGGCAAGATTTTCCTGACCTACGTAGACACCACCCTGATCCCGTCCTTAGGCGAGGTCACGGCGGAAGAGATGCAGCTTTCCTTGGCATCCACCATCTACGACAAAAACGGCAACCCGATCCTGACGCTGTTTGACAACAGCGAGGACACCGGCGGCAACCGGGAGCTGGTGAAGTTCGACGAGATTCCCGAACACCTGATTAACGCCTTGGTGGCCATTGAGGACCACCGCTTCTGGGAGCACAAGGGCGTTGACTGGGTAGGCACCGCCGCCTCCATCCGCGACACGCTGTTTAATGGAAACACCCGGGGCGGTTCTACCATCACACAGCAGCTTCTCCGGAAAATGTACGATGACACGGATGTTACCGTGCGCCGGAAGTTCCGTGAAATCTGCCGCGCCCTGGAGTATGAAAAGAGCGTGGGCAAAGAAGACATCATCACCGATTACCTGAATACGGTCTACTTCGGCGCGGGGGCCTACGGCATCCAGACCGCCGCCAAGACTTACTTCGGCAAGGATGTCAGCGAACTGGATGTGGCGGAGAGCGCCGCCATCGTAGGAATCACCAACAACCCATCCAAGTACGACCCCTTCCTCAAGAAAAAATGGACCCAGGACGACGGCACCGTCAAGACCCCCCGTGATTTCAACAAGTGGCGGCAGGAGTTGATCCTGGACGCGATGGAGGATTACGGCTACCTTACTGCGGCCGAGTGCAAGGCCGCCAAGGAAGAGGTCCTTCTCTTTACCGACACCGACGCCTATAAAGCCCTCCACGGCATGGAGATTCCGGAGGAGACCGAGGAGGAGAAGGAGGAGGACGTCGACCTCAGCAAGGTCTATACCTGGTTTGAGGACGAGGCCATCAACGAGGCTATCACCCTGCTGGCGGAGCAGCACGGCTACGCCCGGGAATACGCCTCCAAGCTGCTTTACCGCGGCGGCTTCCATATTTACACCACCCTGGACCCGGAGATCCAGGCCGTTGTGGACGAGGTATACCAGGACCCCTCCAATTTTGACTATCCCTCGGCAAAGGGTACGCCGATGAACTCCGCCATCACCGTGGTAGACCCCTACACCGGCGAGGTAAAGGCCATTGCAGGCGACGTGGGCGTTAAAACGGTGAACCGGGCCAAGAGCCTTGCCACCGCGCCCCGCCAGCCGGGCAGCTCCATCAAGCCCGTTGCCGTCTATGCCCCCGCGATCGACGGCGACGTGGTCAGCCCCGCCAGCATCATCGACGACTATCCCATCAACAATACCATCCGCGCCGCCGGATACCCCCGCAACTCCAATGGCCGCTACCGGGGGAATATGACCGTGGCCTACGGCGTCCAGTGGTCCATCAACACCATTTCCGCCCGGACGCTGCAAAAGCTGGGCTACGCCCGGTCCTTTGAGTTTATGCAGAACAACCTGGGCTTCCATCTGGATCCCAACGACATCGACCTGGCGCCTTTGGCCATGGGCGGCCTGACCTACGGCGTGACCACCATGGAGATGGCGGCGGCTTACGGCGCTTTCGCCAACCGGGGCATTTATGTCACGCCCCACCTCATCACCCGCATTGAGAGCAACGACCACACGGAAACCGTGGTGGACAATACCGTCCCCGCTTCCTGGCCCGCCATGAAGGAGACGACGGCATATCTGATGAACAAGCTGCTGCGCAGCGTGGTCACCGGCGGTACCGGCGGCTCTGCCGCCTTTGACGGCATGACCATCGCCGGTAAGACCGGTACGACTACCGATAACTGCGACCGGTATTTTGCAGGGTATACGCCTTATTACTCCGCCGCCGTGTGGGTGGGGTACAAGGACCGGCCGGAGAAGATCAACGCCGGAAGCAAGAACCCCGCCGCCTTGGCCTGGAAAATGGTGATGCAAAAGCTTCATGAGGGCTTGGAGAACAAATCCTTCTTCGATAAGCCCGAAGGCATCACCTCCGTTACCGTATGCGCCGACTGCGGGATGAAAACCAGCGCCCTGTGCGGCCAGGACTACCGGGGCGGGCGGACGGTTTCCATGGAGATCCAGGCCAGCGCCGCGCCATCCGCTACCTGCACCTGCCATATCGAAGCCAAGGTGTGCGTCAACCCGGAGACCGAGGAGGTCTATGTGGCCGGGGAGTACTGCCCGGAGGATACGGTGTCTACCCGCGTCATGCTGGCCGGGCGTGAATTTTTGGGCGAGCCGGGTTCCTATATCCTGGCGGAGGACTGCGACGCGCATCTGACCTATTTGGAAAGCAAAGGGCCATGCCCCATCCATGACGAGTTCTTCGTTCAAGACCCCATGCTTCCGGGCGAGGGCGAGCCGGTACCCGGCGACCCCGATTACCAGTGGCCTACCGGGCCGTATGATCCGGACAGCGTACTGCCCGGCTGGCTGGACCCCTCGGGGAACGGTACGCCGGAGCCTGATCCCCCTGACCCCCCGGTGGAGGACCCCGATCCTTCTACCAATCCCGAAGACCCGGGGCCGTCGGTCGCCGTGGAGCCGGAGGAACCGGAGGAGCCAGGTCTGCCGGAAGACCCGGCCCTACCGTAACCAATATGGGAAAAGCGCCCGGGACGCTCTCACAGCGTCCCGGGCGCTTCTTATAAAGGCGTTATCTAAAAATAGAATTACGCCAGTCTTGTTTCCCGGCAAAACCCTGTTGAAACTGCCCAAAGTTTCCGCTATACTATAAGTGCTGTTTTAGCGTATTGATTGAGGAAGAACGACATAAGGAGAACCACCATGGCTACATTTACTGTGAACGGCAAGGCCGTCACAACGGAGAAAAATCAAAAGCTTATCCGTTTCCTGCGGGACGAGCTGCGGCTGACCAGCGTAAAGGATGGGTGCAGTGAGGGCGCCTGCGGTGCGTGTACAATCCTGGTTGACGGCAAGGCGGCCCGGGCCTGCGTCTTTACCACCGGGAAGATGGAGGGGAAGTCCATCGTTACTGTGGAGGGGCTGAGCGATTTTGAAAAGGAAGCGTATACCTTCGGTTTCGGGGAAGCGGGGGCGGTGCAGTGCGGCTTCTGCATCCCGGGGATGGTGATGGCCGCGAAAGGCCTGCTGGACGTCAATCCAGACCCTACCGAAGAGGAAATTAAATTTGCCCTGCGCACCAATATCTGCCGGTGTACCGGGTATGTGAAGATTATTGAGGGCGTGAAGCGGACGGCGGAAATCCTGCGGGCGGGCCGCCTGCCGGAAAGCGGCGTGGAACAGGAGTGGAAGCTGGGGAGCCGGGTCAGCCGCATTGATGTGGCCGAAAAAGTCCAGGGGACGGGAATCTATCCTGATGACGTGTATTTGGACGGCATGATTTATGCTTCGGCTGTCCGCTCCGCCTATCCCAGGGCGATTGTGAAGGCGGTTCATACGGAGAAAGCCAAGGCCCTCCCCGGCGTGGTGGGGGTATTTACCGCAGCGGATATCCCCGGACAGAATAAAGTAGGACACCTTGTCAAGGACTGGGATACCATGATTGCCGTGGGGAGCATGACGCATTACTTGGGCGATGCCATCTGCTTGGTGGCGGCGGAAAGGGAAGATATCCTGGAACAGGCGAAAAAGCTGGTGGAGGTGGAATATGAGGTGCTGGAGCCGGTGCGGTCGCCTAAGGAGGCGATGCTGCCGGACGCGCCGCTGGTCCATAAATCCGGGAACCTTATGGCCCACAAGCATATCCAGCGGGGCAACGCCGCCTTCGCTATCGCAAAGAGCAAGTTCGTGCTGACCAGGCAGTTTTATACGCCGTTTACGGAACACGCTTTCCTGGAGCCGGAGTGCGCGGTGGCTTACCCGGACGGGGATGGGGTGATGATCCTCTCCACCGACCAGGGGGCTTATGACACCCAGCACGAGACCGCGCCGATGCTGGGGCTGCCGGTGGAGAAGGTGAAGGTGAAAAACCTGCTGGTGGGCGGCGGCTTTGGCGGCAAGGAGGACGTGACGGTCCAGCACCATGCCGCGCTGGCGGCGTACCTTACCAAGCGGCCTGTGAAATGCAGGCTGACAAGGGCGGAAAGCCTGCTTATCCATCCCAAGCGGCACCCGATGGAGATGGAGTTTGCTATGGGATGCGACGAAAACGGCGTCATCCAGGGCGTGGCGGCCAACGTGATTGCGGACACCGGCGCGTATGCCTCCCTGGGCGGGCCGGTGCTGGAACGGGCCTGCACCCATGCGGCGGGACCATATCACTATGAGAACTTCCAGATTGACGGGTATGCTTACTACACCAACAATCCGCCTGCCGGGGCGTTCCGGGGATTCGGGGTGACGCAGACTTGCTTCGGGCTGGAAACGATGCTCAATGAAATGGCGGACCTGGTGGGGATTTCACCCTGGGAAATCCGCTGGCGCAACGCCATCCGGCCCGGCGAGGCCCTGCCCAACGGGCAAATCGTGGGTCCGGAGACCGGGCTGGTGGAAACGCTGGAGGCGGTGAAGCCTTACTTCGACAACGCCAAATATGTGGGCTTGGCCTGCGCCATGAAAAACGCGGGCGTGGGCGTCGGTATTCCCGATACCGGGCGGTGCCGCCTGGTGGTGGAGGACGGGAAGGTCCATATCCAGGCCGGCGCGTCCTGCATCGGGCAAGGGCTGGGAACCGTGCTGACCCAGATGTGCTGCGACCAGTTGGGGCTGAAACGGCCGGAGGTGGTCTATGAGCGGAGCAATACCTTTGATGCGCCGGATTCCGGGACGACCTCCGGTTCCAGGCAGACGTTGATTACCGGCGAGGCCTGCCGCCGGGCCTGCGGGGATTTGAAAAAAGCCCTGGAAGGGAAGTCCTTGGCGGATTTGAACGGGACGGAGTATTATGGGGAGTATCTGGCGGAAACAGACCCCTTGGGCGCGCCGGTGCCTAACCCTGTGAGCCATGTGGCCTACGGGTACGCTACCCAGCTCTGCGAGCTGGATGAGGACGGGAAGCTCAAACGCATTGTCGCCGCCCATGACGTGGGCAGGGCCGTGAATCCCCTGTCCTGCGAAGGGCAGATAGAGGGCGGCGTGGTCATGAGCGCGGGGTTCGCGCTGACAGAGCAGTATCCGGTGGTGGACTGCAAGCCTACGGCCAAATTTGGAACCCTGGGGCTGTTTAAGGCAAACCAGATTCCGGAAATTAAGGCTATCGTGGTGGAAAAGCCGGGGCTGGATGTGGCCTGCGGGGCCATCGGGATCGGGGAGATTACTGCAATCCCTACCGCGCCGGCTATCGCGGACGCTTACTTCCGGCTGGACGGGAAGAGACGGTATACGCTGCCTTTGGAGGGGACGCCGTATAGCAGGAAAAAATGAGGAAACGGTGTTTATGCGGAAAAGTGCCGGAATGGCGAAAAAAAAACTTGCATTTTATGGACGAAGGTGGTATACTAATCAAAGTCGCGCGGTGAAAGCTGCGGGATATGAATTGACAGGAAAGAGGTGAACAAGAGCAATGAAGGAAGGTATCCATCCCAATTATCAGCAGACTACGATTAAATGCGCCTGCGGTAATGTAATTGAGACAGGTTCCACGAAGAAGGACATTCGCGTGGAAGTCTGCTCTAAGTGTCACCCCTTCTTCACGGGTAAGCAAAAGCTGGTCGATACCGGCGGACGCGTTGCCAAGTTCAACAAGAAGTTTGGCTTGAAGTGATTCTGCCTGCCCACATTTGTAAACAAGTAAGAGCCGTTCCGCTGCTGCGGAACGGCTCTTATGCATGCACCCAAAGATGCTGTGCATCTTTTTTGAGGAAAAGCACCTTTATTGGAGGGGAAGGGCCGCCTTTTCTACGGTGCGGGCCGCAACAAGGTTCGCGCCGCTGCCCAATATGTTCTCATATAAAATGCTGCCTGCGGCGATGGGGGCTTGAACCCTGAGCGTGTGAATCAACGCCATACAAGCAAATATTTGCTCCTTCGGAATGGGACGGTCCGTTTTGACCGGCAGGCGGGAAATGGACGCGCCCTGGATGGCGGCGGTGGATGTGACCGTGCGGACGGGGTGAAGCAGTTCGCTGCGGCCATAGGCTTCGCCGCGGGGGCAGCGGTTCCCGGTAACGGTAACGCCGCCGTTGGACGCGCCTGCCAGAAGGCGGCACCCACGGGGGCAGGTGATGCAGATGATTTCCGTCATATTGCGGCGTCCTCCTCAACTGAAACAGTAATGGATTCCCCTTCGCCGGAGAGGATGCTTTTGGGAAGCCTGATGCGCTCCATCTCTCCCGGGGCCAGACGTTCGCGGGGAAATGACGCAAGGAGGGAGCCTGTGCTTCCGTGTACCTGAATGCGGCATTTTCCGCAGAGGGCTGATACGCGGAAGGAGAGGACCGCCCCGTCCTTCAGCCGCCCTGCGCGAAGCCGCTGGGGAACCGTATAGCGTACCAGATGCCCGGCGTGAACCGCCAAAGGCGCGGCCGTCTCTGTAGAAGCCGTGTATGCGGCGGCTTCCGCGCCGGCTTGGGCGGCTTCCGCTGTGACAAAATCTACCAGGTCGTGTACATGCAGTACGTTGCCGCAGGCAAAGATGCCGGGGATGGACGTTTCCATATTTTCATAAACCACCGGGCCGTTGGTGCGCGGATCAATCTCTATGCCTGCTTGCAGCGATAGCTCGTTCTCTGGGATCAGCCCTACAGAAAGCAGCACGGTGTCGCAGTCAAAGACCATTTCCGTCCCCGGGATGGGGCTGCGGTCCTGGTCTACCGCTGCGGCTGTCACTTGCTCGACCCTGGTTCTTCCCCGGATTTCTACAATGGTGTGGGAGAGGTACAGCGGTATATGGAAGTCGTGGAGGCACTGGACGATATTTCGGGTCAGGCCCCCAGGATGGGGCATGGCTTCCATGCAGGCCAGCACCTTCGCGCCTTCCAGCGTCATGCGCCGCGCCATGATCAGGCCAATGTCGCCTGATCCTAGAATTACCACGCGGCGGCCTACCATCTGGCCCTCCAGGTTCAAATACCGCTGGGCGGCGCCTGCGGTAAACACGCCGGCAGGCCGGGTTCCGGGAATGGACAGCGCGCCGCGGGTTCGCTCGCGGCACCCCATGGCCAGTATGACGGCCTTCCCTTGCAGCACTTCGTATCCCCGGGCGGGGGAGATGAGGTGGACTTCCCGTTCCGGGGTGGCTTGCAGCACCATGGCGTCCAGGCGGACGTCCGCCTGCGTCTGCCGGAGCATGTGGATAAAGCGTTCTGCGTACTCCGGGCCGGTCAGCTCCTCCTTGAAATAGTGCAGGCCGAAGCCGTTGTGGATGCACTGGTTTAAAATCCCGCCCAGATGACGGTCCCGTTCCACCACGCAGATCGAGCGGCATCCTGCTTCCCAGGCGGCGCAGGCGGCGGACAGGCCTGCCGGGCCGCCGCCGATTATAATGACATCATACCTCATTTGCCAGCCCTCCCTGGTTCCATGGCGTCAAAGGATTGGTTCCGTCCCCGTCCTGCGGGATGGAGACGGGGTCCCGCCCTAACTCGCGGGAGAGGATTTCCATCACCCGGGGGCCGCAGAAGCCACCCTGGCAGCGGCCCATGCCCGCCCCCGTGCGGCGCTTGACCCCGTCAATCGAGCAGGGGGGGATGGGGGAGCGGAGGGCGTCGAGAATTTCTCCCTCGGTGATTGTTTCACAGCGGCAGATGACCCGGCCGTATTTCGGGTCCCTGGCGGCCAGCGCCGCTTTCTCCTGCTGGGATAGCTGGCGGAAACGAAGCTGGGTCCGTCCGCCCTGCCAGGTCTCCTTTTCCGGAAGGGGCAGGCCCATTGCGCCAAGCTGCTCCACCGCGTAGCGGGCCAGGGCGGGGGCGGCGGACAGCCCCGGCGATTTTATCCCGGCTGCATGAAGCATATGGGGGCTGTGGCGGGAGGGCCGGACAATGAAGTCCTCCTCGCTGGTGGTTGCGCGGACGCCGGAAAAGTTCCGGATGGATTGCCGCAGGTCGATGGAGGGGACGCTCTTCCGCCCGGCGGCGGCGATTTCCGCCAGCCCTGCGGCTGTGACGGCGTGGTCGTCCGGGTCCGAGACGGATGCGGCGTTGGGACCAGCAAGCAGGTTCCCGTGTACCGTGGGCGATACCAAAACACCCTTTCCGGCGGCGGAGGGGCATTGGAATATTACATGCTTTACCAGCCCGCCGCAGTTCTTGTCCAACAGGTAGTATTCGCCGCGGGTGGGGGCGGTCTCCCATTCCTGGGCGCCGGTCATGGCGCTGATTTCATGGGCATGGACGCCGGCGCAGTTAACCAGATAGGCCGATTCAAAGACGCCGGCGGACGTATGCACGGCATAATGGGCCGCCATAGTCTCAATGCGCTCCACCTTGCTGTTCAGGCGGAGTTCTACGCCGTTGCGCACGGCGGTCTCTGCCAGCGCAATGCACAGCCCCCAAGGGTCGACAATCCCGCAGGAAGGGGCGTACAGCGCGCCGCATACCGCCTCCGACACCGCTGGCTCCATGGCGCGGACTTCTCCGGCGGACAGAATCCGCAGCCCCTCTACGCCGTTTGCCACGCCGTTTTGATATAGCCGTTCCAGCGTTTTCATATCTCTGCCGTCAAAAGCCAGCACCAGCGATCCAATGCGCCGGTATTCTACGGATAGCTGCCGGCACAAACGCTCCATCTCCCCGCAGCCCTCCACGTTCAGACGCGCCATCAGGGTTCCCGGCTCCGGATCGTATCCGGCGTGGATGATGGCGCTGTTTGCCTTGGTGGTACCCATGGCAACATCGTTTTCCCGTTCCAGCACCAAAACGCGAAGCTTGCGCTTGGATAGCTCATATGCAATCGCCGCGCCGACTACGCCGCAGCCGATCACCGTCACATCGTACATATCAAATGGTCCTCCCGCTGTATATTGGTTGCCTTTTTGGCGGTCCGGATGGATTGGGGGTGGGGCATGCCGTTTAAATCATCCGTATGCGCCGAAGATACTGCAAGTTTTTCCTGGCGGTCTGGAACGCTTCGCCGGCAGTGGCTTGGAACATGTCCTGCTCGATGACCGCAGTCCCTTGGTAGCCGGTTTCCTCCAACAGGTCCCGCAGGAGCGGGAAGCGGATCACGCCGTCTTCCAGGTCGCACATGACCTGCTTCATCATCATTTGCAGGACGCCCCAGCCTTCTTCTTCCGCCCGCCTGCGGACGGCGGCGTCTACGTTTTTGAAATGGAGGTAGACGATGCGCTGGCGGTTTTGGCGGATAAAGTCCAGGACGCACCGCTCTCCGTCCTCCAATCCGCCGTTGGACAGGGCGTGGTGGCCTGTGTCAAAGCACAGGTATATCTCGTCCAAGGAGAGGAGACGCTGAATCTCCCCGGTATACTCGATTGCCGTCCCGGCGTGTGGGTGGAAAACCATGCGCACACCGTACGCCTCTTTCAGGTATTTGCTGGTAAAGCGGATGTTTTCGTATATTCGGTTCCACTGCTCCGTTGTCCACTGGCCCTTAGGACCCATTTCGGGGCTGCGGGCGCTGTCGTCCATGACCACCATATCCGTGCAGTGAAGCGCCGTCAGACGCTTTGCCAGCGCATCGACTGCATCGCGGCATTGCGCCTGGCCTGTCAGGCCGAAAGCGATCGTGGCCGTACCCGCGCAGACGGAGAGATGGTGCTGCCCCAGCTTTTCCAACAGAACCTCCGCCTGCTGGGGGAGGTATCCGTCTGGTCCCAGCTCAATGCGCTGGTAGCCCGCTTCGGCAGCCTGGGACAGGAACGTCTCGTAAGGTACGCCCGACATCCTGCCGTCGGGGAAGAACACGCCCCATGAGCAGGGGGCTGTGGCGATTTGAATTTTCATGGCAGTATTCCCTTTCTTTTGTAATGCGCCGTTTTTACGCTTCCGCGTAATAGGGGCTTGTGAAGGCAATGGCGCAAGGCTTGCCCATTACCTGCCCGCGGTAGACGATGCGGAAGTGGCCGGCCGGGGGAGTGAATTGCAGATGCGCGCCGGGGTCCAGGCGGGCTTCCGCCAGGATGCGCCCGCCTGCGCCAGTTACCTGCGCCAGCTCCGGGATGAAGTGGAAGCGCTCCCATTCCCCGTGCCGCTCCTCCATGTCCATGCCCAGGCGCATGGACAGCGGGTTTCCGGCGGGGATGGTGCAGCCGGGGTATATTTCCCGCTGGGCGCGCCCGTCGTAAATCTCCGCAATAGGTCTTGGACCCATTGTCACCATCGTCCGCCCCTCCCGCAGGGCGGCGGCGCCGCAGGACGGCGTGGATTCCTCTACCGCCAGATAGGTGCAGCCCCAGGGCGCCTTATCCTCGGCGTCTGCATGCCAGTCCCGGCCGTAGGACGCCGCGATGCGGAAGCCGCGGTCTAACAGGCTTTGCCACATGTCCTCCGCGCGGCCGTTCCGCCCCCGGTGGAGCGCGGGGAATTCTCCGCTCCAAACCTCGATGTAATTTACCTGCTCCCAGGCGGATACCTCGTATTCCCAACAGCACCCGGTACACAGGGGGGAGCCAATCGCGAAGGGATGGGCAATGCCTACCAGGCCGCCGTTTGCCCGGATTTGCCGGATTTTCTGATCCATATCCCCTTGGGAGACATCCCGCCAGTCCACATATTCCCCACAGTCCAGAACCAGCATGTGGCCATAGTAGGCGGTCCATTCAATGCCGCGTATGACGGGAATTGTTTCGCGGGAAAGCTCGTCCGTCAGTTCATCGAGACCGGACAGGGTGTTGTGGTCCGTCAGGGCAATCATCTCCAAGCCGTGCCGCTTGGCGCAGGCACAAAGCTTGGGGACGGTAAAGCGGCCGTCGCTGTGCAGCGTATGGGTGTGCAGCTCCGCTGGAATCCATTTCACTGGAATACCCCCTTTACGCAGATGTTGACCTGAACCGGGTCCGTGACGATGGCGTGGCATTGCAGGCCCAGGCGCCAGGTCCCTTCCTGGATTTCTGTGGGGCGGAATCCGCGGCTGGCAGAGCCGGCGCTGATTTCATGGCGCTGGCGCGGCGGGTGCCGGTGGGCGCAGCCTATGTACCGCCTATCGGATGCGTCCAATGAAACCGTCAGAAGGTTGACCAGCGGGATTTTCTCCACCGGCAGCCCTTCCAACTCCTGGCTGTAGGGCGGGGGCATGTATTTGCTGAGACACGCCGCCAGCATGTTCCGGAAAACTTCCCCGTCTGCAAGCTGCTTTGGGTCATAGGAAAAGTCGATGGTGAGCTTTTCACAGCGGGCCGGAACCATGATGGGGAAAAAATAGGTCTGATTCTGCTCTGCCGGCCGGAAGGGCCGGTCCAGTGTAAATAATATTTGTTCGTTCATGCCGTGCCTCCGCTACATTTTTCCAAGCGCCGCGCCCAGGTACTCCGTTTTGATAAACCGCTCCGTTACCATCAAAACGATGATATTGGGAACCATCATCACCAGGGTTACGACCGAGGCGTTGGTGCGCAGGAAATTATAGCCCAGGTAGGAGTAGAGGATGGTTGGCACGGTCTGGATGGCCGGTGCGCCGATGATGAAACTCAGGTTGAATTCCTCCATGCTGCCGATGAACGTAAAGATGCATCCCGCAATCAGGCCGGGAATAATCATGGGGACGTAAACTTCCTTGAACCTGGCCCAGGGGGACGCGCCCAGGTTGGACGCGGCATCTACGATGTCCTGGGGTACGGATTCGAAGCTTACCGTCAGGATACGGAGCATCAGGGGCATGGTGCAGAGTATATGGGCCATTGCTACGCCGGTGTAGGAGTTGGACAGCCCCCACTGGGCGAACAGGCGGCCCAGGAAAATGGCCATCGCCATGCCGGGCATCGCCATGGGCAGCAGCATGGCGATTTTGAAGGCTTCTCCGCCGATTAGCTTCCTCCGGCCGATGGCGTAGGCCGTGGGCAACGCCAGCACGGAGCAGCCAATGGTGGTCATGGCGGCGACGATCAGGCTGTTTTTTATGGCGCCGAGAATGTCCGTATAGCGGAATACGTGGTCCCAGTGATATAAAGAGAGGTTGGAAGGGAACATCTGCGGATACGACCACGGGTAGTCCGGATTGACCAGCGACCAGAGCACCGCCATCCCCATGGGGACGACGATCCAGGCCAGGAAAATCAGGCCGATACAGGCCGGGATGAGAAACGCCAGCAGCTTTTTGGTCAGGGAGCGGCGGCTTTTGGCCGCTTGCTTGTTTTTCATATACGCCTCACTTTCCGCCGCCGTTTTGCAGGTATTTGCCTAAAACCGTATACAGAACCATGAATATTACCGTCACAATGGTCATCAGTACGCCGATGCAGCCCGCCGTGATCCAGTCGTTGTAGGAGTAGGCGGTGGTCTTCATCAGATTTGCCAGGGACATGGGGTGCATCGGCCCCGCCGTGCTGGAAATCGCGTAGTCGTTGAAGGTGCGGATAAAGGTGAGAATCACCGAGACCAGGGCGGAAGATACGGTCAGGGGAATCGTGATGTGCCACAAAACCTGAAGGGAATTCGCGCCCAGGTTTCGCGCACAGTCCTTGACATCCTGGCGGATGCCCTCAATGGCGGAGAACATAATTATCATCATAAAGGGTACGTTCTTCCAGACATGGATTGCGATGACCGCAATGCCGTTGGCGTCGTTGCGCAGGCGCAGCGGCTCGCTGATGATGTGGAGCAGCATGAGGACCTCGTTGAGCAGGCCGTGGTAGTCAATCAGGTTGACAATCAGGAAAGACCCGACCAGCCCGGGGACAAAGTACGGAATCTTAATCAGCGGCAGCAGCCACTTCCGGGCCTTCGACTTTTGGAGGAGAAGGGCCAGGGGGTATGTAACCGCTATGCTGATGAGGGCGGACAGGACGCTGGTGCGAAGGGTGAACCCCAGGGCGTCCACAAAGCTTTTGCTGAATACGCCCTGCCAGCCTTCCAGGGTGAAGGCCGTTTCGCCGGTGATGGCGTTATACATGCCGAAGCTCTGCGCAATCATGATGCCCGCCGACATCACGACGAAAAAGCCAATATAGCCCAGCCCCGGCAGGAGCAGCAGATAGCCCCACTCAAAACGCTTTTTCTTTTTCATCGCCCACCTCACCCCTGCACAATCCGCGTTTTCCCGTAGGGTACCGCGAAACGGATGGGGGAGCCTTCGGGAATGTCATAATCCCGGGCAACGCTGGCCCGGAAAACGTGGTCCCCGCTGTGCATAAAAATATCCAGGCGGTCCCCCATGTAGACGGAGTTGCGCACCATGCCGGAAATTACGTTGCAGCCTTGGGGGATCTCCCCGCCCTCCGGCAGGGGCGTCATGTCCTCGGGCCGCCAGGAGACAGAAATGTCATCCAGCCGGTCGTAGCCGTCGTCCGTCACTGTAAAACCGCCAATGTCTGTATCAAGCGTCAGATTGCAGGCGTCCCGGCCGGCATATTTGCAGTGCAGCAGGTTCGCCGTTCCAATAAAGTCCGCTACGAAACGGTTGGCGGACTTGTCGTATATGGTGCGGGGCGAGGCAATCTGCTCAATGACGCCGTGGTTCATCGCGATGATGACGTCGGAAATGGCCAGGGCCTCCGCCTGGTCGTGGGTGACGTAAATGGCGGTTACGCCCAGCTCCTTTTGCAGCTCCCGAATCTCTACGCGGACCTTTTCCCGCAGCTTCGCGTCCAGGTTGGATAAAGGTTCGTCAAACAGCAGCAGGTCGGGGCGGACCACGACGCAGCGCGCCAATGCTACGCGCTGCTGCTGGCCGCCGGATAACGCATAGGGCTTCCGCCCGCCCAGGCCGGTCAGGCCTACCATGTCCATAGCCTTCTGAATCAGCGCGTCGTGCTCCGCAGCCGGTACCTTGTGCATGCGCAGGCCGAAGCGGATGTTTTCATAAATCGTCTTGTGGGGGAACAGGGCGTAGGACTGGAAGCACATGGCCGTATTGCGCTTGTGGGGCGGCACGTCGTTCATGCGTTTATCGCCAAAGCGGATTTCACCGGACTGCGGCTCCAGAAAACCCGCGATGCAGCGGAGAAGCGTGGTTTTGCCGCACCCGGAGGGACCGAGCAGCGTGACAAACTGGCCTGGTTCAATGTGGAAGCTGACCCCCTTCAACGCTTGAAAATCTCCGTAGGCCATTTTGAGATCGGATACAGTTAAACTAACAGACATGTTGAAAACTCCTTTATTCGGGTTTGGGAGAGCTTCCCGGCCCAGCGGCATCCCGCTGCGGCGGAAAGCTCTCCCTACAGCTCGGCAAGATGTGGAACGGCGCCTCGATCAGGAAGCTTTTTCCAGGACCTCGCTGACAAAGCCCAGGGAATAGGCGCGCTTGTAGCAGTATGGCGTCCAATTGGTGCGGTTTTCAAAATCTTCTACAGGAATGACCGTGTCCTCTACCGCAATGTCCACGCGGCCAGGATAGGCATGCTGGAAATCGTTAATCAACGCCTGCGCTTCATCGGAGGTCAGGTAGTTGGCCAGCAGCAGCGCCGCTGCCGGATGCTTGGCGTTTTTGGGGATTCCAATGGTGTCGCCGCCGCCGGGCATGCCGAACTCAGGGACATAGAACGCCGCGTCCTTGAATAACTCGCCGTTGCTGATGGCGGTGTACGTCCCATCGTCCCACGCGGCGACCAGATCCAGCTCGCCCTGGTTCAGGCGGGACAGGGAGTCGTTGTTGGATGATGTGATGGTGATTTTATCCATCCGGTCACGCAGCCATTGCCACAGGGTTTCCCAGTTTTCCATTTTGGATTCGTCCGCCTCAATGTCCCCGTCGTATTTCTCCAGGCCGCCGCAGAGGTTGTCCAGCGCAGCCAGGAGGAATACGCCGCCGGAGCCGCCTTGCAGCGGGTGGCAGACGCCGAATTTCTGGGGATTTTCGTCAATCCACTGCTCCAGCTCCTCCCAGGTCTCGGGCGGGTTGGATACGTTCCTGGGGTTATACAGCAGGCCGCCCTGGTTGCGGTAGAGGGGCGCCAGGTACCCGTTGTGAATATAACCCTCCTGGGCATGGCACAGCGCTTGGTCCAGGTTGGCGGCGTTTTCCAGCTTGTCTACAATAGGCCCATAGAAGACATTGGCTTCCAGAAGCGTCTGGGGGGAGTTGACAACCGTTACGTCAAAGGAGCCGGCCGCTTGGGATGATTCCGCCACCATCTTGTCAACGGCGGCGGATGCGTCGGAAACCACCAGGTCAAATGCAACGCCGGGGTATGCGGCCTCAAAGGCTTTGGCGATTTCCGTGTAACATGCCTCGTCGTGCCAGACGAAGAAGGTTACGGAACCTTCCGCCTTGGCCTGCGCATAAATCTCCTCCCAGGAAACATCCATCAGGCCCGCCAAATCCTTGGCTTCCGCAGGGGCGGCGCTGGCAGGGGAATCGGTTTTACCGGCAGCGTCCGGTTTGCCGGCGCTGCCGTTTTTCCCTCCGCAGCCGGAGAGAAGGGTGCAGAGCATGACGAGGGCCATTGCCAGGGCTGCTAAGTTTCTCCGTTTCATTTCAAGTCCTCCTAAGTATATTTGATATTGACGCCCCGCCTTTTGGCGCCGGGGACGCCAGAATATCCGGGTTTGGCCGCTGAAAAAAAGCAAAATGCCAGAACGGATGATTGCTCATCTGTTCTGGCATTTCTTACTCTAGCCATCTGTATTATCTTCGTCATTATACGCCTTTGTGAAGGTTGTGTCAATAGATCGGGCTGTAAAAGTTTTGGGTTTGTACATTGTGACGGAAAACGGAAGGCGGCTTTAGCATATCTGCCAACGAGGCACCTTTGCCGGCCTGCTGGCGCGTACTGGACGCCGGCGGCAGCCAGAATGCCGGCATGATAAATGGCGCTTATGGAAAAAGATAGTTGACTTTTTGCAGGAAAACGTATATTATCAGACGTAAAGTAAATACTGTTGCAGAGAGTGGAAATGAGTTATGCAAAGGCGGCACGTTGAAATGTGCCACTTTCATAACTCATGTTTTTTTATACCTATGAGCAGGTCCCCGCCTGGTCGGCGCCCGGTACAGGGCATGCTTGAAACATGTCAAAACACCCGTCAACCAGAGGGTATGATAGGAAGGAGAACGAGTTATGAAGCATACGATCATCAAAGCCTTGGAGCGAAACCCTGTTATCGCGGCGGCTAAGGATGAAACGCAGCTTGACGCCTGTCTTGCTTCGCCTTGTGAGATCATCGTTCTATTGTTCGGAGATATTTGCAGCTTGGGTAAGCTGGTCCAGATGGTACAGGCGGCCGGGAAATTTGCCATTGTCCATGCAGACCTGATTTCCGGCCTGAGCCAGAAGGAAATCGTAGCGGACTATATGCAGCAGTGCGCGCATGCCGACGGCATTATCAGCACACGGCCTAATCTGATCCGGCGGGCCAAAAGCATAGGCCTTTTTGCCATCCTGCGGATTTTTATCATTGATTCCATGGCGCTGGACAGCCTGTTCCGGCTGAAGCCCGCCGATATGGCGGACGTGATTGAACTGCTGCCCGGGGTGATCCCCAAGGTAATCCGCAGCGCATGGGACGCAACGCACCTCCCGCTGATCGTCGGCGGGCTGATTGAGGATAAAAAAGACGTGATGGCTGCACTTTCGGCGGGTGCTATCGGCGTATCCACTTCCAAGGAGACGCTGTGGAACGCTTGAAGGCAGATGTGACCGGAACAAACGCCCCCAGGGGTGATTGTAATTTTTTGAGGAGGAACTGCTATGGTAAGGTTAGGCTTGATCGGCCTGGGACAGGCGGCGCAGATTTTGCACCTTCCCAATCTCGAACGGATGGAGGGGCAATTCAAAATCACTGCTGTGGCGGATGTTTCCAGGGAGCTGTGCGGTTATATTGCGCACAAATACCATGTGGAGCATTCGTTTGTGGACGCTATGGAACTGATTGCCTGCCCGGATGTGGACGCCGTTATGATTATGTGCGCCGGAGACCATGCGGACTACGCCAAGGCCGCGCTGCGCGCAGGTAAGCATGTGTTTATCGAAAAACCTATGACGCTGGACGTGGAAAAGGCGAAGGAATTGATGGCGGTGAAGGAGCAGCATCCTGAGCTGGTGGCCATGGTGGGATACTGCCGCAGGTACAACGAGTCCTTCTTGAAAATGAAGGAACTGCTGCGCCAGGATGAGCGGCCTATCTCCTACGTCCGGGCCAGGACGATGATTTTGGAAGGCCCTTGGTATTTGGAAAATACCTGGCAGGAGAAAAAAGCCGGCGACCTGGACCCCGCCGGACGCGCCGCCATGCAGCAGGCGGCCGCCGGAGAAGCCATCCGCCTGCTGGGGAACCAGCCGGGACGGGCGCAAATCCTGGCGTTCCTGCTGCTAGCAGGCTCCGGCTGCCACATCCTTTCGGCGGTCAGGGAGTTGATCGGCCTGCCAAAGGCGGTGCGCACCGCTGTGGTCTCGCCTAATGGGATGCAGTTTACGCTGATTTTGGAATATGATGGATTCAATATGGTGTTTGAGGAAATGAATGACCAGAAGGTCGTGGATTTTGACGAATCTATTGAAATCTATCAGGGAACCCGCAAGATGCACCTCCGGTACGATTCGCCGTACATCCGCAGCCTGCCCAGCCGCCTGGAGGTCAGCGAACTTGTGCAGGGACAGGCGAAGGTTTCTACCTACGGCCCGGATTACCGGGATATGTTCGCAAATGAAGTGAAGGAGTTTTACCGCTGCATTGTGGAGCGGGATACGCCGAAATGCGATATCTTTGACGCGGCGGAGGATGTGAAGCTGTTCCTGGATATTGCCAGGAAGTTTGCGGTTTCATAACAGGATAAAACGGCGGCGGCAGGACCGGGAGGCCCTGCCGCCGCGCCGTGATGCGGTTTTATGCGCCTGCAAAATAGTAGCCCACGCCGCGGCGGGTCAGAATCAGGGAGGGATTCGCTGGCTCGTCCTCAATCTTTTCCCGCAGGCGGCGGACTGTGACGTCCACTGTGCGTACGTCGTCGCCTACATAGTCGTAATTCCACACCTGCTCCATCAAGTCCGTGCGGGAATAGACCTTGCCGGGATGGCCTGCCAGGAAGGTTAACAGTTCATATTCCCGCTGGGTCAGGTCTACGGGGGCGCCGTGCTTGCTGACTTGATAGCTCTCCAGGTCGATGGACAGGCCGCCGTAGGTGACGGCGGCGCTCCCACTGCCAGATGCGGTGCGCTGCATGGCCGTACGGCGGATGTTCGCCTTTACGCGGGCCATCAGCTCGCGCATGGAAAACGGCTTGGTGATATAATCGTCCGCGCCGATTTCCAGGCCCTCCACCTTGTCCGATTCCCCCTCCCGGGCGGTGAGGATGATGACCGGGACGCTGCTGCCCTCCGCGCGGAGGGCTTTGCACACGTCAAAGCCGATCATCTTCGGCAGCATTACGTCCAGCAATATCAGGTCCGGGTTCGCCTCCCGGGCCTTGGCAAGGCCCGCTTCGCCGTCGTAGGCGGCCAAGACCGCGTAGCCCTCCTTTTCCAGGTTGAAACGGACGATATCTACAATGCTTTTCTCGTCCTCTACGATGAGAACGGTTTTTTTATCTTCCATATCTTCTCCTTCGTCGCGCCCCAGGACGGGGGGTTATAGCCCTAGAAGCAGTTTTCCTTTTAATACCACCGCTATGGTTTTCGCGTCCTTGATCTCGCCGGATACTACTTGCTCTACCAGTTGGCCGAAGGGAATCCGTTCCAGGTTCAGAAATTCATCTTTGTCCAGGTGTGTCTCGCCAAAGGTTAAATCCCGGGCCAAATACATCCGGATGATCTCGCCGCAGTAGCCGGGGGAGGGGTACAGTTCCCCCAGGGAACGAAATTCGCCCGCTGCTGCGCCGGTTTCCTCCGCCAGTTCCCGGATGGCCGCTGCCCGGGGGTCTTCGCCGTACTCCAGCTTCCCAGCGGGGACTTCGCGGACAACCTCTTTGTATGGATAGCGGAACTGGCTTACCAGCAGCGCGCGGTTTTCATCGTCCAATGCCAGTACGCATACCCCGCCGGGATGGTCTACTACCTCCCGGATGGCGTCGCTGCCGTCGGGAAGGCGAACCGTGTCGCGGCGGATGTGCAGGATGCGGCCGTCAAAAATTTTTTCGCTGGACAGCGTTTTCTCAATCAGTTCCATCGTTGCTTCCTTCTTTCTTTCACTCGTATTAGGCTTGGCCCGCCGCCATCGCTTCCGGGGGCAGGGGAAGGCCGTTCTGCTTCAGGAAGGAAAGCTTGTCCCAGTAGCCCCGCTGGAATAGGATTTTGCCGTTTACTACATGGAAAAAGCCGCAGCCCCGCAGGCCGGCCGGGTCGCGCCATTCCAAAACCGCCCA
The DNA here is from genome assembly GCA_947649615.1 of uncultured Clostridia bacterium. GTDB lineage: Bacteria > Bacillota > Clostridia > Oscillospirales > Oscillospiraceae > Pelethomonas. The sequence continues at coordinate 121,891 of CANSSG010000003.1, read as the reverse complement.
TTGGCCGTCTTCCAATATGTTCTCGACAATGCAGACCATTTTTGCCCCGGAAAATTCGTCCAGGAACATTTGCCGGATTGCCGCCGCGCCCTCAACGGGGGCGTTGGCCACTTGATGGTTTACCGCAGTGTCGTGGTACAGGGCGGCCAGCTTCTCCGCGTCGCCTTGGTTGAAGGCATCCACCCATACGTTGACTACTTCTTTTGGACGCAGCATTGCGACAACCTCCTTTTGGTTTCTCGGACGCCCTGGTATGGGCAGGAACCGGATTTTTACTAGTATACCATGGTTTGGACGGAAATTCCACAGGAATTTCCCAGCGTGTCAAAAAAGATGCTTCGTGTCTTTTTCGAGTTACACGCCCCGGAAAAAGTGATTCAATCGGTCAAATGGGCAGCCCTTGTTTTCCCTTTTAAGATAGCACAAAACAGCGGTAATGGCAAGTGGAACCGTTATGACCTGGCCGGAGCGGCGGAGGGCGCGGGGCCTTCCAGGCATAATCTTCCTTTTGCCGGCATACACTAGTGCCAAAAGGGGGGAGCGGATTGTCAAATATAAGCAATACCAGACGCAGGGCGCAGATGCAGCGGGCAAGAAGCCGGCGAAAGGGCGGGTCCGGCGGAAATGAAAATGCCGCGCTTATCAGGTTGGCGTTCTGCGGCGTTATTTTTGTGCTGCTGGTGGCGGCCAAACTGCTGTTTCCGGAAGCGGTGGGGCGGCTGGCGCTCTCTGCCAGGCAGATTATTGGGCGGGACGCCGATTTCCAGGAAGCCTTTGCCGCGATGGGCAGGGCTGTGAGCGGGGAACAGGCTGTGAGCGATTCCCTCCAGGATGCGTACACCGCCGTGTTCAATCCGTCGCCGCAGTTGGAGGAGGAAGCGGAGGAGGAGCCGGAGGCATTGGATGCGGAACCGGCGCCTGGGACGCAGGCGGAGGACGGGGCGGCGGCTGGGAACGCCGGGCTTCCGGCTTCGGGGGCTAAGCTGCTGCGGTATCCCGCCCTGGAGCTGCCGGAGCCGGATAAGGCGGTGATGCGGGAATTGCTCATCTCACCTGAAAAGGGGGCGGCGGATAGACCGGCGGGGGATGGGGGCGCGGCCCTCCCGCAGGCGGACGCGCCGGAGGACGATACCGCCGTGGTGGAAGCTTCCTGGCTTTACACGATGGCCGCTATGCCGGAAAATGCCAGCTTGGAACAGCGGAACCTGGGGTTTTCCCACTGTACGCCGGTTTCCGGGCATTTGACCTCCACCTTCGGCTGGCGGGAGCATCCCGTGGAGGGGGGGAATAAATTCCACTACGGCGTAGACCTGGCGGCGGAGACGGGGACGGATGTGCTAGCCTTCGCTGACGGCGAGGTGTACGCGTCCGGGGAGAGCAGTACGCTGGGAAATTATGTTATGCTCCGGCACCAGGGGGGGTACATGACGCTGTACGCCCATTGCAGCCGTATTACCGCTGCCGGAGGCAGTGTGAAAATGGGGGATAAAATCGCGGAGGTGGGGGACACCGGCCTTGTCACCGGACCCCACCTCCACTTTGAACTGCATGACGGAGAACTGTATTTGAACCCCATCTACTATGTGGCGGTGGGGTAAATTTGAGTTGGGATGGGGATTCGGGGCGCTCGTCGCCGTGGCGGCGCTGGCGGGAGCGGGACCGGTGCTGCCGCTGGTGCTGCTGTCGGCGGCTTGCCATGAGACGGGGCATCTGGCCGCGCTGCGGCTGGCGGGCGCACGGGTGACCCGGTTCCGCCTGAACGCCTTCGGTGCGGAAATCCAGGCGGATACCCGGTATTTGTCCTATCCACGGGAAATTTTATGCACATTGGCGGGGCCGGCAGTGAACCTGCTGCTGGCGCTGGTTTTCGCCAGGGGCATGGGAAATTTTACGGCGGCGGGGGCCAATCTGCTGCTGGGGTCCTTCAACCTCCTGCCAGTCCCGGCCTTGGACGGAGGGAGGGCGCTGCACTTGCTGGTGAGCTGGGTGCTGGACCCTATGGCGGCAGACCAGGCCTGCCGGTGGATTGGGCTGGGATGCGCGCTGGCGCTCACAGGGGCGGCGTTGGTCTTGACGGTGCGGTATCAGGCGGGGCTGTTTTTGCTGCTGGGGGCCGCCGGGACATTGGCGCCGCAGCTGCCTCTCAGGTTTCCCGGGAAATCCGGGGCGCGGGGTCTAAGGAGACGGCGGCGGACAGCTGGCGGTTGATTTCCGGGAGGAGGCGTTGGGCCAGGGCCGTTTGCTCCGCCCGGACTTGCAGCAGGAAGCCGTCTTCGCGCATGCGGAGTCGGAAGTCGGAGAAGCCGAGACGCATCAGGTGTTTTTCGCCCTCCGCCACCTGGGCTAAGGCGTCCAAGGTGATTTTTGTCCCGCTGGGGACGCGGGTGGCGAGACAGGCGTAGGAGGGCTTGTCCCATACGGGAAGCCCCGCTTCCCGGGCCATGCGGCGGACGGAAGCCTTGTCTATGCCGCACTCGCGCAGGGGGGAGCGAACCCCCAATTCCGCCAGCGCGCGCATCCCTGGGCGGTCGGACGCGTCGTCAGACGCGTTGCAGCCGTCTAAAACCAGGGGGAAGCCGTCCGCCTCTGCCGCCGCCAAAAGCCGGGAGAACAGGGCGCGTTTGCAGTAGTAGCAGCGGTCCGGCGGGTTGGCGGATACGGCGGGGACGGACAGGATGTCAAATGCCAGGACCGTCAGGGGGACGCCAAGCTGTTGGACGGTGTTTCGGGCGTCTTCCAGTTCGAAGTCCGGTTGGAAGGGGGTTTTGACGAAATAGGCCGCAGCGCGACTCCCATAAGAGACGGCGGCGTGGAGCAGCACTGCGGAATCCACGCCGCCGGAAAACGCTACCGCGCAGGCCGGGTTTTTCAGAAAGAAATCTTGCAGATACATGGCGGTTCCTCCTTGATAATATGTCAGGCTCCCACGCCGCTCCGCAGGGGCGGCGTTTTACTTCCCTTCGATTAAATGGAGCGCCGCGCCGATGGATGTGGCGTGGGTGGCGTTGTCCGGGATCATGAACTGAATCCCGTGGAGCCGGGTGAACAGGTCGAAGCAGTCCCGTGCCTGGGGGAGGTTGGACATGAATCCTGTCAGCACCGCCGTCCCGCAGCCACAATACCGGCAGGCCATCACCGCCGTGGTGCCGATGGATTGCAGCACCATGTTGATGACGCCGGCGGCAAAGTCCCCGGGGGCCGCGTCATCGGATACGTTGCCGAAATTCGCCGCGGTAATGTCCAGGGGCAGGGAGGGGTGGCTGTTGCGGGTCAGGTCGCCTACGGTGAGGTCCGTTTGGTTGACGTCGCCCTCGGTGGCAAGCTTGACGATCTGCTGGTATTTCCGGGTGCCGCACAGCCGGGAGCACAGCCCCGCCAGGGTCCCGCCCCCAACGCCGGAGCCGCATAAATGGGACACAGGCTTCCCGCGCTCCGCCCAGATGAAAGCGGTGCCGGTACCCATGCTGACCACTACGGCCCTTTCCTGGCCGCTGAGGGCCAGGCCGCCTACGCCAACGGCGGTAAACTCCTCCACCTTCTCGGTGGGGATGCCGTAAATATCCTGATCCACGTAGGACGCGCCTACCCCCGTCAGGGCAATGCGGGATACGTCCTCAAGCTGGAGGTGGTTGGTAAAGAGGAAATTCCCCATAGCGCCGTATAGGGACGTAATAGGGTCCTGGGCTTGTACCCGGTGCATGGCGATGGTGCTTCCATCGGAGCGCAGCCCCACAATCTTCGTGGTGGAGCCGCCGATATCAATTCCTAAGATGATAGACATGGCTTGGTGCCTCCCGGCGTTTTCGTCCTGCGGCGGCCTGTGGGGCCGTCCGGCTTACTTATCTTAAAAGAAACGGAAGGAATTGTCAATTCTATCGTTGCAAATCGAGGAAAAAAGATATACTATATAGAGGACGGGCGGCCCGTCCGCCCGCATATTACGAAAAGAAACCAAGGAGCGTACTGCTATGGAACGCAAGGAACGCCTTAATCTGTCCATGCTGTTTGACTTTTATGAGATGACGATGGCCAACGGCTACTTCCGCAAGGGGATGCAGGACCGCATCACCTATTTCGACGTATTCTTCCGCCGGGTGCCTGACAAGGGGGGCTTCGCCATCGCCGCCGGGCTGGAGCAGCTTGTTGACTACATCAAAAATCTCCATTTTGACGAGGATGATATTGCCTACCTCCGGAGCAAGAACCTGTTCCAGGAGGATTTCCTGGAATATCTGCGCCGCTTCCGCTTTACCGGAGATATCTGGGCCGTGCCGGAGGGAACGCCGGTGTTCCCAGGTGAGCCGCTGGTTACTGTCCGCGCGCCCGCTTCCCAGGCGCAGCTTATTGAGACTTACGCCCTGCTGTCCGTCAACCACCAGAGCCTCATCGCGACGAAGGCCAACCGCGTGGTCCGGGCCGCCCAGGGGCGGACGGTGCTGGAATTCGGCTCCCGCCGCGCCCAGGGGAACGATGGGGCGATTACCGGCGCCCGGGCCGCATACATCGGCGGCGTCCACGGCACCGCCTGCGCCATCAGCGACCAACTCTACGGCGTACCCGCCGCCGGCACTATGGCCCACTCCTGGGTGCAGATGTTCGACAGCCAGTATGAGGCGTTTAAGACATATTGTGAGATTTATCCGACCAACGCCGTGCTGCTGGTGGATACGTATAACACGCTCAAAAGCGGCGTGCCTGACGCAATCCGGGCCTTCAACGAGGTGCTCAAGCCTTTGGGCATCACCAAGTGCGGCATCCGGCTGGATTCCGGAGACATCGCCTACCTCACCAAGGAAGCAAGGAAGATGCTGGACGCGGCGGGGTGGCAGACCTGCACCATCTCCGCGTCCAACTCCCTGGATGAGGAGCTGATCCGGGATTTGCTGCTGCAAGGGGCTAAAATCGACTGCTTCGGCGTGGGCGAACGGATGATTACCGCCCGTAGCGAGCCGGTCTTCGGCGGGGTGTACAAGCTGGTAGCCGTGGAGGACGAGACGGGGACGATTACGCCGAAAATCAAAATCAGCGAAAATGTGGCGAAAATTACCACCCCCCACTATAAGAAGCTTTTCCGGTTCTATGGAAATGATACCGGAAAGGCTATTGCCGACTACCTCACCGTCTATGACGAGTCCGTGGACGACAGCAGGCCGCTGGTGATCTTCGACCCGGATGCCACCTGGAAGAAGAAGGAGGTCTATGACTTCACCGCCAAGGAATTGCAGGTCCAGGTGTTCCAAAACGGGGAACTGGTCTATGACCTGCCCACCCTGCCGGAAATCCGGAAGTACTGCCTGGAACAGGTGGATACGCTGTGGGAGGAAGTGAAACGGTTTGACAACCCCCACAAGTACTATGTGGACCTGTCCCAGAAGCTATGGGATGTGAAGCATGGCCTGTTGGAGAAAAACGGATAGGGGGAAGGGTCTATGGCGGAGCAGGGCTATCCGCTGGCGGAATGCCAGATTGGTTATTTCTGTCTGGAAGGGCTGGGCGTGGAGAAAAATGCCGCCCAGGCGGTGCGCTGGTTCCGGGAGTCCGCCCGCCAAGGCCATGGCCTGGCAATAGAGAAGTGCCGGGCGTTGGGCGTCAGCCTATAAACACGCATAAAAGATAAAGAAAGGAGCCGCCCGTGAAAAAGCATCAAGTGAAACAGACCACGGAACGCCGCATATCCGCTTCCCTGCGGATTGCGCTGGTGCTGCTTCTGCTGGTCCTGAATATTGCTTCGGTGGTGATATTGACCTATTTCCTGCAATCCCACGCGTTTATCTTTTTCGCTATCTTGGAGCTTATCGCTATCGGCGTGGCGGTTAACATCCAGTCCAGAACGTCCAGCGGCAGCTATAAGCTGGCCTGGACGCTGCTGGTAGTGGCGCTGCCGGTGGGCGGGATGGCGCTGTACGTCCTGTGGGGCGGCAACGTCCAGAGCAAAAAGCTGAACCTCCTGCCCCTGCCGCCGCCGGGGAACCGGCAGATGGATCAGCGGCAGTCTGCCGCTGACCTGGAAAAGCTGGGGAAGGTGCTGCCGAACTGGCAGAGGGCTGCCCGGCTGCTGGCCCGGCGGGGGTTCCTGCTGTTCCGGAACACGGACGCTGTGTATTTCCCCACAGGCAAGGCGTTTTTTGACGACGCCATTGATAAGATGGCCCGTGCGGAGCGGTTTATTTTCCTGGAGTATTTCATTCTGGCAGAGGGAAAGCTGTGGGACAGGATACTGGCTGTTTTAATCGAAAGGGCCAGGCATGGGGTGGAAATCAAGATCATTTTCGATGACTTTGGCAATATCACCCGGATGCGCAATGAAACCATTGAGACCATGCGGAGCGAGGGCATAGAGGTGTGCGTGTTCAATCCCGTCCACCAGTATGTCAACCGGCTCTACTTCAATTACAGGGACCACCGGAAAATCCTGTGCGTGGATGGGCAGTACGCCTACACCGGCGGGGTCAATGTGGCGGACGAATATGTAGGGGAGTTGATCCGCTTCGGCGAGTGGAAGGACGGGGGCGTACTGCTGGACGGACCCGGGGCCTGGGGATTGACCTCCCAATTCCTCCATATGTGGGAGATGCTGGGGGAACGGGTTCACCGGGAACACGACTATTACCGGCCCCATGAGGAACGGGAAGCCTCCGGCTATTGCCAGCCCTTTAACGATGGGCCTATGAATAACCCAGACAACCCCGCCGAGGATATGTACCTTCAGTGCATTTCCAACGCCCACCGCTATTTATGGGTCACCACGCCCTATTTCGCCGTGGAGGACGCTATGGTACGGGCGCTGTGCATGGCGGCGGACAGCGGGGTGGATGTGCGCATCCTGCTGCCGGGCATCCCGGATCACAAGTATACGCAGATCGTGGCAGGGTCATACTATGAGCGGCTTTTAAGGCATGGGGTGAAAATCTTTGAGTTTACGCCGGGGTTCCTCCATACAAAAAGCCTGGTGGCCGATGGGGAAGCCGCCCTGCTGGGTACGATTAATATGGACTACCGCAGTTTTCAGCTCCACTATGAATGCGGCGTGGCCTTATACGGCGCGCCGGTGATTGGGACGCTGGAAAGGGACATGCGGGAGATTATGGAACGCAGCAGGGCCGTGGATGCGAAGGAATGGGGGAAGCGGTCTTGGTTTAGAAAAATGCTGGAAAAAGTGCTGCGTATTTTCTCTATTTGGATGTAGGAGGATGGCGTATGCCGGGTTTGATCCATATTTACTGCGGCGACGGCAAGGGTAAGACTACCGCCGCGCTGGGACTGGCCCTCCGGGCCGCCGGGAGCGGGGAGCGGGTGCTGGTGCTGCAATTTTTCAAGGATGGAAAAAGCTCCGAGTTCAATGCCCTGGCGCATGTGCCGGGGATCGAGGTGATTCCACAGACGCGGGCCTTTGGGTTTAGCTGGACGCTTTCCGAGACGGAAAGGGAGGAGGCGAAAGCCTATTACGCCGGGCTTCTGGAAGAGGCCTTCCGGCGGTGCGGGGCCTTTGGGCTGCTGGTGCTGGACGAAGCCATGAGCGCCTGCACTACCGGCATGATTGGAGAGCCGCGGCTGCTGGAACTGCTGGCAGGGAAGCCGGAGGGGCTGGAAGTGGTCCTCACAGGCCGCGGACCCTCTAACGCGCTGGTGGACGCGGCGGATTATGTGACGGATATGCGGAAGATCAAACATCCCTATGAGCGGGGCGTCGCGGCCCGGAAGGGGATTGAATATTGAGACGCTTTGGTACTGAAGGATCATCTGTTGCGGAAAGTAGTCTCATCACCAGTGATGAAATGAAAGAAAAGGCCGAGAAAAAATGCAGTTTTGTGGCGAAGGAGGAAAAAAGATAGACTCCCAGACAGGGCAATGAAAGAGCCAGAAAAGGGAGTCGGAAAATGAAGGGAGCACAGTGGATGTGTGAACCGCTCCAGTAAAACCGGACAATTGACAAAAGGCCCCCTGTGTAGGAAAATAAGACTACACAGGGGGTCGTAATATAGAGAAATGCAATTACATAAAGATACAAGAATTGGAAGCAGATGCAAGCAGAGAAAGCAGGTAGCAGGGGTCCAGGCAAGGCCCCACGTCCGGCAGACTTGTGGTTGTAGACGGATGGGGCTGTGGCTGAAGGATCAGGGCATCCACTGCACCCCTAAGACTGTGCTGCGGGGAATGAAAAAGTATGGGGTGCTGGCGGATATCCGCCGGGCAGGGGAGGGGGCCAGTACCTCCTCGAACCGCCCATGGGCCGCTTTTTCTGCGTACAGTTTTACGCCACTTTACGCTTCCCACTTTTCAATCAACTGCTTGATCTGATCGGCGAAGTGGCCCAGATCCCGGTTGGCACGGCCCTTACTGCGGGCAATGACCTCCTGGAGCAGCTTGCCGACAGACACAAGACGCTGATAGGGGGCGGAGACCTTGCCGGTGGGCGTCATGACCTTCCGCTCAGGCAGGTAGCCGGTGTCGAGCATCTTGTTTTCCGCCAGGTCGTAGACTTCTGTATATTGAGGGGCATGGGCGTGGTAGCCCAGCCGGACCAGGCTGTCGGCGAAATAAGGGGCCACCTCCCGGTCACCGTGAACCACGAAGAAGTGGGTGGGATTGGTAAAGGATTTCGCCCACTCCAGCAGGTGATCCCGGTCGGCATGGCTGGACAGGCCTTTAAAGTTCTCAATTTCCGCCAGAACGGCCACTTCCTCGCCAAAAAGCTTCACTTCCTGCGCACCGTTGAGCAGTGCGCGGCCCAAGGTGCCTTCGCCTTGATAGCCTACGAAGACGATGGTGCATTCCCTGCGCCAGAGGTTGTATTTCAAATGGTGGCGGACACGCCCGGCGTCGCACATGCCGGAGGCGGAGATAATCACCTTCGGCGTCCGGTCGGCGTTGAGCATTTTCGACTCCTCAAGAGACTCCGTCAGACGCAGGCCGGGGAAGGAGAACATGTCCACGCCGTTTTTCACCAGCGCCAAGGCTTCTTCATCCAGGTAGCCCCGCAAGTCGCCGCAGAAGATGGTGGTGGCCTTGCTGGCAAGGGGGGAGTCGATGTAGACAGGGAAGTCCTCCACGGAATGAACCAGATGCTCCTGCTTGATGCGCCGCAGGAAGTATAGGATTTCCTGCGTACGCCCTACGGCAAAGGCGGGAATGATAACATTGCCGCCCCGTCCCAAGGTACGGTCAATGACCTTCGCCAACTCTGAGGTGTAACTCCACACCTCCTGGTGGTTCCGGTCGCCGTAGGTGGATTCCATGACCACATAGTCCGCCCGCTTGAGCAGCACCGGGTCGCGGATAATGGGCTGGTTAATGTTGCCGATGTCGCCGGAGAACACGATGGTCTTGCGTACGCCGTCCTCATGCAGTTCCAGGGTGATGCTGGCGGACCCCAGCAGATGCCCCGCGTCGGTGAAGGTGGCGGTGACGCCCTCGCACAGCCCGACTTCGTGGTCGTAGTCGCAGGTATGTACATAGGCCATGGTGCGCATGGCGTCCTCCACGGTGTAGATAGGCTCCACGAAGGGGCGGCCGGCGCGCTGGTTGCGGCGGTTTTCATATTCCGCGTCGGACATCTGGATATAGGCGCTGTCGATGAGCATGATTTCCAGCAGCCTTGCCGTCAGGCGGGTGGTCCAGATCTGGCCGGTGAAGCCGTGCTTAACAAGCATGGGTACCCGGCCGCTGTGGTCGATATGCGAATGGGTAATGAGGATGTAGTCGATGGTATTCGGCTCGAAGGGCAGCTCATGGTTGTCGATTTCATCGCGCCCCTGCTGCAAGCCACAGTCGATCAAAATTCGCTTTCCGTTCACTTCCAGGCAATGGCAGCTTCCTGTCACGCACTGGTCTGCACCGAAGAAATACAGTTTCATGAGATGGCCTCCTTATTTCTGTGTAAGAATATTGTAACACATTGCACGGAAAATGACAACAGGGAAGGAGAATTTTTTGTTATTTTACAAAATAAAGGAGTGCGCCACCGCGCACTCCTTTTGTAAATCATTGGAAATCAGTCAATTAAGCTCTTTCCGTCCATTTCCGGCGGGCAGGCCAGGCCCATCATATCCAGAATCGTCGGCGCGATGTCCGCCAGACGGCCCGGATGCAGCTTGGCATCGGAACCTACCAGGATAAAAGGCACCAGATTGGTGGTATGGGCGGTCATGGGGGAGCCGTCGTTCTTCCGCATTTCCTCGGCGTTGCCGTGGTCGGCGGTAATCATGGCGATGCCGCCCATCGCACGGGTGGCGTCCACCACGCGGCCCACGCAGGTATCGACGGTTTCCACCGCCTTCACGGCGGCTTCATACACGCCGGTGTGGCCCACCATGTCGCAGTTGGCGAAGTTGAGGATGATGACGTCATAATTCCCGGACTCAATGCGCTCCACGCACTTGTCCGTTACCTCCACGGCGCTCATTTCCGGCTGTAGGTCATAGGTAGCCACCTTGGGGGACGCCACCAGCACACGGTCCTCGCCGGGGAACACGGCTTCCACGCCGCCGTTGAAGAAGAAGGTGACATGGGCGTACTTCTCCGTCTCCGCAATACGGAGCTGGGTCATGCCCATCGTGCTCAGGTACTCGCCCAGGCCGTTGGCCACCCGGATGCGGGGGAAAGCCACCTGGACGTTGGGCATGGTGGCGTCATACTCGGTGGTGCAGACGTAGGTGAGGGGGAAGATTTCCCGGTTAAACCCGTCAAACTCCGGGTCTACGAATACCCGGGTGATTTCCCGCGCCCGGTCGGGGCGGAAGTTAAAGAAGATGATGCTGTCGTTATCGCTGATCATCCCTTCGCCATCGCAGACCACAGGCTCCACAAACTCGTCGGTGACGTTGTTGGCGTAGCTTTTGGCCACAGCGTCTACCGGGTCGGAGTTCTGTACGCCCCGGCCATAGACCATGGCGTCGTAGGCCTGCTCCACGCGGTCCCAGCGTTTGTCCCGGTCCATGGCGTAGTAGCGGCCCATAACGGTGGCAATCTTACCTACGCCAATTTCTCTGCACTTCTCAACCGTCTCGGCCACAAAGCCCTTGCCGCTGGTGGGGGAGACGTCGCGCCCGTCCAGGAAAGCGTGGATATAGACCTTCTCCACCCCCCGCTGCTTCGCCATCCGCAGCAGCGCCCACAGATGGGTGTTGTGGGAGTGTACGCCGCCATCGGAGAGCAGGCCGTAAAGATGGAGGGAGCTGCCGTTTTTCAGGCAGGCGTCCATAGCGGCGCAGTAGGCGGGGTTTTCAAAAAAGCTGCCGTCCTCGATGGAGCGGGTGATGCGGGGGAGGTCCTGGTAGACCACGCGGCCCCCGCCGATGTTCGTATGTCCCACCTCGCTGTTGCCCATCTGCCCGTCGGGCAGGCCTACGTCCAGTCCGGAAGCGGACAGGGTGGTATGCTGGCACTGGGCGAACAGCTTATCCAGAACGGGGGTTTTCGCGTGGACGACGGCGTTGCCGTTGGTGTCTTCCCGCATCCCGAAACCGTCCATAATAATCAGAGTAGTCGGTGTTTTATTCATAAATAACCCTCGAATTTCTTAAAAAGTAGCTTCCGCGTGGAAAGCAGTACCCGCTGCTTCACGGGTACTGCTTCTCCTGAGGAATTACTCCTGATTGGCGGCGTTGATGATATCAACGAACTGGTCGGGCTTCAGGGCGGCGCCCCCGATCAGGCCGCCGTCCACATCGGGCTGGGCCAGCAGCTCTGCGGCGTTCTTGGGATTCATGGAGCCGCCGTACTGGATGGTGATGGAACGGGCCACCCGTGCGCCGTAGAGGTTGCGGATGGTGGCGCGGATGGCGGTGCAGACCTCGGCGGCCTGCTCAGCGGTGGCGGTCTTGCCGGTGCCGATGGCCCAGATAGGCTCATAGGCGATGACGCACTTGCGCACCTTCTCGGGGGCCACGCCGGACAGGGCGCTCTTTACCTGCAAGGCGATCAGCTCCATGGTTACGCCCATTTCCCGCTGCTCCAGGCTCTCGCCCACGCAGACAATGGGATGCAGGCCGGCTTCCAGGGCGGCATGGACCTTCTTATTGACGGTGATGTCAGTTTCGCCAAAGTACTGGCGGCGCTCAGAGTGGCCGATAATGACATACTTCACGCCCAAGTCCTTGAGCATATCGGCAGACACCTCGCCGGTGTATGCGCCGCTGGGTTCAAAGTACAGATTCTCCGCGCCCACGGCCACGCGCATATCCTTGAACGCCTTCAGGGCGGCAGGGATGTTGACGAAGGGGACGCATACGACGACTTCGCACCATTTGGCGCGGGGAAGGATGGGCTTCAGCTCCTCGGCGAACTTCTTGGTCTCGGTAGCGGTTTTGTTCATCTTCCAGTTGCCAGCGATGATAGTCTTGCGGTATCTACGGTTCATGTCGATCTTTCTCCTGTTACATATTATATGAAATTTATAAAAATAAATGAATCATATCAAACGGGGGAGGGGGCGGCCCCCTCCGGCCCGAAAAAGCCCTTACTTATCCAGCAGGCAGGCTACGCCGGGCAGCTCCTTGCCCTCCAAGAATTCCAGGGAAGCGCCGCCGCCGGTGGAAATATGGGTCATCTTGCCGGCATAGCCAAGCTGGGCCACCGCCGCCGCGCTGTCGCCGCCGCCGATGATGGTAATGGCGTCGGTGTCGGCCAGGGCCTTGGCCACCGCCCGGGTGCCTTCGGCGAAGTTGGGGAACTCAAACACGCCCATAGGCCCGTTCCAGATGACGGTGCCTGCGCCCTTGACGGCTTCGGTGTATTTGGCGATGGTCTTGGGTCCGATGTCCATGCCCATGCGGTCGTCGGGGATCGCCATGGTGTCAAACAGCTCGGGGACGGCGTCGGCGGAGAACTCCTTGGCGCACTGGGTGTCTACAGGCAGGAGCAGCTCCACGCCCTTCTCCTTGGCCTTGGCAATCATCTCGTTGCAGTAATCCAGCCAGTCGGCTTCCAGCAGGCTGGTGCCAACGCTGCCGCCCTGGGCCTTGGCAAAGGTATAAGCCATGCCGCCGCCGATGATGATCATGTTGGCGATGTCCAGGAGGTGGTTAATGACGCCGATCTTGGAGGACACCTTGCTGCCGCCCAGGATAGCCACCAGGGGCCGCTTGGGGTCAGCCAGGGCGCCGCCCATGATTTCCAGTTCCTTTTCAATAAGGAAGCCGGAAACGGCGGGCAGGTAAGCGGCCACGCCGGCGGTGGACGCATGGGCGCGGTGGACCGCGCCGAAGGCGTCGGAGACATAAACCTCCGCCAGGGAAGCCATGGCCTTGGCCAGCGCGGGGTCGTTCTTGGTCTCGCCCTTCTCAAAGCGGGTGTTTTCCAGCAGGAGAATCTGGCCGGGGGCCAAGGCGGCGGCCTTGGACTTGGCGTCCGGCCCCACCACGTCGGCGGCCATAGCCACCTCCTTGCCCAGCAGCTCGCCCAGGCGCACGGCGACAGGCTTCAGGCTGAATTTCTCCTCCGGCCCGTCCTTGGGCTTGCCCAGGTGGGAGCAGGCGATAACCGCCGCGCCCTGATCCAGCAGGTATTGGATCGTGGGCAGGGCGGCGCGGATGCGCTTGTCATCCGTGATGGCGCCGGTGGCCTTGTCCTGGGGGACGTTGAAGTCGCAGCGGAGCAAAACCTTTTTGCCCGCCACATCTACATCCTTGACGGTCTTTTTGTTGTAATTCATGTGTTGGTACGGCTCCTTTCAAACGATAATGCAATTTGGTTTGATTGGCAATGTCATGTTCCCGCCATCTCGCCCACGCCCAGCAGACCGGGGAACCCGTTCTGCCGCAGGGCTTCATAAATGAGGATGGCGGCGCTGTTGGCGAGGTTGAGGCTGCGGGCATCCCCCGCCATAGGAATGCGCAGGCACCGGTCCCGGTATTCCTCCCGGAACGCCAATGGCAGCCCTGCCGTCTCCTTCCCGAAAAACAGCCAGCAGTCCGGGGAAAACCGGGCCTGGCTGTAATCCATGGGGGCCTTGGTGGTCGCCAGCCACAAGTCGCGCCCTGCCTGGGGGTATTTCCGGAAAAGCTCCGGCAGGCTGGGGTGGACTTCCACCTTCACCAGATGCCAGTAATCCAGCCCCGCCCGCCTTACCGCCTTCTCCGACACGTCGAAGCCCAAAGGCTCAACCAGGTGCAGGCGGCTGCTGGTGGCGGCGCAGGTGCGGGCGATATTGCCGCAGTTGGGCGGAATTTCCGGTTCCACCAGAACGATGTGCAGCATGGCCCATTTCCGCCTTCCCGACGGGCGTATTTTGTCCGTCTGATTTTTAACAGCGTTATTGTAAAACAAATCTTCTGCAAATTCAAGCGGATTCCAAGAATTTCTTTCGGAAATTTCACCAAATCCGCAGCCCCACTTTTTGCCACCCCATGAAACTACCCAATTTTCCCTTTTTTGGCACAAAAACCTTGTGCAAAAAGCCCCACACCCCGGTAGTTTCCGGCAGTTTTCCTGACAAGCCGGGAGATTTTTCCCTATCCGGCAAAATTCCACTTGCATAAATGGACGCTTCTGGTATAATGGAGTCAATACGGGGAAGGGAGGTACGGAAAAGATGGATAGTAAAAAGTGTATCGTGGTCTTCCTGACGGAGGATACGGCGGAGACTTATGACGGGAAACCCCTGATGCTGCAGGACGCGCTATTCTGCCCCATTCTGACCTGGTGTATGCGGGCGTGGCTGAAAAAAGGCGTCCGGCGGTTTTTTGTTGTCTGCGACGCGCAGTATGTGGACGACGCGGCCGCCTGCTTCCCGGAGGAAGCCGCCGCCGTGGCGGGGACGGAGGAGGACTACCGCCGGGACATCGGCGAGTTTGCCCGGGGCTGCTGGATCGAAGAGGTGCATGAGGCGATGCTGCCGGTGGGGAGCATGATGCTGTCCTTCCGCACGGTGGCGGAGCTGGCGCGGCTCCGGCGGGCGGTGAAGGAGGAGATCGTCATGTTCCACCAGCGCACAGGCGTGAAGGTGGTGGACATCGACAACACCTACATTGATCCCCGGGTGACCATCGGCGCGGGGACGGTCCTGCTGCCGGGAACCATCCTGCGGGGGAACACAGTGGTGGGAGAGCACTGTGAAATCGGCCCTAACGCCATGGTGGAGGACAGCCGCATTGGGGACGGCTGCGTGGTCAACGCTTCCCAGGTGTACGGCAGCGAGCTGGGGAAGGAGGTTCATGTGGGTCCATTCGCCCATATCCGCCCCAACTGCCAGGTGGGGGACAGGTGCAAGGTAGGGGCCTTTGTGGAGATTAAGAACGCGGTATTCGGCCCGGATACCAAAATGAGCCACCTCACCTATGTAGGCGACGCGGACGTGGGCGCGGGGGTGAACTTCGGCTGCGGCACCATCACCTCTAATTACGACGGCTTCCGCAAGCACCGCACCGTCATCGGCGACAACGCTTTCATTGGGTGCAACACCAATCTGGTTCCCCCCGTGACGGTAGGGGACGGCTCTTATATTGCCGCCGGCACCACCGTTACAGGAGACGTAGAACCGGACGCCCTGGCGATTTCAAGGGTCCGCCAGGAGAACAAGCCCGGGTGGGCCAAGGCCAAAAGGGCATTACATAAGAAGCCGGAGCCTAAGGACTAGGCGCACAGCGGGTACAAAAGCTTCGTCCGCCCTTGTCAAAAGCCGGCGGGGTTTTATGGAAAACAGCCCGCCGGCAGTTCGTTCACACAAAATGATGATTTGAGAGGATGTTGGAAAAAATGATTTCACATGGAAAAGATATGAAGGTCTTCAGCGGCAACGCCAATATGAACCTGGCGAAGGACATCTGCCGCCTGATTGGCATTCAGCTCGGCAATGCAGAGATCGGACATTTCTCCGACGGAGAGGTATTCGCGTCCATCTACGAGTCCGTCCGTGGTTCCGACGTATTCCTGGTTCAATCCACCAGCAGCCCGGTGAACGATCACCTGATGGAGCTGCTCGTTATGATCGACGCGATGAAGCGCGCGTCGGCAGGCCGCATCACGGCGGTAATCCCCTATTTCGGCTATGCCCGCCAGGACCGCAAGGCCAAGGCCCGGGACCCCATCTCCGCGAAGCTGGTGGCGAATATGCTGACTGCGGCAGGGGCCGACCGGGTGCTGACCATGGACCTCCACGCCGCCCAGATCCAGGGCTTCTTTGACATCCCTGTGGACAACCTATATGGCAATCCGGTCTTTGTGGACTATTACGCAAAAAAATTCGGAGAAAAGTGCGAGGAAATGGTAGCGGTTTCCCCTGACGTAGGCTCCGTGTCCCGCACCCGGGCCTTCGCCCAAAAGCTGCATATGAACCTTGCCATTGTAGATAAGCGCCGCCAGAAGGCCAACCAATGCGAGGTCATGAACGTGATCGGGGACGTAGAGGGCAAGGACTGCATCCTCTTTGACGACATGGTGGACACCGCCGGGAGCCTGTGCAACGCGGCCAAGGCAATCGTTGAGGTGGGCGGCGCGCGCAGCGTGTACGCCTGCGCGTCCCACGGCGTACTGTCCGGCCCGGCCATCGAGCGGATTAACGGCAGCGTGATTAAGGAACTGGCTTTCCTGGACACCATCGCTGCCATCGACCCGGCTAAGAGCGCAAAGATTAAATATCTGACGGTCGCGCCAATGTTCGCGGAGGCCATCGAGCGGATTTACCAGGAGATTTCCGTATCGAAGCTGTGGATTTGATGCATCATTATAAATGAACCGATTCAAAAAAGTACCCAACGGGTACTTTTTTGATGGAAACATGCAAAAAAGGAGCAGGTATCTATGTCATTTGGAAGCGGCGGCTATCAGTGGCTCCTAGTCTGCCTGGGCAACCCGGGCAAGGAGTATGAGACCACCCGCCACAACATCGGCTTCATGGCCGCCGAAGAACTGGCCCGCCGGGAGGGCGTCAAGATTAACAAGCTGCGCTACCGTGCGCTCACAGGCGAGGTTCGCGCCGGTTCCCAGCGGGTCCTGGTGCTGAAGCCCCAGACCTATATGAACCTGAGCGGGGAGTCTGTGAAGCTGGCGGGCGGCTTTTACAAGATACCGCCGGACCATGTGCTGGTGATTTCCGATGACGTGGCGCTGCCCCTGGGAAAGCTGCGCATTCGCTCCGGCGGCAGCGCCGGGGGGCATAACGGGCTGAAAAACATCATTGCCCATCTGGGGACGGACCAGTTCCCGCGGGTGCGGGTGGGCGTAGGCGCCCCCGCCCATCCCGAGCATGAGATGATCGACTGGGTCATCGGGCATTTTACCCCCCAGGAGAAGAAGGCGGTTGACGAAGCGGTCAGCCGCGCCGTTGACGCAGCGCTGTGCGTTATTGAAAAGGGCGTTTCGGCGGCGCAGAATCAATATAATTAGAAGGAAACCGCGATAGCGGCTCCTCCGCCTATATGGGAAAATGCATGGGGCCTGGGCAAAGAAGGCCTATAAAGAAGACAGCGGGAGCGTCCTGGGCAGCCGGGGCGCTCCCTTCCTCTGCCCGCTACCTCCACAGCCGGATGACGCCGGCGTCCTGGAACTGCTTAAGCAGAAGCAGGACCACCGGCAGCAAAATCATGCCTCCCACGCCCATAAACTGGAACCCCAAATACATGGCCAATAGCGCGGTAATCGGCGGCAGGTCCGCCTGCCCCGCCAAAAGGCGCGGTTCCAGCAGCGTATGGACGATCAGCCCCACGGCGTAAAGCACCAGCAGCGCCAATCCCCGCCCCGTATCGCCCATCAGAAAGCAGCCCAGCGCCCAAGGAAACAGCACCGTTCCCGTCCCCAGCACCGGGAGGGCGTCCACCAGCGCCGTGAACACCGCTGCCAAAAGGGCGTAGTCCAGCCCCATCCATAAAAAGCCAATGAATAAAATGACAAAGGTAGACAAAATCAGCAGAAATTCCGCCCGAAGCCATTTAAGGATGGTTGACCGGAAGCAATGGGCCGCATCCCGGCATTTTGCCTGCCACGATGGGGGGAGCTGCCGTTTCAGAAAGGCTAAAATGGCGGGATAGCTGAGACTGGTAAAATATACCGCGAGGACGGTAGTCACCAAAAACAGTCCGGCGTCCGGCAGGGACGCCAGCAGGGAGGACGCCGCTCCCATCATCCACGTTCCTGCCGTACCGGCCAAGGACGGCCCTTCCTCCATAAGCTGGCCCGCCAGCAGGTCCAGTCCGGAGCGGAGCAGGGACGGGCTGGAGGCATACCACCGCTCCACCTGGTCCAGCATGCCGTTCCATATGATGGGGAACCGCTCCATCAACTCCGGCAGGCGGCCGGACCACTCCCGCAGTTCCGCCGCCAGCCTGACCAGCAGCAGCGCCACGCCGCCGCCCACAACCAGCAGCAGCAGCGTCGTCACCAGCCCTGCGGAAAAGGTCCGCTGCACCTTCATCCTCCTGCGGAGCTTCTGCACCAGTGGCTCCACCATGGCGCTGAGGGCCAACGCCAGCAGAAAGGGCAAAAGGGGGGCCAATAGCCACTTAAAAAACACCACTGCCCCGGCAATCCACAACAGGACGGTAATTGTCCGTTGTAAAAAGACACTTAGTTGTGACATATAGAAAATCTGTACCTCATTTCCTCCTGCGGGGCAGGAAAGATTGTGGAATATTCCCGTATATTTTGGGTTGTAAAAGGGAAGGGGGTGTGGTACACTATCATCATTTAAGGACATGTGACCACAGGGGGGATACAATATGGGAAAGCAGACCAAGTTTTACATCGTAGCCGCCTCGGCCCTGCCGGAAATCTTCATCAAGGTGGCCGAGGCCAAGCGAATGATGCTGTCCGGCGAAGCTGCCACCGTAGGCGACGCCACCAGGCAGGTCAGCATCAGCCGCAGTGCATTCTATAAGTACAAGGACGCCGTCCAGCCCTTCAACGATATGAAAACCGGACATATCATCACCTTTTACACCATGCTCAAAGACAACCCCGGCGTATTGAGCAATGTCCTAGCTATTTTTGCCGGGAGCGGGGCGAATATACTGACCATCAACCAATCCATCCCCACCAACGGCTGCGCCGCCGTGACCATATCCGCCGAGACCAGCGATATGGAGATTACCCTGGAAGAGTTGATTGCCCGGGCAGAGGTGTTGGAGGGCGTGGTAAAATTTGATATTTTGGCGGGGTAGCAGCCGCCCAACGTAGGCCTATACGGAGACAACAGCAACGGGAGAGAAGGAGAAAACTATGGCTAATTTTGCAATTATGGGATTCGGGACGGTTGGCAGCGGCGTGGCAGAGGTGCTGCGCATGAACGGCGGAGCGATTCAGGAACGCCTGGGCGAACCCCTCCATTTAAAATATATTCTGGATGTACGGGACTTATCCGCCACGCCGTATGCCGGGATCGCGGTAAAGGATTTTTCCGTACTGGAAAATGATCCTGCCCTAGATGTAGTGGTGGAATCCATCGGCGGGGCCAAGGTGGCCTTGGAATTTACGCGGCGGGCGCTGCTGGCGGGAAAGCATGTGGTGACTTCCAACAAGGAACTTGTCGCTTCCCACGGCAAGGAGCTGCTTGCCATTGCCAAAGAGAAAAACGTCAACTACCTGTTCGAGGCCAGCGTAGGGGGGGGCATCCCCGTGCTGCGCCCGCTGTTTCAATGCCTTGCCGGCAACCAGATTGAGGAAATCGCCGGCATCCTGAATGGCACCACCAATTATATCCTCACCCGCATGGTGAAGGGCGGCGTCCCCTTTGACGAAGCCCTTCGGGAAGCCCAGGCCAAGGGCTACGCCGAGCAGAACCCTGCCGCAGACGTGGAAGGCCTGGACGCAGGCCGCAAAATCTGCATTCTGTCCGACCTGGCCTGGGGCAGGGAAGTCCTGCCGGAAAAGATCAGCGTACAGGGCATCAGCGGCCTGGATTTGCAGGATGTGGAGGCCGCCCGCCGGGCGGGCTACCGGGTGAAGCTCCTGGGCCGTGCGGTGAAGCTGGCAGACGGGCGGCAGTGCGCCTACGTGTCCCCCCATTTGGTGCAGGAAGACAGCCCGATAGCTTCGGTAGACGATGTATTCAACGCCATCATGATTCGCGGCAACGCCGTAGGCGACGTCATGTTCTACGGCAGGGGAGCGGGGGACCTGCCCACGGCCTCCGCCGTCATGGGGGACGTCATCGACGTTTTGCAGCACCGTGAAAAGCGCCGCAATTTGGGCTGGAGCGAGAGCGCGGAGTTGGCGGGGATGGACGGGCTTCCCATGCGCTGGTATCTGCGCGGGGCCTTCACGCCCCCACAGGGGAGCCAAGAGATCGGCGGCGGCGCGGTGCTGACCGGCGTCATGCCCGCTGGAGAAGCCAGGGCGCTGGCGGAAAATTTGGGAGCGGAGGCGATTTTGCCTGTCCTTCCTTAACCAAAGCGCCTGCGGGGTACTATAATAGAGTGTCACCCAATTTTCCATAGAGAGGAAGTATCCTAATGAGTTTAATTGTACAGAAATTTGGCGGCAGTTCCGTCCGGGATGCGCAGCGCATCCGGAACGTGGCGGGCATCATTGCCGATACTTATAGAGCCGGAAATCAGGTCATGGTAGTCCTGTCTGCCCAAGGCGACACTACGGACGACCTGATTGAAAAGGCCAGGGAAATCAACCCCAAAGCCTCCAAGCGGGAGATGGACATGCTTCTAAGCACTGGGGAGCAGATATCCATCGCCCTGTGCGCCATGGCTTTGGAGGGCATGGGCCTGCCGGTGGTCAGCCTGGCGGGCTGGCAGGTGGGGGTACATACCACCAGCGCCTATTCCGACGCCCGCATCCAGCGCATTGAGCAGGAGCGCATCCAGCGGGAGCTGGACAAGAACAAGATCGTCCTGGTAGCAGGCTTCCAAGGGGTGAACCGTTTCGGCGACGTGACGACCCTGGGCCGGGGCGGCTCGGACACCAGCGCGGTCGCCCTGGCGGCGGCCTTCGGGGCGGACCTGTGCCAGATCTACACGGACGTAGACGGCGTGTACACCACCGACCCCCGGGTGACTCCCGGCGCGGTAAAGCTGGATGAAATTACCTACGACGAGATGCTGGAATTGGCCAGCCAAGGGGCGCAGGTGCTTCATAACCGCAGCGTGGAACTGGCAAAAAAATATCGTGTGAATATGGAAGTCGTGTCCAGTCTGGAACACAAACCCGGCACGAAAGTCAAGGAGGTTGTGAAAATGGAAAAAACCAACATCGCCGGCGTGGCGAAGGATACGAGCATCGCGCGGATTGCGGTGGTGGGGCTGGACCACAATCCCGGCGTAGCCTTCCGTGTCTTTTCCCTGCTGGGGAAGGCCAATATCAATGTAGACGCCATCATCCAGTCCATCGGCCGGGGGGAGAGCAAGGACATCAGCTTCACCCTCCCCCGCGCGGACGTGGAGGAAGCGGTGCGTGTGCTACAGGAGCAGAAGGATGCCCTGCGCTTCGACCATCTGACGGTGGAGGACAAGATTGCCAAGGTGTCCATTGTGGGCGCGGGCATGATGACGACGCCCAGCGTAGCCGCAACGATGTTTGAGGCGCTGTATGACGCAAATATCAATATCCAGATGATCAACACCAGTGAGATCCGGGTGTCCGTCCTCATTGACGAGGAGTACGCTTCCGCCGCCGTACGGGCGGTGCATGATAAATTCTTTGGCCGGGGGGAATGACCTCCCTGTGGGCCGGCAACCGTCTCTCCCCGGTAAAAAACCTCCGTCCCTGTGATAAATATCACTTGACAGGACAGCTAACGGGTTGTACTATATATACGTTCGTTTTGCAAATAGTGCGCAACATATTGTGCCTGGGGGCTGGCGAGGCTTTGCCCCTGGGCATAGTTTTGGATGATACTGATTTGATATGAGGAGTACGGGGAAAATGACGATTGAGAAACTGAAGAAACGGGACGGACGGCTGGTCAGCTTCGACAAGGAAAAGATTGCCGGGGCCATAGCGAAGGCCTTTGAAGCCACCTACAAGCCCGGCCAGAACGATGTGGCCGAGACCTTGGCGGATGAGGTTCTGTCCATCCTGGAAGTAGAGGGCGTTGCCGAGCCGGAGGTGGAGCACATCCAGGACATCGTGGAACGGGTTCTGATGGACAACGGCTATGTCCAGACGGCAAAGGCCTACATCCTCTACCGCAACGAGCGCAGCCGGGTCCGTGAGATGAACACCCGTCTGATGAAGACCTATGAGGACATCACGTTCTCTGATGCGGTGGATTCCGACGTCAAGCGGGAAAATGCCAATATCAACGGCGACACCGCCATGGGGTCCATGCTGAAGTATGGCAGCGAGGGCGCCAAGCAGTTTTACCAGATGTTTGTCCTCAAGCCCGAGCATGCCAAGGCCCATCAGGAAGGGGATATCCACATTCATGACCTGGACTTCTACACCCTGACTACCACCTGCTGTCAAATTGATATCAAGAAGCTGTTCAAAGGCGGCTTTTCCACCGGCCACGGCTACCTGCGGGAGCCGAACGATATTGCGTCCTACGCCGCCCTGGCCTGCATTGCGATTCAGTCCAACCAGAACGACCAGCACGGGGGACAAGCCATCGTCAACTTTGACTACGGCATGGCCGACGGCGTGAAAAAGACCTTCCGCCGCTACTACACCCGGAATCTTGCCAAGGCGCTGATGCTCTGGCACGACGATATGCCCGACCCGGAAGATGAGCTGAAAGCCCTGCGGGAGAAGATCGAGACGGAAACTGGCCTCTATCCCCGCCTGGAACAGTGTCAGCCCTATACGGATGCGGAGCTGCCCTATCTGGTGGAGAAGTTTGGCGACGGGGAACGGATGCGGAAGGCCCAGTCCATGGCCGTCCACTATGCGGAGAAGGAGACCGACCGCGCCACCTTCCAGGCCATGGAAGCCTTCATCCATAACCTGAACACCATGCACAGCCGCGCCGGCGCGCAGACGCCCTTTTCCTCCATCAACTACGGCATGGATACCTCTCCGGAGGGGCGGATGGTGATGAAAAACCTGATGCTCACCACGGAGCAGGGCTTGGGCAACGGCGAGACCCCCATTTTCCCCATTCAGATATTCCGCGTAAAGGAAGGGATCAATTACAACCCCGGTGAACCGAACTACGACCTGTTCAAGCTGGCCTGCCGCTGCTCCGCCAAGCGGCTGTTCCCCAACTTCGCCTTTATTGACGCCCCCTTCAATCTGCAATATTACGACCCCAAGCGCCCTGAGACGGAGATTGCCTACATGGGCTGCCGCACCCGGGTTATTTCCAATGTCTACGATCCCACCCGCCAGCAGTGCAACCAGCGGGGCAACCTGAGCTTCACTTCCGTCAACCTCCCCCGCCTTGCCATCAAGGCCAAGGGCGACCTGGACGCCTTCTTCGACGAGTTGGACCGGAAGCTGGACATGTGCATTGACCAGCTTTTGGAGCGGTTTGAGATTCAGGCCAGGAAGCGCGTATATAACTACCCCTTCCTCATGGGCCAGGGCGTGTGGCTGGACAGTGAGAAGCTGGCCTGGACCGACGAGGTCCGGGAGGTACTTAAGCACGGCACCTTGTCGGTAGGGTTCATCGGCCTTGCGGAGACGCTGGTGTCCCTGACGGGCCAGCATCATGGCGAAAGTGAGCGCAGCCAGCGTTTGGGCCTTGAAATTATCGCCCGAATGCGGGCGCGCATGGACGCGGAGAGCCAGAAAACGGGCCTGAACTTCTCGCTGCTGGCTACTCCCGCCGAGGGCCTGTCCGGCCGTTTCATCCGGATGGACAGGGAGCGGTACGGCCTGATCCCCGGCGTCACCGACCGGGATTATTACACCAACAGCTTCCACGTACCCGTCTACTATCCCCTCAGCGCCTTTGAGAAGATCAAGCTGGAAGCGCCCTATCACGCGCTGACCAACGCGGGCCATATCAGCTACGTGGAGATGGACGGCGACCCGCTGAAAAACCTGGACGCCTTTGAAAAGGTAATCCGCTGCATGAAGGAAGCGGGCATTGGCTACGGCTCGGTAAACCATCCGGTAGACCGGGACCCCTGCTGTGGGTACACAGGGATTATTGACGACGAGTGTCCCGGCTGCGGACGGCACGAGCATGACGGCCGCGAGGGCTTTGAGCGCATCCGCCGCATCACCGGTTATTTGGTTGGTACCATGGACCGCTGGAACGACGCGAAAACCTCAGAGGAATCCGACCGTGTGAAACACGGAACCCGATAAAAGAGCATAGGGGAAGCCGTCCGGCGCAAATACGCCGGACGGCTTCCTCTATGAAAGAAATATTTGAAACAAATAGAAAAGGCAAATCCATACTTGACGGGTATACCGGGACGTGGTATAGTGATGCAAACGAAGGGAGGGAAGCGAATGGAACTGCGTGTGCTGCGCTATTTCCTGGCGGTAGCCCAGGAGGAGAGCATCTCCGGCGCAGCAGAATACCTGCATCTGACCCAGCCCACGCTGTCCCGCCAGCTTATGGACCTGGAGGAAGAGCTGGGGAAAAAGCTGTTTATCCGCGGCAGCCGTAAAGTGCGTTTGACGGAGGACGGGCTT
Source organism: uncultured Clostridia bacterium (assembly GCA_947649615.1). Lineage (GTDB taxonomy): Bacteria > Bacillota > Clostridia > Oscillospirales > Oscillospiraceae > Pelethomonas. The sequence continues at coordinate 97,423 of CANSSG010000003.1, read as the reverse complement.
TTGCTGCGCAAGCGGGCGGGTGAGATTATGGAGCTGGTAGAGAAAACCGAATCGGAATTTTGGGGTTCCAAGGAAGCTGTAGCCGGAGACATCTACATCGGCGGTGGCGAGAGCGACGCCATGCGTCTCATCGCCCGCACGGCCAGCACCCTGCAAAGGCGCCACCCCAACGTCCACTACCATTTATTCAGCGGAAACGCCGGGGATGTGTGCGAGAAGCTGGACAAGGGCTGTCTGGATTTCGGCATCCTCTTGGAGCCGGGGAACTTAAAGCGGTACGACCATCTGCGTCTCCCTTATACGGACGTATGGGGGGTTCTTATGCGCAAGGACAGCCACTTGGCGTCACTGCCCGCCGTCCGTGCAGAAGACCTGCTGGGAGAACCCCTGCTTCTGTCCCGGCAGGCTATGGGGCGGGACAGCCTGTCGTCATGGTTCGGGGTGGATTATACCAGCCTGAACGTCACGGCTACCTACAATCTGATTTACAATGCATCCTTGATGGTAGAGGAGGGCTTAGGGTGCGCGGTGACCCTGGACCGCCTGGTTAACACTACGGGGGACAGCCCGCTGTGCTTCCGTCCTTTGGAGCCGCGCTTGGAGATCAGCCTATATGTAGTGTGGAAGAAATTCCAAATTTTCTCCAAAGCTGCGGCAAAATTTCTGGAGACCCTGGAGGAGGAAGCGCGGCGGTAGCGCATCAAACCCGTCCTGCGGTGCTGGCCGCGGGGTACTGATAAATCAACAGATATAAGGAGAAACGAACCATGAGCGTCATGAAAGAGCGCCTGCATACCGGCGAGTTATACCTGCCCGGAGATGAAGACATCTTAAAGGAGCAATTCCAGTGCCTTGACCGTCTCTATGATTTCAACATGACCCGTCCCACGGAGCTGGCAAAGCGGGAAGCGATGCTGCAGGAGATGTTGGCGGAGATCGGTCCGGACTGCTACATTGAACCGCCCTTCCATTCCAACTTTGGCGGGCGGCACGTCCATTTTGGCCGGAATGTGTACGCGAATTTCAACCTGACGTGCGTGGACGACACGCACATATATGTCGGCGACTACACGATGATAGGACCCAACGTAACCCTGGCCACGGCAGGCCACCCCATCCTGCCGGAACTGCGGGAGAAGGCGTATCAATACAACATGCCGGTACATATTGGCCGCAACTGCTGGCTGGGTGCAGGGGTGGTGGTTTTGCCGGGCGTGACGATTGGGGACAACGTTGTGGTAGGCGCGGGGAGCATCGTCGCCAAGGACCTGCCCTCCAACGTGGTAGCCGTGGGCAATCCCTGCAAAGTCCTGCGGGAGATAGGCGAACACGACAAAGAGTACTATTTCAAAAACCGGAAGATTGACTACAACGCGCTGTAAGCGTAAAAAGCGGACCTGGACGGCTTGCCCGTCCAGGTCTGCTTCCATTTACGCGGCAGGTTCAAACACGAAGCCGTCCAGCACTTCTTTTAAGACAGACAGCGTGTAGGCGGGGTCATCAGGCAGCGTCTCCGGCGTATAATCAACAGGGTAGCACTCTGCGGTCACATAAAAACCAACCCCATTGACATTAAAATGTGCGTAATAAGCATATGTTTCCCTGATGCCGCTGCTTGCATCTGTTTTTTGCGTTATAGTGGCTTCCACTCCGTTTGGGGTTGTATAAACTTCCGCAAACGAAAATTCTTCTCCCTCGTTTGCGGTCACAATACCTGGGTCTTGGCCGCCTCTCGCTTCCACAGGCGTCTGCATCAGTTCTGTATAAAGCTGCACGCCGGCTCCTATTTGGATGCCGTCAATCAGATGATTGCTATTGGCCGTAATACAAGCCAACCCTTGATCGTTGAAATGCGCCATCAGCAAAATATTTGTCCTTTTTCCCCTGCTTCCCTGGAACGTAATATCAGGGCCTCTGGCTGCTTCATCCAACACGGTGTTATCCAAGACATTCCTTCCAAGATACTCCTCCAACTCATCCCAGGACACAAACGGCCAGGAAACTGTTTTGTTCTGCACCTCGGACGAAAGCGTGGTAATCTCCGCTGAAAAGCTGTCCAGCGGGAAATAGGCCAGCCTGTTCTCCACCGTATAAGCCACGTCATTTTCTTTCAGCCACTCCTCGGAATCGGGACCAGTCCAACTAATGCGCACCCCCGCCAACTCCGCCGCCAACGCCGTCCCCGCCAGCGCAAGGCACAGGCAGGCCGCGATCAGCACAGGCTTCCGCCACTTTTTCCGGCGGACTTCCGGTCCGCAGCAGTCCGCCGCTTCCACCAGGGCGGGGTCGATATAGTTCATAGCGTCCATAATTTGCTCCTGTTTCATAACAAATAATCCTCCTTTATCAGATAATCCCGCAGCTTTTTCCGCATCCGGTGCAGCCCGGACTTAGCCCGCCCCACGCTCCACCCGGCCCGCCGCGCGGCTTCTTCCACGGTGTCGCCATACCAGTACCGGCGCAGGAACAGGTTCCGGTTTGCCTCCGGCTGGCCGGCCAGGAATTGGGAGATGAGCCGCCCCAGCTCCTTTCCCTCCAAGTCCTCAGCCGGTCCGCCGCCCAAGTCCACCGCCAGCTCCAGCGCGGCGTCGTCCACTGTTTGCGGCTGCCTGGCCCGTTTCCGGCGCAGGGTAAGGGCCTGATTCCGCGTTACTGCGGCCAGCCAACCTTTAAAGTGTTCGGGCCGTTCCGGCGGGATAGCGTTCCACACCCGCAGCCACACGTCCGATAAGCATTCCTCCGCGTCCTCTTCGCAGCCCAGGATTCCCAAGGCGATGGCGCGGCAGTAGGCGCCGTAAGCGGCCTGGGTAGCTTCCACGGCCTGTTCGGAACGGGCGAAATATAGGTCTGTCAGTTCTTGGCCCGTCATGGACAGCCCTCCTTTCCGTGTATCTGTTGAAAACTAGCTTTCACCTATAAAGACTGCAAAACTCCTGCTTTGGTTGCAGTTCTGGGGAAAAAATTTTCCGCACCCTCCGCCTGTGCCGCCCATATACTATGGTACGATTGTCTAGTCAACGCAGTTGAAAACGCGTAAATATGCTTTTTCAGATTTTCAACCGCTTCGACTATAAAAGGAGGTTTGGCATGGAGCAATATTTTCCCTTTCAACTCTCCCCGCTGCCATACGGCTACGTGGCGTTGATGCCCCACTGTGACGCCAACACGTTATATTATCACCATGACCAATTCTACGCGGATGCGGTCTATGAACTGAACCGTCTGGTGGTCCGCCACCGCCTGACGGACCGCAGCCTGCGGCAGTTGGTAACAGAGGACTACAACCTGCCCACGGCCCAACTCAACCGCTTGAAAAATGCGGCTGGGGCGGTATATAACCACCAACTGTTTTTTGACGGCATAGCCTGCAAGGCGGGCCAGCCGCCCCATAACCGTCTGACGGAGGAGCTCATAACGACCTACGGGTCCATGCCCCAATTCCGGCAGCTCCTAACGGAAGCGGCCCAAGGGTTGATAGGGTCCGGCTGGGTCTGGCTGGCGGCGGAGGGGGGCAAAGGCATACATATCGCCACCACGCCCAACAATGAAGTTTTGCCTTTGGATTCGGTGGCGCCGGTACTCATCCTGGACATGTGGGAACACGCCTATCTGCCGGTACAGCATTTCGACCAAGCGGCTTATGTAGACACTTGGTTTTCCCTCATCGACTGGAACAAAGCGGAGCAGCGTTACCTGGACGCCCTGGCGGGCGCGCCGGTGGGCTGATGGAAAGGAGACGGCTCCCGCGGAGCCGTCTCTTTTCCGCGCTGGGAAAATACCCATAAAATTTAGTAGACAAAGCCTGCGCTTTATGCTATAATAACAAAAAGGCCGCAAACAATGCAGCCTATTCTTTTTATCCATTTTCAAGAAAAAGCATCAAATACCACAAAAGGAGGCTTCCTCTATGGGCGCTGAGAGCTATACCGGCAGGATCAACCGAAAACTAAATAAGAAGCTGCGGATTGTAGAAGTAGCGGCAGGGAGGGAGAAGGCCGACCTGGTGCTGAAGAACACGACCTATTTAAACGTTTTTTCCAACGAACTTTGCCATGGCGATATTGCGGTGGCGGAGGGCCTGATTGTCGGCATAGGGGAGTATGAGGGAAGGGCAGCGTTTGATATGTCAGGCAAGATCGTCCTTCCCGGTTTTATTGATGCCCATATCCATTTGGAAAGCGCCATGGTCTCTCCGAAGGAATTTGTAAAAGCGGTCCTGCCCCACGGGACTACCACCGTGGTCACAGACCCCCATGAGATTGCCAACGTCATGGGGGCCGACGGCATTGAGTATATGCTGCAAGCCACGGAAGGCCTGCCCGTAGACGTGCGCTTTATGCTGCCCTCCTGCGTTCCCGCAACCCCCATGGACGAGAGCGGGGCGGTGCTGGATTACCGTACGGTAGATTCCTTCTACGACCATCCGCGCGTCCAGGGCCTTGCGGAGATGATGAACTACCCCGGCGTCATTGGCGCAGACCCGCAGGTGATAGAAAAGATTGTAGCCGCCCAGGCCCACCACAAGAAGATTGACGGCCACGCCCCGGGCCTGGCAGGGAACGACCTCAACGCCTATGTGGCGGCCGGCGTGTATTCCGACCACGAATGCTCGGACCCCGCCGACGCCATCGCCAAGCTGGAGCGCGGGCAGTTCATCATGATCCGCGAAGGAACCGCCGCCAGGAACTTGCAGGCGTTGATGCCCCTTTTAACGGAGAAATACGCGGACCGCTGCATGTTCTGCTGCGACGACAAGCACCCCAGCGACCTGCTGGAAAAGGGCCACATCGACTACAACGTCCGGGAAGCCATCCGCCGGGGTGCAGACCCCATTTTGGCGGTAAAGGTAGCCTGCCACCACGCGGCGCGCTACTATCTTCTGAACAACCGGGGCGCGATTGCGCCTGGGTACTTAGCAGACTTTGTGGTTATCGACAACTTTAACGACTTTAACATTTTGCAGGTGTTCAAAAAAGGGGAGGAGTTATACGACGGCAAAACCGTCCGCGATTTTGAAGCCCCGGAGATTGACCCTTACCTGGCGGAAAAGGCCCACGACACCTTCCACCTGGCCCGCCTGTCGGCGGCGGACTTTGCGGAACGCCGTCCTCGGGGCATCATCGGCATGGTGCCTGGGGAAATCGTCACGGTAGACCAGGGCTATTCCGACCACATTGACCCAGAGTGGGACATTCTGAAGATTGCGGTAGTGGAGCGCCACAAGAATACGCACCACATCGGCATAGGCTATTTGCAGGGCTACGGCTTAAAGCGCGGCGCAATAGCCACCAGCGTCTCCCACGATTCCCATAATATTATTGTAGTGGGAGCTAATGAGGAGGACATGGCCGCCGCCGCCAACCGGATAGCGGAGAACAAGGGGGGCATCGTAGTGATGGAGGACGGCCGGATCAAGGGCGAGGTTGTGCTGTCCATCGCAGGCCTGATGAGCGACGGCACCTTGGAGGAGGTAAATACCGCCTTGGAGCGCGCCAAGGACGCGGCCTTTGCCCTGGGCGTGAGCCGTGCGATTGACCCGTTCATGACCCTCAGCTTTATGTCCCTGCCGGTGATTCCGACTCTTCGCCTGACAACCCGGGGCGTGATTGACGTAGCGAAGCAGCAGTATGTGTAAGGGCCGCAGGCTGGCAGCATGCCAAACGCAAATTTCTGATTTGGCATGCTGCCAGGATTTCTTCTGCTTCTTGTGAATAGAGGGTTGACATTTTGTTGAAACAAGATATAATCTAATTAACCATATTACTTGAGGCGGTTTTAGAAATGACATATAGATTGATCTGCGATAGCTGCACAGACCTGCCCCCGGAGCTGGTGGCGGACCCCCATGTGAAAAAGGTACCCCTAAGCATCCAAATCGGCGCGGAGACCGTAGTAGACGGCCCGGATTTCCGGCAGGGCGAACTGCTGCAAAAGATGAAGGCGTGGCCCGACGCACCGAAGACGGCCTGCCCGTCGCCGTCCATGTATTTAGAGCAATTCCTGGAAGGGGGCGACAGCTATGTAGTGACCCTGTCCGGCCAGCTTTCCGGCTCTTATAACGCGGCCATGCAGGCCCGCGCCATCTACCGGGAGGAGGGAGGCACAGGGAACGTCCATGTGTTCAACTCTCGTTCCGCGTCCGTAGGGCAGGCGCAGATTGCCTTGCTGGTACGTGAGCTGGCGTCCCGCGGCCTGTCCTTTGGGGCGGTAGTGGAGCAGGTGGAGAAATATATAGACCGGATGAAAACCCTCTTCGTGCTGGAAAATCTGGACAATTTGCGCAAAAACGGCCGTCTGACCCGGATGCAGGCTCTTGTAACGGGTGCGCTGCGGGTAAAGCTGCTGTGCGGCGCGACCCGGGAGGGGGACATTGAGAAGCTGGGCCAGGGCCTATCCATCCGTCAGACGTTAGCCCGGATGGTTTCCCGCATGGCCGACGACGAGGAACATGCGGGCCGCCGTCTGATGATTGCCCACTGCAACTGCCAGGAGCGGGCGGAGTATGTGAAGGATTTGCTCCAAAAGCGGTGCCGTTTTGGAGAGATTCTGATTGTCCCCACCGGCGGCATCTCCACGGTGTACGCGGACGACGGCGGCATCATCACCGCCTATTGATTTGTTCGCCGCAAGGGCTTCTGAAAGCGGCGTGATATGCAAAATGCCTGCGGGGTTTTTTACTCCGCAGGCATTTTGCGCTTATGACAGATGGAGGAAGGAAAAGAGAAGATCGAGAGATTTAAACCGCAGCACGATGCCGCCGGATTCCCAGCGGATGCCGTCGCCGTCCTCGGACAGCTCTGCGGTGGTCAAAGGCTGGGAGAGCGGGGAGAAGACGACGCCCCACCACATAGGCGTACTGAAAAGCAGCATGGCCAGCAGGCCGGCCAACAGGGATATCAGCATTTTATTACGCAATTTCATAAAAATTTCCGTCCATTTTGGAGTGATTAGTTCCATTATGGACGGAATTTTTTGGAATTATTCATCAATTGAAAAAAATTTTTAACCCCAGGCATCAAACCGGCCTGCACAAAAATACAGACGGATACTGCGTTGCCAGCGACTCTGCGGCGCTGGCGGCCTCATCCTGCTCCCGGAACAGGCCGAACACAGTAGGCCCGCTGCCTGTCATAGACGCCGCCATTGCGCCAAGCCCCAGCAGCGTACTTTTGATTTCAAACACCTGCTGGTATTTCCGGGGCAGCACGTCCTCAAACACATTGTACATCCGGCGGGCGATGCCCTCCAAATCCTTCTGCTCCAACGCCCGGACCATCCCTGGGACATCCGGGTGGCAGCGTAGCTTTTTCACCTGCACCTTAGCAAAAAGTTCCGGCGTAGGAATAGAAAACGCGGGCTTGCAAACCACCAGCCAGCAGGGGGGGAGCGGGGGCAGGACGGACAACCGTTCCCCCCGCCCTTCCGCCAGCATCGTACCGCCCCTTACGCAGAAGGGGACGTCGCTGCCCACCTGTGCGCCGATTTTCTCCAGGTCATAATCTGGAAGCTGCGGCGCGTATACCCGCCGCAGGACGCGAAGCACCGCCGCGCCGTCGCTGCTTCCTCCGGCCATGCCGGCACAGACCGGGATGCGTTTCTTAATGCCGATTGCCAGCCCTACAGGGGGCAGCCCGGTCGCTGCAAAGAACTGTGCCGCAGCCTTTGCGGCGATATTCCCATCGCCTTTCGGCAGGTAGGGAAGGTCCGTTCCCACCTCCGTCCCCGCCCCGGCCCTGGGCGAGACTGTGATTTCATCTGCCAGCCCGATAGACTGCATGACCATGCGCAGGTCATGGTAGCCGTCTTCTCGTTTGCCCAAAATATCCAGGGCGAGGTTCAATTTTGCGTACGCGTACTCAACGCCGGACATAGCAGGCGCCTCCTTGCTCACAGTCTTTTTTTACAGTGTGGGCAGACAGTTTTGGTAGACTGCCCCAAAAATTTATGGCAGTGTGGGCAGCGGAAGAAGCCGTACCAGACCAGCGCCGACAGGACGAAGCACAACAGCGCCCCGTACATTATCAACTCGCTTTTCAGCATACTGGCAACAGGAAACAGCAGCAGCGCCAGCGCGGAAAGCACCACCATCAGCAGTCTGACCCGGCCCAATTTCATAGCAAACCTCCCTTTCCGTCCGATGCGCCGGACAGATAGGACAAGTATACCGCATTTCCTGCAAAAAGTCCACTATTTTCCGTTTTTTACTGTCTGGCCGCCTTTTCCTGTTTTACCTTGTGGTCGATGATGTGCCGGGAAGCTAGCTCGGCGGTCACGTCTTCCACAGAGATGCCCATTTCCACCATGAGAACCATAACGTGGTACATCAAGTCCGCGATTTCGTAAACTGTTTCCGCCCGATCCTCCGCCTTACCGGCAATGATGACCTCGGTAGATTCCTCGCCCACCTTTTTCAGAATCTTATCCAGCCCCTTTTGGAAAAGGTAGGTAGTATAGGAACCCTCCGGCAGCGAAGCCTTCCGCCCTTCCAGCAGGGCATACAGCCCTTTTACAGAGAAGGGCGCAGCCCGGCCGCTCTCAAACAGCGGGGTATTGAAACAAGAGTCCGTCCCCAGGTGGCAGGCCGGGCCGGTTTTATCCACCGCAACCACCAAGGCATCCCGGTCGCAGTCGGCGGTAATATCCACGATATACTGTACGTTCCCGCTGGTTTCCCCTTTGCGCCACAGCGTTTGCCTGGAACGCGACCAGAAGCAGGTACGCCCTTCCCGCATGGAAATTTCCAGACTTTCCCTGTTCATATAAGCCAAAGTGAGTACTTTTTTGCTCCCCGCGTCTACCACGACGGCAGGAATCAGCCCATTCGCATCAAATTTCAAATCATCAATCTTGCACATACCGCGCCTCCTCGCATCGCATAGGAATGCCATCTTCGGACAGTTCCCGTTTTAACGCAGGGATGGACACCTCGCCAAAGTGGAAGATGGAGGCCGCCAGCCCCGCGTCCACCTTCGGCAGGGAGTGGAACAGCGTTTTAAAGTGCTCAGCGCATCCCGCGCCTCCCGACGCAATTATGGGTACGTCCACAACGCTGCACACCGCTTCCAGCATTTCCATATCAAATCCATTTTTTACGCCATCGGTGTCGATACTATTGAGAACGATTTCTCCAGCTCCGTTAGCCACGCCGCTTTGAATCCACTCCAAGGCGTCCAGCCCGGTGTCCAACCGCCCGCCCTTGGCAAAAACCCGAAACTGTCCGTCCACCCGCTTCGCGTCAACGGACAAAACCACGCATTGGTCGCCGTACTTTTTTGCTGCACCGGCAATAAGAGAGGGGTCGCGCAGCGCACCGGAATTGACGCTGACCTTATCCGCGCCACATTTCAGCACACGGTCGAAATCCTCCAAGGTATTGATGCCTCCGCCCACTGTCAGGGGTATGAAGATGGTGGAAGCAACCTCTGTCAAAATATCGGTAAATAAAGCCCGCCCCTCAGCGGAAGCGGTGATATCATAGAACACCAGTTCATCGGCCCCGCAGTTGGAGTAAAACCTTGCCAGCTTCACCGGCGAGCTTACGTCCGCCAGCCCCAGAAAGTTGACTCCCTTGACGACCCGCCCGTCCTTCACGTCCAGGCAGGGGATAATGCGTTTTGTGATCACTGCGAGCCTCCTTCCCGGACGGCCTGGGCCAAATCCACCGCCCCGGCGTACCAGGCCTTGCCCACGATGGCGGCATATAGCCCCTGGTTCCGCAGAGCGCGCAGGTCTGCGTTAGAGGACACGCCGCCGGAAGCGGTAAGGGCGCATTTGACTGCCTTTTGCAGGGCGTCCAATTGGGAAAAAGCAGGCCCGGAGAGCATTCCGTCGGTGTCAATATCTGTAAATATAATATACTTTACGCCAATTGATTCCATTTGCTTGGCAAAGTCCAAATACGCCAACCCGGCATTCTCCGTCCACCCGGCGGTACGGACTAAGCCATCCTTGGCGTCAATGCCAACTGCGACCCGTTCGCACCCATATTTTTCGATTACGCCCCTGACAAAATCCGGATTAGAGACTGCCGCTGAGCCGATTACCACCCGCCACACGCCCAGCGCGAAAACCTCTGCAACATCCTCCATCGTCCGGATGCCCCCGCCCAATTCGATACGCAGCCCAACCTCCGCCACTGCGCGTACGATGTCTGCATTCTGCCGGACGCCGTCCTTGGCTCCGTCCAGGTCTACCATATGGAGATATCTGGCGCCGGCAGCGCGAAAAGCGGCGGCGGTAGCCACAGGGTCCTCCGCCACCTGATGAACCGTGTCAAAACTACCCTTGTAAAGCCTAACCACTTTACTGCATTTCAGGTCAATTGCCGGAAAAATCAGCATATTTCCCCCTCCTCACAGAAGGCTTTTAAAATCCGAAGCCCCACGCCGCCGCTTTTTTCCGGGTGGAACTGTACGCCGTAGACGCTGCCTTTTGCCGCCGCCGCCGTCAGGAGCGTCCCATACTCTGCCAGGGCGATCACGTTTTCCCCGCATTCCACGCCGCAGAAGGAGTGTACGAAGTACACGCAATCCCCTTCCCGGATGTAGCGGAACAGGGGGCTGACGGGCTGCCCCTCCGGGAAACGCAGCGCGTTCCATCCGATGTGCGGGATTTTGTACCCCTCCGGGATATAGTCCCGGACAGGCCGCACACAACCGGGAATCAACCCCAGCCCCCCATGACGCCCGTACTCGGTGCTGTAGTCGAAAAGAAGCTGCATCCCCAGGCAGATTCCCAGCAGCGGCTTCCCGCGATGGGCTTCTTCGATGACCAATTTATCCAGCCCATCCCTTCTCAGCAGCGCCGCAGCGTCCCCAAAGGCCCCCACGCCGGGAAGAATCAATTTATCCGCGCTTCGTATGATTTCCGGGTCGCCGGTAACGATGGCATCCGCTCCGGCGGCGGACAGGGAGCATTTCAGCGAGAACAGATTTCCCACGCCGTAATCAATAATGGCGATCAATCACAGCACCCCCTTGGTAGAGGGGATTTCCTGGGAAAACCGAGGATCGACCGCCACGGCCGCGCCCAGGGAGCGGGCAAGGCTTTTAAAAGCCCCCTCAATGATATGGTGGCTGTTTTCACCGGCAAGCTGGCGGATATGGACGGTCATGCCGCCGCACCGGGCCAAGGCGGCAAAAAATTCCTTGGCCAGCTCGGTGTCAAAGGTTCCCACCTTCTGCGTGGGAATCTGAAGATCGCAGCACAGCAGCCCCCGCCCGGAGAGGTCAACGGCGGTAAGGAGCAGCGCCTCATCCATAGGCAGCAGCATGGAGCCATACCGGACCACGCCCCGCTTGTCTCCCAAGGCTTCGCTAAAGGCGCTGCCCAGGCAGATGCCGGTATCCTCCACGGTATGGTGGCCGTCCACATAGGTATCTCCTTTGCACTGCACGTCCAAGTCAAACCGGCCGTGCTGTGCGAACAGGGTAAGCATGTGATCCAGGAACCCGCAGCCGGTGTCAATGCTGCTGGCGCCCGAACCATCCAGTTCCAAGCGCAGGCGGATATCCGTTTCCGCCGTTTTGCGGTTGATTTGCGCGGTACGCATCAGCCCACCTCCTCCAGAATTTCCCGGACCTTGGCCAAGAAAACGTCCATCTGTTCCCGGGAACCGATGGTAACCCGGCACCAATCCGCGATACTGGGCTTGTCCCAGTGCCGTACCAGAACGCCCTTGGCCTTCAGCGCCCGGTAGAGCGTACCGCCGTCCACGGATTTGCAGCGGGTAAAGATAAAGTTAGCCAAGCTGGGAAGGGTCTCAAATCCCAGCTTGTCCAACGCCGCAGTAGTATAAGCGCGGTTTTCCTGGATTTTCCTGCTGTTGTCAACATAATACTGGTCATTTTCAATTGTAGCGGCGGCGGCGGCCATAGTAAGCCGGTTAACGTTGTAGGAATTGGTAGAATATTTCATCTTATCCAAGTCTCCGATTAGTTCCGGGCTTCCGAAAGCAAACCCGAGCCGCCCACCGGCCAGCGAGCGGAACTTTGAGAACGTCTGACACACCAGCAGGTTTGGGTACTTCTCCACCAGCGGCAGGCAGCTCTCGCCGCCGAAGTCGATATAGGCCTCGTCAACCATCACCACATGGTCCGGGTTCGTGCGGACGGCCTCCTCGATCTCCGATACAGAGACGGCCCGCCCGGTAGGCGCATTCGGGTTGGCGATGACGATATTTTTATGGATTCCGCAATAATCCGAGATATCCAGCCTGAAGCCCTCCCGAAGGGGGATTTCCGTGTAAGGCAGGCGGTACAGGCAGGCGTAGACGGGATAAAACCCATAACTGACCTCCGGAAACGCGACCGGCCTTTCCTGGTCGCAGAAGGCCATAAAGAAGAAATTCAGCAGTTCGTCCGACCCGTTCGCCAAAAAAATATTTTCCAGTCTCACGCCATAGTGTTCTGCCAGCTTTTGCCGCAGCACCCTGCATTCCGGGTCGGGGTAGAGGTTCAGCCGGCCGGCTTCCTCCGCGCCGATGGCCTTGAGCACCGCCGGGGCGGGAGGGAAGGGGGACTCGTTGGTGTTCAGCTTCACATACTGCATATCCTGGGGCTGTTCACCGGGGACGTAGGCTTCCAAGTCCGCAAATCTTGCGCTCAAATATCTGCTCATAGCAGCCCTCCTATTCCGCTTCCCGCGCCAAGGCGCTTCTAGCATGGGCTTCCAGCCCTTCCTGACGGGCGAAGGCGGCGATCTTGCCGCTGGCGGCGGAGAGCGCGTCTTCGCTGTAGTAAACGAACTGAGTCTTTTTGACAAAATCCTCCACTGACAGCGCGCTGGCGTACCGCGCCGTGCCGTAGGTAGGCAGGGTATGGTTGGTTCCGCCGAAATAATCTCCCACCGCTTCCGGGCAGCTTCTTCCCAAAAAGACGGACCCGGCGTTTTTCACCTGGCCGAGATAGGCGAAGGGTTCATCCACGCAAAACTCCAAATGCTCCGGCGCCAAGGCGTTGGCGATGCGGACAGCTTCCGGAATATCCCTCACAAGGATAATCTTCCCATTATTTTCCAAAGACGCACGGGCGGTTTCCCTGGTAGGCAGTTCTGCAAGCTGCCGCTCCATTTCCCGCTCCACATCCCGCGCCAAGGCGGGGGAGTCGGTAACAAGGACAGCGCAGCCGTTGTCGTGCTCCGCCTGGCTGAGGAGGTCGGCGGCCACATGCCTGGGGCTGCTTTTCCCGTCGGCAATAACCAGGATATCGCTTGGCCCGGCGATCATATCAATGCCCACCTGGCCAAACACCTGCCGTTTTGCTTCCTGCACAAAGGGGTTTCCCGGTCCCACGATCTTATCCACTCTCGGAACGCTCTCGGTCCCATAGGCCAGCGCGGCCACGGCCTGCGCCCCGCCGCAGCGGAACACGCGGTCCACCCCGGCAATTTTCGCGGCGGCGAGGATAGACGGATGTACGTCCCCTCTGCAAGCAGGAGGGGAGACCAAAACAATTTCCGGACACCCGGCTATCTTTGCCGGGATGCAGTCCATGAGAACGGTGGAAGGGAGGGGGGCGGTTCCGCCGGGGATATAGACGCCCACCTTTTCCACTGGCGCCACCTTCTGCCCCAGCACCACCCCGGGCTTATCGCTGATAACGAAGCCATTCTGCACCTGCCGCCGGTGGAAGGCGCGGATATTCTCCGCTGCTTCCTCCAGCACCTCGCGCAGCCCGGGGGCCAGGCTCGCCAATGCCTCATCGAGCATTTCCCCCGGGACCTCCAGGGCGTCCACCTCCGCGTGGTCGAACGCCCTGGCGTACCGCCGCAGGGCGCTGTCGCCGTTTTCTTTTACATCGGCGATAATGCCGGCCACGACGCCGGAAATATCCTGTTTTTCCTCACCCCGGCCCAGGATTTCGTCCAAAGAGACCTGGGACGCGTCCAATATTTTCATCACAGCGGACCTCCTTGCTCCGGCCGTCCCGCCACCCGGCGGCACAGCTCTGTAATAGCGTCATACTTAAATTTGTATCCCACCTTGTTGGCGATTAACCGTGCGGAAATAGGGACGATGACGGCCTTTGGCTCCAAGTGGTTTTCCAGCAGCGTCTTGCCCGTTTCCACGATATCCACGATGACATCGCTCAGCCCCAAAATAGGGGCGATTTCGATAGACCCGTTCAGATGGATGATGTCAATATCCCGGCTGCGCCCGGCATAGTACCGTCCGGCGATGCGCGGGAACTTGGTCGCCACCCGCAGCACCCGGTCGGTCCTGTCCCGGAAGTCCTCCTTCGCGGCTACGCACATCCTGCACCGTCCCAGCCCCAAATCCGCCAGTTCGTAGACGTCCGGCTCATATTCCAGCAAGATATCCTTCCCGGCCACGCCGATGTCCGCCGCGCCTCTTTCCACATAAATGGCCACATCCGACGGCTTGACCCAGAAGTACCGGACCCCGGCCTCCGGATTTTCAAAAATCAGCTTCCTGTTTTCCGCTTCGATAGCGGGGCAGGGGTATCCGGCGTCTTTAAACCGGGCGTAGACCTTCTCGCCCAGCCGCCCCTTTGGCAGGGCCACGCTGATCATATCCATTGGGCCGCACCTCCTTCGCCGAACCTGACCTGTTCCCGCCACCGCAGGCCCGCAGGCTCGGACCGTTCCATCCGGACGGACCGCCCGTCCCGCCGCAGGCGTTCCGCGAACGCCGCCACGGCGGCGGGGTCGTCCCCAGGCCGGTAGAGCAGCAGCACGTCGGCGTCATACCCGCCGCCGTCCTCCAAGCGGTCGAGTTGGTCCAGATATACGGCAAAGCCAACGGCGCCCCCCGCCTTGCCCATGCGGCGCAGCAGGTTGTCGTACCGCCCTCCCGCCAGGACGCCGCTGGCAAGCCCCGGCAGGTAGCCCCGGAAGATCACGCCGTTATAATACCGCATATCGTTGGCGATGGAGAAATCCAGCCGGATATGCTCCAGCAGCCCCAGCCCCTCGAGAATACGGCAAAGCCCCCGCAGCTCCTCCAACGCTTCCCGTGCTTCCGCCTCCTGGGCCAATCCCTCCAATTCCGGCAGCACGGAACCCGCCGGGCCGTACAATCCGGCCAGCCTTCCCAGCCGTACGGCCAGCGTCCGGCCGATTCCGGCCTGGGCGCAGATTTGGTTGATAGCGGACTGGTTTTTCCGGCCCAGTTCCGCCAGCAGGTTTTTTCGCACCGTCTCATCCGCCGGCTCCAACAGGGCGGACACCAGTCCCGTATGCCCCAAATCCAGCAGATAACCGCTCCCCAGCAGAGCCAGGCTCTCTGCGGCCAGCGCCAGCACCTCGCCCATTGCGGCCAAGTCCAGCGCGCCGATGCACTCCAAACCGGTCTGCATGATTTCCCGGAAGCCCATTCCGGCGGCGGTCGTGCGGTATACATTCTCGCTGTAGCAGACTTTTTCCAACGCCCCGGCTGGGGGCTGCGCGTTTTTGACGATGGACAGGGTAACGTCCGGCTTCAAAGCCATCAGCCGCCCGTCGGTATCGGTAAAGGTCAAAATATTTTCACTGACCAGAAAGCTCTTATTTCCCACATAGAAGTCATAAGGCTCGAACTTGCTCATGCGGTAGGGGAGGTAGCCGTGGGTCCGGTACAGCTCCCGCAGCCGCAGCCCCGCCCGTTCGTCCGGGCGCAGGGGAGATTGCGACATGATGGTTCCTCCTATTTTTCCGGCGGTGGCAGGACGCGGTCCAAGACCGTGCCATACCCGCCCGCGCCGTAATTGCAGCACCGGTTGACCCGGCTGATGGTGGCGGTGCTTGCGCCGGTGGCGGAAGCAATGGCGCTGTAGACCTGTTTTTCCCGCAGCAGCTTCGCCACCAAAATCCGCTGGGAGCAGTCCTGGATTTCCCTGCCGGTCATCAGGTCTTCTAAAAAGGCCCTGCATTCCTCCCCGGTTTCCAGGGCCAGGATGGCCTTTACCAGCAGCTCCGCGCCCTCTCCATGAAATATGTCCATAGCCGTCCTCCATTCCCGTTCGGTTGACGCTTTGTTACTTTAGCATGGTAGCACGGTAAATAAAAAAAGTCAAGAAAGGGGGGCGGGGATTTTCCCTGATATTTTTCCCCCGCCCCTGCCGTGTTTGTGGCATTTTTTACAAAACGTTGATAAATTGTTGGGCAAAATAGACGATTTTCTGTGTTTTTAAAGGAAAAGGTGTGCTAAACGGTGGACAAACGCGCTTCTTTTCATGTATAATAATGCCACGGGAGACGCTCCGAACGGTCTCCCTCTGCCCGTCAGCCCGGGCAGGCAACCTGCGAAAGGAGAGGATGTCAAATGCAGGAAAACGCAAGCAGCATTTACAAACATTCCATGAAGCTGGAACGCCGTACGGCATCGCTCTACGTCCAGAATACGGGCTGTCAACAGTGTCCTCCCGGCTACGGCTGGGGACCCGGTGTACGCAACCATTTTCTGCTCCACCATGTCGTCAGCGGGAAGGGGATTTATGTCTGCCGGAACCGGCGGCATGAGCTTGGCGAGGGCGACACCTTCCTGGTCTATCCGGACACCCCTGTCCACTACTGCGCGGATGCGGCCCAGCCCTGGGAGTACGTGTGGGTAGGATTTGGCGGATTGGATGCCGGAGGGTATGTGGAGCGCACGGATTTCACGCCGGAGGAGCCGGTCTACTGGAACCGGGACGCCCATGAACTGCGGGAACTGATAGAGGGGGTGTACTGTCATTTCGGCACCCGCGCCTGGGAGCAGATGGAGATGACGGCCCGGCTCTATGAGCTTCTGGCGTTTCTGATGCGCACAGCCCAGCATCCGGGCGGTGCGGGTCCGGAGACGTCCGACTGCGCCCTTGTGGCGGCGGAGTACATCATTAACCACTATGAGGAGAAGATCACGGTAGAGGGGCTGGCTGATTATGCCAGGGTCAGCCATTCCAGCCTATACCGCCGTTTTCTCAAGCGGTTCCAGGTTTCGCCCAAGCGGTTTTTGCTGGAGTACCGGGTAGAGCGGGCCTGCGCCCTGATGGCGGAGACAAACTACTCCATCCAGGAGATCGCTGCGTCGGTAGGCTTTGACGATCCCTTTTATTTTTCCCGGGTGTTTAAGGATGTCAAGGGCATATCTCCCCGGCAGTACCTTGCCCAGAGGGAAAGGGAAGAAACGGCATGATCGAGGCCCCGGCGCAAGCCGGGGCCTTCTGCGCGTCCCGCAAAGATGCCCCGTCTCTTTTTGAGGAAGCGGGGCGGGTTCGGCCCGCAAGGCATCTTTTCTGGAAGAAGAAAGGATGACAAAAAAATCCCGGGGATGACCAAAAAATCCATGTTCATCTGGGCAGGAATTATATATAATAGGAGACAAAGGCACGAAATATTTTAAATGGAGGCGCTTATGAGTTATACATTTTCCCCCGCGTCAGATTTTCAACATCTGGAAGAGGCGATTGCGGAGTTGTACGGCCCCGCCGCCGCGCCCGCCCAGGTCCGGCGTTACCGCAGGCTGCTGGACGGCCTGACCGCAGCTTTTGGCCCGAGTGAAAAGGTTGCGGTATTTTCTGCCCCGGGCCGCACGGAGATTGGGGGCAACCACACCGACCATCAGCATGGCCGCGTCCTCACCGGCAGCATTGATTTAGACATCATCGCGGCCGTCGCGCCCAACGGCGAAAACGTGATCCGGCTGCAAAGCGAAGGCTTCCCCCTGGACGTGGTGGATCTGTCCAGCTTGGAGGCGGATCCCTCCGCATACAACAGCTCGGCGGCCATCATCCGGGGGATTGCCGCTGCGTTTGCCGCCCGCGGCTGCAAGCTGGAGGGCTTCAACGCCTATACCACCTCCACGGTGTTCAAGGGCAGCGGGCTTAGTTCCAGCGCCGCCCTGGAGATTTTGGTTGGGAGTATTCTCAACAGCTTATTTAACGGCAACAAGTGCAGCAGCGTGGAGCTGGCGAAAATCGGTCAATACGCGGAAAACGTCTATTTTGGCAAGCCCAGCGGCCTGCTGGATCAGATGGGCGCATCTGTAGGGGGCATGGTGACCATAGACTTTGCGGATAATGACAATCCGGTGGTAGAGAAGGTGGACTTTGACTTCTCATCAGCGGGCCATGCCCTGTGCATCATTGACAGCGGCGCAGACCATGCAGACCTGACGGACGAGTATGCCGCCGTCCCCAACGAGTTAAAGGAGATATGCGCCCATTTCGGCAAAAAGGTCCTCCGCGAGATTCCGGAGGAGGACTTTTACGCCGCCCTGCCCGTCCTCCGTCAAAAGGCCGGCGACCGCGCCGTCCTCCGCGCCATGCATGTATATCATGACAACCATTGCGTAGAAGGCCAGGTAGCAGCCCTCCGCAGCAATGATTTCGCCAAATTCCTCACCCTGGTTCGCACTTCTGGGCTTTCAAGCTGGCGCTTCCTCCAAAACGTAGTCCCGGCAGGCTGCACGGCGCACCAGGAAGTAGCGGTAGCCCTGGCCCTGGCGGAGCGTTTGCTGCATGGCCGCGGAGCCTGCCGCGTCCACGGCGGCGGCTTCGCCGGAACCATCCAGGCCTTTGTCCCCCTTGACATGCTGGAATCCTTCCGCGCGGGGATGGACGCATACCTGGGGGAGGGGAAGTGCCACGTTCTAACCATCCGTCCGGTCGGAGGGGTACGGCTGGCATAACGGTGGAGACGCTTTTCCCGGTGAACAAAAAAGCGCCTAGCATCTATGGGCTTGGCTTGCGAATTGGCAGCGGAGCCAACTGAAAAAACATTTGGAGGAACAAAACATGGTATCACAAGAAATCGCCGCCCTGGTTCGGTATGCCATAGGGAAAGGCCTGATTGCGCCTGCGGACGAGACCTGGGCGGTTAACCAGCTTTTATCCGCGCTGGACCTGGACGCCTATGACCCGGTGGAGGAACCTGCCGCCATGGACTTGGAAGCCATCCTGTCCAATCTATTAGATGACGCGGCGTCCCGCGGCGTCATAGACGATAACACCACTGCCCGCGACCTATTAGACACCAAGCTGATGTCCATCCTGACGCCCCGTCCCAGCTGGGTGATCGAGCAGTTTCAAACCCGCCTGGCCCAGAGCAGGCAAGCGGCGACAGACTGGTACTACACGTTCAGCCAAGACACCGGCTACATCCGCCGCTACCGCATCGCCAAGGACGTCAAATGGGTAACGCCCACGGAATACGGCGGCCTTGACATCACCATCAACCTGTCCAAGCCGGAGAAGGACCCCCGCGCCATAGCCGCCGCCAAGTCCGCCCCTCAAGGCGGCTATCCCAAATGCCAGCTCTGCCGTGAGAACGAAGGCTACGCGGGGCGTATGAACCACCCCGCCCGCGGCAACCACCGGGTCATACCCGTAACCATTGACAACGGCCAGTGGTACCTCCAATATTCTCCCTACGTTTATTATAATGAGCACTGCATTGTATTCAACGGCCAGCACGTCCCCATGAAGATAGACCGTTCCGCCTTCCGCAAGCTGCTGGATTTTGTGATGCAGTTCCCCCACTATTTTGTCGGCTCCAACGCGGACCTGCCGATCGTAGGCGGCTCCATCCTGAGCCACGACCATTTCCAGGGCGGGCGTTATACCTTTGCCATGGAGAAAGCGCCGGTGGAGCGGGAAGTGGCATTCCCCGGCTTTGCGGATGTCGCGGCGGGAATCGTCCATTGGCCCATGTCGGTCCTCCGGCTCCGCAGCGCGGATGATGCCCGCCTGGTAGACTTAGCCGAAAAGATTCTGACTGCGTGGCGCGGTTACACAGATGAATCTGCCTTTGTCTACGCCGAGACCGATGGTGAACCCCACAACACGATAACGCCCATTGCCCGTATGCGCGATGGAGAGTATGAGCTTGACCTGGTTCTCCGCAACAACATTACCACGCCGGAGCATCCCATGGGTGTTTACCATCCCCACGCGGAATTGCATCATATAAAGAAGGAAAATATTGGCCTGATAGAAGTTATGGGCCTTGCCGTCCTGCCGGCGCGTTTGAAGGGAGAACTGTCCCGCTTAGGCGAAGTGCTGGTATCCGGCGGTGATCCTGGAGCAGATGAAGAATTAGCAAAACACGCCCCCTGGGCCGACGAACTCCGCGCCCGCCATCAGTTTACAGCGGAAAATGTCGAGAGTATTCTCCGCGACGAAGTCGGCAAGGTGTTCGCACAGGTCTTGGAGCATGCGGGCGTATTCAAATGCACCCCCGAGGGAAGGGAAGCCTTCCAGCGGTTTGTTGCATCGGTGTGAGAAATTGCCGGAAGGAGGCGGCATGGACAGATGACGTCTCAAAAGATACAAGCCATAACGGAGGACTACTACTCCCATTTTTGCAGCATCAGCCTTTCCAATTTAAAGCCTGGAACCTATTTTGTTTGTTCGGAGGCCAGAGACGAAAAGCTGAAAGGTTTCGGCTGTAAATATCCAATCTATATTTTGGCAAACGATGTTTGGTGCGTTGCCGCCTATTCACCCAGATACAGAGAATGGGTAGAGCAGCACAAGCCGTACGGCAGGGACAAAATGATTGCTGCGGCAAGCGAGCAGTTCAAACTGAAAAAGAAGAAGCTGATGCTGTTTGAGAAGGAAACGGTTACGCGCTTTGGCGGTGCAAAAGTGCTCAGTACGGCGGATTATCCCCTTTATGAGTCCTTTTTTCGGCAAGCATCTCCCGACAGCAGTCCGGATGGATGGCTGTACGAGTATTTCACCGAAAAAGCGGCCAAGGGATATTTCACCGGATACTTATTAAATGATAAGCTGGTATCCGTCTGTGACGCACCGGATATGCCTTACCTGGAGGGGCAGATACAACACACAGGGATCAGCACATTGAAAGAAGAACGGCGAAAAGGGTACGCGGCATGCACTGCGGCTCTGGCGGCGCATCATTTGATCGAAATGGGGATTTGCCCCCAGTGGGAATGCAGCGCGGAAAATATTGCTTCTATAATGCTTGCCAAGTCCATCGGGTACAGAGAATATGGGGACGCGTATATTTTTGAGGAATGGGATGGATAGAGAAAAGCGTACAATTCCTATGAGACAGGAGGTATCGCAGTGAATGTATATCAGATCAATTCTGAAAATGCCAAAAGTGTAGCTAGGCTCATGCACCGCATCAAGCCGGAATGGTGGCCTACTTTTGAGGATGCCTACGGCCAACTGACGGATATAGACCAGACCATCAAAACTGTAGGCTGGTACATGGGGGAAAACAGCGAACAGCCGAAGGGGTGGATTTTGTGCCGTGAGCTAGTGGGATACCGTGCTTTAGAACTGGAATGCAGCGGGTTTGACGATAATGGTGCGTGTAAACTGGAGCATAAACTAGGCGATTTGTTCCAAATCGCGGAGCGGTATGCCAAAAACAAAGGATACCTGACCTTCCGCAGCGGGATCAGTTCCATAGGCTTCAACATCCATGGCAAACCCATCCTCAGCATCCCTGACGCAATCATTTCCTTGACATGCGAACGCATTGATTATAAATGGTATCTTGCACAGGGCTTTCGCGTTATAGGCATCCAGCCAAACGCATATGAAAACGGCTTTCATTTGATTATGCTTGGAAAGGATCTGTCATAACGCGTCCATACCGTTCTGCGGCGAGGGATATCCTGATAGGGGCATAATCCAGGCTTATAATAGAATTTCTGTCTCCATCCGCAGGAACAGCCCTTCTATAACGTCTCTAAAATTAGTACTTGCCAAACGTCCCCACATCCGCTATAATAGAAAAAGCGTTTACTTTGCGGAAAACGGAAAAAACGGGAAAATAAGGAGACGAAGAAAGTTATGCCATTGTTTTATACCGCGGCCGAAGGCGCCGTCGGCATGGGTTCGCTGCTGATTCCTCTGGTCGTCATGGTCGCGCTGATGTACTTCATGATGATCCGCCCGGAGAACAAGCGGAAAAAGCAGGCGGAGGAAATGCGCAACAGCTTGAAAAAGGGCGACCAAATCACCACCATCGGCGGTATTGTAGGCAAGATCGTCCATGTGGGCGAGGAAAACATCGTCATTGAAACCAGCGATGACCGGGTGCGCATGGAACTGACCAAATGGGCCGTGTCTACCAACCACAGCAATCCCCCCGCAGACGCCAAAAAGGCGAAGAAGGCTAAGGATGAACCCGCCCAGATTGAGGAAGGTTCCGAGAACGAGACAAAATAAGCTAGTCCAACTGAATATTGCAACCTCCCGGCCAATATACTGTCTTATCAGTCAATTGGCCGGGAGGTTCTAAATTATGTCAAAGGTTGTCATGTCCCTGCCGGAGGGAATGGTAAAAAACTGCTTGATTGGAGGGGGCATCTCGCTGCTCTCCTATGTGCTGCTGCAAATGCTGTGCGCGCTGCTGGTGGACCGGGGGGTTCTGGGTTTGGAACAGCTTTACCCGTTGGTATGCGTTACGGCGGCGCTGGCATCCTTCCTGGGCTGCGGCTACAGCGTGATGAAAGGGAAGGGGGCGTCTATGTTGCCGGTGCCGGTGGTGGTGGTGGTGTTCCTGGCGCTGACGCTTGCCGCCGCGACGCTGACCACGGAGACGGTCCGTATTGAAAACGGGCTGACGGGCTTGGGATTGTCCATGGCGGCGGGGGGGCTGCTGGCGGCGCTGGTGGGGTACAATCTCCCCAAGGGGAAACGGAACAAAACCACAGCCCGCCGGAAGCGCCGGAAGTGAGGAAAACCTGTCAAGGTGTAAAAACAACCAAAATTCATAAAATCTTGACGGAAACCGGTTTGGAGGGGAGGGGACGGCTGATTACGCTTTGTATATAGCCGCCTGCCCCATATATAGGGCAGGCGGGGCTGGCTGTCTACAAAATCTTCCGGCTGGCGCAGGAAAATGCCGCACATTTCGGCTTAAATGCTGCGATTTACATAATATTTTGTAATAACTGACAAAAAAGTACAGAGTTTACGATTTTTGCTTGCGGAATTAAGAAAAATGCACTATATTATTATTGAGTGCAACCCCCCTGCTGTGGTGCAAGCCCATGCAGGACAGACTGGGGGGGGTGGCGTCTGATTTCTTCCATCTAATTCTAAAACTTGTCCAAGCCGCATAGGCTGAAGACGAGGTGATGGAAGATGCGCGGGCGAATGGTAATGCGGACAATCCGGCTGGGGGAGTGGGACCCTTCGGTCATGCGGACGGTGATGCTGGGACTGGCCTTTGCGGGCGGCGCCCTGGCAGGGCATTTATATGCGGGAGCCTGCGGCGAGGATACCTGGGAAGCATTGGCAGGATACCTGAGGGATTATTGCCACCTGTATGACACCCAGGGGGTGGAGGTTTCCCTCATTAGCTGCGCCGTGATGTATTTCGGGTATGCGGCGCTGCTGTTCCTGCTGGGGTTCTCGGCGGCAGGCGTGGCGCTGATTCCTGCGCTGTCCGGCGTGTTCGGGTTTCTCACTATGTATACGGTGTCCTGCTTTGTCCGGTGCTATGGACGGGCGGGGGTGCTGCTGGCGCTGGGTGCGCTGGCGGTGCGGCTGCTGTTTACACTGCCGTGCTTCCTGATTCTGGCGGAAGCGGCCTGGCCGCTGTCTATGGAGCTGTTCGCCCTGTCCTTCGGGCGTGGCAAACGGTCGTCGCCGGTGCTGTATGGAAGCCGCTATTTTTTGCTGTTTGTGTTGTGTGCCATGATATTGACGCTGGGGATGTTCTGTGAACGGCTGGCGGTGCCGCTGTTGTTCCGCTTGGCGTTGGGCGCGGTCTAGGAGAAAGGAGAGAAGGATTTGACGGATTATATCCAGGGGTTTGCCGGATATTTGGAATTGGAGCGCAATGCTTCCGGCAACACCATCGCCTCCTATGTCCGGGACGTGACCCAGTTTTCCAAGTATCTTTTGGAAGTGGAGGATGTGGAACTGCCCCAGGCGGAGACGGAGCATATTGAGCGGTACATGGGCTATATGTCCGGAAAGGGGAAGTCCACGTCCAGTATTGCCCGCAGCGTGGCGTCTCTGAAATCTTACTATGGTTATCTGCAAAACCGGGGGGTGATACGGCGCAACCCGGCAAAGGATGCCATTCCGGTGAAAATGGAGCGGAAACTGCCCCAGATTCTTACCGGTAAAGAGGTGGAGCAGTTTTTGGACCAGCCCCAGTGCGTGGATGCAAAAGGGTATCGGGACCATGCAATGCTGGAACTCTTGTATGCGACGGGCATTCGGGTCAGCGAACTGATTGGGCTGAATATTGGGGACGTAAACCTGCCGGGGGCTTACATCCGCTGTTCCAGCCGGGGGAAAGAACGGGTCATTCCACTTTACCCGGGGGCGGTAAAGGCGCTGAGCGATTATGTGAAGGATATCCGGCCCCAGATGGTGCTGGACCCCAGGGAGCAGGCTTTGTTTGTCAATATGAGCGGCGAGCGTATGAGCCGCCAGGGGTTTTGGAAAATCATCAAGTATTATCAGGGAAAAGCGCATATTGAGAAGGAGATCACGCCCCACACGCTGCGGCACTCCTTTGCGGCGCATTTGCTGGAAAATGGGGCGGACTTGCGCTCCATTCAGGAGATGCTGGGCCATGCGGATATTTCTTCGACGCAGATATATTCCCATATGGTCAAGCAAAAGCTGCAAGACGTTTATCAAAAGGCCCATCCCAGGGCATGAAAAGGACGTGCCGGTAGGCGCGTTTTTTTCGTTTTATGCAATCTATGCGTTTTTCTCCCCGCCGTTTCAGCCTTCGGGCAGGGAGCTTATTCCGTTTTCAAGGTGCCTCCGTTTGCAACCGGCGCCAGGGGGCTTTCCAGGGGGATCAATCCCTGTGGGCGTTTTTGTTCGAACGCGCGAAGTTCCGGTAGGTGACGCCCACTACACTAGTAGGCCGCATTGGGCGGAAAGTTGCCGTGTTTTGTGCAACCTTTTGAAAAATTTTAATAAAAGTTTTGCGGGGGAGGCAAGAAAGGAGCGCTATGTTGGATTTATCTACCCACCACCTCTTTGACGGAGCAATGGGAACCATGCTCCAACGGGCCGGCCTTCCGGCGGGAACGCCGCCGGAAAAATGGAATCTCTCCGCCCCAGAAAAAATAGAAAATATCCATGCCGCCTATGCGGCGGCGGGGGCGGATATTTTGACCGCCAACACCTTCGGCGCAAGCCGCAGGAAGCTGGGGGAGGACCCCGCTCCCTATATCGCCGCCGGCGTCCGGCTCGCCCGGCGGGCGGCAGGGGAGGGCCGCTTCGCGGCGCTGGATGTTGGCCCGTTGGGCGCGCTGATGGAGCCGTTCGGGGAACTCGCCTTTGAGGATGCGTATGCGGAATTTGCGGAAATCGTGGAGACGGGAGAAAAAGCGGGCGCGGATTTAATCCTTATTGAAACAATGAGCGACTTGCTGGAAGCCAAGGCCGCCCTTCTGGCCGCAAAGGAGCGGACAAGCCTGCCGGTCTTTGTGACGATGACCTTCGGGGAGGACGGGAGGACATTCCTGGGAACCTGCCCTGCCGCTGCCGCCGTGACCTTGACGTCGTTGGGCGCAGACGCGGTTGGGCTGAACTGCTCCGCAGGGCCGGCGGAGCTGAAGCACCTTTTGGATGTGATGCTGGAAAATACCCACCTGCCGGTGATCATTCAGCCTAATGCCGGACTGCCTGGGCTGGTGGACGGGAAGACCGTTTATGATGTTGGCCCGGAGGAATTTGCGCAGTGGGGCAGGGTGTTCTTGGACAGCGGCGCGGCTGTTTTGGGCGGGTGCTGCGGTACTTCGCCGGGGCATATCCGCGCGTTGCGAGGGCTGTTAGATGGGCGAAGGCCCGTCAGGCGGACAATGGACGGACGGTGCCGCCTCTGCGGCTGGCAGAATGTCCTGGCCCTTGATGAGACATCTATTGCCGCTGTAGGCGAACGCCTTAACCCTACCGGCCGGCCGGCCATGAAAGAAGCCCTCTACGCCAAAGATTGGGACGGTGCGGCAGAAGCCGCTGTGGCCCAGCAGGCGGAAGGCGCGGACTTCCTGGTGGTCAACGCCGGGCTGCCGGATATCGACCAGGAGGAAGCTTTGCCCGCTCTGGTGCTGGCCATCCAGAGGGTGTCGCCGCTGCCTCTGGTGATCGACTGTTCCAGCCCCGCCGCTATGGAAAAGGCCTTGCGGGTCTGCCGGGGACGGCCTGTTTTTAACTCCATCAACGGCGGCGAATCCAGCCTGCAAACCATGCTGCCCCTGGCGGTGAAGTATGGCGCGGGCTTGATTGTCCTGGCGTTGGATGAACAGGGCGTCAGCAGCCTGCCGGAAGTCCGCCGGGACACCGCCCTGCGGGCGGCCCAAGCCGCAGAAAAAGCCGGAATCCGCCGGGAGGATATTTTTGCCGACGCCCTTGCCATGGCCGCGTCTGTCAGCCAGGGGGAAACACTTGCCACAATAGAAGCGATCCGTCTCATCCGGCAGGCGGGATATAAAACGGTGTTGGGCGTGTCCAACGTCAGCTACGGCCTGCCGGGCCGGGATGAGCTGAACTGCGCGTTCCTGGCGGCATGCCTGTGTACAGGGCTGAACGTGCCTATCGTCAACACGGAATCTAGCCGCATCCGCGACACCCTATCTGCGGCAAAGGTGCTGACAGGGGCAGACCCGGGCTGCGGGGCGTTTATTTCCCGGTTCCAGGTCATTGGTAGGGCAGACCGTCCGGTTGGCGGGCCTGCGCCGGTTGAAGCATTGATCGTCATGGGGACAAAGTCCGGGGTCCCCGCCGCAGTGGAAGCCCTTTTGGAACGGGAAACCCCACTGGAGGTCATCAACAACCACATCATCCCTGCGCTGGACGCCGTTGGGGAGCGGTACGAGAAAGGAACCATGTTCCTGCCGCAGCTTATGGCGTCCGCCGGGGCGGTAAAGGCTGCGTTTGAGGTCCTGCGCCAAAGGCTTCCGGAGGGAACGGGGGAGAAGGGAACCATCCTCCTGGCTACCGTAAAGGACGACGTCCATGACATCGGTAAGAACATCGTTAAAATGCTGCTGGAAAACTATGGCTACCAGGTGGTTGATTTAGGCAAGGACGTGCCGCCGGAGAAAATTGTTGAAGCCGCCTTGGAGACTAAGGCGGCTTTGGTGGGGCTTTCTTCCCTGATGACTTCTACGGCCCGAAACATCGCCGTTACCATCCAGGCCCTCCGGAAGGCGGGCGCGCCCTGCAAAATCATGGTGGGAGGCGCGGTGGTGACCCAGGCCTTCGCCAGCCGGATTGGAGCGGACTTCTATGCCAAGGACGCCGCCCAGTCGGCTAAAATCGCTGCCCAGGTGTTCGGCCAATAGCGCGGGACGCCTGCCCAATGGCATAAAAAATCCGTCCGCTGACGCGGACGGGTTTTTATGCCTTAGACAGCACGGGTGACTTTACCGGAACGCAGACACCGGGTACAAACATATACATGGCGGGGGGTACCATCGACGATCGCCTTCACGCGCTTGACATTGGGCTTCCATGCGCGGTTGGAGCGCCTGTGGGAGTGGGAAACCTTGATCCCGAAGGTAACGCCCTTGTCACAGAATTGACACTTTGCCATCCGTTGCACCTCCTTGCTGTTTGGAATTCTTTAGGGTGTAAAAAGCACCTTTGAGTATGATAACAGAGTTTGACACAAATTGCAAGTATAATTTTCATTTTTTCCAAATCTTTTTCTCGCCCTTGTCAAGCCGCCCCTTTTATATTATAATGGCTCTTGCAACAGAAACAGACAGCGGGCCGCTGCCGCGGGCCGCAGATAAACGGAGGCGAGGCGTATGATCCAACAGGATGAAATGAAGGGCGGCGTTAAAATCGGCGAGCTGGTGGAACACCTGCATATGGCCGTGGTGAACAAAGGCGCGGATTTTGACAAGGCCCTGGTGGGCATCCGGGACGTGAACCGGCCGGGCCTGCAATTGGTGGGCTTTTTCGATTACTTTGATCCCAGGCGTTTACAAGTGATCGGCATGGCGGAAACCAAAATGCTGGAGAGCATGGACCCAGAGCAACGGCTGAACAGCTTCTCCCGGCTCTTTACCTACGATATTCCGGCGCTGGTGGTATCGAGAGATTTGGATATCTATCCGGAGTGCCTTGCTATGGCCCGGAAACACCAGCGGACGCTGCTGCACACCGCCGATACGACCGTGGTGTTTACGACCAAAGTCATTGAGTACTTATCCCAGGCCCTTGCGCCGACCATTACCCGCCACGGCGGGCTGCTGGACATCTACGGCGAGGGGGTGCTGATTACGGGCGACAGCGGCGTGGGCAAGAGCGAGACCGCCATTGAACTGATTAAGCGCGGCCACCGGCTGGTGGCCGACGACGCCGTCGATATCCGGCGGGTGGCCGACCAGCTCTACGGCAAGGCGCCGGAGCTGATCCGCCATTACATCGAGCTGCGGGGCATAGGTGTAATCAATGTCCAGCAATTGCTGGGAATGAGCGCGGTGAAGTCCGAGTCCCAGGTGGATTTGGTGGTGCATCTGGAGCGGTGGAGGGAGGACAAGTTCTACGACCGCTTCGGATTGGATGAGGAGAAGGTCAATATCCTGGGCCTTGAGATTCCCATTATCACCGTTCCCGTTCAGCCGGGGCGGAATCTGGCCACCATTGTAGAGGTGGCCGTCATGAACAACCGGCATAAGAAGTACGGATTCAACGCCGCCCAGGAATTGGCCGACGAACTGGAACGCCATGCCCAGGGAGGTTAGACGGACAGCCAATGACGCTCTCTGCCGCGTCTCTTTGGAGGTTGGGGGAATATTGAAATGATCCGGCCAATATTAGCTTGTGAAAATCCGTATGATGTTGCAGCAAAATTTGTAAATGCTGGATGGAGCCTAGATTTTTCGCAGCCTCCAGAAAGCGGAGATCCCTTGGTTGGTATATCACTGTTCGATAATTCAATTCTGTTAGGGATCACAGATGGTTATGTGGCTAATCATGAGAAAAAATACCTTGGCTGTGGTGTAGAGATCTATCTTACCATCCCATCAGAGTTTGTTGAAGAAGTATACAAAAAACACAGCGCTCTAAATCCAACAGATATTGAACTGCAACCGTGGGGAGTTTATGCGTTTGAGGTTTATATTGAGAATTACAAGTTTATGATTGCTGCGGTATAATTTCTTTTTAGCAAAATAAACCTGCAAATTACCTGAAGATAGGGAATTACTGGACGATAACGAAAACTTGCATTATGATGAAAGGTGAGCCAAATGGACAAAGAGAATTTACAGCGGCTTTTTGACAAATACTGCAAAAAACTCCGGATCACCCCCGGCTGGGATGTCCAGCTGCAATTCGTGGAGGACCCGGAGTGGCGGAAGACCGGGGATTTCAAAATCGACTGCACAGACCATAAGGCGATTCTGCTGCTGAATGCCGCCAACCCAAAGCAGGAAAATCTGGAGGAGGTTATTGTGCATGAGTTGATGCACATTAAGATGTACCCTCTGGACCAAGTGACGGAATCACTCATTACCAGCCACTTTGAGGAGGGTACCCCGGCGTGGGATTTTGCATACCGGCAGTTCTTCACCGCCCTGGAGATCACCGTGGAGGAGCTAACCAAGTGCTTCCTGCTGGAATTCGGGGAGGACAGGGCAGTGTCCTACGGCAGGTGCGCCAGGGAGAAGTCCTTTAACGAGCTATATGATGGCCTGAAAAATATAGAATGACCGGGAGGGGCGGCTATGTACTATATTGGCATTGACATCGGCGGCACAAACCTGAAGGCGGGCCTGGTGGACGAGATGTACCAGATTACCGCGACAAAAAAACAGCCCTTGCAGTTCACGTCCATGGAGCAGATGGGGGAGGCCCTGGCGGAAATGGCCATCGGGCTGATCGAGGAAAACAACGTGCCGCGGGAGCAGGTAGCCTCGGTAGGCATGGGGTTCCCAGGGCCGGTGGACGATAAGAAGGGCGTGGTTATCAAGACCGTAAACATCCCCATCCGCTTTATGCCTGTGGTGGAGATGTTCCATCGCCGCTGGGACGGCATACCGGTGCATTTAGGAAACGATGCGGACTGCGCCGCGCTGGGGGAGTTTTACCACTTCGAGGACAAGAACATCGAGAGCCTGATTTTGGTTACCCTGGGGACGGGCATTGGGACTGGAATCATCCTTAACAGCAGAATCCATACCGGCGTCAACGGCTGCGCAGGCGAGGGCGGACACACCGTCATCGTCCACAACGGCGAGCCGTGTACCTGCGGGCGGCGGGGCTGCTGGGAGCGGTACGCTTCCGCCAACGCGCTCATCCGCCAGACTATGGCGGCGATGGAGCAGCATAAGGACTCCATTATGTGGGGGATGGTGGGCGGCGACCTGAGCCGGGTGGACGGACGAACCGCCTTTGAGGCGAAGCGGCAGAGGGATGCCGCCGCCCAGGACGTGGTGGCGCAATATCTGGACTACCTGGGCTGTGGGCTGTCCAATTTCATCAACATATTCCAGCCGGAGGTCATCGCCCTGGGAGGCGGCGTCAGCCATGAGCGGGACGAGGATTTGCTGCTGCCGCTGCAAAGCATGGTGCTGGAAGCCTGCTTCGGCAGGGAGGCAGACCGGCATACCAGACTGGTGAAGGCAAAGCTGGGGAACGATGCCGGAATCATCGGCGCGGCGCTGCTGGGCTTGCAGGGGCGTTAGGCACAGGTTTTTTATGAAATATCCCCGCATTGCGGGGCAAAAGGAGAAGATTTATCATGGAATACAGAAACATGGACCAGGCGCAGCTGACGGCTGAATATGAGGCCGTATCCCGGCGTTTCGAGGAACTGAAGGGCAAGGGCTTGAAGCTGGACATGTCCCGGGGCAAGCCGGGGAAGGAGCAGCTTGATCTGGTCAGCGATATGCTGACCGTCCTGTCCAAGCCGGAGGACTGCGTGGTGGATGGCTTCGATGTGCGCAACTACGGCGAGCTGACCGGCCTGCCCTGCGCGAAAGCCTACTTCGCGGAAATCCTGGGATGCCGGCCGGAGGAGTGCTTCATTGGCGGCAACGCCAGCCTGACGCTGATGTACGACACCATTGCCAAGGCCTACACCCACGGCCTGCTGCACAGCGAAAAACCTTGGAGCAAGCTGGACACGGTGAAGTTTTTATGCCCCTCTCCGGGGTATGACCGGCACTTCAATGTGACAAAATCCTTTGGCATGGAGCTGATTACCATTCCCATGACCGCAGACGGACCCGACATGGACGCCGTGGAGGAAGCGGTGAAGGACCCCGCCGTCAAGGGCATCTGGTGCGTTCCCAAGTACTCCAACCCTGAAGGCGTTATCTACAGCGCGGAGACCATCCGCCGGTTTGCCCATCTGAAGCCCGCCGCGCCGGACTTTGTAATCATGTGGGATAACGCTTACTGCATCCATGAGTTTGAAGGGGAGTATGTACCCTTCCCGGACATCATCTCCCTGTGCCGGGAGGCCGGGAATCCGGATATGGTGTTTGAGTTTGCGTCTACCTCTAAGGTTACGTTCCCCGGCGCGGGGGTGTCCGTGATGGCGTCCAGCGTGGATAACATCAAATATATGGTAAGCCTGATGACCTATCAGTCCATCAGCTATGACAAGGTTAACCAGCTTCGCCATGTGCGCTATCTCAAGGATAAGGACCATACCTTGGCGTTAATGAAAAAACATGCCGCGATCCTTGGGCCGAAGTTCCGCGCCGTCCTGGACGCGCTGGATAAGGAAATCGCCCCCCTGGGCATTGCGTCCTGGAAGCGTCCTACCGGCGGGTATTTCGTCAGCCTGGACACCGAGGACGGTCTGGCAAAACGGACGCTGGCCCTGTGCAAGGAAGCAGGTGTGGTCATGACCGGCGCCGGGGCTACCTTCCCCAACAGCATCGACCCCAGGGACCGCAATATCCGCATCGCCCCCAGCCTGCCGCCGGTTGCGGAGCTGGAAGCCGCTATCGACGTGTTCTGCGTCTGCCTGCGCCTGGCCGCACTGGAAAAGCTGCTGGGGAAGAACTAGGGCCGCGCTGTCCAGGCGGGAGACTTGAATGGAAGAGAAAATTTTGGCGCTGGTGGAACTGCTCAAGGAAACGGTGGAGGGGAAATGCGCAATCGCCTTGGCCGGCGCACACGCCAAGGGCGCGGCGGACGCTTCCTCGGATATCGACCTATACGTCTTTGCGGAACGGCCTAAGCCTTGGGCGGAGCGGAAGGCGTTGATTGCTTCCGCCGCAGACCCGGAAACCACGCCTTGGGTGGACGAAAGCTTCGATGCCGCGCCATGGGGCGGCGGGATGGACTTCATATACCAAGGAACTCCGGTGGAAGCGGTGGGGCGGACCATCACGCGGATGGATCAGGTGGTGGGGGACTGTCTCGCGGGGCGGTACGAGATCATTCCCGCTACGTGGACTTCTAACGGGTATTATACGTTTATCTATTTGTGCGAACTCAGCTTTTTGAAACCTGTTTGGGATCCGGACGGGGTGCTGGCCGCGTATCAGGCTAAGGTGGAGGCATATCCCGCGCCGTTGCGCCGCGCAATTATGACGGATTTCCTGGGCCGCGCTGGGACGTGGATGGGGAATTTCCATTATGAGAGCGCGGTGAAGCGGAAGGATGTGCTGTTTACTGCGCCAATCGTCCTGCATACGGTACTGGACATGGTGCAGGTGGTTTTTGCGCTGAACCGGGCTTACTTTACCGGGGACAAAAAGCTGGAAGCCGCACTGGCAAAGCTGCCAATCTGCCCGGACGCCCTGCGGCCCGGGAAGCTGGAACGGCTGCTCTCCGCACCAAAGGATGCGGCGGTTTTGGAGGAGCAAAGGCAATTGCTCCAAGACGCCCACCAGCAGTTGCGCAGGTGGGTGGAGGAAGCCTTGGCAGAAAATTGAATCAGGCAGGCCTTGTCCGGCTGAGACTGGACGGGGCCTGCTTTTCTGCGGGGAAAATTTAGGTTGACATTGTAGACCAGATGTGGTACGATGGGTCTACAATGTAAACCAAAGGAGGGATGATATGGAACCGGTCAAGCTGACGGGTAGCGAGTGGAGCGTACTGGACAGCCTGTGGCGGGAAAACCCGCAGACGGTGATGCAGCTTGTGGCAAATTTGCGCCAAACGGTAGGCTGGGCTAAGAGCACTACCATCACCACCCTGCGGCGCATGGAGGAGAAGGGGCTTGTTCACTGCGAAATCGCTGGCAAGGGGAAATCCTATACACCTGCTGTTGAACAGGAGCAAGCGGAGATATCTGAGACCCGAAGCTTCCTGGACCGAGTGTACCGGGGCAGCGTAGGGCTGATGATGACCGCCATGGCCCAGCGGCAGGAATTGAGCCGGGAGGAAATTGCGGAATTGCGGGAAATCCTGGCTCAAGCGGAGAAGGGCGGTGGACAATGACGGCTATGCTGAGTGCGTGGGCCGTCTCCGCAAGCGCACTGATTTTAGTGGTACTGGCTCTGCGGGGGCTGCTGGGGAAGTGTATCGGCGCGGGACTGCGGTATGGATTGTGGGCGGTTGTGCTGGTGCGGCTGCTTATACCGGTGTCGTTCATCTCACTGGCGGTAACGGTGCCGCAGCTTCCCAAATGGACCCCGCCGGAAGCGATGCGGGAAGAGAGCATCTACCTCCTGCCTGTGCAGTCCCAGCCGGTGGAGGAATCCGGCGCAGCCGTGGGGGAGGGGGGCGCATTGGCGGACCCCAATTCCTTCGGTTATTCCCGGCTGGAAGATGACGGAAAAACGGTCACACGCTATGCGGAGAGAATCAGCCCCTTGGAACTGCTGGGCTGGGTGTGGCTGGCCGGAACGCTCGCGATGGGAACGGCGCTGCTGGCAAGCAACCTGCGCTTCTGGCTACGGCTGCGGCGGATGAGACGGCCGCTGGAAGGATTGAATACCCCGGTTCCCGTGTTTGCCGCGCCAGGGCTGCCGTCGCCCTGCCTGGCAGGGGTGTTCCGGCCTGCGGTGTATGTGACGGAGGAGGCGGCGGAAAGCCCGGCCATGCTCCGGCATGTGCTGGCCCATGAACTGACCCACTATAACCACCGGGATCACTTGTGGAGCGTATTGCGGGGCATTGCGCTGGCAGCGCACTGGTGGAATCCGCTGGTGTGGCTGGCGGTGGTTTGCAGCAGGCGGGACGGCGAACTTGCCTGTGACGCAGGAGCCATCAAACGACTTGGCGATGGCGAGAGGGCAGCGTACGGAGAAACGCTTCTGGCGTTGGTTACCGCGAAGGCAAGCCCGGTGGATTTGCTTCATTTTGCCACCACGATGACGGGCGGGAAACGGAGTCTGACGGAGAGAATCCGCCGGATTGCCTGTCAGCCAAAACAGCTTGCCAGCGCAATGATTGCAGTGGTTTCCGTATTGACGCTGTCGGTTTTGGCCGCGTTTGCCCAGGCGAAGGAGCCTGCGCCGCCGGAGATTTTCCGCGAACCGCCCAGCGCCGCTGTCAACCGTCCAGACGATGCCTGGATGAATGCCAAAATTACCCTTTCTGAAGACGGGACGCCGCACATCGACTACCAGTACGGCGACACGATGGAGTTCCTGGACGGAGAACCTGTCCCCGCCCCACGGGCATGGGCGGGGCGGAAGGACGCCGCTGCGCTGTCCGGTTCCCCGGAGGTCTGGGCGAAGCTGGTTTCCCCCAAAGACGGCTGGCTGGTAGCATGCTACAGCCAGGATACGGCGCGGGCGGATACCTACGTCTACAAGACGGCAGACGGCGGCATGACCTGGACCGAGACGGCAATGCCTGAGACCAGCTGGCGTATTTCAGCCGTGGGATTTCTCAGCGCGGACCGTCTGATCCTGGGCCAGCAGATGATGACCAGCGCACCCTGCCGCATCACCAAGGACGGCGGGGAACATTGGGAGGAAATCAATCTGCCGGACCGGATGGCGGCTGGCATTCGCTTCGACGGTGAGGTGCTGACCTTGTATGTGGCCCCCAGCGAGACGGATGCGCCAACCTATACCATGACCTCCACTGATTTAGGAGATACCTGGCGGACCGAAAAGCTGAACCTTTCTCAGGGCGTTGAGGCCGACCTGGACCACGACGGCATTCCAGATGCGCTGCGGTGGAGACGCTTCGGAGACGGGCCGCTGGAAACCCATGTACTGCAATTTTACGCAGGCGGAAACGCCTATCCCGCCTGGGAAGCGGAAGCCTATGCCGCCCATGTGGGCTGGATGGCGCTGCTGCTGTGTTCGGTAGATGGGGAGGACTACCTTCTCAAATACATGCCCTGGATGGGCGGAGGTGTGTGCGACTACCAGTATAAGCTTTTCTATCTCACGCCGGAGGGCGGGGAAGTGGTGGTGCAGGAAAATTCCCTGCGGTTTGACCTGATTTTCAGCCCCGACTACGCAGAAAGCCACCAGTTTGACCCGGAAGCGATTGCCGCGTTCATGGACGAGGTCAACGCGCTGCTGGCAAACAGCACACTGCTGATCAATACGGACCAGAACTTGGCGGCTACCTTCGCGCAGGAAGGGCGGCTGTATGACAGTTTGTGGTGGCTGGACAACTGGGATGAAAACCTGAGCCTGTTTGGCAATCTGGAAAACTTCGCCCAATACGCCCAGGATCATCCGGACGGCACGTGGTCCGCTTTGGAGGACGTTCTGCAAAGCCTGTCGGTGGGAGACGTCACCGGGCCTCTGGGCGGCGATAACGCCTTGCTGGCAGACTGCCTGCGCTCCGGGGAGCGGGGGAGCCGGTTCTATACCTGGGACAGCTTTGAAGCGGCGTATTACGGGCATTTTGACAGGGAGGATGGGGTATCCTGGTATAGGCTGGACGTCCTTCTGGCAGACGGCTCCACGCTGCATGTATTCACAAAGGATTATGCGGAACTGCCTGCACTCCTGATCTTGGAGACACAGGCTGAGACGGTTTCGGCTTACTACGATATGCCGGAATTGCGGGAATATGTGGAAGGCATAATTGACCGCCAAGAATAAACAAAAGTTAAGTTTTGTTCAATTTAAGATGTGAAGAGTACAGCCGGACCCCAGGGAAGGGGACCGGCTGTACTTTATACCAGAGGTGCTTACTTCGCGATAACCTTCTTCAGCTTCGCGAAGCGGGGCAGGCCGTTTTCTTTCTTCATCTTCGTCTCGCCCTGGATGAGGGGGAGGGCATAGTCGATAAATGCCTGGGTTACGCCGTTATGCCCGGCGTTAATCCATTCGATGGGAACCTTTTTCTCTGTGTTCGCTACATCAGTGAGGTTGAACAGCTTCGTCTTGCATACATACTTGCCGCCCTCCTGGCAACGCTCGAAGCCTACCATCTTGTCGGTCAGGCCCGCTACGGCGTTCTCCACCGCGGCCTTGCCAGCCATGAAGGACTCGTCAATATCGGTCTGGCTGGCCAGATGGGCGCCGCAGCGCTGGAGCAGGCTCAGTTCGATGCCGCGCACCTTTGCGCCAACCTTCTCCTTGACTACCTCAGCCAGCATCGCGGCCAGACCGCCCAGCTGGGCGTGGCCGAAACCGTCGGTGGCGGAGGTCTTTGCTTCGGAAACAAAGGCGCCGTTGGCGTAATGGATGCCCTCGGATACGGCCACCATGCAGTTGCCCTTTTCCTCGTAGACCTTCTTCACCTCGGCGACGAATTTGTCCATATCGAAGTCGGTCTCCGGCAGATAAATCAGGTCGGGACCCTCGCCCATGGCGGAGGCAAGCCCGGCGGCGGCGGTGAGCCAGCCTGCGTGGCGGCCCATAATCTCTATAATGCAGACCATGCCGGTATCGTAGACCCGGGCGTCGTGGTAAACCTCCATGCAGGAGGTGGCGATATACTTGGCGGCAGAGGCAAAGCCGGGGCAGTGATCCGTGCCGAACAGGTCGTTGTCGATGGTCTTGGGTACGCCCATCACGCGGCACTCGTAGCCCACCTTCTGCATATACTTGCTGATCTTATTGCAGGTATCCATTGAGTCGTTTCCGCCGTTATAGAAAAAGTAACGAACATCGTACTTTTTGAAAATTTCCAGGATGCGCTTGTAATCGGTATCGTCCACATCGGGGTCCGCAATCTTATAGCGGCAGGACCCGAGGGCGGAAGAGGGCGTATAGAGCAGCAGCTCCAATTCACCAGCGTCCTCCTGGGACATGTCAATCAGGCGGTCGCTCAGCACACCCTTGATGCCGTGTTCCGCGCCGTAGACCTTGGTAATGGCCTCGTTGTCCAATGCGGTACGAATTACACCGTACGCGCTGGCGTTGATGACGGAAGTGGGTCCGCCGGACTGCCCGATGATACATGCACCTTTTAACATTTTAACAATTCCTCCAATTTGGATTTCTTTTTGTAGATAAACGTGCTTTCTTTCCTATTATACCAAGATTTTCCGCTATTGTAAACAGATTTTTTGCACGGAACCTTCGGTTTTTTGCGTTGCTGGGGTGTGCGGAATGGCGAAAAAGAAAGATGCGCCTGGCAGAGCGGCTGCGGCAAAATAGTCCAAAATAACAAATTAGCATACTGCTAAAAATCAATTAATGTTAAAAACAAACAAAAAGCGCTTGCATTATCTGGAAAAGTGTGGTAATATAGATTTGTCAGTGTTCCCCAGCCTTGCGTTGGGGGGCAAAATTAAATGGCAGGAGGAAAATACTATGAAAAGACGTATCCTTTCCCTGACCCTGGCGCTGTTGATGGCCCTGTCCGTTATGGCGTTCCCCGCCGCCGCATACGAGGATGCCAAGGGCGACACGCAGATCGAGACGCGCGGTATTACTGTGGAGTGTCCGAATTGTCTTATTTCGATGAGCCGCGAGACAAGACCTTACGGAAACATCATTCAGGAGCGGTTTGTGTGCCGTCAGTGTGGACATAAAACCAGTTGGAATAACGTTTGATATGAGGACAGGGGAGTATTTTTCTTCCCACCGCAATTTCCTCCGCGAAAACAGTATATGGAAACACACATTGTTTTTGTTGCTGTTCGTAGCCCTGCTGGCGCTCCCCGCCTGTGGTTCCACAGGCGGGGAGAACCCCGTGGAGACGGAGACGGAGGCGGAGACGGATGGGAGTGTGCTTACTTTTGCAATTTTAAATCCCTTGGAGAATCGAACGAAATTCCTTGTTAATTCGTTCAACTCTTCCCATGAGGATGTCCAGATTGAAGTGTGGGACTACTCCGATGAAAACGGGGTGCAGCGGCTCCTGTTGGACCTTGTAGCGGGGAATATTCCTGATGTTATGGAATTGCATCAATATGGTGAAATTGGCGCGTATAGGGGCAACCAAATGTACGTTTGGCCAACAATACAATCTAATTACGGGATAGATGGTTCGTTTCTTCCCTATCAGCAGCTTGTGCAGAAGGGCTACTTGGAGAACCTTTGGCCGTACATAGAAAACGATCCGGATTATGGGCGGGAAAATATCGTTGAACAACCATTAAGGGCTGCCGAAGTAGACGGCGGTCTTTACATGCTTTTTGGTGACTTCTATATCAGTACGCTGATTGCTCCGCAGCGGCTTGTAGGCGACCGTACAAGCTGGACGTTTGATGAATTCATGGAAGTGTTTGAATCCATGCCGCCGGGTTCTACGCCGTTACAGTATACCGCAACACAGCATGACGTATTTTTTCATCTTTTTTCTATGACCTTGAACCAGTTTGTAGACTGGGATACAGGGAAAACATCTTTTGATAGTGAGAATTTCCGGAACACCATAGCTTTTGTAAAGTCGTTTCCTGCCGAATTTGAGACAAATCTCACGGATAACGAGGTGATAAGAGACATCATTGACCGTGTGCTTGGCGGTTATCAGCTATTGCATCCGATAACCATCGGAAAGGTTTTGGAGATTTCCAATCAAGATCAGTTCTTTCAAGAACCCGCTGCTTTTATTGGCTGTCCTACGGAAGAAGGCAGTTCCGGCAGTTATTTTACTGCTCGCGGGTCTAAGCTTGCTATGGCCTCTGCCTGCAAAAATAAGGATGCTGCCTGGGAATTTATGCGTCCCATCATTGCAAAACGATATACGCTAAAATCTATGGAGGAAGCCCATCGCATGGAAAAGTGCTATTTGTCCATCAACCGCGGTGATTATGATTTGGCGAACCGGGTTGATATGGAGGGGATGGTGCAAGAATGGCTTAACTTTAACTGGAATATTTATAGCATTTCGCGTATAATAGACATCGAAACCGAGCCGCCCACCGAAAACGACCTGCGCCGGTTGGAGGAGTTGATTGACAACACCACCAGTCTCTACTGGCCGGACGACGAGCTGGCCAACATCGTCTGGGACTCCATCGGACCGTATCTCGCGGGGCATAAATCTATGGATGACGTCATCAGGTTGATAGAAAATCGTGTGAAGCTGTATGTGGATGAACTGAGATAGCAGTGGGGCGGGGAAGGAGGCTTGTTATGAAAAGATATGTTGTTTGGGCTTTGCTGCTCCTGACCCTGCTGGCACTCCCCGCCTGTGGAACCACGGGCGGGGAGAACCCCGTGGAGGTGGAAACGGATGGGAGTGTATTGACCTACGCCAGCCTGAACCCCATAGAAGGCCGGGTGAAGTATCTCATCAATACGTTTAACAGTACTCACGAAGATATTCAAATCGAAGTATGGGATTACTCGGATGAAAACGGTCCGGAGAGGTTCTTGGTAGACCTTATGGCGGGGATTGTTCCTGATGTTATGGAGTTGCAGAGGCATGACAATTATCAATACTCGGACCGGGCTTTCGGCGGGTGGATTGAAGCGCAGATGCCGTCTAATTATGGAAGAGATGAAACCTACCTCCCCTATCAGCAGCTTGTACAGAAGGGCTATCTGGAAGACCTTTGGCCGTACATAGAAAATGACCCGGACTACGGACGGGAAAGTGTCATTGAACAACCATTGAAGGCCGCCGAGGTAGATGGCGGCCTATACATGCTTTTCGGAGATTTTTATATCGGCACTTTGATAGCCCCGAAACGGCTGGTTGGCGACCGCGTAGGTTGGACATTTGACGAGTTTATGGATGTCTATTCCGCCATGCCGCCAGGTTCTACACCGTTGCAGTACAATGCAACACAGAGGGATGTATTTTTTCATTTGCTTTCCATTACCCTGAATCGCTTTGTAGACTGGGATACTGGAAAAACTTCCTTTGACAGCGAGGAATTTCATAATATTTTAGCATTTATAAACACATTTCCCGCCGAATATGAAACGAACCTTTCTGAATATGAGATAATTAGGGATATTATTGACAGAGTGTTTGCCGGTTATCAACTGCTGCATCCAGTATCAATTGGTATGGTGGTGGAAATAGCCCAATTGGACGTGTTTTTTCGAGAACCCGCAGCCTTCATCGGGTGTCCCACAGAACAAGGTGGGGCGGGTAGCTATTTTATAGCCCGCAGTCCTATGCTGGCGATGTCATCTGCCTGCAAGGACAAGGACGCTGCCTGGGAGTTCATGCGTCCTCTTATTGAACAGCGTTTTACAATAAACACAATGAAACGCGCCCACCAATATGAAGATATACTTTTACCTATCAACCGCGAGGATTACAATACGGCAAACCGGGTTGATATGGAAGGGCGGTCAAAGGAGAAATACAGCTATAACTGGGCGGTCTCTTCTGTTAGCTGCCAGGATGATGTCGATATCGAGCCGCCTACCGAAAACGACCTGCGCCGGATGGAGGAATTGATTGCCAACACCACCAGTCTCTACTGGCCGGACGACGAGCTGGCCAACATCGTCTGGGACTCCATCGGACCGTATCTCGCGGGGCATAAATCTATGGATGACGTCATCAGGTTGATAGAAAATCGTGTGAAGCTGTATGTGGATGAACTGAGATAGCAGTGGGGCGGGGAAGGAGGCTTGTTATGAAAAGATATGTTGTTTGGGCTTTGCTGCTCCTGACCCTGCTGGCACTCCCCGCCTGTGGAACCACGGGCGGGGAGAACCCCGTGGAGGTGGAAACGGATGGGAGTGTATTGACCTACGCCAGCCTGAACCCCATAGAAGGCCGGGTGAAGTATCTCATCAATACGTTTAACAGTACTCACGAAGATATTCAAATCGAAGTATGGGATTACTCGGATGAAAACGGTCCGGAGAGGTTCTTGGTAGACCTTATGGCGGGGATTGTTCCTGATGTTATGGAGTTGCAGCAGTATGGTGAATTTCAAGCTACCTATGGCGACTGGGCCGTTGCCGGCAGAGTAGAAGTGGAAGCAACCCTGTCGGAACAAACTACCTACGGCAGAGACGGAATTTGGCTCCCGTACCAGCAGCTTGTGCAAAAAGGTTATCTGGAAGACCTTTGGCCATATATAGAAAATGACCCGGACTACGGACGGGAAGGGGTTGTGGAACAACCATTGAAGGCTGCCGAGGTAAACGGCGGCCTATATATGCTTTTTGGGGAGTTTGCTGTCACTACGTTGGTGGCTCCGAAAAGCGTTGTGGGCGAACGTACAAGCTGGACGTTTGATGAATTCATGGAAGTGTTTGAATCCATGCCGCCGGGTTCTACGCCGTTACAGTATAACGCAACACAAAGCGAGGTGTTTTTCCACCTGTTTTCCACAACCTTAAGCCAATTTGTAGATTGGAACGAAGGGAGAACATCTTTTGACAGTGAAGAATTTCGCAACATTTTGGAGTTTGTCAATACATTTCCCGCTGAATTTGAGACACATCATACCGAATATGAGGTAATCAGGGACATCATTGACAGAATGCTCGGCGGTTATCAGCTATTACACCCAACATCAGTTACTATGTTGGTAGACGTATCCAACATAGACCAGGTATTCCAAGAACCGGTCTCATTTACTGGTTGCCCTGTCAAGAAAGGCGAGTCGGGTAATTATTTTTTGGTTCGTGGCCCTAAGCTAGCTATGACCTCCTCTTGTAAAAACAAAGATGCGGCATGGAATTTTATGCGGCGTCTTATTGCACAGCGTTTCACAATGAAATCTATGAAGCGCGCCCATCAATTTCAAGAAATGCTTCTACCTATCAATCGTAGGGACTACGATTTGGCAAATCGGGTTGACATGGAGGGGCTGGTGAAGGAACTATACTCGTTTAACTGGAAAATTGCTGATATCAGTTGGAAAGACGACATCCAAACCGAGCCGCCCACCGAAAACGACCTGCGCCGGTTGGAGGAGTTGATTGACAACACCACCAGTCTCTACTGGCCGGACGACGAGCTGGCCAACATCGTCTGGGACTCCATCGGCCCGTATCTCGCGGGGCATAAATCTATGGATGACGTCATCAGGTTGATAGAAAACCGCGTGAAGCTGTATGTGGATGAACTGAGATAGCAGTGGGGCAGGGAAGGAGACTTTTTATGAAAAGATATGTTGTTTGGGCGTTGCTGCTCCTGAGGTCGCCCTAAAAGCAGAATACACAAAACCAGCCCCGGCCCAGCCCGCTACATTTTTTCGATTTCCCTGTTGCAATCCGGTAGAAATGTGGTAAAATAAACCTAACTTCACTGTAAGGAGGACTATAATTATGCCCCTTGTTACCACAACCGAGATGTTTAAGAAGGCCTATGACGGCGGTTATGCCATCGGTGCTTTCAACGTCAACAACATGGAGATCGTCCAGGGGATCACCGAGGCCGCAAAGGAAGTCAGCGCCCCGCTGATTCTCCAGGTTTCCAAGGGCGCACGCGCCTATGCCAACCACACTTATCTGGTCAAGCTGGTAGAAGCGGCCATCATTGAGACTGGTCTGCCCATCTGCCTGCATCTGGACCATGGCGACAGCTTTGAGACTTGCAAGAGCTGCATCGATGGCGGCTTTACTTCCGTGATGATTGATGCGTCCAGCAAGCCTTTTGCCGAGAACATTGAGATCACCAAGAAGGTGGTGGAGTACGCCCACGACCACGGCGTTGTAGTAGAGGCCGAACTGGGCAGCCTGGCCGGCGTAGAGGACGAAGTCCAGGTTTCCGCCGAGGATTCCTCCTACACCCGTCCGGAAGAAGTCGAGGAATTTGTATCCAAGACGGGCTGTGATTCCCTGGCGATTGCCATTGGCACCAGCCACGGCGCTTACAAATTCACAGCCGCGCAGTGTACCCGCAACGAGAAGGGCGAGTTGGTACCTCCTCCGCTGCGCTTTGACATTCTCGATGAGGTTGTCAAGCGCCTGCCCGGATTCCCCATCGTGCTGCACGGTTCTTCCTCCGTACCCCAGGAGTTCGTGAAGATGGTCAACGCCAACGGCGGTAAGATGCCTGACGCAGTCGGCATTCCCGAGGAGCAGCTTCGCCAGGCCGCCCGCAGCGCCGTCTGCAAGATCAACATCGACTCTGACCTGCGCCTTGCCATGACCGGCACGGTCCGTCAGTTCTTCTGCGAGCATCCTGACAAGTTCGATCCCCGCGAGTACCTGAAGCCCGCCCGCGCCGCTATCAAGGAACTGGTTAAGCACAAGCTGATCAACGTCCTTGGCTGTGATGGAAAGGCGTTCTAAGAAAAGCCCAATTACAAAAGAAGTCCGCAGCAGTTGATGCTGCGGACTTCTTTGTGCGGAGACGCGGCAAGGCTTTTTGTTCCAATTCCTCCAACCATTGCATTTGCAAAATAGTTACAAATTAGTTACAATTTATATGAACCTACAGCCCAGGACCAAAGGAGGAATTTTATGAAACGCGTAAGAAAGCTTACCACAGC
This sequence comes from uncultured Clostridia bacterium, assembly GCA_947649615.1. Classification (GTDB taxonomy): domain Bacteria; phylum Bacillota; class Clostridia; order Oscillospirales; family Oscillospiraceae; genus Pelethomonas. The sequence goes on along the minus strand of CANSSG010000003.1, from coordinate 53,845 downwards.
GGCGGTAGCCGCCGCGCTGGCCGTTGTCCTTTCCACTTCTGCCTTTGCCGCCAATCTGACCCACACCGTTGTGAAAGGCGATACCATGTGGAAGCTGGCCGTTAAGTACCAGGTAGGAACCAGCGAGATTATTGCCGCCAACCCCCAAATCTCTAACCCCAATCTGATTTACCCTGGGCAGCGTCTAACAATTCCCCAAATTTCCACCGGCGTCCAGAATTTTGAGGAAGAAGTGGCCCGCCTGGTCAATGAGCAGCGCACTAAAAACGGCCTGCCTGCCTTGACGCTGAATTGGGAGCTTTCCCGCGTCGCCCGCTATAAATCGGAGGATATGGCCCGGAACCGCTATTTCTCCCATACCAGCCCCACCTATGGCACTCCGTTTGAGATGATCCGATCCTTCGGACTATCCTACCGTTCCGCCGGGGAAAACATAGCCTACGGCCAGCGTACGCCTGCCGCCGTCATGGACGCTTGGATGAACTCCAGCGGCCACCGCGCCAATATCCTAAACGCGTCCTATACGCAAATCGGCGTAGGCTATTACGCCAACGGAAACTACTGGACCCAAATGTTCATCGGCTGACCCCGCAGGGCAGGGGAGACCTTTGGCCCAAACTGCGTCCTGCCTCCGGCAGGGCGCAATTTTTTTGCTTTCCCCCCTTGACAAATGAAAAAAACTGCGTATAATTTGAAACATGAACAGTTGCTCATATATTCATTTGTTCAAACATTCTATGACAGGGGGAAGCGCTATGGAGCGGGAATCCATCGAAGTCTGTGAAGTCAGTGTTATCCACGAAGATGTCCTTGCCAGGGTCAAGGCCAAAATGCCAGATGAAGCGCCGGTTTATGAGGTTTCCGAGCTGTTCAAGGTCTTTGGCGACAGCACCCGCGCCCGCATTATCTGCGCCTTAAACATCGAAGAAATGTGCGTATGCGACCTGGCGGCGCTGCTGGGCATGACACAGAGCGCCATCAGCCATCAATTGCGAATCCTGAAGGTCTCCCGCATTGTGAAAAGCCGCAAGCAGGGGAGGGTGGTCTATTACTCCCTGGACGACGCCCATATCGGGCAAATATTTGCTATGGCCTTCGATCACGTCATGGAAGAAATGGAGGGGTAACCAATGGAGAAAGAAAAACTTGCCGAACAAACCCACGAGCATGCGCATCACGACCACGACCATTGCAGCCATCATGAGCATGAACATCACGACCATGGCCATTGCGGCCACCATGAGCATGAACATCACGATCATGACCATTGCAGCCACCACGAGCATGAACATCATGACCACGACCACGGCGGACACTGTTCCTGCGGCCACGATCATCACCACCATCATGACCACGGCGGCTGCGGACACGATCACGGAGATGGATGCAACTGCGGTCATGACCACAATCATGAGCAGGACCCTGCGGAAGCCCGTAAAGAATTGATAACCCTGGGTACCGGCGCGGCCCTGCTGGCTGCGGGCCTGCTGTTGAAGGTCTTTCTGCCCAGCATCCCATGGGTTGCCACCGTTGTTTTACTGGCGGCGTTTATCACAGCAGCGGCGGAAATCATCATGCAGGCGATAGAAAATATTCGCCGCGGGGAAGTGTTTGGCGAGAGCTTTCTGATGACCATAGCAGGCATCGGTGCAGTCTGCATCGGAGAAATCCCGGAGGGCGTGATTGTATTTCTGCTGTACCGCTTAGGCGAGTACCTGCAAACAAAGGCGGTATCTTCTTCCCGGAAGTCCATTTCCGCATTGCTGGATGTCCGGCCTGACCGCGCCAACCTCCTAGAGAACGGGCAGAGCAGGGAAGTGGAGGCGGAAGAAGTCCAGGTAGGCCAAACCATCCTCGTCCGTCCCGGCGAAAAGATTCCATTGGACGGCGTAGTTTTGCAGGGCGCATCCCAGCTTGATACGGCGGCGCTCACCGGCGAATCGGTGCCGCGGGATATTGCGCCCGGCCAGCAGGTGATGGCTGGATGCATCAACCTTAGCGGCGCACTGGAAATCAAGGTGGAAAAATCCTTCGGGGAATCCACGGCCAGCAAAATCCTGGAAATGGTTGAAAACGCATCGGAAAAAAAGGCCGCCAGTGAGAAGTTCATCACCCGGTTCGCCCGGGTTTATACGCCGGCCGTCTGTCTTGCGGCAGTCATTGTGGCGGTGATACCGCCGCTGGCAGGGTGGATGGAGTGGTCAAACTCGGTGTATAGCGCCCTTTGCTTCCTGGTTATTTCCTGCCCCTGCGCACTGGTGATTTCCGTTCCCCTCAGCTTTTTCGCAGGCATTGGACGTGCCTCCCGGGAGGGGGTGCTGGTCAAGGGCGGCAACCATTTAGAGACGTTGGCGGAAGCGCAGATTGTCGCTTTCGACAAAACAGGGACGCTGACAGAAGGGCGTTTTTCCGTCTCCGCATGCATCCCGGCGGAAGGCATTTCCCAGGAAAAGCTGCTGGAATGGGCGGCGTTGGCGGAGAGCCGTTCCACCCATCCCATTGCGCAGTCCATCGTCGCAGCTTATGGCAAACCGGTTGATGGCGATGCGTTGTCAGAATACCGAGAAGTCCCAGGCCACGGTGTATCTGTGATGGCAAACAATTGCCAAATCATTGCTGGCAAGCAAAACTACTTGACAGAAGAAGGCGTCAAATTGCCGGACGCCGGCGTGAATGCAGCATCTTCGACCACGGTCTATGTTGCGGTAGACGGGGTGTACCGGGGAGCGGTACTGCTGCGCGACGCTCCCAAGAAGGATGCTAAAAAAGCGATCAGCGGCCTTCGGTCTCTTGGCATACAGAAAACAGCAATGCTTTCCGGCGACAGTCAGGCAGTGGCAGAAGCCATCGGGCGCGAACTTGGCCTAGACCAAGCTACCGGCGGGCTTTTGCCGCAGGATAAGCTGGATGAACTCGGCAAACTGCGGGAACAGCTAAGCAATAAAGGGAAATTACTTTACGCCGGAGATGGCATCAATGATACACCCGTTCTGGCCGCAGCGGATATTGGCATTGCCATGGGTGGTTTAGGCGCGGACGCGGCCATAGAGACGGCTGATGTTATCATCATGGGCGATGAACCGAGCAAGATTGCTGCGGGCATCCGTATTGCCCGGCGCACAGGCCGCATTGCGATGGAGAATATCGTATTTGCCATCGCCATAAAAGTCCTGGTTATGCTTCTCTCCGTTATGGGACACATTGAACTGTGGGCCGGTGTGTTTGCGGATGTGGGGGTATGTATGCTGTGCGTTCTCAACACCCTGCGTATCAACCGCAAGTAGACAGAGCAAAAGCGTTTCTTTTTGGTTCTTTTTCTTTATTCATAAAGAAAAAGAACACCCCCGCTTCCTTCATCATATACTGTCCAGAAGGGGGGATTTGCTTTGGAAGAAATCAGCAGCGCGTTGGTTCCGTACAACCGTGGGGCTGCGGTGCGGTACGCGAAAAAGTGGGCCTATGGGCGGAATCCTGCATTTTACGACTACGAGAAGATCGGGGGGGACTGCACCAATTTTGCATCGCAGTGCGTATATGCGGGGAGCGGCGTGATGAATTTTACCAAAGAATTTGGTTGGTACTACATCGACCCTAACAACAAAGCGCCTGCGTGGACGGGGGTGGCGTACTTCTACAACTTTATGACCCGCAGCGAAGCGACCATTGGTCCCGTAGCACAGGATGCGTCCATCAGTCAAATGGAACTTGGCGATGTTATCCAGCTTTCCTTCGACGGCGAAAACTGGAACCATTCTCCCATCGTCGTCGGACTGCTGCGCCGCCCGGCCCTGCGGCCCGCCGATATACTAATCGCCGCCCACAGCTACGATTCCGATAACCGGCCCCTCAGCACCTACGATTACCAAGGAATCCGCTTCCTGCATTTCATCGGAGTACGCAAATAGAAAGCGCCGCCGCGCACGGAATCATCCCGTGGACGGCGGCGCTTTTACTCTTTGGGCGGTTTGACGCGCCCCAGCGGATTTGCCCTGGCGGCGACACGAAGGGCTTCATTATCAATATGCGTGTAAATTTCCGTGGTATTCAAGTGCTCATGGCCTAAAACCTCCTGCACCGCCTTCACGTCCACACCATTTTGCAGCATCAGCGTGGCCGCCGTGTGCCGGAGCTTATGGGACGAATACTGCGTACTGTCCAGGCCGGCTTGGGACAGGTGCTTTTTCACTAACGCGTGGACGTTGGAACGGCTGATCCGCTGGTCCCGTGAAGAAAGGAACAGCGCGTTTTCATCCCGCCCGGAAATGGGGCGGCGGACTGCCAAATAGCGGCTGAGCGCCGCCTTGCAGGCGTCATTCAAGTACACAATGCGCACTTTATTGCCTTTTCCCAGCACCCGCAGGGCGTCGTCTTGGATATCCGTTATGTTCAGTCCAATTAATTCCGAAATACGCAGGCCGCAGTTGAGAAACAGGGTCAAAATACAATAATCCCGCTCTTTATAGGCGCCATCCACGTTTTCCAGCAAATCTAGGCTCTCATCCAAGGTCAGATACCGGGGCAGCGTCTTTTTCAGTTTGGGAGAATCTAATTCCTTAATTGGGTTGACTTCCAGCAAATGGGCCTTTTGGGTCAAATAGTTGAAAAAGGAGCGGAGCGTGGCAATTTTTCTGGCCCGGGTAGACGCGCTCAGGCCATAAGCGGTTTTCCCGCTGTTTTGCTGCTGCGCGCGGTCCCGGCTGAGGTAAGTCAGATAGCCGTATACGTCAGTCAATGTAATCGACCGGATTAGGCCAATATCGACATCCATAATGGAGATTTGGTCCAAGTCCAAATCCCGCAGCCCACGGTCGCGGGTTTGTTTGATATAGCGGAAAAAGTTCCGCAGGTCGAGAAAGTATTCATCCACAGTTTTCTGGGAATGCGCTTTAATGGTTTCATGGTAAGCCAAAAAGTCCCGCAAGACCTGCGGCGCTTCGCTGCGGTAATCAATCATAGTCTAAGGCATGTCCAGGCCTGTACAGGGTTAAATGGGCCGGCGCCCTCCCCTAGATTGAACAAAATTTTTATTTTGTTCAATCATGTATATCCCGGCAAACCGCCCTCCCCTCATTCAAACTAGTCATCCAGCGCTATGTGCAGTATGGCGTCTATTATAACAGAAACAGCGGACAAATCAAGACGGCTGGACAAAAATCCAGCCGTCCGTGTCTTAAGCTGTCAAGTACCCTTTACGAACCAGCTTGCGCCTTGGCGCATTTTCTTCCAGCAGGCACAGCACGTCGTCAGGAATCCGGCTGCTATAGCTGACTTCCATCAGGATTCGCGTTTCCTGATCCGCCGTATTCTGTTCCAACAGCCCTGGGTCCAGGAAATTCATGTGGTCCATAGACGAACGGATGTCCGTATCCAATGCCACCCACAAATCCAGTCCGCTGGCGGTGTAGATTTCACGTTGATAGGAAACGATCATCTGCGGCAGCAGCATCCGCTCGGTCAGGCCATCGTAGAAATCCAGGAGCAGCGGGTTGTGGCGGTTCAGGAGCCAATCGGTCTCCCCCGCCAGCAAGGCGCGGCACTCGGCCTCCGTCACCATGGCCCTGGTGCGCTGTCCGTCCATACGCCGTTCCAGGATGAGGTAGGTAGGATCACCGTCGTGATAATTCAGCGAGAACCGGGCCGCCGGAACGGACAGCTCTTGCCCGGAATAAGCGGGCATCTGGTCGAGGTAGCTGTTGAAAAACATGGTGTGAACGCTTCTGGCGGACTCCCCTACTGTCCTGGCGGACAGGCAGTCCCGCAGAGCGGCATAATCCTCCGGCGTAATCTGGTAATGAAGCTGTTGCAGGTAAGGCTGATTAGTTGTCATGCGGCATCCTCCTTTTGTCATCATCAATATAACCAAAGGAAAAGAACTGGTTATGACTGGAATTTGAACAATTTGTGAATACGGCAAGAGAACTATGCGGAGACTATCCTTTTCTTCATGAATAAAGAAAAAGAAGCAAAAAGAAACAATTTTTGCCTTACAGGCGAAAGGGGTTGATACCTGTGGGCTGGATAAAAAAACCCGGCGGCACAAAGCTGCGCCGCCGGAGAACTGCTTACATTTTAAAACTGTCTTTCAGCCCCACGCTCCGGTTGAACACCAGATGCCCGGGCTTGCTGTCCTTGCTATCCAGGCAGAAATACCCTACCCGCATAAACTGGAAGTTTGCCGGCGCCACGGACTGGGCCAGCCCCGCTTCCACCTTGCACCCAGATACCACTTCCAGGGAAGTTTCGTTCATGCAGTCCAGGAAATTCTTATCCGCCGAGTCCGGCGCAGCATCGCTGAACAGGTTGTCATAGAGCCTGCATTCCGCATCCACGGCGGTGGCGGCGTCCACCCAATGGATGGTCGCCCCCTTTACCTTCCGCCCATCGGCAGGGTTCCCTCCCCTGCTCTCCGGGTCGTAGGTAGCCAGGATTTCGACGATATTCCCCGTCTCATCCTTCCTGCATCCGGTGCATTTAATGAGGTAAGCGCCTTTTAACCGGCACTCCGGCCCTTCGGGATACAGCCGCTTATACTTGGGGACGGGGGTTTCCAGGAAGTCCTCTGCTTCCACATAGATTTCCCGGGAAAAGGTAATCGTCCGGCTTCCATCCTCAGGGAGGTTGGGATTGTTCTCCACTTCAAACGTCTCACTCTGCCCCTCGGGATAGTTGGTAATCACCAGCTTCACCGGCCGGATGACCGCCATCACCCGCTGGGCGCTCTCGTTCAAATCCTCCCTGAGACAGTGCTCCAGGAAAGCGAACTCTACAGTGCTGCTGGCCTTCGCCACGCCGATCCGCTCGCAGAAATTCCGAATAGCACGGGGCGTATACCCTCTCCGCCGCAGGCCGCACAGCGTCGGCATACGGGGGTCGTCCCACCCGGAGACCTTCCCCTCTTCCACCAACTGCCGCAGCTTCCGCTTGCTCATGACGGTGTAGTTGATGCCCAGCCTTGCAAACTCGATCTGCCTCGGCTTGCTGGGCAAATCGCAATTCGCCACGACCCAGTCATACAAAGGCCTATGATCCTCAAACTCCAAGGAGCAGAGGGAATGCGTGATCCCTTCCAGCGCGTCCTCGATTGGGTGCGCGAAATCGTACATCGGATAGATGCACCACTTGTCCCCCTGCCGGTGGTGGTGCATGTGGTTAATGCGGTAAATAACCGGGTCCCGCATATTGAAGTTCCCGCTGGCCCGGTCGATTTTGGCCCGCAGGGTCATTGCGCCGTTGGGGAACTCCCCTGCCCGCATCCGCCGGAACAAATCCAGGTTCTCTTCCACCGGGCGGTCCCGGTAAGGGCAACGCGCCGGAGTGGACACATCGCCCCGGTACGCTTTAAATTCCTCCGGCGTTAGCTGGCAGACATAAGCCAGCCCCTTCCGAATCAGCAGCTCAGCGCACTCGTACATTTTCTCGAAGTAATCGGAGGCATAGAAGAACCGGTCGCCCCAGTCGAACCCCAGCCAGTGGATATCCTCCTGAATCGCCTGCACATACTCCACATCCTCCTTGGTAGGATTGGTGTCGTCCATGCGCAGGTTGCACAGGCCACCGTACTTCTCGGCGGTGCCAAAATCAATGCACAACGCCTTGCAGTGCCCAATGTGGAGGTAGCCGTTTGGCTCAGGCGGAAAACGGGTATGGACGGCCATGCCTTGGAACCTGCCTCCCTCTGCGATGTCCTCGTCGATGAACTGGTGGATAAAGTTTTTGCTTTCGGCCTCCCCGGTCATAGGGGCCAGAATTTCCTCGGCCATGTCGTCACGCTCCTCACAATAAATTCAGAGTCTTATCCAAAAATGGACAAGCTAAATTATACAAAATGCCGATAAAAAAAGCAAGGGGTTGGAGGAAATTTTTTCATTCCGGCGGATGGAAGATTTTGCAGTCGAAAAAAGGATGGACATTTTCCCAAAGATAGGGTACAATTCCCGTATAAGCCAATCAACATCCAGGAGGTTTCCATGAAACATCGAATCACCCGCCAACTTCTCCCCTGCCTGACAGCCGCTATTTTATTCCTCCCGTCCATCCAAGTCCAAGCCGTTGCCCTCCCCTCCCCCGCAGCGCCGCGCACAGTTTTCTCGACCCGGACATCCACAAAGCCGGATGCCCCAAAAGAGGAAGACGCCCAGCCGGAAGACGAGGACGCTCCCGCAGAAGACGAAGCGCCGCAGGAAATGGAACCGGCGGTTGTAGAAGAAAAGGAGAAGCCGGAGGGCGAGTTATCCGGCCCTGAGATACTGGCCAATTCCCAGCTAATTGCCCATGCCATGGGTTCGGTAGGCGAACTGACCCTGCTCAACTGCCTGGAGGGCTTCCAAGCCCAATACGCGGCGGGGGTCCGGGTATTTGAGGTAGACCTGCGTCTGACGCGGGACATAAAAACCGTACTGCGCCACGACTGGCGCGGAAGCTGGCAAGAGGGCATCAACGACGCCAGCATACCCACCCGCGAGCAGTTCCTATCGGAAAAAATTCTGGGACAGTATACCCCCTTGTCCTTCCGTGACCTGCTGTTATTGATGGTGGAATACCCAGACATCTGCATCATAACAGACACGAAGTTTACGGAACCTGACGTATACATGATAGAATTTGACTCTATGGTAGCGGACGCGAAGGAACTGGGCCTAAGCTATTTATTCGACCGCATCATCATCCAGGTATACGGCAAGAACATGTTCACAGCCCTCCATAACGCCCACCATTTCCCCCACTACATATACACATTATATAACGAGGGCTTTGCACAGACTGCGGCCGCCTTCCGTGACCGTGCGCTTTTCTGTTCCCAGCGCGGGATCAACGGCATTACCATGTGGGACTATTGGTGGAAGCCCGCCTATGCAGCTATCGCGGCGGAATATGGGATACATGTATATGTCCATACGGTGAACGACGTGGAGAAATCGAAAACCCTGCTAGAGAGCGGCATAGACGCCATATATACCGACAATATGGTCCCTGCGGACTTTGCGCCCCCCGCCCCTGAAGCACCGGCGGAATAAAAAAACCGGACGGCCTATGCCGTCCGGTTTTTTATATGGAAAAATCTTCTTCTGACAGCTTAGAGGTTTCCAGCTTGACAGGCCTGGGCGGCACACGCTTCAACGGGTCATAGCGAAAGCGGTAGCAGTGATACTCCATCGCCACCACGCCCTTCCGTGGGCAGACGGCTTCTTTATCATTGATAGGATTACCCTTAGCGCAATAAGCGCAGCGGGGTTCAATATTTTTCCGGAACAGATTCATCGCTACCCCTCCCCATACGGCAACTTTTGGCCAAACATGCCCTGGGGCGTGTTTGGTAACGCCCACAGGGATTGACCTCCCTGGATTTTTCCACACACTGCTTGCAAATAGCTGTACCCCGGCAAGTGAATACGAGCATATATTACAGCCCCCGGACGACGACCTTCTCATCCTCCGAAGTCACCGCCAACTGGGTCACAGGATTATCATAGCTGTTAATAATGGTGGCTGCCAACTGGTCCTCGACCTCCTTCTGGATGGTACGCCGCAGGTTGCGCGCGCCATAGGTAGCGGAATACGATTTTTTGACCAGGTACTTGACGGCGGCATCATCATAGTTCAGCGTAAGCCCTTTCTCTTTCATGCTGGCTTTCAGTTCATCCAGCATCAGCCGCGCGATTGGCAGGAAGTCTTCCTCAGACAGCTTGTTGAAGCAGACAATCTCGTCCACCCGGTTGATAAACTCCGGCCGCAAAAACTGTTGCAGCGCCTTCATGGCCCGGTCCTTATCCATCTCCCCGGCGGTCTTGTTGAAGCCGACGGTTCCTTCCTTCTTATCGCTTCCCGCGTTGGAGGTCATCACGATGACGGTGTTCTCAAAATTGACCTTCCGTCCATGGGCGTCGGTAATCTGCCCATCGTCCAGGATTTGCAGCAGTACATTCAGCACATCCGGATGGGCCTTTTCAATCTCGTCGAACAGCACCACGGAATAGGGCTTGCGCCGGATTTTCTCCGTCAACTGCCCCGCTTCATCATAACCCACGTACCCCGGAGGAGAGCCAATAATTCTGGAAACGGAGTGTTTCTCCATAAATTCGGACATATCCAGCCGAATCAGGCTCTCTGGCGCGTTAAACAGGTCGTCAGCCAACTGCTTGACCAATTCGGTCTTACCCACGCCGGTGCTGCCTACGAAAATAAAACTCACCGGCTTATGCTTAGGCGATATCCCCACCCGGTTGCGCCGGATGGCGGCGGACACGGCGTCGATAGCCTGATCCTGCCCCACAACCTTCCGTTTGAGCCGCTGGTCCAGTTCGCTGAGCCGCTTAAATTCCTCTTCCCGGATCTTGCTGGCAGGAATCTTCGTCCAAAGCTCAATAACCCGGGCCAGGTTGTCCATGGTAAGCTGAGGCTCCCCCTGAGCGGACAGCCCGTCCAACTCGGTTTGAAGCTGCAATTCCCTGCTTTTGATTTCGGCCAGCCGCTCAAAATTCGGCTCGTCAACCGCTTCCAAAAGTTCCTTTTCCTTGCCATAATCGGCCAGTTCCCTGCTAATTTCCTGCCTGCGGTTGATTCCTGCGTCTTTCAGGTTCATATCGGAGCAGGCCTCGTCGATCAAATCAATGGCCTTGTCCGGCAGGAAGCGGTCGGTGATGTACCGCTCGCTGAGCAGCACCGCCTGCCGGAGGACCCCCTCGGGAATTTTGACCCCATGGAAGTTCTCATAATAATGTGCGATTCCCCGAAGAATCTGCATCGTATCTTCCAGGTTCGGCTCATTGACAGTCACCGGCTGGAACCGCCGCTCTAAGGCGGTGTCCTTTTCGATGTGCTTGCGGTACTCAGTAAACGTTGTCGCACCGATAACCTGGATTTCTCCTCTGGACAGGGCGGGCTTTAAGATATTGGCGGCGTTCATGCTGCCCTCGGCGTCGCCGGCACCCACGATGTTGTGAACCTCGTCGATTACCAGAATAATGTTCCCGCACTTGCGGATTTCCTCGATAAGCCCTTTCATCCGGCTCTCGAACTGCCCCCGGAACTGGGTCCCCGCCACCAGCGCGGTGAGGTCCAGCAGGTAGACCTCTTTGTCCCTTAGCTTGAAGGGTACCTCCCGGTTGGCGATTCTCTGGGCCAGCCCTTCCGCGATTGCGGTTTTACCCACACCCGGCTCACCGATAAGGCAGGGATTATTTTTCTGCCGCCGGTTCAGAATTTGAATGACCCGCTCAATCTCCTGCTCGCGGCCTACCAGATGGTCCAGCTTGCCGGACCTGGCCCGCTCGGTGAGGTTGATGCAATAGCTGTCCAAATATTTACGCTTCGGCGGCTTGTCAGACTTCCGCTCTTTTGTCTCGTGGTTTCTCCCGCCGCTTTCCCCGCCTGTAGGCGCGGGCGTGTCGGAGGAAGCGGCTCCGCCGCCAAACAGCCGGTTCAGAAACGGGAACGTAGCGGTCTTGCCATCCTCGTTTTCGCCGTCCTCGCCGTCGTCATCCTCCTTGGGAATCAAGCCTTCCATAGATTCCGCGCCGCCGAAGGCGCTCATCATTTCATCATTAATCATATCCAGGTCCTCGTCCGTGATGCCCATGCGGCGCATCATCTCCCCCACCTGGGGCAGGCCGATTTCCTTGGCGCATTTCAGGCAAAGCCCCTCGTTGATGGTCTCGCCCTTTTCAATCTTCGAGATGAAGACAACGGCTACCCGCTTCTTGCATCTCGTACACATGGTCGGTTGCATAGCTTCTACCTCCATCGCCGTCCAGGTGGGCGGCGTCGCAATATATCTTATTACTTATACCAAATCGTTTGCCCGTTAGCATGAACAAATTGAAAATTTTCTAAAAGGCGGGTATATTTTTATTTGGCAATCCCGGTAATCCATCCCGGCAAAACGCTTAGGGCCATGGAAGCTTCCGCCATTTCCAAAGTTATGACGTTGGTCTGCCGCAGTATCCAGACCGCCAAGCACACCAGGATTAACCCTTTTGCCGCGCCTACCAGAGCGCCGCCAAGCTCGTTGAGCTGCCGGATCCCCGGCAGCTTTTCCGCGATTCGAAGCACTTTTGTCACGATCCGCAGCAAAAACGAGATTACCGCAAACAAAATTGCGCACAAGACGGACTGCACCACATCCCGTACTACCGTGTTCAGCGCCACGTCCGCCATGTCCTTGCCCAACTCCGTCAACGGCATCAGCAACGCGCCCCCTACCGGCTCCCCTATGGGCAGCATATCGTTCACGGCCACCCGCGCCCGGCTGCGGATGAAGTCGTTGGGGATGGCATCCAAGACCTGTTCCACGTTCCGCCGCAGTTCCTCAATGGTAGAAGCCTCTGCTTCCTTGGAAATCTCCTCTGCCCGCTGCTCGATGGCGGCGTAGGTCGCCGGCCGGATGTACTGGTCGATAATTTTGGGCGCGGCGGCCTTGGCGATCTGTGTGGACAACACCACCGCTGTCACTACGGCAGCCAGCCCCAGCAGGCTCCGAATCAGCCCTCTCCGCCAGCCCATCGAAACACAAACCACCATCACCGCCACAATCACGGCGTCTATCATAACAGATATGTTCAAAAAAGGCTATCCCCTTTCTTATGGAAAATTAGCAAATCCCAACCGGCCGCCGCGTTACGGCAGAAACCGCCACGCGTACGATCCGGAAATCAATAAAACCGTGCCGTCGTCCGCCACTTTAAGCTGCCCCGCATAGTCCGTGTCCTCCAGACGGGAAAACTCCGTCAAGTCCCGCTGATAAACCACCAGCGCATCCCCATAGAGCACCGCCAGATAATTGCCGCCCGCAGCGATATCCAGCACCTCGTCTGACAGTTCCAGGGTGGCAATCTCCTTCCCCTCCATATCGTAAGTAACCAGGGTGCAGATATTCCCCGCCTGATAACGGCCCAGCAGCAGCGCACAGAAATCCCCGCCGTCCAAGGTATAGTCATGAAGATATAGATTGCCGTAAGAGCGGTCCAGCAGTGTTTCCCCATCCAGGGTGGTCATGGTAAACCGCTTATCGCACAAACTCATGACCCTGTCTCCATTGCACCGGATATCCTCCACCAGGCCGTCCCGGATGGCGGCTTCGCTGCGCGGCTCTTCGCTTTGCAGGCCGTAAACCAGCAGCCTGCTGGCAAAAATCCCCCCCTGAGACTCCAAACTGACGATTACCACGTTTCGGCCGTCTTCCGTGACAACGGCATCGCTGAGGTAATTGTCATGGGAGCCGTATTCAAACAACAGCCCCCCTTCCCCGTCATAAACGGAAACGGCGGTTTTAAACCCGGTTTTCTGCTCCGTCACCGCCAGATAGTCCCCGCCGTTCAGCCGGGCGGAAAAATACTTCAGTCCCCGGTCCGTGTGCAGGGTGCGGCAAATGCCGTTCTGGTCCAGAATGTAAACCGTATCCCCGCCCACGTCGCATATAGCGGCGTACTTCCGTCCTACGGATAGCTGCGGGCTGCTCATCCGCAGCGGAATGTCATAGAGAATCTCTCCTTGGCCGGAAATAAGCTGGACAGTGTTGGGATTGACCACCAGCAGGCCGTCCCCCAGCCTGCCGTAGCGGTTGGCCGGGTCGGCGGCGTAGGTGTAGATATCCTGCCCGCTGTTGGTTTCGCCGTACATCAGCCACCGGCGCAGGGACGCGAAATGGCTCCCATCCTCCATCGCCGTCAGCGCGGCGACGCACAATACCACGCACAAAACCAGCGCCGCAGCCGCCAGACGGCCCGGCAGGCTTTTCTTTTTTTTCTTTGGCTCCTGCCCCGGCGCCGGTCCGTCATGCTTCTTCGTCATTGAGCCGTTCATCCTCATACCACAATTTGGTCAGGTACAAGCCGCCGGGTGGCACCGTGGGTCCAGCCAGGGTGCGGTTGCCGCTGGCCAGGATGGCGGGAATGTCCTCCGGCGTCAGCTTCCCCTCGGCGGCGTACAGCACGGTACCCGTTATGGCTCGTACCATATTATACAAAAATCCGTTGGCGCATACCTTCAATTCCAGCAAAGGGCCGTTCCGGCCTACCCGGCAGTAGTGGATGGTGCGGATGGTAGTCTTGGTCACCGTCCCTACGCTGCGTACGGCCCGGAAGTCGTGGGTGCCTTCAAAGGCCCTTGCCGCCCGGTCCATCAGCGCCTCATCCAGAGTCTTGGGGTAAAAATAGGCGCGATTGACATAAAACGGATTCCGTATCCGGGAATTGAAAATGCGGTAGGTATACTCCTTTTTTAAACAGGAGCCGATGGCGTTGAAGCGTTCGTCTACGTCAAAGGCCTGGTATACCACAATATCCTCCGGCAGGCGGCTGTTTACCGCCAGGGGGAACCGGTCGCATGGTATGGTGGAGTTTGTCCGGAAATTGGCGACATACCGCTCGGCGTGGACGCCGGCGTCCGTTCTGCCGCAGCCGGTCACCTTGATTTTTTCCCCGCAGATGGCGGTCAGGGCCTTTTCCAGGGTCTCCGCTACGGAAACCTGGGTTTTCTGCACCTGCCAGCCGTGGTAATTGGTCCCGTTGTACATCAGAAGGAAGGCTACGTTTCTCATGTCTTTTTCCTTCCCCGCCCTACAGGCCAAAATGAGCCAGCGTAAGAACCGCCGCCAGCACAATCCCATACGCCGCCAGCACTAGGTAGTCCCGGGTCTGATAGCGCAGCACATGGAGCTTCGTCCGCCCCGCACCGCCGTGGTAGCAGCGGCACTCCATGGCTATCGCCAACTCGTCCGCCCGCCGGAAGGCGGAGATGAACAGCGGCACTAAAATCGGAACCAGCGCCTTAGCCCGCTGCATCAGGCTCCCGCTCTCGAAATCTGCGCCCCGGGCCTTTTGGGCGGACATGATCTTATCTGTTTCCTCAATCAGCGTGGGGATGAACCGCAGGGCGATGGACATAATCATCGCCAGTTCATGAACCGGCACTTTTACCTTTTTCAGCGGGCCTAGCAGCGTTTCCAAGCCATCCGTCAGGGCAATGGGGCTGGTGGTGTAGGTCAGCAGGAAGGTTCCCATAATCAGCATGGTAATGCGCAGAACCATGAAGAAAGCGGTGAAAATGCCCTCTTTCGTAATCTTGAAAATCCAGAAGGACGCCAGTACCTCGCCAGGGGTGTACAGCAGGTTCAGCGCCGCCGTGAAGCAGATAATGAACAAAATCGGCTTCAAGCCCCGCACCAACGCCTTGGGCGCGACGCCGGAGACTTTGACCCCTGTTGCCAGCAGCAGCACCACTATGCCGTAGGATACAAAAGACCTGGCGCAGAAAAGCGTCACAATATAGAGGACCGTTAAAAGAATTTTCGTCCTGGGGTCCAGCTTATGGGCCAGGGAGTTCCCTGGAAAATACTGGCCCAGGGTAATGTCCTTGAGCATCAGGCCTTCCCTCCCCTCAGCTTACACAGCGCGGCCCGCAGGTCCGCCACGGTATATACGGCGGGGTCGATGGCAAGGCCTTGGCGCTTCAGCTCCATTGCCACCTGGGTCACCTGGGGTACGTTCAGGCCTACGTCCAAAAGCTCCTGGGCGCGGCTGAACACCTGATGGGGCGTTCCGGACATGACGACCCCGGCGTTGGCCAGGACGGCAATACGGTCTACGTTCTCCGCCACCTCGTCCATGCTGTGGCTGACCATCACGACCGTGGTCCCCTTTTCCTTATGGTAATTGCGGATGTTTTCCAGCATGCTCCGCCGTCCCGCCGGGTCAAGGCCCGCCGACGGCTCGTCTAATATCAGCACCTCCGGCTCCATGGCAATGACCCCGGCGATGGCTACCCGCCGCTTCTGCCCGCCGGAGAGGTCGAAGGGGGATTTGTCCAGCAGTTCCTCCCCCAGGCCGGAAAAGGCCAGGGCGGAACGTACCCGGCGGTCAATCTCCTTCTCGTCCAGGCCCATGTTTTTCGGGCCGAAGGCGACGTCCTTATAGACGGTTTCCTCAAAAAGCTGGTACTCCGGGTATTGGAACACCAGGCCCACCCGGAAGCGGACGCTCCGGATTTTTTTCGGGTCCGCCCAGATGTCCTCTTCTCCCAGGAGTATCCTGCCGGAGGTGGGCTTCAAAAGGCCGTTGAGATGCTGAATCAAGGTGGACTTCCCGGAGCCGGTATGGCCGATGATTCCCAGGAACTCCCCTTCCATAATCTCCATGTTGACATGGTCTACCGCGCTGCGGCAGAAGGGCGTGTTCACGCCGTAGGTATGGGTCAGATTTTCTACGCGGATGATAGGTTTCAATATCCTGTCCTCGCTTTTATGATTTAAAACCGGCGGCAATGACGTCTGCGCATTCTTGGATGCCAAGGGCGTCCAGTGGAACGTCAAAGCCGTCCTGCCGGAGACCGTGGAGCAGTTCCACCGTGTGGGGCGCGGCCAGCCCGATGGCTTGCAGCTTCTCCACCTGCACCAATATCTCCCGGGGCGTTCCGTCCATCACTACCCTGCCGCCGTCCATGACGACGACGCGGTCCGCCATGGCGGCCTCGTCCATGTGATGGGTGATGAGGATAATGGTGATGTTCTTTTCCCGGTTTAGCTTCTTGACCGTGTCCAGCACTTCCCTGCGGCCCAGGGGGTCTAGCATGGCCGTGGATTCGTCCAGTACGATGCAGGCAGGCTCCATGGCGATGACCCCGGCAATGGCAATGCGCTGCTTTTGCCCGCCGGAAAGGTGATGGGGGGCGTGGAGGGTAAATTCTTCCATGCCTACGGCCTTCAGCGCGACGGAAACCCGGGCCTGTATCTCCGGGGTGGGAATCCCCAGATTCTCCGGGCCGAAGGCTACGTCCTCCTCCACCACGTTGGCGACAATTTGGTTGTCCGGGTTTTGGAACACCATGCCCACCCGGCGGCGGACCTCAATGAGAAGTTCCTCATCGGAAGTGTCCAGCCCGTCCACCCAGACCGTGCCTCCGCCGGGCAGGAGGACGGCGTTCATGTGCTTGGCTAAGGTGGATTTGCCTGAGCCGTTGTGGCCCAGAACCACCGTGAAACTCCCTTGTGCAATGGAGAGGTCGATGCCCTGCAAGGCAAGAACCGGCTCCTTTCCCTCGTCGGGGGGATACGCGAAAGTCAGATTTTCCGTTTTTATAATTTCTGTCATGTAGGTTCCTCGTTACAACGTAATCCAATATCTTCCATCAATATTGCCATCTCCTGTACGGCCAGACGCCGCTGACCGCTCACCGGTCGCCGGTCCATCTCCCGGCAGCCCCGCAGGGCAGGACGAGACCGGTTTCCGAGACGGGCAGGCCGATTTCCCCGCTGACAGTCCTGCCGCCAAATTTTCGGGAAACCACCATCTCTAATATATACGTCAATACGCTGGGGGCAAGCCCTGTAGTATAGGAGTTGATGATAACGAACAGCGGCTCGTCTGACAGTACACCCGCGCACAGCTCTACGAAGGGGTACAGGTTGTCCTCCAGCTTCCAGACCTCGCCGGTGGGTCCGCGGCCATAGCTGGGCGGGTCCATGATGATGGCGTCATACCGCCGCCCGCGGCGGATTTCGCGTTCCACGAATTTGGCGCAGTCGTCTACAATCCAGCGGATGGGCGCGGTCTCCAGGCCGGATGCTTTGGCGTTTTCCCTCGCCCATTGAACCATGCCCTTGGCGGCGTCTACATGGCACACGCTGGCCCCGGCGGCGGCGCAGGCTATGCTGGCGGCGCCGGTATATGCGAACAGGTTCAGGACGCTTACCGGCCGGCCGGCGGAGCGGATTTGCTCCTGGGCAAAGTCCCAATTGACGGCCTGCTCGGGAAACAGCCCGGTGTGCTTGAAGTTCATGGGCTTGACTTGGAAGGTGAGGTTTTTATAGCGGACGGTCCACTGGCTTGGGAGCTTTGATTTTTCCCAGTTCCCTCCCCCGGTGCTGGAGCGCAGGTAGCGGCCGTCTGGTTTTTTCCAGCCGGGGTGGCTGCGGGGGGTATTCCATATCGCCTGGGGGTCTGGACGGACTAAAAGCTTATCCCCCCAGCGCTCCAGTTTTTCCCCCCGGCCGCAGTCTATCAGTTCGTATTCTTTCCATCCGTCCGCTATCCACATGGCCTTTTCCTCCCGGCGGTTATATAAAAATTCACTATATTATATACCAGGAGTTGGATGCCGTCAATAAAGAATATTTGCGGATGCCGTCCCCGCGCCCTTTGGCGCGGAAAATAGCCCGGCAACGGGAGAAAAGTTGAATTTTCCCCCTTGACAGCAGGGGAAAAATGGGCTATGATATATAAGCTTGTAAAGCTGTCGGCCTTTACATGGGCAAAAAGGAGGCCACGCTGTGAAAAATCAAACCTACCGGATGACCATGCTGTTCGATTTTTACGGAGAGCTTCTTACCGAGAGACAAAAAGAATTCTTCGACCTCTACTATAATGAAGATTTGAGTCTCTCCGAAATCGCGGAAAATAACGGCATCAGCCGCCAGGGCGTTCGGGATATTATCGTCCGCGCCGAGGCCGCTATGCAGGGTGTGGAAGATAAAACCGGCATTATCCGCCGCTTCCTTCAAATGCAGAACCATATCGCCGCGATTGAAGATGCCGCCGCACAGCTTAAAACCTTGAACTACCGCCAGTATGAGGACCCCCGGATTGAGCGGCTTACCGATATCGTCGCCCGGGCGGCCCAGGCTTTGAAGGAATAAGGAGTGACAACCCTATGGCTTTTGAAGGTCTTTCCGAAAAACTCAACGCCGCGTTCCGGCGCCTGCGGGGCAAGGGACGCGTTACCGAATCCGATGTCCGGGAAGCGATGCGCGAGGTCCGGCTCGCCCTTCTGGACGCCGACGTCAGTTATGGCGTCGTTAAAGACTTCGTCGCTAAAGTCACCGAACGGGCTGTCGGCGCGGATGTGCTGGAGAGTTTGACCCCCGCCCAGCAGATCATTAAAATCGTCAATGAAGAGTTGACGGAATTAATGGGCGGCGGTAATGAAAAAATCGCTATGGCGTCCAAGCCCCCTACAGTCATTATGATGGTAGGTCTCCAAGGCGCCGGTAAAACGACCAATGGCGCTAAGTTGGCCGGGTATCTCAAAAATTCTATGGGCAAGCGGCCCCTGCTGGTGGCCTGCGATGTGTACCGCCCCGCCGCTATCACGCAGCTACAGGTAGTAGGCGAACAGATTGGCATCCCTGTCTTTGCCCTGGGCCAGGTCAACCCTGTCCAAATCGCACAGCATGCCATCCGCTATGCGCGGGAGAATGGCTTTGATACCATACTGCTGGATACCGCCGGACGGCTCCATATCGATGAACAGCTCATGAATGAGCTGAAAAATATCAAGTCCGCCGTCACCCCGAACGAAATCCTGCTGGTAGTGGACGCTATGACCGGTCAGGACGCGGTTAGCGCCGCTTCTGCCTTCGATGAAGCCTTGGGGATCGACGGCGTGGTGCTCACGAAGCTGGACGGCGACGCCAGGGGCGGTGCGGCCCTCTCTATCCGGGCTGCTACCGGCAAGCCTATCAAGTTCATCGGCACTGGCGAAAAGCTGGACATGCTGGAACTGTTCCACCCCGACCGTATGGCTTCCCGCATCCTTGGTATGGGCGATGTGCTCTCCCTTATTGAGAGGGCTGAGCAAAGCTATGATGAGAAAAAAGCCGCCGAAATTGAGGAAAAGCTGCGGAAAAACCGCTTTACCTTGGCCGATTATATGGACCAGATGAATCAGCTCCGTAAAATGGGCGATTTGGGCCAGATGGCGGCTATGTTCCCCGGCCAGCTTGGCAAGCAGATGGCTGGGGCGCAAATTGATGACAAAATGCTCTCCCGGCAGGAAGCCATCGTTTTGTCCATGACCCTCAAAGAACGCAACAACCCTTCCCTGCTGGACGCCAGCCGGAAACGCCGGATTGCCGCAGGCTGCGGGCAGGAGGTGGCCGATGTCAACCGGCTGCTGAAGCAGTATGAGATGATGCTGCAATTGACGAAGCAGCTCTCCAAAGGAAAAATGCCCTTGGGTTTGGGGAAGATGCCAAATATCGGCAAAATTACCGGAACCAGCAAAATGCACGGATTTGGCCGGAAGAAACGCCTGAAATAGTTCCTTTTTTAATAAATGCACCGGCATTTATCTATAAAACATACAAATTATACTATTAATTGGAGGAAACACATCATGGTTAAAATCAGACTGCGCCGCATGGGCGCAAAGAAAGCGCCTTTCTACCGCGTCGTCGTTGCCGACAGCCGCTATCCCCGCGATGGCCGCTTCATTGAGGAAATCGGCACCTATAATCCCTGCGTCTCCCCTGCTGAAATCAAAATCGACGCCGACCGCGCGAAGGAGTGGATCAAGACCGGCGCGCAGCCTACCGACACGGTCCGCGCCCTGTTGAAGAAAGTTGACGTGCTCTAATGGATGAGCACAGCATGAAGGACCTGCTGCTCTACGTCGCTAGAAACCTGGTGGAAAATCCCGACGCCGTGTCCGTTACGGAGGTGGAGGGCGATCAGGAGTTGACGCTGGAGCTTCGTGTCGCCCCCGAGGATATGGGTAAGGTGATCGGCCGTCAGGGCCGTATCGCCAAGGAAATCCGGAAGCTTGTCGGTTCCTTTGCCCAGCGTAAGGGTCTTAAGGTTTCCGTCGATATTGTGGATTGAAAAACCGTCCGCTGGCTGTCAGCGGACGGTTTTTTCTGCGCACCAAAAGGATGCGCCGCATCTTTTTTGGAGAAATCGGTATGGGGCGATTACCCGATGTCCCCGCGATGGATGGCGTCCGCCAGTTCCTTGGCATAATAGGTTATCAGCATGTTCGCGCCAGCGCGGAATATGGAGACCGCCGTCTCGCACATAATCCGCTCTTCGTCTACCAGGCCTGCGGCAGCGGCGGATTTGATCATCGCGTATTCGCCGGATACCGAGTAGGCGCACAGGGGTTGGGCGAAGGTATCAGCGCACTCTCGGATCACGTCCAGGTAGCTTAGGGCGGGTTTTACCATTAAGATGTCCGCGCCCTCTTGCGCGTCCAGAGCGCACTCGCGGATAGCTTCCTTCCGGTTGTGGGGGTCCATCTGGTAGCCCTTTCGGTCTCCGAAAGACGGCGCGGAGCCTGCCGCTGACCGAAATGGCCCGTAAAACGCGGAGGCGTATTTGGCGGAATAGGCCATAATGGCCGTTTGCTGGAAACCATGGTGGTCTAAGGCTTCCCGCAGGACCGCGACATGGCCGTCCATCATGTCTGAGGGCGCGACCATGTCCGCGCCGGCGGCAGCGTGGCTTACTGCAATCTTTGCCAGGTACGCCAGCGTCTCGTCGTTGTCTACCTCGCTCCCGTGGAGAATGCCGCAATGCCCGTGGCTGGTATACTCGCACATGCACACGTCGGTGATGACGGTGAAGTCCGGATACTGGGACTTAATGGCCCGGACGGCCTGCTGGATGACGCCGTCCTCCGCCCAGGCGGAGACGCCGCACTCGTCCTTATGGGCGGGCAGGCCGAAAAGGATGCAGTGCTTTACGCCGTGGGATATACACCCCTCTATCGCTTGGCATACGCTGTCCAGACCGTAGTGGTTCTGTCCCGGCAGGCTGTCAATCGGACGGACGCCGGATAGGGTTTCGTCTACAAAGACCGGGTAAATCAATGCCTCCGCGCTCAGCCGGGTCTCCCGGTTCAGCCGCCGGATGGCGTCGGTCCGCCGCAGGCGGCGGGGACGGTTTGTTAAATCCATCTGTGGTTCCTCCTGAATTAGAATATCTGCCACTCCCTGCGCAGTATGCCATACAAATATAAATCTACAGGATGGCCGGAGAGGTCAAGCGTCTGCTCACGCTGTATGCCTTCCAGGCGCATGCCCAGCTTCTTCATCAGGCCTACGGATTTGACGCCGTCAATGGCTTCTGCAAAGATTTTATGAGCGTCTCCTTGGGAAAAGGCGTGGGCGATGACCGCGCGGCAGGATTCGTAAGCATAACCCTGCCGCCAATAGCGGCGGTTGAATATCCAACCGATTTCATATACGCCAGCCTCCAGCTGATTGAACAAAATATAGCCGATGACTTTCCCGCTCTCCCGCAGCACGGCGGCAAGCGCCCCTTGCCTGCCAATGCAGAAATCCCGGAGAAAGGCTTCTGTTTTTGCTAAGTCATATGGCGGTTCGCAGTTTTTCATGGTCTCCGCGTCGCCAAAAATTTCTTGCAGGCTGGATGCGTCCTCCGGGGTGAAGGCGCGGATGTGCATGCGGGGTGTTCCTATTTGCATGATGCCCTCCACTTCCCTATCTTAGAAAATTGATGGCGGCGTAAGCCAGATGGCAACAGGTAAACACCGCGCCGGGAATTATTGCGGGAAGATTCCGCCGGTCCGCCGCGTAAAGCAAAAACGCCAGACAGGGCGGAACCGTCAGCAGCAGTATGACCGGCGGGGCGGTCTTGCCCAGGTAGTACAAAATCCAGCCGCAGTAATAGAGCGCCCCGCAGACGGCTGCGCCTCCTGCCAGCGCCGTCAGGCGCAGCCGCTTTCCCGACGGGTTGACCACTGCGATCAAGGCTGCGGCCATTAACATCTGGCAAACTGACGCAACTGCGTCCAGTGGGGTTGTTACCGATTCCCGCCGCAGGACATCGTTGGGGGCCGGAATGGCAAACCAGATAAAATTAGGCAGCATGATGGCAAAAAACAGCAGTAAGCCGCCAAAATCAAAGCCAATCCTATACCTTTTCATCCATTTTTACCGCCAGATTGACCAGCGCGTCTATGGTGGCTTGAGGGGCGGTCTTGACAGTGATCCCATGTTTTTCCGCTTCCGCCGCAGTCTGGGGTCCGATGCACAAACCCGTAAAATGCGTCAAATCCGGCCCGGGTCCTATGGCGGACAGCAGACCTTTTACGGTGGATGCCGAGGTGAAGGTCACATAATCAAAATAACCTGCTTCCAGCTTCTCTCGGATGGATGGGCTGTCGGGGTGGTGGTAAACCGTGCGGTAGACTGGGATGTCTTCGTATAATATCCCCGCCTTTTCCAGGGCGGCTGGAAGGGCCTGGGAAGCGTCCTCCGCCCGCAAAAGCAGGATTTTGCCGGATGCCGTTGCAGCTAAGGCTTCGCCTAAATGGGCCGCGTCATAGGTTTCGGGGACTAAATCAGCAGTCAGACCGTGGGCTTCCAATGACTTTGCTGTGGCGGGGCCAATGGCGGCCAGTTTTATGCCGCTTAAGGCCCGGGCATCCTGCCCCATGGCCCGCAAGCAGGTCCAGAAGGCTTCTACCCCCGCTCCGCTGGTGAAGACAAGCCATTCGCAGTGGGAAATCCTCCCCAGCGCTTGCTCCATGGCAGGACAGGGGTGGATGGGTTGGGTCTCGATGCAGGGAAATTCCACCGCTTCGGCGCCCATGGCGCGGAACTTGGACAATAGCGTCCCCGCCCTGTCCTTGGGGCGGGTCACCAGAACCCGCCTGCCGTGGAGGGGCTGCGCCTCAAACCAGCAAAGCCTGGACCCAAGCGCACATACGCCGCCTACAATGATGATGGATGGGCTTCCTATTTTCATTTCTGCCGCACGTTCCGCCAGCGTCCCTAACGTCGCGACGCAGCGGCGCTGGGTGGGCAGGGTGCCGTTTTCTACCATGGCGGCAGGAGTGGCGGGGTTCATGCCTGCCGCAAGCAGGCCCGCCGTGATTTGCGGCAGGGCCGTGACGCCCATGAGGAAAATCAAGGTGCCTTTCGCTCGGACCAGGGCTTCGAAATCAATTTCCAGCAGCGCGCCCTCCCGGGCGTGGCCGGTGATAATGTGGAGAGAGGATGCGTAGTCCCGGTGGGTCGCCGGAATGCCGCCGTATGCCGCCGCCGCTATGGCGGAGGTCACGCCGGGAACCTCTGAGAAGGCTACGTCTCCTGCCGCAAGCTCCTCTAGTTCCTCGCCGCCCCGGCCAAATACGAAGGGGTCGCCCCCCTTCAGCCGCACGACATTTCGGCCCGCCTGGGCTTCTTGCAGGAGGATTTTGTTGATCTCATGCTGGGGGACCGGGTGGCGTCCGGCATTTTTGCCTACATCAATGCGCCGGGCGGTTGGGGGAATCAGTGCCAGGACGGCAGGACTGACCAGGCGGTCGTAGACGACTACTTCCGCTTGGGATAGGACTTCCAGGCCGCGCAGGGTCAACAGCCCTGGGTCGCCGGGTCCTGCGCCTACCAGGGTTACTTTTCCAGGCATTCCGCATCCTCCTTTAAGCGTTTTGCCAGGGCGGCAGCCAAGGCTTCCCCTTCCTGGACGGGTCCAGAGACGGCAGACCGGTACACTCGCTCATGGCTGCCGGCATACAGGCCGGTGATGGTGATTTCTCCGCCGTGAATGACGGCGTAGGCCGCCGCCGGAGAGGTGCAGCCGCCGCCTAAGGCGGTAGTAAAGGCCCGTTCGGCCAGGGCGCAGGCGGTTCCTTCCACATCGCGGACGCAGTCTAAAAATCCGGCGTCCATGTCCGCGCGGCACTGGATTGCCAGGATGCCCTGCCCTGCGGCGGGGAGAAGTTCTGCGGGGGAAAAATAGCGGCTGATCCGGCCTTCCAGGCCCAGGCGCTTCAGGCCTGCCGCCGCTAAGACCAGTGCGCCGCAGGCGCCCTCGTCCAGCTTCCGCAGGCGGGTCTGGATGTTTCCACGGATAGGTTCTACCCTGATATGGGGATAGAGCTGCTGGATCTGTAGGCGGCGGCGGGGGCTGGAACTGCCGATGGGCAGGGCCGGGTCCGGGGCTGCCGCGCCCAGGGGCAGTACGAGAACGTCCCGTGGGTCCTCCCTGCCGGTGAAAGCGGCAATGGGCAGATCCGGCGGCAATTCGGCGGGCAGGTCTTTGCAGCTGTGAACCGTCAGGTCTACCCGGCCCGCCCGCAGGGCGGCGTCCAGTTCCTTCACGAACAGGCCCTTGCCGCCGATTTGGTCCAGGGTTCGGTCCAGTATTTTGTCGCCGGTGGTTTTCATGGTCACCAGTTCTAATTCAATTTCCGGATGGGCCGTTCGCAGAGCCGTCATGACGGTTTCGGCTTGTATAACCGCCAGGCGGCTGTCGCGGCTCCCTATGCGGAGCTTCATATATTCCCTCCACCTATGCTTCAGTGAGAAGCTGTCTGATTTTTTTGGCCATTTCGGCAACCTTGCCGTGATTGCCGCCGCTGCCGGTCAGCCCTGCGAGCAGATCCTCCCCTTCGCAGATGGCGGGGAAGAAAAAATCGCACTCCGAAGGGCTGTCCGCCCGGTTGAATAGAATGCCGCGGGCCTTGGCTTCCTGCTGCACGGCGGCGTTTACCGATGGGTCGTCCGTGGCGGCGACTGCCAGGTAAGCGCCTACCAAATCGCCGGCGGCGTAAGCGCGGGGATGCCAATGCAGGCCCCCGGCGGGACCAGAGAGGGCCGGGGAAACGACCTCGACTTCCGCACCGAAACGGTGCAGGACACCGGCCCGCCGCAGGCCTATGGTCCCTCCGCCTACGACCACCGCCCTGCGGCCCGTCAGGTCGATGAACAGCGGGAACCGCTTATGCTTCATCCCGCTTTACCACTACCACGGAGAAATAGCCGCCGTCCGCCGCATCCGCAAAGCGGGGATAGACGCGCTGGCCCTCCATGCCGCAGTTTTCCACCATGGACGCGCGGTCTAAAAGTCCATGTTCCGCCAAGGTCCCGCGCAGGGCGGGCAGCTCGCGGCCAGCCTTCATGAACACCAGATTGGCGTCCACCGACAGGCAGTCGGACATGTCCCGGTGGGATGCCGGAACAATCAGAAGGCGCCCGCTGCCTTCACACAGCCCCATGTTAAGTTCCGCCGCTACCGCGCAGAAGGATGGGACGCCGGGAACCATCTTCGCTTCATATCCGGCGGCCAGGACGCGCTGGTGGGTATATAAGTAAGTGGAATATATGGAGGGGTCCCCCAGGGTCAAAAAGGCTACCGTCTCCCCTTGGTCCAGGCGCACAATGATCCGCTCCGCGTTGCGCCGGTAAGCCGCCTCCAACTGCGCCTTGTCCCGGACCATGGGCGCGTCGCATAACAGCAGGGGCTTCCCCTCTGTCAGGGCGGATGCGATTTTTAGCGCTGTACGCTCGCCGGAGCCTTTGTCAGGGACGGCAATCACATCCGCTTCCGTAATGATTCGCTGGGCTTTCAGCGTCAGAAGTTCCGGGTCGCCGGGACCTACGCCTACGCCGTATAGCACACCTCGGGCCATATCAGACCTCCTCCTCTTTTTGGGGCGTCCCGGCTTCATCTGTGCCGCCCTCCCCTGCGGGTTCCAATTCCGTGCTGACGGAAGCCTCCATGGCGGCATCGCCTGCGAGAGGGCCTTCTGCCGCCGCCAACTGGGCTTCCAAGGATTTTTTTAGGGCCTGCTTGTTCACAAACAAATCCTCTTGGCCATGGGGATGGCGTTTTTTGCCCATGAATAGGACGGCCCCGGCGGCAACAACAAACACAATGCTTAATAGCTGGCTGACCAGGATGGGCTGGCCAAACAGCTCCCAGTCGAACAGCTTCAGCGTGTCGGTGCGTACGCCCTCAATCCAGGCGCGGCCTAATCCGTACCAAATGAAGTAAAAGCAGGCATTCTCTCCGTCAAAGGTCCGGGCCTTGGATATCACAAATACAATCAGCAGCAGGCCGGCCAGATTCCACAGGCTTTCGTATAGGAAGGTGGGATGGACCTCGATATATTCCGTGGTGGACACCCACACCCGCATGCGCCAGGGCAGCGTAGTCTCGCCGCCGAATACCTCGCGGTTAACGAAGTTGCCCCAGCGGCCTACGGACTGCCCGATCAGCAGGCCCATGACACCCAGGTCTGCAAACGCGCCGAAGGATATCTTTTTCCGGCGGCAGAAGATTTGCAGCACGATAAAAGCCATAATCACCGCGCCGTAAATGGCCAGGCCGCCGTCCCAAATGGCAATCATCTTCCCCCAGTTGAGCGAGCCGTCCGCACGGCGGAACAAATCCAGGTAAAACAGCACGTAGTACACCCGTGCGCCAATGATGCACAGGGGGATCTGCCAGATCATCATGTCGTAAATATTGTCCTCGGTGATGCCGTATTTCTTCCCCTGCCGACAGCAGAACAGCACCGCCAAAATCAAACCCGCGCAGATGATGATGCCGTACCAGCGTACGCCGTTGGCAATAGGGATGGCTACCACATCCGGGTTGATGGACCAGTCCCCGAACAGGCCGGGGAAACTGATGGGCATGTCGGTCCTTGCGTATTCGTATACCATGTTTTCCTCCTTAGTGAAGCGGGTGGATTACGGACAGGGCGGCGCGCTCCAGGGTGATATTCTCCCGGAGGAACGCCTCCACGTCGGATTTGGCGACCGTATCAAAAACCTCCGGGAAGCTGAAATAGTCAAACCCCCGGAAATAGCCTTCCGCCATGCTGACGGCTATATTTTCCATGGAATTGAGACTGCGGAGCATCCCGCCGTAGGCCGCGCGGCGGAGCTGCTGGTAGAAGGATTCGTCTATGCCGTCCCTGCCAAGGGCCTGGGCCTGCTGGGTAATCTCGTCGAAAATGCGGCGGGGGTCCTTGGCGTCGCCCCCTACATAGACATATTCCGCGCCGGGAAGCATGTCGAAGTTGCCGCCCAGGCTGCTGTTCACCGCGCCTTCCTCGTATAGGCGGGTATACAATGGGCTGCTGCTGCCGAACAGGGCGTCGCAGGCTAAATCGCCGATGATGCTCTGGCGCAGCGTTTCGCCGCCAGGGGCGGGACGGCATTTGTAGCCGGCAAGGAACATGGGCATGGAGACCTCCATGGTCTGGATGGCTTCCCTTTTGGCGGGGGACGGCCCCTCTTCCCCGCCGTAGTCCCGCCCGATGGTAGCGCCGCCGGTTTGGGGCAGGATGGCTTCCGCTTCCTCGATCACCCGCTGGGGGTCCATGCTCCCTACGCAGATCAGGACCATGTTGGCCGGCGTGTAAAAGGCGCTGTGGCATTCATACAGCGTTTGAGGGGTAATCTGACGGATGCTCGCCGCAGAACCGACCACAGGGATGCGGACGGGGCTGTTTTCGTACAAGCACTCCATCAGATTGGCGTAGACCCGCCAGTCGGGGTCGTCCTCCGTCTCCTGGATTTCCTGGGCAATAATGCCCTGTTCCTTCGCCACGCTCTCCGGGGTGAAATAAGGGGTGGAGACAAAGCGCAGCAGTGTGCGGAGGTTTTCGTAAAATTGAGAGGTGGCGGTAAAATAGTAAGCGGTCATGGCGTTGCTGGTGAAGGCGTTGTCCGACGCGCCGCGCTGGGCAAATTCCGCCATGACGCTGCCTTCCTCCATGTCAAACATCTTGTGTTCCAGATAGTGGGCGATGCCGGCTGGAGTGTCCCGCCATTGGCCGTCCTGACAAAAACGCAGGTCCATGCCGCCGTAGCGGACGGCAAAAAAGGCATAGCTCTTGGCGTGGTAGGGCTTGGAGACGGTGATAACCTCCAGGCCGTTGGATAGGGTCTGGCGGTGGACGGTCTCCCCTACCCGGGGATACTGGACGGTGTTCATGGACGGTCCTCCTTGGCTTTCAGGAAGTAAATGGTGTCGGGCTTTACCGCTTGGGCCGCTTCCCTGATCCGCTCCGGCGTCACGGCGCGGATGGCGGCGGTGAGTCCAGGAAGGGTTTCATCCGTTCCGGCAGCAGCTTGCCCCATGACGAAGTCTTCCATAGCGCCGGCGGAGTCCTCCATGGCCCGCAGGGCGCTGAGCAGGGATTGGCGGGCGCCTTCCAGCTCCCAGTCCTCCCACTCCCCCCGGACCATGGCGTCCAGCTGGCGGAAGATTTCCTCAACGGCGCGGCCGTAGTCGCTGCACTCAATACCGGCGGATACCGTAATCAAGCCCTTGAGACGGTGGTAGGCGCTGTCGGCGTAGTAGCACAGGCCCAGCTTCTCACGGACATTGCAGAACAGCTTGGACGTGGTGGCTCCGCCAAGCATGGCGTTCATCAGCATCGCCGCCGCCTTATCCTCCCCGTCAATGCGGAAGCCCATGGCCAGCTTCCCTTGGGCGACATCCATCTCCTCCGTGATGGTCTGATACGGCTCCCGGGCGGGACGGCGGACGGTGGGGACAGGCTCGATCATCCCCTGCCGGGGCATGGCGGCAAAGGCCCGGGTAAACGCGCCCGCCACCCGCTTCTCCGGGGCGGAGCCGCAGTAAAACAATTCCAGACGGCCCTTAGGCAGGACCTCGCGGTAGTAGCGGTCCAGGCTGGCCATGGAGATTTTCTCCACACCGGCGGCATCCCCCACCCGGCCCACGCCGTAGCGCTCTCCGGCGCACATCTCCTCCAGCAGCCGGTGAGACGCATAGGAACGCTTGTCGTTCATCACGCTGCGGATCATATCCGCCAGGTTTTCCCGCTCGCTCTCTACATAATCGCGCCGCAAACGCCCGCCCTTGGTGTCGGGCTGGCAGAAAAACTCGCCCAGCAGGTCCGTCAGCTTTTCCAGCAGCTTCTCCCCTTTGGGCAGAAAGCGGTCGTCAATACAGCTTGCCGCAAAACCAAAAAGCTGGTTTTCCCCTTTCTTACGCACGGAGGGCGCAAGCTGCGCGCCATAAAGCATATCCAGCTCCCGGCCTATGGCCGACATATCTGGACAGCGGATCGTGCCGCGGTTCAGCACGTTGACCAGCAGTGCGCTGCGCCCAGCCGTCTCCTTGTCCAACGGCACCGCCAATTGGGCGCTGAGCAGACTGGTCTTGAATTTCTCCGAGGGAACGCATGTCAGATAGACGTTCTCCATGAGCTTCTGTCGTGTCATGTCATAGGGTTCTCCTTCTTTTGTCAATTCCACTCTAGTATATACCTTTTTCCCCGGAGTTTCCATAGGGGGAGAGAGATTTTTACATTTAAATAAGGCGGCTGGTTCAAGGCATGCATCTGCCGCGGAAACAGGGCGGGAACAACCTCCGCAGGCTTTGAAAAGGACACAGAAGCGGACGGCTTCTGTGTCCTTTTGGCGCAGATACGGTTTATTGCCAGATAGCGGTGGCAAAGTAATCCTCCGGCGTCTCCGCGCGGCGGATCAATGATACGGAGCCGTCCTCACGCAGCAGGAGTTCGGCGGAACGGAGCTTGCCGTTGTAGTTGTAGCCCATAGCGTGTCCATGGGCGCCGGTGTCGTGGATGACCAGCAGGTCTCCCCTTTCCAGTTCCGGCAGCATACGGTCTACGGCGAATTTGTCGCAGTTCTCACACAGGGAGCCGGTGACGTCCACCTTGCGGCAGCAGGGGGCATCCTCTTTGCCGGACACGGTGATGTGATGGTACGCACCGTAGACGGCGGGACGCATCAGGTCGGCGGCACAGGCATCTACGCCGGCATATTCCTTGTAAATATGCTTGAAATGCAGGACCTTGGTTACCAGGCAGCCATAGGGGGCCGTCATGAAGCGGCCCAGTTCGCTGCACAGGGCTACATGGCCCATTCCGGCAGGGACGAGGATTTCCTCGAACTTCCGGCGCACACCTGCGCCGATCACGGCGATGTCGTTGGCTTCCTCCTCCGGGCGGTAGGGTACGCCGATGCCGCCGGAGAGGTTGATATAGCGGATGTCACAGCCGGTTTCGGCTTTCAATTCCGCCGCAAGCTGGAAGAGAATGCCCGCCAGCTCGGGGTAATAGTCGTTGGAAATGGTGTTGGACGCCAGGAAGGCGTGAATGCCGAAATATCTGGCGCCTTTGGCCTTTAAAAGGCGAAAGGCTTCCGCAAGCTGGGGGCGGGTCATGCCGTATTTGGCTTCGCCGGGGGTGTCCATGACTTGCAGTCCATCCTTGCCCTCCCCCAGGGTGAAGACCCCGCCGGGGTTGTAGCGGCAGAAGATGGTCTCCGGGATGTGTCCGATGGACTCTTCCAGAAATTCCACATGGGTCAAATCGTCCAGGTTGATGATGGCGCCCAGTTTGTCCGCAAGCTGGTATTCCTCCGCCAGGGTGTTGTTAGAGGAAAACATGATCTGAGGGCCTTTGAAGCCGCATCTTTCCGCCAGCATTA
This sequence comes from uncultured Clostridia bacterium, assembly GCA_947649615.1. GTDB lineage: Bacteria > Bacillota > Clostridia > Oscillospirales > Oscillospiraceae > Pelethomonas. Next base: position 22,890 of record CANSSG010000003.1, on the reverse strand, counting down.
ACTCCACCAGGCTGGAACAGTCGGCCCCGCAGCCTTCTTCCTTCAACAGCTTCAGGATGGCGGGGTTGGGGGTGGCCTTGACGGCGAAGTATTCTTGGAAGCCTGGGTTCCAGGAGAAGGCGGCATATGAATCACGGGCGTTCTTCCGCATCCCCTTTTCATCGTAGAGGTGGAAGGGCGTGGGGTAGCTGGCGGTGATTTTGTCCAGTTGTGCTTTGGTGACAAAGGGTGTTTTCATAGGTGGTTTCCTCGTTTTTTGGGGTTATCGCAAGTCTCCCGCCGCAGGCCTTCTGCCCGTCAAGCGCGAAACCCGCAGCGGCCGGACGCGAAGGTTAAAACTCCGCCGTACCTACCGTTCTGGGGTGCGGAAGCACGTCCCGGATGTTGCTGATACCAGTAAGATACATCACCATCCGCTCGAAGCCAAGGCCAAACCCTGCATGGCGGCAGCTTCCGTAGCGCCGCAGGTCGCAGTACCACCAGTAATCCTCTGGTTTCATGCCAAGCGCCTTAATCCGCGACTCGAGTACATCAATCCGTTCCTCACGCGCACTGCCGCCAATGATCTCGCCAATTCCGGGAACCAGGCAATCTGTCGCCGCGACGGTCTTGCCGTCGTCGTTGAGACGCATATAGAACGCCTTGATTTCCTTGGGATAGTCCGTGACAAACACAGGACGCTTGAACACCTGCTCAGTGAGGTAGCGCTCGTGCTCCGTCTGTAAATCACTGCCCCAATCGACCTTATAATCAAATTTGTCGTTGTTCTTCTTAAGAATCTCTACTGCTTCTGTGTAGGTCACCCGGCCAAAATCGGAGGATGCCACATGTTCCAGGCGCTCAATCAGCCCCTTGTCTACAAAGCTGTTGAAAAAGGCCATTTCCTGAGGGCATTTCTCCATGACCGTGTTGATGATATGCTTAATCATCGCTTCCGCTACGTCCATGTCGCCTTGAAGGTCGCAGAACGCCATCTCAGGCTCGATCATCCAAAATTCCGCCGCGTGGCGCTGGGTGTTGGAATTCTCCGCACGGAAAGTGGGGCCAAAAGTATAGACATCGCCAAAGGCCATGGCAAAGTTCTCCGCGTTGAGCTGGCCGGACACCGTCAAGTTCGCCCGCTTGCCGAAAAAGTCCTGGCTGTAGTCAATCTGCCCGTCCCCGGTGCGGGGCGGATTATTCATGTCCAATGTGGTTACCTGGAACATCTCCCCCGCGCCTTCGCAATCGCTGGCCGTGATGATGGGGGTGTGGACATAGACAAAACCGCGGTCCTGGAAAAAGCAGTGGACGGCGTGGGCCGCTACACTGCGGACGCGGAACGCCGCGGAAAACAGGTTGGTCCGGGGCCGCAGATGGGCGATCGTGCGCAGGTATTCTACGCTGTGGCGCTTTTTTTGCAGGGGATACTCAGGGGAAGACGCGCCTTCCAGCTGGATATTCTGGGCTTTGACCTCAAGCGGCTGCTTGGCTTCGGGCGTCAGCACCAGCGTTCCGGTTACAATCATAGCCGCGCCTACATTCTGGGATGCGATTTCCTTGTAATTATCCAGTGAATTGGCGTCCATGACAACCTGCAAGTTCCGGAAGCAGGAACCGTCGTTCAGTTCAACAAAGCCAAACGTCTTCATGTCGCGTATGGTACGCGCCCAGCCGCAGACGGTGACCGTCTGGCCGTCCAATTGCCGGCCATCCGCGTAGACGGCCGCGATTTTGATTCTTTCCATAGTTTCACCTGCGTTTCTTTAAAATTGGTGCAATATTCAGATTGAAAGTATTATACCGCCTTGCATAGTTTTTTACAAGAGGGTTTCTGATTCTTTTTCCCAAGTTCTTCGGGGCATTTTCCCTAAAAAAACCGCCGCCTTTCCGCTGTTTGTTGGCAGAACAGCGAACCGTTTTTATAAGGGGCTTCCCAGTCCCCGGCCTGGCGTGGTTTTCAATTCGCTTGCGCTCCATCCACAAAGCCCATACACATCCCCAAAAGGGCCGATACCGCCCCGGAAACTGCGCAGACCACAAACTGCACCGGCCCAATGAAAAGATACTTTTTCATGGCAATCCTCCTCCGGGGCATTTGCCGGCGTCCCTTACTCCTTCCGCCGCACCACGCAGCGGTTCAGGCCGCAGTCCTTTGTAAAGCCGTCATCGGCATACTGCTCATACTCCGTCCCGGTACCCAGCAGTTCTACGTCCAGCAAATCCAGTTCCGAAGTGTTCAAAACCTGCTTCCCGACTGGGACAAGCTTTCCCTGCCGGATGTAAAACACGACTTGGTTCAAGGGGGCCATCACGGTCCGCTCTCCCGCGCCTACCTCCATGCAGGCAAAGCCTTCCCGGCTCCAACGCACCTCGGTCATCGGCTCCGGCAGATAGACCACGCGGCCTTTGACCCCCTGTTCCAGCACTGGGGCAATCATGACGCTCTCCCCTACCATAAGCTGGTCTTGGATGCGCCGGGCTTTCCCGTCTCCGGGGTAGTCGAAGGCCAGCGGCCGAATCAGCATGTCCTGCCGCAGAGCAGCCTTCATGAATTCGGAATACAAATAGGGCAGCAATCTGTACCGCAGGCTTACCACCGTTTGGAAATCCTCCACCTGGCGGAAACGGTAGCACTCCTGGTTCTTGGTGAAGATGGCGGTATGGTTCCGCATCAGCGGGGTGAACACCGAGACAGCCAGCCAGCGCAAAAGCAGCTCCCTGGTGCAATTCCCGCCGAAGCCGCCGGTGTCCGCGCCGCTGTAGAGAAAGCCGCACATATTCAGGCTGGGCATGTGGTACACGTTCTGCCGCAGCATCTCCCAGGTGGAAGCGTTATCCCCCGTCCAGATGCCGCCGTACCGGTGGGCGCCAATATAGGAGGAGCGGGAAAACAGCAGATACCGCTGGTCTAAAAGGCGATCCAGGCCCTCGCCGGACGCCCTTGTCATCAGTGCGCCGTAAAGGTTATGTACTTCATAGTTGCTCTTTTCCCTGCCGTCGTCCAGGCGGTGGAAAAAGTCCTTGAAATCGGCTATGTGGCGCTCCGGCTGGTCTACGTCCCCCCGCTCTACGTCGGGCTTGGTGTCCTTGGTGCGGTACTCCGTGGAGAAAATGGCGGGTTCGTTCATGTCGTTCCAAAAGCCCGTCAAGCCCTGGCCCGTATAAAACCTGTACTGGTCTCCAAACCAGCGGCGGACCTTTTCCTGGAAGAAGTCCGGAAAATGGGTCATGCCAGGCCAGACCTCCGCTTTGAAGTTTGTCCCCTCGTGGTTTTGGCAGAAGTATCCGTTTTTTACACCCTCGTCATACACGGGATTGCCCGGTTCGATTTTGATACCCGCATCTACGATAGGCACCAGGCGCAGGCCTTTTTCCTTCAGTCTGGCCGTGAAGCCCGCCAGGTCCGGGAACCGCCTCTTGTTAACGGTGAAGTCAATGTAGCGGTCCATGTAGTCGATGTCCATACAGATGTAGTCCAGGGGAATCCCCGCTTCCTCATGTTTGGCGGCTACGCGTCTGACATCCCGCTCGGTCTTGTAGCCCCAGCGGCTCTGGCCGTAGCCGAAGGCCCATAAAGGAGGCAGGAAGCTCCGGCCGATGATTCCCAAGAACTGCTTGACTATGCCGTAGGCGGATTCACCTTCTATGATGTAAAGGTATAGGTCCTGGGTCTCGCAGGCCACGGACAGTACGCCGGTGCTCTTGGAATCAATGTCAAAGACGATCTTGGACGGGGTGTCGAAAAATGCGCCGAAGGGCTTCTCCCCATCTACCACCAGGAAATTGTGCGCCCCATACATGGAGGGCATGTCGTCCTTGTGGTGGGGGTCGTCGTAGTTGAAGCTGATGTACCGCGCCCCGCGCTTATTGACGCCGCGCATGGTCTCCCCCAAGCCGTAAACGATGTCGTCTTCGCCCAGCATACAAGTAAAATACTGAACTGGTCCCTTTTTCCGGGAAAAATGCCGGATCTGCTCATGGCCGCTGACCGGGATATCTTGGACTACGGCATCAGTCTCCACCGGTTTGCCATAGGAAAATTTTGTAATCATATTTCGCCCTCCTGAATATGTTTTATTCTTTTATAAAGATATACGCCTTCTCGTCCGAATCCTCCGCCGAGAAGCGGTATCCCAAGCGGTCGAAGCTTCGGACGTCCTCCGTTTTTTGGATGTTTTCTTCCGCCATAAAGCGGACCATCTCTCCGCGGGCCATCTTGCACTGGGCGCCTTTTTCTATAATCCGCCCGTTTTTCCGCTCCCCGAACACGCAGGTAACCCACCGCGCCCACGCCGGAATGTGCTGGGAAACACATATGCTGTATTCCCTGGACGCCAGGTTTAAAACGCAGTCCGTTTCCGAAAAGATATTTCCTGCAATATCTGCGTCCCAATATTCGTAAAGGTCTTTCGCCTTACAGGAGGAAAGCTTCGCCTGCATCTCCAGCCGGTAGGGTACAACCCCGTCGAAGGGGCGCAGGACGCCGTAAAAGCCTGACAAAATCCGCAATCGCTCCCCTACATAGGCCAGTTCCGCCGCAGTAAACACGCTGGGGGCCATATAGCGGTACTGCATCCCTTCATACGCCAAAAGCGCGGGCGTCAGGGCCTTGCGCAGGTTCATGGTTTGCAGGCGGTCCCAGTTCAGCGACGCGATCTGACCGCTGCATTTCCATAAGGCTTTCAATTCCGCGTACGACATTTGCCGCAGGCGGTGCAGCAGGAATTCGGTCCGGTCCAAAAAGACGGGCAGGCTTTCTACGGGGAAGCTGTCCGTATCCACCCGCATTTTCTTTGCCGGTGAAATCACAATCCGCATAGCGCCCTCCTACTGCACCACCACATTCTCCCGCCCCAGGACCTCCATCAGCTCGTCCACTAAGGATTTCCCCAGCAGGCAGGTAGTCCCCATCCGTTTCCCGGTGTCCGTAAAGACAATCCTCGCCGGCGTATTCCCCGGAAACATCGCGATTACCCGGTTGATATGCCCTAACGCAGGCGCCCCGGCGGACGGGAGCCGCAGCCACAGGACTTTGCCATCCATAAGCTGCACCCCCTGGGCGGCTTTTACCGGGGCGGGCGGCCTGTCCTCCCCGCCCCGTAAAGAATAGACCTCGTCGCACATGATTTGAGGCGGCTTTTCATCCCGGATGGAGAGTTTGCCCCGAACCAGCACCGCGCTGTCGGGGCTGAGCAGCCGCCCGAACCGTTCCAGCGTCTTGGAAAAGCACAGCAGTTCAATCGCGCCCGTGTCGTCCTCTACGGTGGCATAAGCCATCAGACTCCCGTTCCGGGTGGCCCGGGTGCGGTAGGCGGTGACGATTCCCGCTACGGTGACCGGCTGCCCGTCATGGAACAGGACTGGCCCGCCTTCCTGGGCGAAGTCCTCGTTGACTGGCCCGATTTGCGCCGCCCCGGCCCGCTTCGCCGCATCCCGGTAGGCGTTCATGGGGTGGCCGGATAGGTATAGGCCCGTAACCTCCCGCTCCTGCCTCATCCGCTCGTCTAAGGCGTACTCCGGGATGTCCGGCAGATGGAGGGCGGCGGCGGGGCGCTGGGCCGCCGGGGCGGACATGCCGAAAAAGTCCATCTGCCCTTCCACGTTCTGCCGCCTGCTGCCGCCGATAGAATCCAGCAGCTTGTCGCTGACGGCGGCCAACTGGCTCCGATAAGCGCCGAACCGGTCGAAGGCTCCCGCCCGGATCAGGTTTTCCAGCGCCCGCTTATTGATATCCGCGCCATACATCCGCTGGCAGAAATCCTGGAAGCCAGTGAAGGGTCCGTTGGCCTCGCGCTCCTTCACGACGCCCTGGATGAAGCCCCGGCCGATGTTCTTGATGGCTACCAGGCCAAAGCGGATACCCTCTTCCTCTACGGTGAAGCTGTCGAAGGACTTGTTCACATCTGGCGGCAGCAGGGCAATGCCCATTTCCCGGCACTCGCCGATATACTCCGCCACCTTGCCGGTCACATCCAGCACCGAAGTCAGCAGCGCCGCCATGTACTCCTTGGGATAGTGGAACTTGAACCACGCCGTCTGATAGGCAACCACGGCATAGCAGACCGCGTGGGCCTTGTTAAAGGCGTAGTTGGCAAAATCGTAAATTTCATCGTAAATCGCCTGGGCAATATCCTCCGGAATCCCGTTGGAAACGCATCCGGCGATGCCCCGTGCCGGATCGCCGTGCAGGAACGCTTCCTGCTCCTTGGCGATATCTTTGGCTTTTTTCTTGCTCATAGCCCGGCGCACCATATCGGCCTGCCCAAGAGAGTACCCGGCAAGCTGCTGGAAAATCTGCATCACCTGCTCCTGGTAGACGATGCAGCCGTAGGTGATGGACAAGATTGGCTCCAAAGCCGGATGCTTGTAGCTGACCAGCTTGGGGTCGTGCTTGCAGGCGATGAACCGGGGGATGGATTCCATGGGTCCTGGACGGTATAGGGCGACAATGGCGGTCAGGTCCTCGATGGTCTGGGGCTTCAGCCCCACGCAGACCCCGGTCATGCCGGCGGATTCCATCTGGAACACGCCGCTGGTCTTGCCCTGGGTGAGCATGTCGTAGACGGCCTGATCATCCTCCGGCACCTGGGCAAGAGAGAAATCCGGCTCCCGCCGCCGCACCATGGCTACCGCGTCCTCCAGCACCGTCAGGTTGCGCAGGCCTAAAAAGTCCATTTTGAGAAGCCCCAGTTCTTCCAGCGTCACCATGGTGTACTGGCAGACGATGGTCTCATCGTTTTTCGCCAGGGGTACGTAGGTATACACCGGATCCTTGGTAATCACCACGCCGGCGGCGTGGGTGGACGCGTGGCGGGGGATGCCCTCCAAGGATTTTGCGGTGTCGATGAGTTTTTTCACCCGCTCGTCCCCGCCGTACATATCCTTGAGCGGCTTGCTCAGCCGCAGGGCGTCGTCCAGGGTGATATGAAGCGCCCCCGGCCCGCTGGGTACCTGCTTGGCCACCACGTCTACCTCGGCATAGGGCATATTCAGCACCCTCCCTACATCCCGGATAGCCCCCCGGGCGGCCATGGTGCCGAAGGTGACAATCTGTGCCACCCGGTCCTCGCCGTATTTCCGGCGGACGTAATCGACCACCTCGTCCCGGCGGGTGTCGCCGAAGTCCATGTCGATATCGGGCATGCTGACCCGCTCCGGGTTCAGGAACCGCTCGAAATAGAGACTGTATTTCATGGGGTCAATGTCCGTGATATCCAGGCAGTACGACACCATGCTCCCCGCCGCGCTGCCGCGGCCCGGCCCTACGGGGATGCCCTCGCTCCGGGCGAAGCGTACAAAGTCGGAGACAATGAGGAAATAATCGGTAAACCCCATTTTCTCGATCATATTCAATTCATATTCCAACTGCCGGCGGTACTCCGGATGCTTCCCCGCGTACTTGGCGGCAAAGCCTTCCCCGCACAGCTTCCGGATGTACGTTTGCGCCTGCTCCCCTTCCGGAACCTTGAATTCCGGCAGGTGGTACTTGCCGAAGGTAAATTCCAGATTGCACAGGGCCGCAATCCGTTCGGTATTCTCAATGGCGTCCGGATAGCGGCTGAACAGCTTCTCCATTTCTTCGGTAGAGCGCACATAGAAGTTGCGCGGCTCGTACCGCATCCGCTTCTCGTCCTCCACCAGCTTGCCGGTCTGGATGCACAGCAGGATGTCGTGGGCTTCCGCATCCTCCGGCGCGAGATAGTGGCAGTCATTGGTGCAGACCAGGGGAATCCCCGTCTCCTCATGGAGCCGCAGCAGGCTCTCGTTCACGACAGCCTGGTTGCGGATGCCGTGATCCTGCAATTCCAGGTAGAAGCCGTCTTCCCCGAAAATCTCCCGCATTTCCAGGGCGTAGGCTTTCGCGCCCTCATAATCCCCGTTGACCAGCCGCTTTGGAATCTCCCCCGCCAGGCAGGCGGACAGGGCGATCAGCCCGCTGCTGTGCTCCCGCAGCAGCGTCATGTCGATTCTCGGCTTTACATAGAAGCCCTCCACAAACCCCTTGCTGACCATGAAGCTCAGGTTTTTGTACCCTTCCTCGTTCCGGCACAGCAGCACCAGATGGCGGCTCTCCGCGTCCAGCTCATGAACCCGGTCAAACCGTGTCCGGTCCCGTGGGGTGACGTAGACCTCGCAGCCGATGATGGGCTTGACGCCTTCCGCCTTGCAGGCCCGGTAGAAGTCGATGGCCCCATACATAACGCCGTGGTCGGTGACCGCCACGGCGGTCTGTCCCAATTCCTTGACCCGTTTTGCCAGGCCGCTGATTTTGCAGAATCCGTCCAGCAGGCTGTATTCTGTATGGACGTGGAGGTGTACGAACGGCATAGTTCTCCCCTTTCCCCGCCGCCTGAGACGGCGCTATAAGTCGATTCTTTCTCCGCAGGACAGATATTTCATCCTGGGAAGCCTTTCGCGGAGAAATTGAAAAGCTTCCTCACCGGTGCAGTGGCAGGTGAAAAAGTCCATGTCATACTGCCGCATTTCCCCGGCGATTCCCGCCAAAACCTCCTCCGGCACCGTCTTTTTTGTCACCGGCACCCGCAGGTGATAGCCGCCGATGCAGGCCTGGGGGCGGTATGGCTTCGCCCGCTCCAGAATGTTGACGATGCCGCAGTGGCCGCAGCCCATCAGCAGGACGTTCTTTTCTTCGAAGATCATCAAATCCTGCTCATGGCCGAACCCGTCGGGTCCCTGTTCATCATAAAGCGTATCATTGGCCGCCGAGTGGAACCGGGACGTATCCGTCACCGTAAAGAGCAGCAGTTCTTCATCAATCCGGTATTCTCCGTCCAGCAAAACCACCTGGGGGTGGTTCATCAGCTTCCGGTCCAGGCCGATGGAAACCTTAATAAAGCCCAGGGACTTCGAAAAGTGCTTTTCAAACGCGGACCGCTGGACGTAGACCTTCGCCTTATGGTTGACTTCCAGAAACGCCTCCAAGGCGCCGCCGTGGTCAGAATGGCCGTGGGAGATGACGACGGTATCCACCTGTTCCAGGCGGGTCCCCTGTTTTTGGGCGTTTTCCAGCAGGGTCTTGTCCGGGCCAAGGTCAAAAAGCAATTTATGGCGGGCCGTCTCCACATACAGCGACAGCCCGTGAACCGCCGCTAATTCGCCATGCGATTTGTTTTCGACCAACGCGGTGATGTTCATCGTTTTCTTCCTCCCTATGTGCGGCTCAACTCTATCAGCTTGCGCAGGCGGTGGTTCAGGCAGCTTTTGGTGACCGGCGGCTCGAATTCCTCCGCAAGCTGGCTCAGCGTCAGTTCCGGATAGGCCTCCCGCAGCACGATGGTCTCCTTTAAGCTGGCCGGAAGCCCCTCCACCCGGTCCAGCTCGTACAAGCGGCGGATGGCCTCCAACTGCGCCTGGGCGGCGTCAACGGTTTTGTCCAGGTTTGCCGATTCGCAGTTGACCCGGCGGTTCACGCCGTTGCGCAGTTCCTTTTCCGCCTTGGCGTTCATCAGCGCCATGGCGGACACCGGCGCGCCCATCAGCGTCAGCAGTTCTTCGATCTGGCCGCTGCTTTTGAAGTAGGTCACCTGGCTTCCGTTTCTTGCCGACTGTCCCGGCTGGCGGCCCATGTCTGCCAGCAAGGCCTGCATCTCCCTGCTGGCCTGGGCGTGGCTGGTCACCAGTTCCAGGTGGTACCGCTTGCTCGGCTCCGTCACGCTCCCGCCCGCCAAAAACGCCCCGCGCAGAAAGGCCGCGCGGCAGCAGTCCTCCTCCAGCAGGCCAAAGTTGATGTGCAGCACCGGACTCTGCCGGGAATCAAAGCCAAAGGCGTCGATAATCCGGTGGATTTTCCCCCCGTCGGTGAGTTGGAAGATATATTTCCGCTCCCCCTCCCCCGGCAGGCGGTCGAACTCCATATGGAAGGCGGATTCCAGCAAATTGGGCAGGCGCGCGGCAAAGCTATCGCTCTCGGTAATCAGCCGCACCTCCCGGGAGGTGAAGGTATTGCCGTACAGCAGCGCGCCGTAGACCTCCGCCCGGGCGCAGCATGGGCGGTCCAGCCGCCCACGGCACAGTTCCGTTTTGACTTCACTGGAAAAGGACATGCCTTCCCCTCCTTGCCCTTGTTCATTAGATTGGTATAGTATACCACCACCCCGGCGGTAAATCAACGCCGCAGGGAAATTTTGCGGCCTCTCCGCCTGGGAGCCGCTCTCCGCAGGAGAACAAAAAAAGGGACTACCCTTCCCCGCCGCTTTGTGCTATAATAAACGCCAAGTCCGCCCGTCCCATGCGGCGGGCCTAAACAGCGCCAAAAAGGAGCGAAGCAAATGACAACGGAAGCAAACGGCAGCCTGCTCCCCAGCGAGCAGGAGACTGTCATGGTTTATATCAATCCGGACGTAATCCAGTCCATGGCGGATTTGTCCGCCGGACGGCTGCAAACCCTTCACGAGCTGGAGGACGCCGCAGAGGAAGGCGATTTGGACGCAGCCTATCAACTGGGCCAGCACTGCTGCCGGGGTACCGGCGGCGCGGAGAAGGATGAAAAAAAGGGCTTATACTGGTTTCAAAAGGCCGCCGACGGCGACCATGTCGCCGCCCAGTACAGCCTGGGCCTGTGCTGGCTACGGGGCATCGGGACGGAGCGGGACCCGGACAAGGGCTTCCGCCTGCTCTCCGGGCCGGCGGAGCTGGGATACCTGCCCGCCGTTTGTGAACTGGGCCTGTGCTATGAAATGGGCAGCGGCGTGGAAATGGACAAGCAAAAGGCGGCGGAGCTGTACCGGGAAGCCGCCGAGCAGGATTTCGCCCCCGCGCAGTGCAACCTGGGCTTCTTTTACTATCGGGGCATCGGCGTGGAGGAGGATGACCGGCAGGCCGCCATGTGGTTCGCCAAGGCCGCCCAGCAGGGCTATGCCCGGGCGCAGATGCTAATGGGGGAGTGCTTTGAGAACGGCTACGGCGTGGAGCAGGACCCGGAAAAGGCCGTGGCCCTCTACCGCGCGGCCCATGAGCAGGGCTATGAACCGGGGACCTGCGCCCTGGGCGTCTGCTACGACCGGGGTACAGGTGTGGAAGAGGATCGGGAAAAAGCCGCCCAGCTTTACATGGAAGCCGCCAAGGAGGAGTATCCCCGGGCGCAGTACTTAGTAGGCCAGTGCTATGAATTCGGCCATGGTGTGGAGAAAAACGAAACGCTGGCGGCAGATTACTACCGCCGCGCACATGAAAACGGATTCCCCCCCGCCACCTGTGCCTTGGGGCTGTGCTATGAGACGGCCGTGGGCGTAGAGGAGGACAAGGAAAAGGCCGTGGCCTTCTACCGGGAAGCCGCCGAAGCGGGCCACCCCGCCTCCCAGTGCAACCTGGGCTTCTGCTATTACCAGGGCATCGGCGTGGTGGAGGACAACGGCGAGGCGGTGAAATGGTTCGCCTTGTCGGCGGAACAGGGCTATCCGCGGGCGCTGAACCTGCTGGGCGAATGCTATGATTTCGGCTACGGCGTGGAAAAGGACGTGGGCAAAGCGGTACAGCTCTATGCCGCCGCCTGCGAAAAAGGCCACGCGCCCGCCGCCACGGCCCTGGGATTGTGCTATGAACTGGGCCGGGGCGTGGAGCGGGATTTGGAAAAGGCGGTGGCGTTGTACCGTCAGGCTGCGGAGAAGGGCGACCTCCGGGGGCAGTGCAATCTGGGCTACTGCTGCTATCAGGGCATCGGCACCGAAGTAGACGATGTGGAAGCCGCCAAATGGTTCGCCGCAGCAGCGGAGCGGGAGTATCCCCGTGCGCAGTTCCTCCTGGGCCAATGCATGGAGTTTGGCTACGGCGTGGAAAAAGATAGCGAGCAGGCCCTCCGGCTTTACCAGGCCGCCTGGAAGGGCCGCCACATCCCTGCCGCCGCAGCCATCGGGCTGTGCTATGAGCAGGGCAAAGGGGTGGAGACGGACAAGGTCGAGGCCGTCAGATACTACCTGCTGGGGGCCGAAGCGGGGGACGCCCGGGCGCAGTGCAATCTGGGCTTCTGCTGCTATCAGGGCATCGGCGTGCCGGAGGACGACGCGGAAGCCGTCAAATGGTTCGAGAAAGCCGCCGCCCAGGATTTTCCCCGGGCGCAGCAGCTTTTAGGTGAGTGCTATGAAAACGGCTACGGCGTGGAGCGGGACGAAGAGCGGGCCTTCCGCCTTTACCAGAAATCCCACGAAAACGGGCATATCCCCGGCACCTGCTCCCTGGGGCTGTGCTATGAAACGGGAACCGGGGTGGAGCAGGACCAGGCTAAGGCGGCAGAGCTGTACCGCATTGCCGCCGAGGGCGGGTACCTCCGCGCCCAGTGTAATTTAGGCTTCTGCTACTACCGCGGCATCGGTGTGGCGGAGGATGACGGGGAAGCCGTCAAATGGTTCGAAAAAGCCGCCGAAGGCGGGCATCCCCGGGCGCAGCAGCTTTTAGGCGAGTGCTATGAGAACGGCTACGGCGTCCCCCAGGACGAGACCAGGGCCGCCGCCCTTTACCGGCAGGCCCACGAGCAGGGCTATCTCCCCGGCACCTGCTCTTTAGGGGTGTGCTATGAGTTCGGAGACGGCGTGGAGGAAGACAAGGCCACGGCCGCCGCCCTCTACCTCCAAGCCGCCAAGGGGGGCAACATCCGCGCCCAGTGCAACTACGGCTACTGTCTCTACCGGGGCATCGGCGTGGAGGAAAACGACGAAGAGGCGGTTCAATGGTTCCGCAAAGCCGCTGGGTCCGGAAGCACCCGCGCCCAGATGCTTCTTGGCGAGTGCTATGAGAACGGCTACGGCGTGGAACAGGACCCGCGTATGGCGTTCCAGTGCTACCAGAAGGCCCATGAGGGTGGCAATTCCTCCGGCACCTGTTCCCTTGGCCTGTGCTACGAGCTAGGCGCCGGGGTGGAGGAGGACAAGGAAAAGGCCGCGCAGCTTTACCGCCAAGCCGCCGAGGCGGGAAACATCCGGGCCGCGTGTAATCTGGGGTTCTTTTACTACCACGGGATTGCGGTGGAGGAGGATAACAGCCGGGCCTTTTACTGGTTCTCCAAGGCGGCGGAAACGGGCTACCACCGGGCGGAGTTTTTCATGGGCGAGTGCTATGAAAACGGCTACGGCGTAGCCGCCGACCCGGCCAAGGCCGTGGAATTTTACACGAAGGCCCACGAAGGCGGACGGGCGGACGGCAGCTTCGCTTTAGCCGCCTGCTATGAAAACGGTACCGGAGTGGAACCGGACGCGGAAAAAGCTTTGGAACTCTATAAGGAAGCCGCCAATCGCGGACATGAGAGAGCCAAAGATGCCGTCAAACGTCTCTCTGGAAAAAAATCCCGCAAATGGCCTTGGCAGAAGAAGTAAAGAAACGGCATGGCTTCGGTGGAAGCCATGCCCTTTTTCGTTGTAGGGTTACCGGATATGACGGAGTTTTGTCGTGATCCGGTCCATAGATTGGCGGAAGGCACTGCGCCGGTCCTCCGGCAGCGCAAGCCCGGCTAGGTCAGCGATCTGCCCGGCCGTTTGGGCGATGCTCCAATGGTCGGTGTGAACCTTTTCCTCCGTAATATCCTCGTTGAAGGCCTTGATGCACCGGTCGATTTGCTGCGCCCCCCAAGAATGGCGGCTTTCCAGCCGCGACGCCAGACGCCGCAGGAGGGTTTCCTTTTGGGCGTACAAAATAAAGTGCCTGACATCGTACTTCCGGGAAAGCGCGCCGGGAAGCTCGTCATAATACTGCCGGTTCGTAATGGTCATAGGGACGATGACGTGTCCGTCAAACCGGGACGCGATGTCGTCCAGCATTGCAAAGTTAAACGCGCGCCACATGGGATAATCCTGGAAGTCATCCCCCCGCAGCGATGGCGGGAGGTTGTCTCGGATGAAGAATCCCGCGTTTTCCGGGTCGTACACATAGGAATTTGGCAGGCGGCGGCTGAGTTCATATGCCGTTTGGGTCTTCCCCGCGCCAAAGGCGCCGTTGAGCCAGATAATCATGATGGTTCTCTTTCTGTTTCTTGTAGTTCAAAGGGACGCAATCCGCGCCGCCGTCTCCTCCGGGGAAAGCCCGGAGGTGTCGATATGGATGGTGTCCAGCGTATCGTACAGTGGAAGCCGTTCCAAACTCCGCGCCACCGCGCCGGGCTGCCGGACGCCGGCTTGGATGTCCCGGCGGAGTCTTTCGGACAAGGCCCCGGCAGTGCAGACAAGGGAAATTGCCTTGATCTCACATTCTTCCCTGTCCAGGCGGGCCAGGATGCCGTCCAGAATACCCTGCTGGTGCATCATCCAACAGAAAACGATGTTTTCATAGGCGGTGCAGCGGATAAAATTATTCAGAAGGTGGCAGATATTGTCCAAGACCATAGCCTTCGTCTCGTCTGTTACGTGGAAGGGGTCCGCATCCCAGCACCAGTCTCCGTCCAGAAACACGGCGTTGGGCAGCGACCGCTTTAAGTTCTGGCAGACGGTGGTTTTGCCCACGCCCATGGTTCCGCCGATTAGGTACAGCCTTTTCATATTCCGCTCCCGTTTAAGAAATACGGCCGTTTCCGACCGTATCTGACTATACCACAGCAGAGCGGAAGAAGCAAGCCTTTACCTCCTCCGGTCGAAAAGCTCCGGCAGGATGTCCTCTGTTTCCGGGTACATGAGGAAGCCTGTGCCGATTCCCATATCCTGCCCCATTTGCACCTTCCTGCGGATGGTATCCGCATCGTCAAAGAGGACAAAACGGCTGGCGCCATTCTCTGTAAAGGTAAAATACTTCGCACATAAATCGTTGGAATAAAACACAGACCGCCCCTTCTGCGCCAGCATTGACGACAGTTCCCCGCCGGAGAGAGCGTCCCCCTCCCCTGCTGGACACGGCAGCGGAAAGCTCATGCGCAGCCGTTGTAGGTCCAAAGCCAGCCGCCCCGGGCCAAACCGCTGGGCGCATTCCTCCAGCCGCCGCCGCAGGTTCCCGCCGGAGAGGGCGGTGCAGATTAGAATGGAAGCCTGGGGCGTATGTACGCCGTAGGCCTCCGGGACGAACAGCCGCCTTTTATTTCGCGCCAGCACCCGGCTCAGGGATTCCAGAAAGGCTGTCCGGTCCTCCGCGGGCGGCTTCTCAAAATCTGCCAGAACGCCGCCATAGCCCCGGTTGCCGCACTCCCGCCATACGTCCCGGCATAAGGCGGCAGGGTCCCGGATGGCGCCGCATTCCTGGTCTCCCAGGACCAAAATGCCGCCATGGGTTCTGGCCAGCAGGTCCCGGCGGGCAAGACGCCCCTCCCGGTCCACCCGGTAGGCTACGTGGGCCAGGCGTTCGGTATGTCGCGCAGCCTCCCGCAGCTTGTCGGGCGTAACGGCTAAATAGAGTTGCACAGGCACTTCCCCCTTGTAAATTTTTTTATTTGTGCTATACTTCATTCATATTATGCGGTCAAGGAGGGCGCTATGCCATTTTCCCTGATACCCGACCGGCTTTACAGCCGCTATGACGACCTTACCCCACAGGAGTTGGAACGACTTGGCGTCCGGCTGCTGCTGTGCGACCTGGATTACACCCTGGCCCCCCGGCGGGTGGAAAAGCCGGACGATGCCCTGCGGCGCTGGCTGGACGCCTGCCGGGGAGCCGGCGTGACGGTGGTGATTCTCTCCAATAACCGTTCCCCCCGGCGGGTGGAGGCGTTTTGCGGAGAATTGGGCATCCGTTACGTGGGCCACGCTGGGAAGCCAGGGACCCGGGGCTACCGCCAGGCCATGGAACTGGCCGGACAGCCGCCGGAGCGCACCGCCATGCTGGGCGACAAGCTGCTCACCGATGTACTGGGGTCCAAGCGTTCCGGTGTGCTGGCGCTGATGGTGGAGCCGTTGGGCGGGCCGTGCGGGGGTTGGAACCATGTGCTGCACGGATTGCAGAGGCCCTTCAAATGGATCGCAAGAAGGAGATGCAGGAAAACATGAGCAGATTTCACAAAATCGTGGAGAAGCTGGACGCCTTTGGCCTGGACGCCATGATGGTCACCAGCGAGCCGAACCGGCTGTACGCCACCCAATTCCATTCCACCGCCGGCGTGGCCATTATCACCAAGGAAAAGAGTTATTTCTTCACCGACAGCCGCTATATCGAGGCCGCCGGGAAGCTGGTGTCCGGTGCGGAAATCCGTGAAAACACCGCCAAGACCAATGTGACCACCCTGACCAACGAGGTCATCAAGGCCCACAATATCAAGAAGCTGGGCTTTGAGGAGCAATACGCCACCGTGGCAGAGTACAACCGCTGGAAGGAAAAGCTGGAAGGCGTGGAGTTGGTTCCGGCCACAAAGCTGCTGACAGAGCTGCGTTCTGTGAAGGAGCCGGAAGAGATTGACTGCCTGATTGCGGCCCAGCGCATCGCAGAGAAGGCGCTGAAGGAAGTGCTTGAATTCATCAAGCCCGGTAAGACAGAAAAAGAGATTTCTGCCTATTTGCAGTACCGGATGCTCAGCCACGGCGCGGAAAAAATGAGTTTTGAGCCGATTGTCGTCAGCGGCGTGAACAGCAGCATGCCCCACGGCGTCCCCTCCGACAAGAAGGTGGAGGACGGCGATTTCATCACCATGGACTTCGGCTGCGTATATGGCGGATACTGCTCCGATATGACCCGGACGGTGGCGGTAGGCCATGTCACCGAGGAAATGGAGAAGGTTTATTACACCGTCCTGGAGGCCCAGAAGGCCGGCATTGCCACCGCCAAGGCCGGCGCCACCGGCAAGGAGGTTCATGAAGCGGCCGCCAAGGTCATTGAGGACGCGGGCTACGGCAAATACTTCGGCCACGGCTTCGGCCACGGCGTAGGCGTGGAAATCCACGAAGCCCCCGGCGCGTCCACCGCCAATGACAAACCCCTGCCTGTTGGGGCCGTGATTTCTGCGGAACCGGGCATCTACCTCCCCGGCAAATTTGGCGTCCGCATTGAGGACGTAGTCGTCATCGAAGAGGGCGGCTGCAAGGATATCATGGAAGCCCCCCATGAACTGATCATCTTGAAATAACCTATTTCTACTTGGATTTCTCGTATGGAGCGCCGTCCCAAGACGGCGCTCCTATGCGTCAACAAAGATGCTTCGCATCTTTGTTGAGAAGTGGGACCGGGCCGAGTGCGGCCCGCAAAGTACTTTTTCGAGGTACACGCCCTCGAAAAAGTGATTGAAATGTATTCACGCTTTCAGCGTGAACTCCTGCGGAGGGCTTTTGACAGACTGGGAGCGCCGTCTTAAGACGGCGCTCTTTTTATGTTTTTATGAGGTGGAGAGGGTTTTTCCGCCCTTTGGAAAATTTGTGTATACTTTTAGGAAAAGCTGTGGTATACTATATAAAATAACCGCGCGGACAGTGCGCCGCGCTGCATTTTATTTGGTTTTTCTCAGGCCGCTGCGGGTGGGCCTGTGATGAATATTTGTACCATGCGCCGTGTTGCGGCATGGTACGCGAAGCCTTCCATACATAGCGGGAGGCGGCCTTCAGAGAACCCACGATGCTGGGTGCGGTAATCCGGGGGCCACCTCCCGTCTGTTGCGTTGCGCTTTTCTTTCCAATATCTTTGTTTATTAAAAAGGAGTGCTATGTTTTGGCAGAAAAAATGAAAATTATTCCCCTGGGCGGACTTAACGAAGTCGGCAAGAATATGACCGTCTATGAACACGGCGGCGAAATCATTGTGGTAGACTGCGGCATGGGCTTCCCTGACGGGGACATGTACGGCATCGACCTGGTCATCCCCGACGTGACATACCTGGTTAAAAATAAAAACCGCATCCGCGGCCTGTTCATTACCCACGGCCATGAGGATCATATTGGCGCGATTCCCTATATCCTGCGGCAGGTAAACATGCCGGTGTACTGCACCCGGCTCACGGCGGGGCTGATCAAGCTGAAGCTGGAGGAGCACGGCCTGCTCAAGCAGACCAAGCTGGTGACGGTGGAAGCGGGCGAAATGATCCGGGTAGGCAAGTTTTACGTGGAATTTATCCATGTCAACCACTCCATCGCCGACTCGGTGGCCTTTGCCATCCATACCAGCATGGGCGTCATCATCCACACAGGCGACTTTAAAATCGACTCCACCCCCATTGACGGCGACGTCATTGACCTGGGGCGTTTTGGCGAGCTGGGCAAGGAGGGCGTATTGGCGTTGCTGGCGGACTCCACTAATGTGGAGCGTCCGGGCTACACCATGAGCGAATCCATTGTCGGCAAGACCTTTGACCGCTTATTCAACGGCTGTAAGCAGCGGATCATCGTCACCACCTTCGCCTCCAATGTCCACCGTATCCAGCAGGTGATTGACGCGGCGGCAGCCTGTGGCCGCAAGGTAGCGGTTTCCGGGCGCAGCATGGAAAACATTATGCGCGTCTCCACGGAATTAGGCTACATGTCGCTTCCTAAAAACACGGTAGTAGACATCAATAAGATCAAGGCGCTCCCCTTGGAGCAGCAGGTACTTGTGACCACCGGAAGCCAGGGCGAGGAGATGAGCGCCCTCTACCGCATGGCCTTTTCCCAGCATAAGCAGATTGACGTAGGGCCTGGGGACCGTGTCATTATATCCGCCAGCGCCATTCCCGGCAACGAGAAGACCATAGGCCGTGTCATCAACGAATTATTCCGGAAGGGCGTAGACGTAATTTACGACCGTTCCGACCCGCTCCACGTTTCCGGCCACGCCTGCCAGGAGGAATTAAAGATTATTCACGCCTTGGTCCGGCCCAAATTCTTCATCCCTCTCCACGGCGAGCAGAAGATGCTCCGCCGCCATATGAATTTAGCCATGGAAATGGGCATGAACCGGAAAAACATGGTATTGGCGGACATTGGCAGCGTCATAGAGTTGACTACAAAGACCATCAAACTGGCGGAAACGCCGGCGCCTTCCGGGTCGATTCTGGTAGACGGCAGCGGCGTAGGCGACGTAGGCGCGGTAGTCCTCCGCGACCGGAAGATTCTAGCGGAAGACGGCATGGTCGTAGTTATTTTAAATGTTCAGCATGGACAGCTTCTCAGCGAACCGGAGATTATCACCAGAGGATTTATATATGTCAAGGAATCGGAGGATTTAATGCGGGAACTGACGGAGGTGGCGGCGTCCGCCGCCTTAGCGGCCCTGGGCAAAGGCGGCCGGGACACCGGCGAGCTGCGCGGGGCGGTAAAATCTGCTGTCAGCGGGTATCTTTTCCGTCACACAAGGAGGAGTCCTATGGTCATTCCGGTGGTCAACCGGATTTGATCTGCCGCCCCTGGGGGGCGGCTCCCGCTTTTTTCCCCTTCCGGGGACGGGTTCCTACTTTTTCCGTAAGGAAAAAGTAGCAAAAACTTACTTAAGGGGGGCCGGCCCCCCTTAAGTATCCCTCCTGAAATCTTTGTTTTGTTTTCCTTCTGGTACGCTGCCGGTGTTCTGCCGATAGTGCGTGGACTTCGTGCGCCAGTCTTCTGCGCCTATCCACGGGCATCTTGTGAGTGCCTACCTTTTTTGTTTTGGGTACTCCCGGCGCTGCGCCCGCCGCCCGCCAATCCCCGTGCCGCGTCTCACGCGGCAACCAGTACCATCGTTAGAACTGTGCGCAGAAGCAAGCACCGGCATCGGCCCACGGCACTGGAGACAGAAAAAACCAACCAAAGGTCGTAGCGTAACTAAACAACCCCCGTAATAAATAAGGGATTCTTAAACCGCAGGTTTAAGCGGTTTTTTGGTTACTTTTTGTTCGCACAAAAAGTAACCCCGGGGTCCGGGGGTGGGAACCCCCGGGCTAAAAGACACGAAGAGCACATTCGTTATTGTACAGAATTGGGGCGGCGGCGCTGTGCGCCGTCAAATAGAAAGGAGGCGCTGCCATGCTGGACTTGGAAAACAGCCGGGTTATGGATGAAATTGAGGAACTATCATCCCGGAAGCGATGGCAGGAAATCAGAGACCTCCTCTTCCTCTTTGAACCCGCCGACATCGCCGCAATTCTGGCAGAATTGCCCCTGGACCGCCTGCCGGTGGTCTACCGGCTCCTACCCAAAGAGTTAGCCGCCGAAGTCTTCGTGGAAATGGACCCCGAGGAACAGGAAGTTTTGATCCAATCCTTCTCCGACGCGGAGTTAAAAGAAGTGTTGGACGAACTTTATGTGGACGATACTGTGGACTTGATTGAGGAAATGCCCGCCACCGTGGTGAAACGAATCCTCCGCCACAGCGACCCGGAAACCCGGCGCTCGGTCAACGAAATCCTCAAATACCCCGAAGATTCCGCCGGTTCCATCATGACCACCGAGTTTGTGGATCTGAAGCGGAACATGACTGTAGCCGACGCCCTCAAGCGCATCCGGCGCACCGGCATCGACAAGGAAACCATCAACATCTGCTATGTCACCGACCCCAGCCGCCGTCTGCTGGGACTGGTCTCCATCCGGACCCTCCTGCTGGCGGATCAGGAGGATGTCATTGAGGATATCATGGAGACGAACGTGGTCTCCGCTTCCACCATGGAGGACAAGGAGGACGTAGCCCAGGATTTAAGCAAATACGACTTCCTGGCCATGCCGGTGGTGGACAAGGAACACCGCCTAGTGGGCATTGTCACCATCGATGACGCTATCGACGTCATGGAGGAAGAGGCCACAGAGGACTTCGAGCTGATGGCCGCCATCACCCCCACGGACAAGCCCTATCTTCGGGCCGGTGTGTGGGATACGGTAAAAAGCCGCCTGCCATGGCTAATGCTGCTGATGCTGTCCGCCACCTTCACGGGGGTAGTCATTTCCAGCTTTGAGGATTCCCTGGCGGCGTGTTCCGTACTGATTGGCTTTATCCCCATGCTCATGGGTACGGGGGGGAACTGCGGCAACCAGTCCAGCGTGGCGGTAATCCGCGGGCTGAGTTTGAATGAGATTGATTTCAGCGACCTTTTCAGCGTAGTGTGGAAGGAAGGCCGCGTAGCATTGCTGTGCGGTGTACTGCTGGCGGCAGGGAACTTCGTCAAGCTGATAGTTGTAGACCGCATCCTACTGCAAAACAGCGAGGTCACCGTCCTGGTGGCGCTGGTAATTTGCCTGACGCTGGTATGCACGGTATTCTGCGCCAAGGTGGTAGGGTGCCTGCTTCCCCTGCTGGCGGAGAAAACCGGCCTGGACCCCGCCGTCATGGCCGCGCCCTTTATCAGCACGATTGTAGATGTGCTGAGCCTGCTTATTTACTTCCAGTTTGCCACCTGGCTTTTGAAATTATAGTGAAAGCGCGGCGGTCTCCCTGCAAAGCAGGGAGACCGCTAACCATTGGGAATACTGGACTTTCCTAACGGTCGAGGGTGGAAAGGACTGATTTTTCTTGACATTTTTTCTCCCGTAACGTATGGTGGTGGCAGAGCTTGCAAGCCAAACCGACAAGGAGACGAAATGCAATGGAAGACAAGAAGACCTTTGGTGAGTACATCTGCATGCGGCGGAAAGAGTTGGGGCTGACCCAGCGGGAATTTGCCGGCCGGCTTTACGTTACCGAATCCGCCGTATCGAAGTGGGAACGGGGCATGAGCTACCCAGACATCACCCTTTTGCTGGATATCTGCGCCGCGCTGGACGTGACGGAGCATGAGCTGCTCACCGCCAGCGTGGACACCCAGAAACGGGCCGCCGAGCGGATGGCGGAGAAGTACCAACGACTGACCCGGAACTTCTGCGTATTTATGGGCATAATTTTGGGGACCGTACTGCTGGTCGCAGGCATCGTCTGCATCACCAACAGCGACTATGGGCTATTCCCTATTGTCGTATCGGCGGTGATGATTCTGGCGTCTATTGCCGTACTGCCCTTTTGGCTGGCAAAACGGAGCCATTTGGAAGCGCTTCAATGGGTGATATCCCTGGGCGTGATGGTGGGAAGTATAGAACTGTTGATTTTCTTCTGCTGTCTCCGCGCCGGATCACTGCAATGGTTTCCAACTATTGGGCTTTGGATTCTGTTCGGCGGCTGTTTGCTTCTGCTGCCCATGCTTTTGCGGAAGCTTCCCCTCCCCGCCCCTTGGAATCAGCGGAAAGCTTTGCTCTGCTGTGGGATAGACCTGCTGGTACTGCTGCTGGCGGTTGCGGCTATGAATTTTATGGATTATCCCAGCGCCCACAGCTTCGGCCATTTTTACGTGTCGGCAACAGCGGTGCTGTTCGGGACGGGATTCATCATCACGCCCATTGCCCTGCGCCAACTGCCCCTGCCGGAGACGCTGAGAACCTGTAAAACCAGCCTGTTTATTACCATCCAGAGCGGCTTGCTTCTGCTCATGCTGCTTGCCTGCTGTTGGAATGCCGGGGGGATGGCGGACATCTGCCCCATCGTGGAATCCAGCGTTTTATTCGGACTGTGCGTTATATTTCTCCCCATTATCCTGCGGCAGGCTCCCCTGCCGGAAAAACTCCGGCGGCATAAAGCATTGCTATACTTTTCCGCAGTGTCCGTCATGCTGCTGGCCATGCTTGGGGTCATTTCCTGGGCCAGAGGAGGGGATTGGTTTTTTCCTGTTGCCCTTCCCTGCGCGCTGACGGGTCTGATCCTGCCCTGGGGGCTGTTGGGGAGCATCCGGTATCTGCCAGCAAACGGATGGTTCCGGGCTTCTGCCGCCTGCGGATGGACGGGGCTTTGGCTGTGGCTGTATCCCTGGCTGATTGATAAGATCATGATGGCATACGGCTGGGCAATCAGTACGCCGTACGCATTGCACCTTCCCTGCGACTTCTCCCGGTGGGACGCGCCACAGACCGTAGGATGGAACCTGTTCCTGCTGGTACTGGCAGGGTTTGGCCTGCTGGCGGCTTTGTTTGCCGGGATGGGCGCTGTGAAAAGATTTTCGGGAAAACAACAAAATAATGCTTGACCTTGACGCCGCGTCATGGTCTATCTCTGGAGTTGTCATTTTGGTGGAGAGCAGAAAACCGTATAGAATCAGCAGAA
>CANSSG010000002.1 GCA_947649615.1 uncultured Clostridia bacterium | reverse complement strand
CCACTTGAGGGAATCCTCTTTTCCTTGTGTGTCCACTTTATGGGGTACAGTTTATGTTGCCGGTTGAAAAAGTGAATAACCAGTAGATTTACTGTATAAACACAACAAAAACGTAATACAGGTGTCAGCCCTTGCAGTGGTGAGGGCTGGCACTCATATTTCATTTTGTACATTGAAGTAGGCAAGTAAGTAAGATATAATCAGCGATAGATGAATATATGCCCGTGGAACAAAAGGAGGACGTTTAACTTAGATGAAAAAAACTGTGAAAGTGATTTCGATTATTTTTCTGATTGGCATCATGTTAATGATTGGCACAATTTTTTTAATTAGTCATTTTATTGATAATATTACGCACAGGCCTGAAATTATCCCAAATCCCAAAATTGGGGAATGGTATCGTATCACACCTGACGGAGCAATCAGTTCTGATGGATCAGAATGGCATGGATTATTCCGTAAAGGAAGTGAGAATAAGGTTATTGTCTATTTTTATGGCGGCGGGGTAAGTACGGATACTTATATGGCAGCAAGACCAGAAGGCACAGATGGCGGGTTCTACAATCCAAAGCTGACAAACGATGGCTTGGAAGCAATGGGGATTGGAAGTTCAGATACAAATAACCCGTTTAAGGATTGGACAATGCTTGTGTTGCCGTATTCAACGGGGGACTGGCATTGCGGAACTGGAGAATTTCAATATACAGACGCCGATAGAAGTGAAAAAATTCTGTATCATCATGGGTATACAAATTATACCCTGTTCATGCAGCAAGCAATGAAGTATATAGATACACCTGATGACTTGCTGATAACAGGTTTTTCAGGCGGCGGGTTTGCCGCTGCATTGCTTGGCAATGACACAATCAGCAATTATTTCCCCAATGTAAAAAACACGACCGTTTTTGCCGAAGCCTCTTTTTTGCTAAATGAAAACTGGCGGGACATTGCAGAGAATGTATGGCAGGCTCCGAACGAGATTTCAGAAAGGCTTGTATCAAATAATATTGTTCTTGACAGTTTCCGTGCTTTATCGAAAGACCATCCTGATACTAAAATCCTTTTCAGCAGTTCTGTCCGTGATAATGCATTATCCTCCTACCAGAATTATTATACGAATCGTGTTCTGGAAACAGGCAATGAAATCGGAGATGTTTATCAGGAGAATTTGAAGCTTATGGTAAAGGACCTGCAATCTATTCCCAATACTGGCGTTTTAATCTGGGACGGGTATAATGATAAGGAAGGCACAAACCTCACAGGTCACACACTGATGTTTATGCCTATGTTCTATTCAGATGGTTTGCATGGAATAACAATGGCTGAATGGGTTATGAACGGTATAAATGGAAATGTTGGCAATCACGGATTGGATTTGCTTGACAAGCAGTATTAATTTCGCTGATTTAGAGGAATAGTAAATATGCAAATTTATTGGATAATCTCCCCATATGTGGCAGGAAAGCATAGATGCTTTCATAAACAATAACAAATGATTCAATTTTAACTCCATATATTCAAAGTACAGGGTGATTGGCCGTAGTTCTGTCATCCTGTACTTTGTATAATTAGCATAAAAAAGGTGTGAATATGCAGCCCTTTGAATGAACTAGCAGTAGCAGCACAAGGTTAATAAGGGTAAAAGAAAAAGGCCATGCGGCAGGAGCGCAGGCACTCCGCCGCATGGCCCATCGGGCGTGTAAAAGGGTTTTCTTTTGCTGCTTTTCTTTGCTCGCAAAGAAAAGCAGGACCCCCGTCATTACTTCCCGAAATTCTCGATAATATCCACAATCTCCGCGCCAATGCGCTTCTGGGCTTCCTTAGTGGCAGCGCCGATGTGGGGGGTGCAGGAGACGTTGGCGTGGGAGTACAGGGCGGCGTTGGTAGCAGGCTCGTCGGCATAGACATCCAGGCCCGCCGCGCGGACCTTGCCGGAATTCAGGGCTTCCAGAAGATCGTCCTCGTTGACGTTGTCGCCGCGGGAAGTGTTGATAAACACTACGCCGTCCTTCATCTTGTCGATGTTTTCCTTGCAGATCAGCTTCACGCCGTTGAGGGAGGGGGTGTGGAGGGAGATAAAATCAGACCGCTCCAGCAGCTCGTCCAGCTCCACATACTTCATGCCCATCTGCTCCTCAATGCCGGGGACATGGAAAATGTCCTGGGCAATGACTTCCATGCCGATGCCCTTGGCCATGCGGCCCAAGGCCTGGCCGATCCGGCCGAAGCCAATGATGCCCAGGGTCTTGCCGCCCAGCTCAAAGCCCTTGCCGTAGGCCTTCTTTTCCCACTTGCCCTCGCGCATGGTGTGGCCCGCGATGGACAGGAAGCGGGCGCAGGAGAACATGTGGCCCATCGCCAGCTCCGCCACGGAGTTGGAGGAAGCCCTGGGGGTGTTCTTCACGGTGATGCCGTTTTCCTCAGCGTATTTTACGTCGATATTGTCCACGCCTACGCCGCCGCGGATGACCAGCTTCAATCTGCCGCCCTTGGCCTCGTCGATGTGGTTGGCCCGCACCTTGGTGGCGGAGCGGACCACCACCGCGTCAAACTCCTTCAGCGCCGCGCCCAGTTCCTCGGGGGCGTAGAACTGCTCCACCACTTCGTGGCCGTTTGCCTTCAACTGTTCCAGGGCGGTTTTGTCCATGCCGTCGGTTACCAGAATTTTCATGTTTCGTTTCTCCTCAAATTTTCCTCGCGCTTTCAGCGCGAAAAATATTGTTTTTGTCCTTTAAAAATCCCTTATTAATTACGAGGGGATTTATGTTCCTTTTTGTACGCTACTGATGCCCCGCCAGTGTGCTGCTGAGTGCGCGGTCAGCCGTTTTCCTTCTCAAACTTGGTCAGGAACTCCACCAACGCTTCCACGCCGTCCTTGGGCATGGCGTTGTAAGTGGAAGCCCGCAGGCCGCCTACGCTCTTGTGGCCCTTCAGGTTGTCATAACCCGCCGCCTTGGTGGCCGCTACGACCTTCGCGTCCAACTCCTTGTCGCCGGTGACAAAAGGAATATTCATCAGGGAGCGGAACTCCTTATCCACCGTGCCGGTGAACATCTTGGAGGAATCCAGGAAGTCATACATGACCTTGGCTTTCTCAATGTTCCGCTTCTCCATCTCCTCCAAACCGCCGATGCTCTTTAAGTACTTGAACACCTTGCCGCAGCAGTAAATCGCCCAGCAGTTGGGGGTGTTGTACATGGAACCGTTGTCGGCATGGGTCTTGTAGTTCATGTAAATGGGGGTCTTGGGGTCCAGCTCCGCATCGTCGCGAATCAGGTCCTCCCGGATGATAACCACGACCATGCCGGCGGGTCCGACGTTCTTCTGCACACCGGCGTAAATCAGGCCGTAGTCGGAGACGTTGCAGGGCTTGGAGAGGAACATGCTGCTCTGGTCGCTGACCAGAACGTGGCCCTTGGTGTCGGGAAGCTTGTTCCAGGTTACGCCGTGGATGGTCTCGTTCTCGCAGATGTATACATAATCCGTATTCTCGGGAATATCCAGGCTGCTGCAATCGGGGACGTAGCAGAAATTGCGGTCCTTGCTGGAGGCCACCACATGGACGTCGCCGTACTTCTTCGCCTCGGCGATGGCTTTCTTGGACCACGCGCCGGTCTCCACATAGCAGGCCACGCCGTTCTTCATCAGGTTCATGGGAATCATGGCGAACTGCAAGGTCGCGCCGCCCTGGATGAACAGCACCTTATAGTTGTCGGGAATGTGCATCAGGTCCCGCAAATCCTGCTCCGCTTCGTCAATGATCTGCTGATACACCGGGGAGCGGTGGCTCATCTCCATCACGCACATGCCGGAACCCCGGTAGTTCATCATCTCGTCCCGGATTTCCTCCAGGACAGGCTCCGGCATGGTGGCGGGACCTGCGGAAAAGTTATACGTGCGGTTGTAGTTCATGACAATCGTCCTCCTCGTAATCTTTTGAGAGACACTCTCTCCATCTTCTCCCAGTATAATACAAGCCGGGAAAATAATCAACAGGGAAAACAAAAATATGTGAGCGGGCCAAACTAATTTTTTGGCCTGCTCACATATTTTATACGCGCTGATTCCGTTACTGCGGGACGGATGTGGATTCAGGCGCGGCGGCAAGTTCCCGGGCCAGAATCTCTGTGATGCCCTCCCGGTCCATGAAGTCCTTGTACGCGTCCTGATGATACGTCCACTCCCAGCGGAAATAATCCAGGACGGCGCTTTTCTGGGGCTGAGGCAGCTCGTTGAGCACGATCTGGGCAAAGCGGGCGGGATTGGCTTCGTAGAGCTGGTAGACAAGGACTTGATAATTCTCCGACAGCGCACCGTCCAGCCCATCCGTGGCGGTGAGCATGCTGGTCATCTCGGCGGCGGTCAGGCTTGCGCCGCGGCTGGCGGCGTAATTTTGCAGCGCGGACACGACCTCCATCGCGCTGGAAGAATAGGAACCGGCTGCTTTCTCAACTGCCTGCCAATCCATGTAGTCCAACAAATAGAGCCACTGGCCGGGGTCCGCATCCTGCTGGCATTGCCGCACGATATCCGCCGCGTCGTAATACATTTGCGGGTCCACGTCGTCAAAGGGGCTGAAATTGGTGAACACATAATGCGTCCCATTCCATTTGTAGTAGTAGTCGTGGCGCTTGTACCCCAAAACGGTCGCCAGGTCGTGATCCAGCACCGGGGTCTGAACAAAGACGTGGCCGTCGTATTCGTACTGCGCCGCGTCCCCCGCCGTATAGGTAAACACCTGGGGGGCGGTCTCCCCGGCGGCGTACTGGCTGGGCTGCGGCGCATTGGGCGGGGGAGCGGCGGGGCCGTAGACGTACAACTGGCCGCCGCTCTCCATGAATTGCTCCCTGCCCATCAAATAGTCCACGATATCCGGGGCAAAGACCGTCTGCAAATGGCCTTGCAGGTCTGCAACGCCCTCATAGAATCCCACCGGCAGCCACGCCAGGCCGTTTTCCTCCTGCATCAGGCCGTCGTAGCGGACGGGGAGACGGTCGAACCAGAACATATCCCATGTGGCGCGGGCGTGGTGGTAGAGGTACAGCCCCTTTTTCTCCACAATAGAGTGGCTGTGGCTGTCCGCGTATTCCAGCGCGGCCTTGACCGTCAGCCAGCCCTCTGGGACGCTGTACCAGTCCGTCCCACCGCCGCTGGCATAGGAAACCAGGGGGGAACCGTCATAGAAGGTAAAGCCCCCGATGCTGGTGCGCTCCCAGCAGGGCGGCTCGCCGCCCGCAGGCGCATCCGCCCTGAACCAGAGGCAGGCGCGGAAGGCTTCTTCCAACACGGGGATGGAGGCGGCGGAGAGTCCGGCGCTGGCGGGCGCACCGCTCTTGCCGGAAGTGGAATAGCCGATTACGTCCGCATCCCGCAGGGCGTCCAGGCGGGCCAAGGCCTCGCTGCGCGGGTCCGGCTCCACAGGGGCGATGCCGGCGGCGCTTCCATCGGAAGCCATCATCTGCGTGAGCATCACGTAAAGGTCGCCGTTAAATGTCACGACGTTAAAGGTTGGGCTGAACACAGCCCGGTCGGTCCAGGACAGGCGCGCCATGGGCATGTCTTCCATGTACTCCTCCAGGCTGTGCCAAGGGGCGGGAATGCCGCCGTCCCGTTGCGCCCGCAGGGCGGATTGTTCCGCATAAATGGCGGCCAGCTTGTCCGCATACCGCTCCGGCACGTCATATGCGCTGCGCACCCACTCCATGGTGTGTGTTCCCGGCATCTGGGCCAGCTCCACCCAGCGGCCGTAGCGGTCCCCCAGCAAGTTTTGCCATGTCTCACTGGCCTGGGGCGTTTTCGTGCTGTCGGTTCCCGGGCCGCACTTGGCTTCCAGCGCGTCACAGACCGCGCCGAAGTCTTCCATGCCGTCCGGGTAATAGAGGGCCACATTGCTCAGCCCCATTTCGCCTCCCTCGGTGTATTGGATAAACGTAAAGGAAGCGTACTGCGCCGTCCCGCCCAGCAGGGGATAGTCCGCAAGGATGAACTGCCAGCTATCGTGCCGCCCGTCTGCGGGGTCCTCGACGGTCTCCACAAACTGCTCCTCCGTGATATGGAGCTTTTCTATCACCGCCTCCACGCTGTCGTTCCACTGTACGCCGGGAAACTCCAGCAATTCAGAGATGGCATCGTCAGGCGGGGCCTTCTCCCTGCCGCCGAAGGTGCAGGACACCAGCAGGCACACTGCCAGCAGAACGGCGGCGATGGTGATTTTCCGGGTTTTGGGCTGCCTGGCAATCAGGGCAATGCGCTCTTGCATAGCCCGCTTCCCTGCGGTCATGGTGGTAGCGGCGCAGAGGAAGTCCCCCGGCGCGGGACGCCTGCGGACCATCCGCAGGAGGGTCTGGCCGTAGTCGATGCGCTGGCTCTCGCCCAGGCGGCGGATGGACGCCTCGTCGCAGGCCAGCTCGCAGTCCCGGCGGCTGAGGGCGCAGGCCCACCAGACCAAGGGGTTATACCAATGGACTGCCAGGCACACGCCGCGCAGGACCGCCCAGATATGGTCGCCGTGGCGGCAGTGGGTGTACTCATGGGTAAGGATGTGATCCAGGCAGGGCGAGGAAGCCGCGTCCCCGCTGAGATAGACGGCGGGCCTGAACAGCCCGAACAGGCAGGGGGAAGGGATGCCGTCCACCTCATAGACCGGCATCGTCCCGTAGCGTTCCGGCAGGCACAAGCGCCTGCGGCGCTTCCGGAGCCGGAAGCAGAACACCAGATTAGATGCCAGCATTGCGCCTCCCGTGACGGCGGCGCCGGCCTTCCAGACCAACTCTGCCCAATAACCAGCCGTATGGGCCGCCTTCGGCGGGACGGCGGGGGCGCTGTCCGGATAGGCCGCAGGCCTGCCGGGCGTTTCTCCGGCAGGGCCGGCTTCGAAATAGGCGGAGGGTCCGTCCGGCTGCTCCGGCTGATGGAACCCAGACGGATTGCCGGGGACCGCGCCGCGGGACGCCGCCTGATCCATCGCCTGGATGGCTTGCAGTTCCTCCGCTGCGCCCATGACGGTCACCGGCGCGGCAAACAGCGTTCCCGGAATCAGCAGCCGCGCCGCCGCCAAAAGCCAGAGGGCGTACTGCGCCATCGGGTTGATCTTCCCTTTGAGAATCCAGCGCAGGGCGGCCAGGAGCAGGATTAAAACAGACGATGTGAGGATGATTTCCGTCACGTTCTCTCCCCCCTTGCCTTTTCCAATACGGCGGACAGCTCTTCTATGTCCTGGTCGGTAAGCCCCCGCCCATCGGCAAGCGTATGGACCATCATTCCCACGCTGCCCCGGTAGACGCGGTGCAGGAAAGACTCCGTCTCCTCCAGCGCGGCCTGCTCCCTGGGGATGGCGGGGGCGTACTGCCTGGCCCGGATTCCTTCGGTGTAGGATACCGCCCCCTTGGCCTCCAGGCGGGAGACCATGGTAACAATGGTTGATTTGCTCCACCCGGATACAGGGGAGACGGCCTTAACCAGTTCCGTCAAGGTTTGGGGGCTGTTGTCCCACAGGTGCTCCATGATCCGCCATTCTCCGGCGGAGAGGGTAACGGATGGCTTCATCAGGTTCGCTCCTTTCTGTTGGTTTACATTTGTCAAATAAAATATAGCACATTGGTTTACATTTGTCAAGTCCTCGTGGAAAAACCCTCTTTTCAAATCCGCTCCGCCGTAGTATAATAAGAGGGAAGCAAACCGGCAGACCGGACATAGGAGGGTGCGTATGAAGCTGATTGTGTGTGAAGAATGTAAAAAGCGGTATGACTGTGAAAAGGACGATTTCTGCCCGAAGTGCGGCGCGTACAACCAACCGGTGAAAACCTGGACAACCGACGCCCAGGGCAACGTCCGCCGGGTGGACGGCGTAAACGAGGCCAACCACGCCGCTTCCTTCGTCCACAGCGAGGTACATAGGGAGAAGCGCGCCCGCCGGGCCAGGGGCATGGACTGGAACGGGCGGCCCGCGCCCCAGCAGAAGCGGCCGCAGCCTGCGCAGCGCCCCGGGCCTGCGGCAAAAGGGTCGAACCTGATGCCGGTCATCAAGGCGGTTTTTTGGATTGCCGGCATATCGGTGGTTTTGACCTTCCTGCTGCCCCTGCTCATGCTGCTTTTAAATCTTGGCGCGTAAAAAACCATCCCCCTTGTCAGGACGGCAAAGCCTGGCAAGGGGGATGTGGTTGCTCCGTGTCAAAAAAATGCGGCGCATCTTTTTTGACGTACACAATTCCGAAAAGGAAGTTGAATTTTATTTACGCCTGCCCGCTGAAGCCAATCTCCATAGGCGCGGCGGCGACGGCCACGGAAGCGTCCACGGCGGCGTATTGCTGCACGGCGGCCTCCATGGATGCGGCAGTGGACGCGGACAAATCCTGGAATTGCTGGCGCAACTCCATCTGGGTGGCAGTAAGCTGGGTGGCCAGCCGGTCGGAGACCTCCGCTTCCCGCAGGTAGCCGGATTCCCGGATCATCCGCTGGCTTTTGCGGCGGCGAAGCTCCTGGCGCAGGAATTGTTCTTTTTCCCGCGCCTCTTCCTTGGCGGCTTTTTTCCGGCGCACCTCGGTCAGATGTTCCCGGTCCAACTCCCGTTTTTTCTTTTCGCCCCGGTTGACGGCCTTTTGAAGCTGGCTGATGGCGGCCTTGATCTTGGCGGCGTTGTCGCTGTCCGTCCGCAGGGCGGTCCGGAACTGCGCCAGCCTCCGGCGGGCATAGCCGGAAGCGGAATTAACTTCCATCTTGCTTTTGGCCCGGGCCAGCCGGGCGTAGGCTTCCAGGGGCGCGTCGCCGTACCGGGTGTTGTTTTTGGGCAGCTTCATGGCTTCCCGCTGGGCGTCAGCCTTCTCCTGGGCTTCCCGGATCATTTCGATCAGGGTCTTGCCCTCTTCTTCCTTTTGGGAGAGAAAGGCGGGCATGCCCTCCTCCCCGGCTGGGGCGTCCACCTGGGCGGCGGCTTCCGCCTGCTGTTCGCGGGTCCAATTCTGCTGGGGCTGCGCCCCGGCCGCGCCGTTTACACTGATATCCTTCACGTCCGGCCCTCCTTTTCGACGGGTCTTTACCCTGTATATCGGCAGGAAACCTCTGGAAGGAAAGGGTGCGGGAAAGAATTTCTTCTGGCGCTATGTCCCGCCTCAGGGCGTTTTGCCAGCGGCCAAACACGCCCTGGCCGATGGAAGGCATATTCCCGCCGCCGGGTGAAAATCCAGGAACCGCAAAGGCTTCCGTCCCGAGCACAAAGCGATTTCCGATGCTTTTCCCTGGCGAAAAAGTATGGAAGCGGTGCAAACGGCTGAAAATACCTGCCGCGCCGGATTGACAAGTTATTGTCAATATAGTAAAATGTAAAAAAACTTTTGCAGGCTTGGGGAGGAATCTGTACATACTATGAAAAAGCAAAATGTGTCCGACGCCGTCATCCGGCGTCTTCCCCGCTATTACCGCTATCTGGATGACCTCCATGTGAAGGGCAGCGTACGCATCTCCTCCAGCACCCTGGGGGAGAAGATGGGCATTACCGCCTCTCAGATCCGGCAGGACTTGAGCTGCTTCGGTGAATTTGGCCAGCAGGGCTACGGCTACAACGTAGACGAGCTGCGCAGCGAGATTGGCCGCATCCTGGGCGTCGATGAGCGGCACCGGATCATCGTGGTGGGCGTAGGCAACCTGGGCCGGGCCTTGATGCAGAATTTCCGGTTCCACGACGCGGGGTTCCTGCTGGAAGCGGCCTTTGACGTATCCCCGGCCCTGGCCGGCACGGAGGTGGCGGGCGTACCGGTGCTGAACACCACGGAGCTTGAGCGGTTCATTCCGGAGCACAAGCCGGATGTTGCGGTGCTGACCGTACCCCAGGCGGCGGCCCAGCAGACGGCGGACCGCCTGATTGGTTTAGGGGTCCGGGGCTTCTGGAACTTCACCAACGTAGAGCTGTCCAGCGAGGCCCCGGGCGTCAGCTTTGAGGACGTACATTTTGCCGACAGCCTTTTAACGCTCAGCTACCGCATTACAGAGCGGAAATGTACTCTAAAGGAGAATCTATGAAGAAAACCATAGCCTTGGCGCTGGGTCTTCTCCTGAGCCTGACGGCCCTGACGGCCGCCGGGAACGGAGGAGACCCGCTGATTTCCTTATCCTACCTCACGGGAGAATTTACCAAAGCCCTGGATGCCGCTGTCAGCGCGAAGCTGGACGCGTCCGACGAAGCCATCCGCGCCGGATGGAGCCAGACGCCGCCTTCTGATGGTTCCCCGGAAGCCGCCGGCCTGGTGGAGCGCACATTAAAAGAAGGGGACGTGCTCTCCGGCGCTACCGGCCTGACCGTCACGCCCCTGGGCGGCGATGTGCGCCTGGACGCCGCAGGCGCAGTAGTGGACGTCACCGAGGGGGTGGAAGCGGCCAGCGGCCAGCTTTTGCGGGAAAACCACCGCTATATTGTGGCGGAGGACGCCGCCGCGTCCTTTGTGGTGGAGTCCCCTGCGGCGGTGGTGTCTTATGAGGGGGGCGGGACGCTGGCGCTGTCCCTGGCGCCGGACTATTACGCCATGTCCTGCGCCCTGCGGGAACTGAACCTGTTCCGGGGCAGCGGCTCCGGCATTGGCGAGGGGTTTGACTTGTACAAAGCCCCCTCGCGGGGCGAGGGGCTGGTCATGTTCCTGCGCATCCTGGGCGAGGAGGAGCAGGCCTTGGCCAGCGGCGGCAGGCATCCCTTTACCGATGTTCCTGGCTGGCTGGACCCCTATGTATCCTGGGCTTACCAGCGGGGCTACGCCAACGGCATAGCCCCCGGCAGGTTTGGCTGCGCCCAGCCCATTTCCGCCATAGAATATGAGGAGTTCCTGCTGCGGGCTTTGGGCTACAGCACGGCGGGGGTGGACGATTACGCCACCAGCCTGGAGCGGGCGCTGGCCTGCGGCGCGCTGACGGCGGGAGAATACGAAGCCCTGCGCTCTAGCAGCTTTTTGCGGGCCAACGTGGCCTATATTTCCTATTACGCGCTGGATATGCCGGTCAATGGCGGCGAAAGCACCCTGGCCCAGCGGTTGACGGCGGCGGGGGTGATGACGGAGGAACAGCTTGCCCAGGCCCGGTCCCAAGTAAATTCCTCACGAATTTCTTAAACAGTTTGCACCAACGGCGGATACCTGCATAGGATGACATTGAGACGCGCGTCTCACATCTCATAGGAGGTATTTGTCTTATGTGGAACAATAACGGTTTTGGCGGCGGCTGCTGGTGGATCATCATCCTGATTCTCCTGGTGTGCTGCTGCGGCAGCGGTAACGGCAACGGCTGCAACTGTGGCTGCAACTGCGGCTGTAACAACAACAATTGCGGCTGCAACAACAACTGCAATTGTGGGTGCAACTGCAATTGCGGCAGCAATAGCTGCGGCTGCAACTGCGGCGAGACCTGCTGCTGACATAGCGAACGCGCAAGCAAGCGCCCCCGCGCCCAAAAGGCGCGGGGGCGCTCTGCGCCTGCCCGTCCATTTGACAATAGCGCGGAAAACTGCTAGAATGCGTATGAATTCTACTTTAGGAGGTTCCACACATGCCGCATGTCATACTGTACCGCCCCACGCTGGACGAGCTGTCCTTCCGGCAGCAGTTTCTTAGCGACCCGGCCACCATGGCCTTCAACCACGCCTACGGCGGCGTCATCAGCTTCCCGCCAGACCGGTGGGCGGACTGGTACGCCCGCTGGGTGGATTGCCAGACTGGGGAACGGTTCTACCGCTATCTGAAAGACGTGGAGCGGAATATTTTGGTAGGCGAAGTATCCTATCATCTTGACGGTGAACTGGGCGGGTTTGTCTGCGATGTGATTGTCCCGGCGTCCCTCCGGGGCAGGGGGTACGGCGCCCGGGGGCTTGCCCTGCTGTGCGAAGCGGCCAAGGCTAACGGCGTGGCCCGCCTGTATGACAACATCGCCCTGGACAACCCGTCCGTAGGGCTGTTCCTGAAAGCGGGATTCACGGAAGCGTCCAGAACCAGCGAATATATTTTGGTGGCGAAGGACTTGTAACCCCAGCGGAAAAAGGAGACACAAGTTATGGAAAAAGACATTGCGCTGTATCGCGAGAAATTACAGCGGTATTATACCGGCGGCAAGCTGGCGCAGTATCCCCAGAAGCGTCCCATGCGCATTCTCGCGCTGTCCCGGATTGCCCAGCGGTTCGAGCCTGCGCGGCAGTACGCGGAAAAGGAAGTCAACGAAATCATAAAAGAAGCCATCGCGTTCCCGGACGTAGAACTGGTCCGGCGCGAGTTATATGAATACCGTTTTCTGGGCAGGCGCCGGGACGGCTCCGCCTACTGGCCGGAGGAGGACTGGCGGGAGGCCTACGGCGCGTATATAGAAAACGAATAGAGCAGCCAAAGGAGGTCCGCCATGCACCTGAAGATTGCCCTGCTCCAGCTCTTGCCCGCCGGGAATATGGAAGCCCAGATGGAAAAGGGCCTGGACGCCTGCCGGAAGGCGAAGGCCGCTGGGGCGGACATCGCCTTATTCCCGGAAATGTGGAACAACGGCTACGCCATTCCCGAGGACCCCGCTCTGCTGCGCGCCATGGCGGTAGACGCGGACGGACCCTTTGTCTCCGCCTTCGGCGGGCTGGCCCGGGAGCTGGATATGGCGGTAGCCATAACCTTCCTGGAGCGTTTCGAGCCATGCCCCCGCAATAGTATGGCATTGTTTGACCGCCGGGGCGTCCTGCGGCTGCTGTACGCAAAGGTTCATACCTGCGACTTTGACGCAGAAGCCCGCCTGACCCCCGGCGAAGATTTTTATGTAACGGACCTGGACACGGCGAAAGGCGTGGTAAAGGCAGGGGCGATGATCTGCTATGACCGTGAATTTCCCGAGAGCGCCCGCATTCTGATGCTGAAGGGCGCGGAAATCATTCTGGTCCCCAACGCCTGCCCTATGGAGGTCAACCGGCTCTCTCAGCTTCGGGGCCGCGCGTATGAGAACATGCTGGCCATTGCCACGGCCAACTATCCGGCGGGCCAGCCGGACTGCAACGGCCATTCCACGGTATTTGACGGGGTGGCCTATCTGCCGGAGCTGCCAGTCGCCCGGGACACCTGCATTCTGGAAGCGGGCGGGGAGGAGGGCGTCTGCCTGGCGGACCTGGATGTGGGGCGGCTCCGCGCCTACCGCCGCCGGGAGGTCCATGGCAACGCCTACCGCCGGCCGGAAAAGTACGGCCTGCTGACAAGCGGGGGCGTCGAGGAGCCGTTCCGCCGCCCGGACCGGCGGAAGCCATAAGGAAAAGGACAAGACCTGAACTGGAATTTAGGAGGATAAAATGGATAGGCCTGTTACAACGTTATTTATGCTGATGTCCGTTGACGGCAAGATCAGCACTGGCGCATCAGACCAGTTGGATGCAGATAAGGACTTCCCTAAAATCGCAGGCGTGAAGGAAGGGCTGCATCAATATTATGAAATAGAGCAGACAACGGATTTGTGGTCCCTTAATTCTGGCAGGGTGCAGGCCAAAATCGGCGTTAACACAAGGGAGATGCCCCATAAAACGCCCGTCTCCTTTGCCGTTGTGGATAACCGGCATTTGAAAGAACATGGCATACGCTATTTTTGCGCCCTATCCAAACAGTTTGTGCTGGTTACGTCCAATAAGGACCATCCGGCGTTTGAAATGGAAGAAGACAATCTTCATATCATATATCAAAGTGAGCTGTCGCTGAAGGATGCCCTTGCCAGGCTCAAATCAGAATTTGGCTGTGAGCGGATAACGATACAGACCGGCGGTACATTGAACGGCCTGTTTCTTCGTGAAAAGCTGATAGATTATATTGATATTGTAGTCGCCCCTATTTTGATTGGCGGCAAGGATACCTCGACCTTGATTGACGGGCCGTCCCTGCTGACGGAAGGCGAATTATCGAAACTAGGCGTGTTGGAATTGCAGGAATGCGTGGTTTTGGAGGACTCGTACCTCAGGCTGCGCTATGCGGCAATCCACTGACGGCTTCCGCTATGCCCCGCCGCCCATGGTAAAAGCCCGCCGCAGGCGTTCTGAACCGCCCCAGCTTGTGCTGTCCGCGCAAGCTGGGGCGGTTCATTCCAGAGCGGGCTTTTCTTATTCCGGGCTTCCCCCATACAAATCGGCGAGTATTTTGGCGTAGAGCTTTTCCGCGCCCTCCCGGAATCTCTTTTGCAGTTCCAGGGCCATATCCTGCCTGGTCACCAGCAGCCGCAGGTTCATCAGTTCATCCAGCTCGTCGCTGAGGGACAAGGTGACCTCATAGCCGCCCTTGTCCCTGGGCAGGACGGATGATTTGACCAAAGCGCGGCGTTTAAGCTGTTCATTGCACAGGGCCAGCTTTTGTTCCGCCTGCATCCGCACGGTGTAAGGCAGGCTGCTCTCGCACACGGCGCTGTTGCGCTGCCCCTTGGCGGTGATTTCGTAAAGGCCGTCCGTCAGGGCCAGATGCTCCGTGCGCACCAGGTCCGCCAGGCACTCGGAAAAGCCGAAGTAGTCCACGCCCCCGTCGCACATGCTCAACTCCTGCAAGGTTTCGAAGGGGACCGGCTCCACGATTCTGGCGGCGATATACAAGATGAGAAATTTGATTTCCAGCTTGCTGCTGATAAAGCCATATGCGGGCATAGCGCGCCTCCTGAAGGTTAGTAAAACCATTATACCTGCTTCCCGGAAATTTGTATAGCCCAAATTTTCACCACCCGGCCCCGGGCGCATAGACTGGAATGAAGGCCGACGCCTTCCCAACAACAGAGACCGAGTTACTAATTAGGAGGTTCCATTATGCCTGAACGTATTGCTCCCGGCCCCGTTTCCGGAATGCGGGATAACTGCGAGGCCGTTTGTATCCATACCAAGAAGATTTTTGACAGCTGCCGGGATAAGGACTGCATTGAAGACCTTCGCTTCTACCCGACCCAGGCGGGCCAGGACATTCTCAGCCGCGCCCAGACGGTAAAGGGCGGCAAGGCGGAGCTGCTGTACACGTACATTGACGTAGAGCCTGTGGTATTCAACCGCGGCTTCTATACGGTAGACATGCGCTTTTTCTACCGTGTGACCCTCAACGCCTACTGCTCCTGCCCCCGCCCGGTGGAGGTAGAAGGCCTGTGCGTCTTTGACAAGCGGGTGATTCTGTTCGGCAGCGAAGGCAGCGCGAAGATTTTCTCTTCCGAACTGCGTGTAGACGCCATGGACCGTCAATTCCTGGAGCGGAGCAACCTGCCCACTGCGGTGGTGGAGACGGTTGACCCCATCGTCCTGGACGCGAAGCTGGTAGAGTGCTGTGAAAACCGCTGCTGCGACTGCGACATCTGCGAGATTCCGCCCTGCGTATGCCAGTGCTTCGGCTGCGAGCTGACCATGGGCGACGACTGCCGCCGCGCGTTTGTAACGCTGGGCCAGTTCTCCATCATCCGCCTGGAACGCGACACGCAGCTGTTGATTCCCGTATTCGACTACTGCATGCCTGACAAGGACTGCACCAGCGGCTGCGGCTGCGGCGCCAGCGAGGACCCCTGCGAGCTGTTCCAGAACATCAGCTTCCCGGTAGACGAATTTTTCCCGCCCAACAGCCTGAACAACGCCTGCGACTACGAGGGCGCGAAGCACTGCTGTAGCTGCTGCCACTGAGTGGCCGGGGATAAACGCAGGACAAATGAAAAAATAGCGCAAGCATAGCCATGCCGGCCGCCTGCATCCGCAGGCGGTCGGTACCAATTTACACCAAACAAATCCAGCCAGGAATCTGCATACCTTGCCAAGAACTGCGGATACTATCCATGTTTTCCAACGCATTACAATAATCCCTGCCCGCGCCCATGCGCGGCAGGGGACAAACGGGAGGAATCGAGAATGAAAGCAACCGGAATCGTGCGCCGCATCGACGACCTGGGGCGTGTGGTGATTCCCAAGGAAATCCGGAGGACCATGCGTATCCGCGAGGGCGACCCCCTCGAAATCTATACCAGCCGGGAGGGTGAAGTAATCTTCAAGAAATATTCTCTCATGGGCGGCTTAGACGACTTTGCAGCGCAGTTCTGCGAGACGCTGTCCAAGAGCTGCGGCGCCATCACGGCGGTAACGGACCGTGACTCCGTCATCGCGGTAGCAGGCGGGGGCAAGCGGGAGCTGATGGGCAAGCGCATCAGCCCCCAGCTTGAGCAAATCATGGAGGACCGCCGCATCTACCAGCATGCGGGTGAGGAGCGCAGCATATTTGTGACAGAATCCGGCGACAAGTTCCGCGCCGCGGTAGCCGCCCCGATTATATCGGAGGGCGACGTGCTGGGGCTGGTGCTGTTTGTGGAAGACGGCGAGAACCTGACCACCGGGGAGACGGAATACAAACTGGCGCAGACCATCGCGGCCTTTCTCGGCAAGCACATGGAGAGCTGAACCGGGACAGGGGGGCGGCATAGCCGGAGGCGTCCGGCTATGCCGTTTTTGTAAAATTGTCAGATTCATAGTTGTAATTTTCCCCCGAATTTGCTATCCTAAAGGCAGTTTAAAGAAAAAACAGAAAAAGGAGTGGAACCCATGCCGCACGAAACCTACCGCACGGAGCGCGACACGCTTGGCCCGGTGCAGGTCCCCGCATCCCGCCGCTGGGGCGCGCAGACCCAGCGAAGCCTGGAGAATTTCGCCATAGGCACGGAGCGGATGCCGGAAGAGATCATCCGCGCCTTTGCCCAGCTTAAAAAGGCCTCCGCCATAGCGAACTGTGAACTTGGCCGCCTGGACGCCCGCCGGAGCGAAGGGATAGCGGCGGCCTGCGATGAGATTTTGGCGGGCCGCTGGGACAGGGAATTTCCCCTGAAGGTCTGGCAGACCGGCAGCGGCACCCAGTCCAACATGAACGTCAACGAGGTGGTGGCCCATCTCTGCGCCCAGGCCATGCCGGACCTGCCGGTTCATCCCAACGACCATGTGAACATGTCCCAAAGCTCCAACGACACCTTCCCCACGGCGATGCACGTAGCGGCGGTATGCGCCCTGGAGGAGCGGGTTCTTCCGGCCCTGGACGCGCTGGCCGGGACCTTCCGGCGGCTGGAAGCGGAAAACGGCGATGTGATTAAGATAGGCCGCACCCATTTGCAGGATGCAGTGCCGCTGCGCTTCTCCCAGGAGATCAGCGGTTGGCGCGCCATGCTGGAAGCATCCCGCCGCTATATCGAGGCGTCCCTCCCGGCCCTGCGGGAGCTTGCCCTGGGAGGGACCGCCGTAGGGACGGGCCTGAACTGCCCCCCCGGCTTCCCGGAGCGCACGGCGGCGCTGCTTACGGAGCAGGCGGGCCACGCCTTCGTCACGGCGCCCAACAAATTCCACGCCCTTACCAGCAAGGACGGCGCCGTTTTCGCCCACGGCGCATTGAAGGCGCTGGCGGCGGACCTGATGAAGATCGCCAACGACGTCCGCTGGCTTGCCAGCGGGCCGCGCTGCGGCCTGGGAGAATTGGCCATCCCGGAAAACGAGCCGGGCAGTTCCATCATGCCCGGCAAGGTGAACCCGACCCAGTGCGAAGCGGTCACGATGATAGCGGTGCAGGTGATGGGCAATGACGCGGCCATCGGCATCGCCGCCAGCCAGGGCAATTTTGAGTTGAACGTATTCATGCCGGTGCTTGCGTACAATTTCCTGCAATCGGCCCGCCTGCTGGCGGACGGCATGGAATCCTTCCGGAAGAACTGTGCGGAGGGCATCTGCGCCAACCGGGAACGGATGGGGGAGTACTTACAGCGTTCCCTGATGCTGGTGACGTGCCTGACGCCCAGGATCGGCTATGAAAAGGCCGGCCTGGCGGCCCGTCTCGCCCACCGGGAGGGCCTGACACTGAAGGAAGCGGTGGTGCGCTGCGGCTATTTGACGCCGGAGGAATACGACGGGCTGGTGGACCCGGCGAAGATGGTCTGACCGCCGCCGCAGGGGGGCGGCTTGGAGAAAGAAAAGATGGCAATGGTAAAAATACTGATTGTAGAGGATGAAAAACCCATCGCGGACCTGCTGGACATGAGCTTGACGGCGGCGGGCTACGCCTGCGAGTGCCTGGACAACGGCGCGGCGGCGGCGGACGCGGTCGAGCACCGCCGCTGGGACCTGATCCTGCTGGACGTAATGCTCCCGGGCATCGACGGCTTTGAGCTGATGGAGTACCTGGCCCCTCTGGAAGTCCCGGTCATTTTTATCACCGCCCGGAGCGACGTAAAGGACCGCATCAGGGGCCTGCGCCTGGGCGCGGATGATTATATAGTCAAGCCCTTTGAGATTGCGGAGCTTCTGGCCCGGGTAGAGACGGTTCTGCGCCGCTACCGCAAGACGGATGCCAGCATCGTCCTGGGGGACGTGGTGGTAGACGTCCACTCCCGCACGGTTTACAAGGGCGGCGAGGTGGTGTATTTGACGTCGAAGGAGTACAGCTTGCTGATGCTGTTTCTGCAAAACCGGAACATCGCCCTGTTTCGCGAGACAATTTACGAGCGGGTGTGGGAAAATGAGTACATGGGCGACAGCCGCACGGTAGACCTCCACGTCCAGCGCCTCCGGCGGAAGCTGGGCTGGCAGGACCGCATCAGCGCGGTATACAAGGTAGGCTACCGCCTGGAGGTTGACGAATGAAATTCGCCTGGAAGGTGACCCTGGCGACGCTGTGCATTTTGCTGGTATCCACGGGGGTAGGCAGCTACCTGCTGATATCGCTGTCCTTCCAGTCGGCGCTGGAACAGGAGATTGCCGTATCCCAGGAGGAGCTGCAAATGCTCCGCATATCCTACGAAGCGGTCTGCGATGCCCGCGGCGTGACGGTGGAGAACGCCTCCCAGCGGGGCCGCGCCATGAAGCGGACCCTGTCGGAGGCGCCCTACTTTTCCGGCCGCCAGTTCCGCGTCACCACCCGTACCGGGGAGGTGGTATACGCCTCCACCGGCGAAGCCAGCGACGGGGAGCTGCTCTCCCACATTGACCAGCGGTCCTCCGGCTACGTCCTGCGCCGGGACGGGGCGGGGCGCTGCCTGCTCCACTGCGCAGGCCCGGTGGTTCTGCCGGACGGCATGTTATATATGGAGACCATCCGGGACGTGACACGTCTGTTCACCGACCGGGAGATCCACTACCAGGTCTACCGCTGGATTGTCCTGCTGGTAGTAGGCGGTAGCGCCCTACTGATGTTTGCCCTGTCCTATTGGCTGACCACCCCCATCCGGAGCCTGGGGCGTGTAGCGACCCAGCTTGCCCAAGGGGACTATTCCCCCCGCGCCCAGGTGTCCGGCGGCGATGAGATCAGCGAGCTGGCGGAAAGCTTCAACCGCATGGCGGACGCCATAGAGAAAAACATTCAGGAATTGGAGGACGCGGCCCGCCGCCAGGAGGACTTCACCGCCAGCTTCGTCCACGAGCTGAAGACGCCCCTGACCTCCATCATCGGCTACGCGGACCTGCTCCGCAGCCAGACCTTGGGCGGGGACATGCGCTTCAAGGCGGCCAGCTATATTTTCTCCGAAGGCAAGCGCTTGGAGAACCTGTCCTTATCCCTGATGAACCTGATGATAGCGGGCCGGGGCGAAATAGAAGCCCGGGCGGTAAACATGGGCAACCTCTGCCGGGAAGCGGGCCGCATCAGCCAGCCCGCCATCCACGGCAAGGGGCTGTCCCTGGCCGTGCAGGCGGAGGACTGCGTTTTGCAGGGCGACCCGGCCCTGCTGCAAACCCTGCTGCAAAATCTGCTGGACAACGCCCGGAAGGCGGCGGACGCGGGGAGCCGCGTCGTCCTAACGGGCCGCAGGACGGAGGAGGGCTATTGCGTAACGGTGGCGGACCAAGGCTGCGGCATCCCCGCCGGGGAGCTGGCGAAGATTACGGAGCCGTTTTACATGGTGGATAAATCCCGTTCCCGGGCGGAGGGCGGCGCGGGCCTGGGCCTTGCGCTGTGCAAGCGCATCGTGGACCAGCACCACGGTACGCTCCGGTTTGAGAGCTGTGAAGGCAAGGGGACGGTTGCGGCGGTAACGCTGGGAGGTGTTGCGGATGATTAAATGGGCGGCGGGCGGCGTGGTGGCGATACTGCTGGCGGCGGCATTTTTCCTGCCGGAGTGGCTGTCCACGGTCCACGACGCCCAGTTGTTGGACAGCCTTTCCATCCAACTGCAAAACGCGGACCAGGAAGGCTTTGCTGAGAGCCTACAGCTTACCGTGGCAGAAAAAGTCCTCCTCATGCGCACCGGCTCCCTGAGCGTCACGGAGCTGGACCGGGAAGAGGTATCCGGCCTGTTTGTAAGCATTTCCGGCAGCAAGGAGCCGTCCCCGTCTCTGGCGGACGTGGAGGACGGCGAGCTTGCGGACTATTTCCAGGAGACGGCCCAGCGGTGGGAGCAGCGTTTGGAAGCGGTCAAGCAGGAAATCCGCAGCCTACAGTCCGCCGGGGGCCTGCCGTCCCTGTGGAGCGCGGAAGGGGAGATGTCCTACGCCGGTTCCGGGGAACTGCTTTATATGGACCCGGATACCCGCCTGAACTTCCAGGTCTACCGCATGTCCCTGAAGTGCGAAGCCTACACGATGAACGTGACGGTAGACGTCCAATCGGGCCGGATATTGACCTTCAGCCTGCAATGGGACCGTGCGGCGGGGGCGGCGCCCGCCTGGCCGCCCCAGGGGGCGGCGCCCGCCTGGCCGCCCCAGGGGGCGGCGGGGTTTGGCGGCGTATGGCGCAACTACTGGGGGCTGGACTCGGTAGGCAGCGGTTGGTACAACGAGT
This sequence comes from uncultured Clostridia bacterium, assembly GCA_947649615.1. Classification (GTDB taxonomy): domain Bacteria; phylum Bacillota; class Clostridia; order Oscillospirales; family Oscillospiraceae; genus Pelethomonas. The sequence continues at coordinate 129,363 of CANSSG010000002.1, read as the reverse complement.
ACAACCGGGACATATTGGAGCGTGCGGCCAAGAACCTGGAAAACACGGGCGACTACGACGCCCGAGGCCAGATTGCCTTTTCCTACGACGGCCAGTCGGTGGCGGTCCCTCTTTCTTTCTGGTCTTACGGGGGGCGCGCCTGCGGAATCAACTGGAATATTTGACTTATTGCGTCTCCGAAAAGATGCGCCGCATCTTTTTGGAGGAAAAGGCTTGGGCCGGGTGCGGCTTCCCGCCGGGAAGCGTGAAATGTTAAGAAAGCGTTTACAAAAAATCCACAGAAAGAAAACCAAACAGACGGCGCGGCAGGGTAATATGGGGCTATCACACAAAGGAGAGGCGCAAACCAAATGAGAAGAACCCAACGCGCCAGGCGGCGGAACATGTCCATCCGGCCGGCGCTGCTGTCCCTGTTCCTTTTGGCCGTGGCGGTTTTCGCGGTACGCGAGCTGACGCCCCCGGCCCCCGCCGCCCCTGGCGGGCGCGGGACGTCATCCCTGGCGTCCTCGGCGCCGCCTGCCGCAGGCCGGCCCGGCGTCCAGGCGGTTACGGCCTCCGGCGTCCCCTGCACCTTGACGGAGCTGGGAGAGGAATCCATCCACACCGGCGACCTGGTTTTGGTAAACAACTGGACGCTCTACCATTTCCCGGAGGAGCAGCCGTTGGAAAGCATCTACGAGGGCAAGACCTCCAGCTACTACGTCCGGGACAGGGAGGTTTACCTGGCCCCCCACGCCCTGGAAGCCCTCAACGCCCTGATGGACGCATTCCAGGCCCAGGGCGGGAGCAAGACGGTAAACGTCGTCGCAGGCTACCGCACGGAGGCCTTCCAGCGGCACCTGTTCGACCAGAGCGCGGCGCGCAGCGGCCAAGCCCACGCGGAAAAATTTGTAGCCCAGCCTGGCGGCAGCGAGCACCACACGGGCCTGGTTGTGGATTTCTCCATCCTCCACGCCGATGGGACCAGCGAGGAATACCGCGGCCAGGGCGAATACGCCTGGCTGAATGAAAACTGCCACCGCTACGGCTGGACGGTGCGCTACGGGGCGGAGAAGGAAGCGTTGACGGGCATTGCGGACGAGCCGTGGCATTTCCGCTACACGGGGGTTCCCCACGCCACGGCGATGGCGGTAGAGGGGCTGTGCCTGGAAGAATACACGGCGTATCTGAAAAACTACCCCTTTGACGGGCCGCACCTGCTGGTAGAGTGCGCGGATGGCAAGTACGAGATATGGTACTGTCCCGGGACGGCGGCGTACCTGCCGGACAGCGGCGGATACACGGTCTCCGGCAACAACGTAGACGGCCTGATTGTCACCTGCAAGACGGAATAGTATGTTTTGGCACACAGAGAGCAGCGCAGTTGAAAAGGCGCAAATGCGCCTTTTCAACTGCGCTGCTTGTATATCATCATCCATCCAGCAGCCCGCGGTTCATTTTGAGCCGCAGGATCCGCAGGACGCTTTCGTCCAGCCGTTCCATGGTAATGTCCCCATCCTCCACGGCCTTCACCAGGGCATGGATGGACTCGTCCAAGTCCTGGGGGCAGAGCAGGACGTCCACCCCGGCCTTCACCGCGCCGGCAGCGATCTCGCCGCTGCTGTAAAGGCCGGTCATGGCCTGCATTTCCAAGCTGTCGGTCATGACCACGCCCTGGAAGCCCATTTCCTCCCTGAGAAGCCCGGTTACCACCGCATGGGAAAGCAGGGCGGGCTGGCCGTCCACCTGCTGGATAATCATATGCCCCATCATGACGGCGTCGGCCCCGGCGTCCATACCGGCCTGGAAGGGGAGCAGCTCCGCCTGGCGCAGCTCGTCCAAGGTTTTATAGACATAGACCGACCCATAGTGGCTGTCGGCGGAGGTATCCCCGTGTCCAGGGAAGTGCTTGAGGACGCAGGCGGCGCCCCCCTCATGGAACCCCTCCACCGCCGCCGCGACCAGCTGGGCGGCTTCCTGGAAATCATCGCTGTAGGCGCGGTCCCCGATTACGGTGTTGTCAGGATTGGACCACACGTCCGCCACAGGGGCCAGGTCCATATTGAACCCGCAGGAAACGATGTCGGAGGCGATCGTCCTTGCATTTTCCCGGGCCGTACCGGTCCCCAGGTCTTTGTAATCCAGCATCGGCCCGATTCTGGTTGTACCGACGGTGGTCATGAGACGGCTGACCCGGCCCCCCTCCTCGTCCAGGGCCAGCAGCAGGGGGATTCCGGCATAACTCTGCACATTCCCGAGCATAGTCCGCACCTGCTCCTGAGAGACCATATTAGACCGGTCATAGAGCAGCCCTCCCACGGGATAAGCCTGCAAGGCTTCCCTCGTCCGTTCCCCTGCCGCCGTCACGGTGGACACGCCGGTGATAGCGGAGGGATAGACGATAAAGAGCTGGCAGACCTTCTCCCGCAGGCTCATCCCTGCCAGCACCTTTTCGGCCAGATCCGGCTCCGGCTCCGGTTCCGGCTCAGGGGGAAGCGCCGGCTCTGTTTCCGGCGGAAGCTGGGGCGCCGGCCCGGCCTCATCCTGCACCGGCGGCGTCTGGCCGGGAGGCGCGGTCTCCTGCGGCGCATCCCGCTCCACCAGGCTGAAAACGCCCCAAGCGGCGGCAGCGGCCAAAACAAGGCCCAAAACGGCCAACGGCCAAACCGTTCGTTTTTTAACGGCGCTGTGTTTCCCCCGGCCCATCGCAGCCATCTCCCCTCAACGTAAAATTCCACAAGGCCGCCGTGCTTTCCGCAGCGCAGGACCCTTAATTTCCTTATTTTACCCTATTTCGGGCCATAAGGCAAGGCTTTGATGCCCGTGCGCAAAAAACCGTAGCAAAATGCCCAATTCTGTGCCATTTGTTTGCGCCGGGTTTGATTGTTTTGCCGTTTCATCGAATTATGGCCGCTTCCTCTTGCCTTTCTGCGTAAAAGAGGGTAAAATAGGGCGAGACCAAAAGTAAATACCCACTTTTCATCATAAGGAGGAACCTATCAATGGAAACTTACGGATTGGAGCGGTACGGTATTACCGGCATCCAGGAGATCGTCTACAACCCCACCTACGAAGAGCTTTTCAAGGCGGAGATGGACCCTGCCCTGGAGGGCTTTGAGAAGGGCCAGCTCACCGAGCTGGACGCCGTCAACGTGATGACCGGCATTTACACCGGCCGCTCCCCCAAGGACAAGTTCATCGTGATGGACGATAACTCCAAGGACACCGTATGGTGGACCTCCGAGGAGTTCAAGAACGACAACAAGCCCGCTTCCCAGGAAGCGTGGAACGCCTGCAAGGAGCTGGCCATCAAGGAGCTGTCCAACAAGAAGCTTTACGTGATGGACGTTTTCTGCGGCACCAACCCCGACTCCCGCATGGCCATCCGCTTCATCATGGAAGTGGCATGGCAGGCCCACTTTGTCAAGAACATGTTCATCGCCCCCACGGAAGAGGAGCTGAAGAACTTCAAGCCTGACTTTGTCTCCTACAATGCCTCCAAGGCAAAGCTGACCAATTACAAGGAACTGGGCCTGAACTCCGAGACGGCGGCCATCTTCAACATTACCTCCCGTGAGCAGGTCATCATCAACACCTGGTACGGCGGCGAGATGAAGAAGGGCATGTTCTCCATGATGAACTACTACCTGCCCCTCAAGGGCATGGCGTCCATGCACTGCTCCGCCAACACCGATATGAACGGCGAGAACACCGCTCTGTTCTTCGGCCTGAGCGGCACCGGCAAGACCACCCTGTCCACCGACCCCAAGCGCCTGCTGATCGGCGACGACGAGCACGGCTGGGATGATAACGGCGTTTTCAACTTCGAGGGCGGCTGCTACGCCAAGGTTATCGACCTGGACAAGGAGTCCGAGCCTGACATTTACAACGCCATCCGCCGCAACGCGCTGCTGGAGAACGTGACCGTGGATGAGAACGGCAAGATTGACTTCCATGACAAGTCCGTCACCGAGAACACCCGCGTAAGCTATCCCATCAACCACATTGAGAAGATCGTCCGCCCGGTGTCCGCCGGACCCGACGCGAAGAACGTGATCTTCCTGTCCGCCGACGCCTTTGGCGTCCTGCCCCCCGTGTCCATCCTGACCCCGGAGCAGACCCAGTACTACTTCCTGTCCGGCTTCACCTCCAAGCTGGCCGGCACCGAGCGGGGCATCACCGAGCCCACCCCCACCTTCTCCGCCTGCTTCGGCCAGGCCTTCCTGGAGCTGCACCCCACCAAGTACGGTGAGGAGCTGGTGAAGAAGATGCAGAAGAGCGGCGCGAAGGCCTACCTGGTGAACACCGGCTGGAACGGCACGGGCAAGCGCATTTCCATCAAGGACACCCGCGGCATCATCGACGCGATTCTGGACGGCTCCATCTTGAAGGCCGAGACCAAGACGATTCCCTACTTCAACCTGGAAGTACCCACGTCCCTGCCCGGCGTAGACCCCGCCATTCTGGATCCCCGCGACACCTACGGCGATCCCGCCCAGTGGGATGCCAAGGCCCAGGATTTGGCCGGCCGCTTCGTGAAGAACTTTGTCAAGTACACCGGCAACGACGCCGGCAAGGCCCTTGTGGCCGCCGGACCCAAGGTTTGATCCGGCAGCAGCGCAGCCAAGCGATAAAAAGTCCGGGACGCATCAGCGTCCCGGACTTTTTGCGCTTTAGGGGCGTTTCCGGCCCATATCAGGCCATTTTTTCTTTCATATGGGACAGCCGGTCCAAGGCGTCCAGCAGGGTTTCATCCTTTTTCGCGAAATGCACCCGGACAATATCCTGGACATTTTCCTTAAAGAAGGAAGTTCCCGGTACGCAGGCCACGCCCACCTTCCTGGCCATTTCCTCGCAGAACGCCACGTCGGTCTGGCCCTTTTTAAGGTACGGCCCGATGTTTGCCAGCACGAAGTAGGCCCCTTGGGGGTCGGTAAAAGGAATCCCGATATTCCGCAGCCCATCGGTAAAGAGTTTTTTCATATGGGCATAGTGGGCGCCGAACTCCTGATAATAGCTGTCCGGCATTTCCAGCCCCACGACGGCGGCTTCCATCAAGGGGGAGGGGGCGCCGACGGTATTGAAGTCATGGTACTGCTTGATCCGTTCCATAATGGGCTCCGGCGCGATGGCGTACCCCAGCCGCCATCCGGTCACGGAGTAGGTTTTAGACAAGCTGGAACAGCTTACGGTACGTTCCCACATCCCGGGGAGGCTGTTCATATAGGTGTGCCGGCTCCCCTCATAGATGATGTGTTCATAGACCTCGTCCATAATCGCGTATACGTCGTATTTGATACAGAGACCGGCGATGAGCTTCAGCTCGTCATAGGTAAAGACCTTGCCGCTGGGGTTGGAGGGGTTGCAGATTAGGATAGCCTTGGCGCCCTGCTTGAACGCGTCCTCCAGCACGTTCGGGTCAAAGCCGAATTCCGGCGGGACGAGGGGTACATAGACCGGCTCGCAGTCTGCGAGGATGGCCTGGGCGTGGTAATTTTCGAAATAGGGGGAGAAGAGGATAATTTTATCCCCTGGGTTCGTGAGGGCGAAGATTGTGTCCACCATCGCCTCGGTAGACCCGATGGTAACGACGATTTCCCTGTCGGGGTCCAAGGTCCTCCCCATAAACCGCCCGCATTTTTCCGCCAGCGCCCGCCGGAAATTCGGCGCGCCCATGGTAATGGGGTATTGATGCGGACCCAGGTGGCTGACCTCTTCCAGGCGGTCCATCATCGCCTTAGGGGGGTCGAAGTCGGGGAAGCCCTGGGCGAGGTTGATTGCGCCCACGTCGATAGCGATTCTGGTCATTCTGCGGATGACGGAATCGGTAAAAAGCTTATTTTTCCTGCTCATTTCCTGCATAGGGGGTAATCCTTCTTTCTTAAACGAAATGCGGTGGCCGCGGCCCTCCGGGCCGCCCTGCGCGTCAAAAAAGACGCAAAGCATCTTTTTTTGAGGAAAAGGACCGGGCCGCTGGGAAAATATTTTTTAAAATTGGGGAAAAGGTTGCACGAAACACGGCAACTTTTAACCAAATGCGGCCTACTAGTGTAGCGAGCGTCACCTACCGGAACTTCGCGCGTTCAAACAAAAACGCTCAACAGGCCTGGCCCGCCTGGAAAATTCCCAGCGCCGGTTGCAAACGGAGGCACCTTGACAACTGCATCACAGGCACAAAAAAGCAAGCGGCTAGGAGATTTTCGCCAGCACCGCGTCCAGCTTTTCCGGCGCGGCGACTTTAAAGACCATGTAAGCCAAGCCATGCTGCTGCCCCAGCACGGAATACATATATTCAAGGTCAATGCCCGCGCCGGAAACGACCTTGAGCACATCGCTCAGCCCGCCGGGCCGGTCTGGCACCGGTGCTTGCACCACGGCGGTTTCCCGGACGATGTACCCGTGCTCCCGCAGCAGCGCCGCCGCCTTGGACGGCGCGTCCACGATCAGGCGCAGCACCCCGTAGTCGGAAGTCTCCGCGATATTCAAGGCCAACATGTCAATATGGTTCTGTGCCAGCAGCTCGGTCACCTCCGAGAGCTGGCCTGCCCGGTTTTCCAGGAAAATAGAAAGCTGCTGAATCATCATGGTGGAGTTCCTCCTTTTTTAATCTGGTCTAAATTTTCCGCTTGTCGATGACCCGCACGGCCTTGCCCTCGCTGCGGGTAATGGTTTTAGGCGCAACGAGCCGCACCTTTGCGTAGATGCCCAGCATGGCCTTGAGGGCGGCGACCAGGCTCTTTTCCATCTCGGTGATCTGGCCGAGGCTGTCGGAGAAGTTCTCCGGCGTCATTTCGACCATGACCTCCAGGGTATCGGAGTTGTTCACCCGGTCCACAAGGATTTGGTAATTGGCGGGATATCCCTGCTCCAGCAGCACGGTTTCAATCTGGGACGGGAACACGTTCACGCCCTTGACGATCAGCATATCGTCGCCGCGGCCCATGGGCTTGCACATTTTCACATGGGTCCGCCCGCAGGAGCAGGCCTTTCGGGTGAGTACGCAGATATCCCGGGTCCGGTAGCGCAGCAAAGGAAACGCTTCCTTGGTAATAGAAGTAAACACCAGTTCGCCCTTGCTGCCCTCCGGCAGCACCTCGCCGGTATCGGGGTCAATGATTTCAGCGATGAAGTGGTCCTCGTTGATGTGCATGCCGGACTGCTCAGAGCATTCAAAAGCGACCCCCGGCCCGCTGGTTTCGGTCAGCCCATAGATGTCATACGCCTTAATGCCCAGCTTTTCCTCGATATCCCGGCGCATTTCCTCGCTCCAGGCTTCCGCGCCGAAGATGCCGGCTTTCAGCTTAATCTGATCCCGCAGGCCCCGCTCATGGATGCTCTCCGCCAGGTAAGCGGCGTAAGAGGGGGTGCAGCAGAGGATTGTAGAGCCTAAATCGACCATAAATTGAAGCTGCCGGTCGGTATTCCCGGAGGACATCGGCAGGGTCAGGCAGCCAACCCGGTGGCTCCCGCCGTTCAGCCCCGGCCCGCCGGTAAACAGGCCGTAGCCATAGCAGACGTGGCAGACATCGTCCTGGCCGCCTCCGGCGGCGGTAATCGCCCGTGCGCAGCAGTCCTCCCACAGGTCCACGTCATGCTGGGTGTAAAAAGCCACCACCCGCCGCCCCGTGGTGCCGGAGGTGGACTGGATGCGTACGCAGTCCTTCAGCGGCTTGCCCAGCAGCCCGTAGGGGTAAGCGTCCCGCAGGTCGTCCTTGCTCAAAAACGGCAGCTTATGCAGGTCGCCGGCGCCCTGGATATCATCAGGAGAAATGCCCGCTTCTTCCATTTTTTTCCGGTAGTAGGGTACGTCGTCCCAGACGTGCTTCACCTGCTTTACCAGCCGCTCGTTCTGCCAGACGAGAATCTGTTCCCGGGAAGCGGTTTCAATATCAGGTTGATAATAACGCTCCATAAAAGGTCTCCTTGGTTCTATATGTATCGCCGGGCGTCCCCGCCCAGCCTTTCATTGACTTTATCACATTGAATAGGTAAAGTCAATGAAATTCTCTGCCAAAATGTAAAGTTATGCAGAATGCGCGGCTTTTTCGATGACTCTGGGCGGCTGGGCTACCACGGTGGCGCCCTCCGGGACGTCGGCGAAAACAACGGCGCCCGCGCCGATTTTGGCAAAGCGGCCGACCCGGATGTCCCCTACCAAGGAAGCGTTCGCGCCAATCAGGCATCCGTCCCCGATCTGGGGCGCCCTCCCGTTCACCTCCCCGATGGTCACATTCTGATAGATCCGGCACCCCGACCCGATGGAAGCGTACCGGGAAATGTAAATCCCATGCAGCCCATGGGGCAGGGAGGGAATCCCGGCGATTTTTGCGCCCCGGCCGATATAGCCGCCCCGCCTGTGGGCCATGCGGTTGAGGAAAAAGGTGAGGACGTCCGCCCACCAGCGGCATCCGGTTTTCTCCCGGCGGCGGAACAGCTTCCAAAACAGTCTCAGGTTGTTGCCAAGGGAGTAATCCGTCAGCCGTTCCCGCAGGTTCATGGCCGGTCAGCCCTCTTTTCCCGGCAGGCGGGCCACCATGCCGCCGATGTAATCCCTGTCAATGATTTGGAACCGGTCCTCTGCCGGGTACAGGCATCCACCGTAATAGATGGAGCGGTTGTTGTTGACGGAAGCGTCCGTCATCATCCGGTGCGCGGCCAGGTGAATCTGGCTGCATCCGGTTTCCGCAATGACCCGGTCCATATTCCTGGCAGTAATGCCTGCGCCGGGGAGGATCTGGATGCGGCCCGCCGCGTACGCAATCATCTCCCGCACCGTGCCGGTGGCCTGGGAGACGTCCGGCTCCTGCCCGCTGGTCAGCACCCGGGTGATATGCAGCGCGATAAGGTCGTCCAGGGTTTCCCGCCAGTCGGGGACCACGTCGATGGCGCGGTGGAATACCGCTTCCTTCCCCGCCGACAGGGCCAGGTCCGCCAGGATTTTCGTCCGCTCCTTGTCCAGGGTCCCGTCCTGATGGAGGAAGCCGAACACCAGCCCGTCGGCGCCATGCGCCAGCAGCAGCTTTGCGTCCTCCACCGCCGTAGCAAACTCCGCGTCTGTGTAGCAGAAGCCGCCCTCCCTGGGCCGGACCATGGTTATGACCTTCATACCGGTTTCCCGCTTGGCGACAACCAGCTCGCCCAGGGTGGGGGTCAGGCCGCCGTGGAACAGGTCGCTGTTCAGCTCCACCCGGTCTGCGCCGGCCTTATGGGTCTCAATTACGTCGTCCGCGCTGCCGCAGCAGACTTCCAATAGCACTTGTTTCATAAATTTGCACCGCCTTTATTTTTATAATAATGAGTTGTTTGCCAGCGACATTATAATATTCTTGCCGGAGCGTGTCAAGAAAAGCTTGCCACGGAGGCAATCTGCCGCTATAATAGCGGTAATGCGGCCGAGATGTACGATCCCCGGCCGGCCGCCGGGGGTTCCAACCCAATTTATTGTAATAGGAGGCGGAAATCATGCCGTTTGTGTTTTCCAAAGAAGCTTATGAACGCCGGATGGCCTGGTACACCCAGGCGCGGTTCGGAATGTTCATCCACTGGGGGCTGTACGCCATCCCCGCCCGGGGCGAGTGGGTTCGCAGCGCGGAGCGCATCCCCCATGAAGCATATGAACCCCTGATGCGGGAGTTCAATCCCCGGCATTGCGATATGGGCGCGTGGATGGACGCGGCCAAGGCGGCGGGCATGCGGTATGTGGTCATGACCGCCAAGCACCACGACGGCTTCTGTCTCTTTGACAGCGCCTACACGGATTTTAAGTCCACCAACACCCCGGCGGGCCGGGATTTCGTCCGGGAATTCCTGGAGGCGGCCCGCTCCCGGGGCCTGCGGGCGGGATTGTACTTCTCCCTGCTGGACTGGCGGCACCCGGACTACCCCCACTGCGGCGACGCCCACCACCCCATGCGGGACGACCCGGCCTATGGCAATGAGGGCCGGGATTTCAACCGCTACCTGGACTACCTCCACAACCAGGTCCGGGAGCTTTGCACCAACTACGGCAGGCTGGACCTGCTGTGGTTCGACTTCTCCTACGGCGAGCTGCGGGGCGAAGCGTGGCGGGGGACCGCGCTGATGGAGATGGTCCGGTCCCTTCAGCCGGACGTGATCGTGGACAACCGCCTGGAGGTCAGCGGCGAGGGCTTTGGCTCCCTGGCGGAGTGCAGGCCCACCCCTTACCACGGCGACTTCGTCAGCCCTGAACAGATTATCCCGCCCAACGGCCTGCGGGATGCGGAAGGGAACCCCCTGTGCTGGGAAAGCTGCATTACCATGAACAACCACTGGGGCTACTGCGCCGGGGACCGCTTTTTCAAGCCCGCGCCCATGCTGGTGAAAAAGCTGGTGGAGTGCGTCAGCAAGGGCGGAAACCTGCTGCTGAACGTAGGCCCGGACGCCCAGGGCCGCATCCCTGACGAGTCCCTGGAAATCCTCGGCGGCATCGGCCGGTGGATGGAGCGCAACGGGGAGAGCATCTACGGCTGCGGGCCGTCCGGGATCAGCAAGCCGGACTACGGCCGGGTCACCCGGAAGGGGGATACCTTCTATTTCCACATTTTCGACAACACCATCGGCGCCGTCCCCCTGATGGGCCTGCGGCATGAGGACGTGCTGTCCATCCGCCGCCTGGCGGACGGCAGCGAGGTGCCGGTTAACCGGAATTGGATATACAGCAATTATCCGGAAATTGTTTTCGCGGACATGGGACCCGACCCGGTGCTGCCCGACCCGGTGGACACGGTGCTGGAAGTCCGGGTCAGGCCCGGGGGGGTGGCGGAATGGCGCTGAAGAACGAATGGGAAGCCATGGACTTCCTCCGCAGCCACCTGCCCCAGAGCGATCTGGAATGCTACCCGGCGGAAATGTTCCTGGAATTCGTCCGCCACGGGTTGATGGTCCGGGAAAAGGCAAGCTGGTGCGGGGCGCTGGATTGGGAGATTTTCGCCCACTACGTACTGTTTCCCCGGGTGAACGACGAGGAACTGTCCTTCCACCGGGCCGTGTTCCACGACGCCCTCTGGCCGCGGGTGAAGGACCTGCCCTCCCAGGAAGAGCGGGCCTTGGAGGTCAACCGCTGGTGCCATGAGCATGCCTCCTATGAAGCCCAGGATGAGCGGACGGCTTCGCCTATGACCGTGTACCGCAGCGGCAGCGGGCGGTGCGGGGAGGAGTCGGCCTTTCTGGTGTCCGCCCTGCGCAGCGTGGGGATCCCGGCGAGACAGGTCTACGTACCCCGCTGGTCCCACTGCGGCGACAACCACGCCTGGGTAGAGGTCCTGTGCGGGGAGCGGTGGCGGTATATGGGGGCCTGCGAGCCGGAGCCGGTATTGGACCGGGGCTGGTTCACCGCCGCCGCGTCCCGGGCGGTGCTGGTCCACAGCAGGATTTTCGGGGAGGGGCGCTCCCCCCTCCATGGGGAGCCGCTGGGCCGGACGGGCGCGGTGCGGTGGTTCAATCAGACGGAGCGGTACGCCGGGGTGAAAACGTACACCTTCCAGGCTTTTGTGGACGGCAAACCGGCGGCAGGGGCGGAATTCCGGCTGAAAATTTTAAATGAGGCGGCCTTCCATACCATCGCCGTGCTTACCGCCGGGGAGGACGGGTCCGCCCAGGCGCGGCTGGGGATGGGCAGCCTCTATGTGGAAGCGGGCTTGGGCGGGCTGTCCGCCGAAGGCTTTTGCAGCGGGGACGGCATCGCCCTTCATCTCACCGGGGCGGAAGGCGGCGGCTCGGATTGGCAGGATTTCGACTTCCTGCCCCCGGCGGGCGGCCCTGTGCCGCCGCCCCTCAGCGAAGAACAAAAAGCGGAGCGCAAGGCGGTCTTGCAGCGGGGAAATGCGCTGCGCCGCCAGTGGCTCGCCGGCGGAGGATGGCGGGAGGACGTCCGGGCGTTCCTGGAAGGGGACCGGCCCGGGGATCGGGAGCGGTTCCTGCAAACGCTGACGCCCAAGGACCTGCGGGATGGGGCGCGGGCGGTCTGGGAGGACCATTTCCGCCGCCTGCCCAGGCGGAAGGATGTGCCGGAGGACGTCTATTGGGAGTATGCCGCCTGCCCCCGTATCGCCTGGGAGCCGCTGACCGCTTGGCGGAAGCCCCTTCAGGACTGGCTGGCGGAGCGGCGGGGCAGTCCGGAGGAGCTGTGGGCGCAGTTGGCGGACATTTTCCCGGACGCTGGCGAAAATGTGTACAGCCGTCTCTGCTGGCCGCCAGACCGGGTGCTGGAGGCCGGGAGGTGCGACGGGAAGGGCAGGAAAACCTTTTTCATCGCCTGCATGCGGACCCTTGGCATCCCGGCAAGGCTGCGGCCCTTGGACGGTGAGCCGGAGGTCTGGCGGGATGGGCGGTTCTCCGCCGTGCGGTCCCTGGGGACGGGGACGCTCCGGCTGACAGGCCCGGAGGTGGACTGGTCCCTATCCCGCCGGACCGGGCGGGGATGGACGCTCCTGCGCCCCGAGGGGGCGCGGGAGCTGGCGCTGCCGGTTGGCTGCTACCGGGTGGCGGCGGCGGAGCGGCTGCCTAACGGCAGCCAGGCCGCTTCCATGCGGGATTTGCAGATAGCGGATGGGCAGAGCGTGGAAATCGAACTGCGCCGGAGAAGCTACCGGTGGGAGGACGTGCTGGATAGCCGGGCGATGCCGGCCCTGCCCGCGCAATCGCTGGATGGGCGGCAGTCGGCGGACGTGCTTCGGGAAAGCGGACGGCCTGCCCTGGCCCTCTGGCTGGAGGAGGGCGGCGAGCCGACGGAGCATCTGCTGGGCGAGCTGCTGGCCCTGCGGGGACGGCTGGACGCGCTGCCGGTGAGGGTGCTGTTCCTGGTCCGGGGGCGGGAAAGCCTGGCGCAGCGGACCCTGGCGGAGGTCCTGGCCCGGTGGGACAAGCCGGAGGTGATGCTGGACGACTGGGCGTACGACCTGGAAGCCGCCGCGCGGTGCCTGGGGCTTGATCCGGAAAGCGCGCCGCTGGCGGCGGCCTGCGCCGGGGACGGCAGGGCCGTCTACAGCACCGGGGGGTACCAGGTCGGCTCGGCAGAGCTGCTGGTCCGGGCGGCAGAGTTCCTTTGCGGAGAGACGTAGACTGGCGGAGCGGCTGGATGGCTGCTCCGCTTTTTTTGTGTAAATTTTTCAGAAAAGGAGGCAAACCTTGCATTGATTCTCCAGCGGGTTTGTGGTATACTGGCAGCGAATGTAATCCCGCCCCGCGCGCCGGGGCGGTGCGCGCGGAAAGGGGGGCGCTGTGTTGGAAAACAGTGATTTGGCCGCTATCTTGAACGCTATGCCGACAACCGGCGTGTATGTCATCCGGGAGGAAGACCGGGGGCTGCTCTATTTTAACCAGCGGGTCCGGGAGGTCTCGCCGGAGGCAGAACTGGGGAAGCCCTGCTACACGTTCTGGGGCGGCTCCTGCGCCTGCTGCCCCCTGCCTTACGCCAAGGACGGACGGGAGAGCCGGACCGTCAGCTATAACGCCCCCTATGGCGGCATGGTGGATGTTACCGCCGCTAGAATTCTCTGGGAGGACTCCGTACCCGCCTTCGTGGTGACCGTGGACCCGAGGGCCGACATCCCGGGGTATACATACCGGAAGATCCTCCGGATAGACCTGGAACGGGACAGGTGCAATGTGCTTAAATCCGACGCGGAGGGATGGAAGCTGGGGGAGGGGCTGCTCTCGGAGGGGCTGGAACGGTTCGCCAAAAGCGGCGCCGTCCACCCGGAAGACGTGGAGCGTTTCGTGGCCTTTACCCGGTTGGAGCGCATGCGCGAAGCCCAGGCGGAAAAGCGGACGGCCACCCTTATCTACCGGCGCAGGATGGAGGAGGGCTACCGCTGGAACCTGATGGAACTGCTCCCGGGACAGGGAGAGGGCGGGCGGAACGCGGTGCTGTGCTGCAAGGACGTCCATGACGTGCTGCGGGAAGGCTTGGAGCGGGAGGGGCTGGCCGTCCGGAGCCAGGAATTGATCCGTAGCCTGGGTGAGCGGAATTTCAGTATTTATACCGTTGACCTCTCCACCGGAACCGCAAAGACGATCCGGGCGGACGGGGTGATGGTGGAGAGTTTAACCGCGCAGGATTGGGACGTGCTGATGAAGGAGCGTGTCCATGACCGGCTCCATGAGGCCTACCAGGACGAGTTCCAGCGCCGCTTCTCGCTGGAAGGCCTGCGGCAGGCCGTAGCGGCGGGCCAGCAGAAAAATGAGTTGCTGTGCCAGTGGCACTGCGGGGAAGCCTACCGCTATATCTCCGTCACCGCCTATTTCAGCGAGAATCCCAGGGCCGGGGGGTATACGGTGCTGGCCCTTCAGGACGTGGACGAGCGGACAAGGCAGGAGTTGGCCCACTCCAAGCGGGATATGCAGATAGCCGCAATCCTTAAGTCCCGGTACCAGATGATGAATACCGTGTATTTGGACAGCGGGTTGTGCGAGAGGATGAACCTGGCGCAGTTCGCAGGGTCCGGCAATGTGCTGACCGGGGACTATGAGAGCTATATTCAGAACGCCTTGGACCGGTTCGTCCACCCCAGCGACGCGGCCCAGTTCCGGGCGGTTATGTCCCTGGAACACCTGCGGCGGAAGGCGGAGACTATCGAGGATTACGACGACGAGGTGTGCCAGTACCGCCTTTTGGGGGAAGAGGTGCGGTGGATTGAGGTCCATGTGCTCTACAGCCGCCAGAAAGACCAGGTGATGGTCAACATCCTGGGGCAGGATATCACCAAGGAAAAGCAGCAGGAGCATGACCGGCTGCGGGCGCTGGAAGACCGGGCCTATATGATCTCCAGCCTCAGCACCTTGTTTTTCTCTACTTATTACGTGGACCTGGAACGGGATACCTTTCGGGCCGTCACGCAGCAGCATAAGGTGTCCAATCTGCTGGGGGCCGAGGTTAATTTTACGAACGCTTTGCAGATTTATGCCCAGCATTTTGTCCATCCGGAGGACCGGGAGAGGTATCTGGGCGCTATGGATATAGCAAACCTGCGGGAGGTTCTGCGGTGGTGGAAGCCGTATGTGGAGGTGGAATACCGCAAGCTGCCCGATTGCCCGGAACTGGGGGAGGACGGATGCCGGAAGGTCCGGGCGACCGCCGTGCTGGCCCAGACCGGGGGGGATGATCTGCCGAAAACTGTGGTGTACGTCGCGCGGGATATCAGCGACGGCGACGGTGTGAAAGATTGAATGACGCCCGCCGCAGGACGCGGGGACGCGATGGGAAAGGATTTGTAAGTATGGACAGAATTTTGGTGATCGACGACAGCGCCGTACAGGCGGAGTTTTTACGCTCGATTTTAAAGGATGACTACGATGTGTCCATCCGCAATACCGCCAGGGAGGGCCTGGAGGCCGCCAAGGAGGGGGGCTACTCCCTCATCCTCCTGGACGTCATTATGCCGGATATGGACGGGTTTACCGTCCTGCGGGAGCTGAAAGGCACCGAGCTGACCAGGCATGTGCCTATTATCCTGCTGACCAGCCTGGCGGAGGAGCAGTATGAGGAGCGGGGGCTGCTGCTGGGCGCCGTGGACTATGTGGCCAAGCCCTTCAGCCCCGTCATTATTAAGGCGCGGGTCAATACCCATATCAACCTCTACCACTATCAGGCGGAGTTTAAGCAGCAGGCGTTGGTGGATGATTTGACCGGCGTGGCGAACCGCAGGTGCTATGAGGGCGCCAGCATCGCCAAGTGGCGGGAAGCGGTGCGGTTCGGGCTGCCGTTCTCCGTGTGCATGTTCGATATTGATAAGTTCAAGCTTTATAACGATACCTTCGGCCATCCGGCGGGGGATAAGGTCATCTCCGCTGTGGCGAAAACGGCGGGGGCCTATTTCCAGCGGTCTACCGACCTGTTCGCGCGGTACGGCGGGGAGGAGTTCGTCGCCGTGTTCGTGGGGAATGACGGGCGGTCCGCGTTCGAGTTCTTGAAAACGATCCGGCAGGCGGTGGAGGACCTCCATATCCCCCACAACTCCCCGGTTTGCGAGTGGGTTACCATCAGCGTGGGCGGCGTGAGCCTGGTGCCGAAGTCCGGGGACGACTATGGGACGTTCCTGAAGCTGGCGGACACGATGCTCTATGACGCCAAGCGGCTGGGCCGCAACCGGGTGGTTTGGTCCAACGGCGGGAAAGAGCAGTGGATGGAAAAGTAAGAACCTGTATTCATAGACGGCGTCAATCGCCTGCGAATACAGGTTCTAAGGCGGCATGCAAAAAGCGGTCTCATTTGAGACCGCTTTTTTTGCGTTAAAAATGCTCCTGCGGGGGCTTTGACGCGGAAACCAGGAGCATCATGGGGCGGCGAAGCTCGTCCCGCATGCCGGGGAGGTCCAGCATGTCCGCCGGGGGCTGCGGCTCCACAAGGCCGCGGAGCTGGAAGCCGGCTTGCAGAAGCGCGCCGGTGCAGGTGGTCAGGGTGCGGTGGTATTTGACGACGTGCTCGCCGAGGAAACAGGCGTCCCGGGGTCCTTCCATATAATAATTGTCCACCGGGAAGTGGAGGATGCCGCCGTTTTCATCGTAGTACCAGTCCTGGCTGCCGTAGGCGGTGAATACCGGGTGCTCCATGGAGAAGATGAAGTCCCCGCCCGGGGCCAGCCAGCGGTAGATGTTTTCCACCAGGGGGGCGAAGTCCCGAACGTAGTGGAAGGCCAGGGAACTGAGGACGATGTCGAAGCTCCCCGGCGGGAAGGCCAGGTCCTCCATGGCGGCGCGGCGGTACTCGATACATCCGCCCCCGTTTTCCCGGGCGGCGCGTTCCAGCATCTTTTCGGATAAATCCGTCCCCAGCACATAGGACGCGCCTTGGCTGCGGGCATAGGCGCAGTGCCAGCCGTAGCCGCAGCCCAGGTCCAGCACCCGCCGCCCGGCGAAGGCGGGCAGGAGCGATTGCAGGGCGGGCCACTCGCCGGCGCCGGCCAGGCCCTTCTGCGAGCGGGGCATGGCGGCGTATTTTTGCTGGAAGGCTTCGTTGTCGTATTTGTTTTCTTTCATGTTGGCTCCTTTAAGGGCGGTTCCAGAGAGAACCATTGGGTTAGGGGCTGGCGCTCCCCCTCTTCGTGCCAGCGGCGGTAGGAGGCGAATACCGCTTCCACCCCGCCGAAACGGGCGGTCAGGGATTCTACCGCCAGGAAGCTGCGCCAGTATTCGAAAAATATGGCGGCGTAGCTGCCGTCGTAGGTGGACGCGCCAAATTCCTCCAGGGAACGGCTCCCAAGACGGGGAGAGTGAAGGCTTACCAGCAGGCGGTTGACATGGGATGCCTCCGCAAACTCCCGGGGCGTCAGGAAATAGCGGCGGGCGATGTACTCCACCATGCCCTCCTCGAACCAGACGCCGGCCTCCCGGCCGCTGTCAAAGCCGTCCAGAAACAGCTCGCTGTGGTGGGCCAGCTCGTGGCCCAGGATGGCGAGAAGATGGTTTTCGTTCAGCGCCGTTTCGTAATAGGCCCGGACCTCCCGGGCCTCCGGGGCGTCCGGGAGGCCCTCCAGCTGGCGCAGGTAGATATCCCGCCAGGCGGGCAGCTCCGCTGCCAGCACGACCCGGTAATCGTTGGTGTAGGCCGGGACCGGGATGCCGCTGAGAAGGCTCGTGGCCGTCTCCGCGCTCGTCCAGACAATGGCGCGGGGAAGGTCCCTTACTTCGTAACGGGTCCGGAGAAAATGGAGATACTCCTCCAGCCGGGGCTGGAGGAGCGAGACGGAGACTTGATAGGCGCGAAGCTGGGCTTCGCCTTCTACGGCGTATAGATGGCGCATCGGGTCACTCCTGATTGCGCTGCTGGCGCTGCTGCTGGAAAATGAAGCTGCGCAGCATCGTTTCGTGCTTGGAGAGCATGTTGATGAATTTGCAGCCGTAGCCGTATAGAATCTGGTTCTGGCTCAAGGACGCGTTTTCCGCCCGGAGCACCTGGGCGCTGAGGGTCAGCTTTTCCTCTCCAGGCTGGAAGTCGAACCATACCCGCCGGCCCTTGGCCATCAGCAGGGAGGTGCGCAGGTAGACGCCCCCCGCGCTGATGTTGACAATGGTGGCCGGTACGCCGGATTCCGGCGCGCGGACGGTGTCCCCGGGCTGGTAGAGGGCGTGAAGCATGACGTTGACCCCAAGGGGAATCTTGACGTCCTGGCGCCGCTGGTCCTGGGCGAGCTGCTCGAGGACTTCGCAGCGCAGGGAGCACAGCTCGCCCCCCGGCAGGGGCAGGGACGCGCTTAAGCGGCACCGGCAGGTGACGCGGCCCAACACGGGGTCGTAAAATACAACCCGGTAGTTGGAGTTGGCTTTATATGTGGCGGCGCGGGGGATCACTAAAAGGACGTCCCCGGTGCGGCTGACGCTGACCCGGCTTTGGCAAATCAATGCGCCGGTCTTTTCAATAATGTCCGCTTTCTTGCATTTCTCAAACATAGGCAGATCAAATCCCCCCGTTATTCCGCGCGGGACGGCGGTGCGGCCCGCGCTGTTATGGAAGCGCCGGACGCACCCGCGCAGGGTCCGGCCCGGTCCTTCTTTGTCTCTGCTTTATTATATCGGAAACCGCGCCCGCTTGCAATGGAATTTTCAAATTCTTTTCCTCTTTTTCCGCAGCCGCGCCGGACGCGGGCCGGCCCGGTACCAGGATTTTGCAAAAATTTTCTCCCGCCACGTTATGTTTTCTGTTTTTAGTCCGATAAAAATAGTACAAAGACGTCTATGCCGGATGATGTGGCCCGTAAGGCCGGCCCGGTCTGGCCGGCACGAATTTGGGAGGTCGTTCATGATGAAAATTAAGGGTGCAGAGGGCTTTCTGCCCATTCAAACTAACGCCGCGCGTTCCGCCGCCCCATCCGGCGCGGGCCGGACGCAGGCCCAGGACAGCCGCTATGACCAGTTTAGCGCGTCCGCGTGTCAGGACCGGGGAAGCTTCCGGGAAATGGTGGCCAACCTCTCCTACCAGGTGAGGACTTATAACACCACCGGCAAGATTCAAGAGCTGCGCCGCCAGGTCAGCGCGGGCGAGTATCAGATTGAGCCGCGGGAGACCGCCGCCAGGATGCTCCTGCTGATGGAGGATGGCGAATGATGGATATGGCCGTTTGGCGGGATTATCTCCAACTGCTCGACCAGCTTGGGGAAACCATGGAGAGGCTGACCGTCATCGAGCGGGAAAAAACCGCCGCCGTCAGCCAGGGCGCGCTGGACAAGGTGGAAGCGTGTATGAAGCAGGAGCAGGTGATCAGCCTGTCCCTGCGGGGCATGGAGCAGAAGCGGGGGAAAATGCTGGAACAGCTCGGCCTGAAAGGCGTCCCCCTGCGGGAGCTGGAGGAGCGCGGCCCAAGGGAGTCCCATTTGGAAACCAAGGCTGTTGTAGAACGGCTGCGGAGGCGGTACGAGGTGTTCCAGTCCGCGTCCGAGGTGGCGCGCAACACCCTCGAGTGCAATCTGCGGACGATTGAGAATATTCAGAAGGCTGTGGAAGACCAGGCCGCGCAGGGCGGGCCGCCCCCTGAGGGCCAGCCAAGGCAGGCTGATTTCCGGGCGTGAGCCACGGGCGTTTCACGATGATTTGATTTTGCAGAAGGAGATCGTTTATTATGGCTGTTATCGGTACTTTTGGGCAGTTTACGACGGCGCGCCTGGGGATTTATGCGTCCCAGGCGTCGCTGAGCGTTACCGGAAACAATATCGCGAACATCAATACCAAGGGGTACACCCGGCAGAGGATGGATCTGGTGAGTCTCTACTCTACCGGCCAGGGAAAATACGCGAACATCTTTAACACCAACGTGGGCTACGGCGTACTGACCCGGGGGGCGACCCAACTCCGCGACCCCTATCTGGACATCCGCTACCGCAATGAGAACTCCAAGCTGGCGGCCAATGACGAGAAGCTGAACTCCCTCTACCAGATTGGCAACATCCTGGACGAGGTGGGAAAGGGCCAGGGCGGGTTCGGCGTGATCGAGGCCCAGTTCGGCAAGCTGATGGAAGCCCTCGAGGATGAAAACACCAATATTGGTTCCGAGGAATATGATAAGCTGGTGCGCTCCGCCGCCAGCGTACTGACCACTTACTTCAACAAGGCCGCCGACGACCTGGCCGACATCAAGGACAATAAGGTCAATGAGCTGAAGGAATCCCTCTCCGACGTCAACAAGCTGCTGACCGAAATCCGGGATTTGAACGCCCAGATCCGTACCCAGAATATCTACGGCGACAAGGCCCTGGAACTGAAGGACGCCCGGAACCTGGCGCTGGATAAGCTGTCCGGGTATATGAATATCGAGGTTACCTACTCCATGGAGCGCATCGACCAGTTCTCTGAGGTGGAGAAGCTGACCGTTACCATCGCCGACAGCAAGGGGCCGGATGGCAAGCCTATCAAGCTGGTGGACGGCATCTTCGGCGGGCAGATCACCATGCCGGGGCGGATGCCGAATTTGAATCCGAATTATGATCCGAAGAATCCCGCGAATGGCGGCAAGTATATGCTGGCGGACGGTACGACCACCAGCGATTGGGATGCGGCCGTGGCGGAAGACCCCGCTGACCCGACGAAAAGCAACGGGTACTTTAACTTCGATGAGAAGAACCCTACGGAAGCTGAGAGCCGCTATCTGATGCGGGTGGAGCCGCTGATTGACCAGAGGGGCCGCAAGATGGAGGATAAGGGTACCGCCAGCGGGAAAAGCGAGGAAATCGCGCTGGGAGATACGACCTTCTGCGGGAATTATACCAATCCCGATGGGACGGTGCATGCTACCACCGCCCTGGGCAGCTTGCAGGCAATCCGCGAAATGCTGACCCGGGAAGGGGAGTATTCCTCGAAGGATGATATCGCCCGGGATGCGAACGCCAATATTAAACGAGGCATCCCATACTATGAAAGGGCGCTGGATAACCTCGCCAAGGAGTTCGCCAAGGTCTTTAATGAGATGAACCAGATTTCCTTGGATGTGGTGTACGATATGACGAAGGCGCCTGTGACGAAGGACGGCGGGCCTATCCTGGACGCGGACGGGAATGCCTTGACGATTGATTGGGACGTTATCACCGAGGAAGTGGAAAACAGCAAGGGCGAGAAGGTGATGGTGTTCAAGCAGCAGCCCACCGAGGAGGAAGCGGCGATGATCGACGCGGTGCGCGCCCATGCCGCTAAGCAGCCGGGGTATGGCTTCTACGACGGCGGCGTACTGCTCAGTAACCGGGGCGATAATAATGATCCGACCGGGATTACCGCCGCGAATATCTCTATCTCTGACGCCTGGGGCAACCATACCGTGCGGCTGCTCAATACCAGGGAAAAGAGCGAGGTCAAGGAGGATGGCACCGAGGTCAGCCACACGACCCGGCGGGATAACATTGTGGATATGATCGCCGAGTTTACCAAGAAGCGGGACTTTATCGCCAAGGATGTCCAGGGCGACGCCCACGCGACGCTGCCCGTGTTCCATGGGTCTTTCCAGGAGGTGTTTACCGCCATCTCCGGCGTGTTGGGCGATGACGCCCAGGCTACCGAGGGGAAGGCCGAGAATTACGCCCTCTCTACCCTCGACCTGGAAAACAGCAGGCAGAGTATCTCCGGCGTGGACCTTAATGATGAGGCGACCAATATGATGCAGTTCAGCAAGTCCTATTCGGCGGCCTGCCGTCTGCTCACCACGATTGATTCTATGCTGGATACGCTCATTAACGGCACCGCGCGGTGATGATTGGAATAAAGGAGGACTTTTAATATGCGTATGCGCATTACGACCGGTATGGCTATGAACACATACCGCTATAATCTGCAAAACTCTACCGCCAATATGACCGATTCCCGGAATAAGGTGCTCACCCACCGGAAATTCGACAGCTTCGCCGAGGACCCCGCATCCGCGATCCAGGCGTGGCGTGTGCGGCGGTCCATGGTCAACACCGCCTGTTATGCCAAGAACAACAAGGACACCCTGACCCGGTTTGACATCGCCTACGCCACCATGGGCGCGGTAACCCATGAACTGACCGACCTGGATGGGCGCAGCGCGGACATCTATGCCGCCAACGACCCTACCGCCGCCGGGCGCAATGAGCTGGGCAAGGTGCTTAGTGAGACGGCGGAGTCTGTTATACATGCCATGAACGGCGCGAAGTCCGGGTCGGACTTCGTGTTCTCTGGGGACGATGAGTTGAACGCGCCCTTTACTTGGAACGCGGACCGGACGATCCTCTATTACCGCGGGGTCAATGTCAACGCAGGGAGCGTGAAAAGTCCGGCGGAGCCGCCCAAATGGGCGCCGAAGAACGGCGCCGACCCGTCGAAGGGAGCGGATGTTACGGATAACGCTGCGCTGGCGCAGGCGTTTAAGGACAGTATCCCGGCAAGCGAGAGTGAGGCTGAACGGGAGTGGGTGGATTATTATAAGGGCGTGACCAACACGCAGCCCAGCAGCGCGGCGCCGGATTGGGTGCCGAAGGATGCGGCTGGCAAGCCTGTGGCGAACGATGACGCGTCCCTGGCGCAGGCGTATAAGGACAGCCTGCCGGCCCGGGGGTCGGCGGAGTATGCCCAGATGAGTAATACGGAACAGGCGTGGGTCGATTATTATAAGGGCAACAGCATACTGAAGCCGGATGTTGAGCCGGGCTGGGCGAACGGCGATAAGGATGATTTCGGCGTACCGATGGGTTCCAGGCAAAAGCTGGATGACCCGAATAGCAGTTCCTTTGACCGGGCTTGGGCGGAATACTACCTGGACCAGGGCGATGTGAAGCACCTCCAGAAGATGTCCGAAGAAGAGGCGCCTATCGATTTGGGCATGGGCCTGCTGAGGGATGATAATGGGAACCTTGTCCCCGGCACATACTATAATAGGACGCTCCCCGGCATCAATATGCTGGGCTTCGGCGTGGATGCGGACGGCGACCCGAAAAACGTCTGCATGATTATGAAGCAGCTCGGCGAAATTTACAGCCGGTGTTCGAAGGACGAGGGGCGCTATGCCAGCGACCAGGATTATGAAGACGCCATGCGCCTGATGAATAAGCTCAAGGACGCCCAGGGGTACGCCTCCGGCAAGTACGTGGATATCAGCGCGGAAGCGTCCTTCCTGAAGCAGAATCAGGAACGGCTGGATTTGCAGGTCAATTACCTCAATGAACAGCGTTCCTCCATCGAGGACGTGGATCTGGCGGACGCCATTATCAATTTCTCCTGGGACTACTACTGCTACAGCGCCGCGCTGAAGGTGGGGACCCAGCTTTTGAGCCAGTCCTTGATCGATTATATGAGTTAAGATCAAATAAACGTTATTGTGTGTTACGGCAAGGAAGCCGCTTAGATTATAGCAGAAGGGAGCGCGCGTCGCACAATGAAACCGTTAATTGAGATCACTACCGTGCCTATCCAGATCGAAATGAAAACCACTAACGCGAAACTGGAATACGCCCGGGGTACGGCCGAGATGGAAGTTACCAGGGACAAGGGCGGCCTGCAAATCAAGAGCCGGCCCATCCGGCTGAACATTGATACCTTCGAAGCCCGCAACTCTATTACCCCGACCTTGGCCCGCAGCCAGGAGCAGGGGGCGGAGAAGGGGATTCAGGCGTCTTACAAGGCGACGGCCGCCTTTGCCCAGGAAGGGAAGCTGATGATGCAGACCAAGCTGGGCGAGGAGGTCATTACCCGGTTCTCCAAGCAGTCCTTGCTGGAGGACGTAAAGGACGTGGGATTGCAGTTCTTGCCCAAGGTTGGGCCGGAAATTACCTGGGACCCCGCGGAAATGAACATCCGTTATGAGATGGATAAGCTGAATTTCGATTGGAAAATCGGCGGGGGCAGCTTCGAGTTTACACCCGGCGATATCGAGCTGACGGTCACCCAGAAGCCGGAGGTCATTATTAAGTACGTGGGCGGGCCGATCTATGTGCCGCCC
Organism: uncultured Clostridia bacterium; assembly: GCA_947649615.1. Classification (GTDB taxonomy): domain Bacteria; phylum Bacillota; class Clostridia; order Oscillospirales; family Oscillospiraceae; genus Pelethomonas. Next base: position 105,493 of record CANSSG010000002.1, on the reverse strand, counting down.
TCTGCCGACCCTAATTATGAGCCGGTGGATGTGAGAGCCTGACAAGGAGGTTGGCCGTGCAGCTTCAAACTAAGTATTTCGGCGCTGTGGAATGTCAGCCGGGGGAACTGCTCCGGTTTGAACGGGGGTTGTTCGGGTTTGAGGAGGAAAAGGCGTTCTGCTTGCTGCCCTTTGAGGGCGGCGGGGGAAGCTTGCTGTGCTTCCAGAGCGTCCAGACGCCCCAGCTCGCCTTCGTGGCGATGAACCCCTTTTCCCTGAAGCCTGACTACGCGCCGGTGCTGCCGGCCGAAGAACTGCGGGCGCTGGAGGTGGAGCGCAGCGAGGACCTGTGCTTCTACGCCCTGTGCGTCGTGCGCAGCCCGGTGGCGGAAAGCACCGTCAACCTGCGCTGCCCCGTGGCCGTCAATGACCGGAAGGGGCTGGCCATGCAGGTGATCCTGGATGACGGGCAGTACCATATGCGCCACCTCCTCTCGGAGTTTGGCGGCCGGAAGGGGGAGGGCGGATGCTGATTCTCCAGCGGAAGGCGGGGGAATCCCTGCTCATCGGGGACGAGATCGAGGTTACAGTCCTCTCTGTGGATGCCGGCCGGGTGCGGCTGGCTATCCAGGCGCCTAAGGCGGTGCCTATCCTTCGCAGCGAACTGAAAATCGCTGCGGAGGTCAACCGGGAAGCCGCCGGGGAGGAGGAGTCCCCCCTGGCCCTGCTGGACGTCCTGCGGGACGCGGGCGGGAATTAGGCTGTCCCCCTTTTTCCATGCAAACGTCATACTGCACCCACGGGCCGCATATTATGGCCTGTGGGTGTTTTCCTTTTCTGGGCGGGTTGGGATGTTTTAGTAAAAAAATGCGCAGAAATAGGAAGATTTGGAAGGCTTTGGATATTGTGTCGGAAATATAGCAAAATTTTGCCGCAAAGTGCGACAGGGTATGGATGATTTCGACAATTTTAGATTTTGTTCTTGCTTATTTCGACAGAATATAGTATAATTAACCCTGTTATCAATATCCTGCATTGCCGCGCGTGGGTCGGGGCTGTATTCAACGCCCCCTTTTGAAGATGGTTTTTTCACAAAATGGGCGGCATTTTCCGCAAAAGATAGAAGAAATATTGTGATTTTTTGAAATGGAGGACGTTGGCTATGTCGGACTTTTTCACATCCAACTCCATGATGATGCTGGAAAAAGCAGCCCACTTCCAATGGACTAAGCAGCGGGCGATCCTGGATAATATCAGCAACGCCGAGACCCCCGAGTATAAGGTTAAATATGTCACTTTCGAGGAAGCCCTGCGTTCCAGCATCCGGCAGGCCGCCCGGACCGGACAGTCCCCCCAGGCGGCAATGCGCAGCGCCATCGCCGCGTCCGCGCCGGTGGTCCACACCGCCGTGGATGAGTCCGCCCGGCTGGACGAGAACGGCGTCAACGTCTCGGAGCAGTCCATTGAACTGGTGCGCAACGCATATCAGATCCAGCATGTGTACCGGGCAATCAGCAAGGATATGGGCCGGCTGCTGACGGCGATCCGGGGGCAGTAACCGGGTAATGACGGCTCCTCCGCCGGGCGGCGGGGACTGAGATAAAGGAGAGTTCGTATGTCTTTTCTGAGTACCATCAATATTATCGGTTCCGGCATCACCGCCCAGCACCTCCGGCTGGACGTGATCAGCGAGAACGTCACCAATATCAACACTACCCGCACGGAGGACGGCGGGCCTTACCGCCGGAAGCTTGTGGTTTTCCAGGCGCAGAATGCGACCAGGGACGCGTTCCGGGTGGCGATGGCCAGGGCCAGGAATGGAAGGGTCAGCAACGCTGGGTTTGAAAACAGCGGCGGCGTCCGCGTGGTGGAAATCGCGGAGGATCCGTCGGACTTTAAGCTGAAGTACGATCCCACCGACCCGGATGCCAACGAGGAGGGCTATGTGGAGCTTCCCAACGTGGACCTGGTCAAGGAAATCACCGACGCAATGGCCGCGAGCCAGGCCTATTCGGCGGACGTGACCGCCTTTAACGTTTTGAAGGGCGTCATCAGTTCCGGTTTGGAAATCGGCAGATAGAGATAGAGAGAATTCGGGTCAGGTTGGCGTGTGCATTCAGCTTAACTATCTGACCCAATTCTCCATGTTTATACGCCTGCTGCCGGCGGGCGGAAACCAGTTTGGATTACCTGGAGGATACGAATATGAATATGAATTTTCAGAAGATTTCCCCGCTGTGGGAAAGCTTTCCCACCCGCGAAGCCCAGCCCGTTGAGAAAAAAAGGGCGGCGGAAGGCTCTGTTTTTGCGGATATTTTCCAGTCCCTCGTTGACAACGTCCGGGAGAGCGAGGACGATGTGGCAAAAAAGGAATACCTGTTGTCTACAGGGCAGTTGGACAACCCTGCGGAGCTGAATATGGCGCTGTATAAGGCGGACGTCTCCATACAGCTTTTCGTCCAGCTTCGGGAAAAGGCGCTGAACGCCTATAACGAAATCAGCCGCATCAGCCTGTAAGCGCGGTGCGTATTCCATAGAAAGGGCCGGGGGAATTGCCTGTGGATACCTCAAAGCTGAAAGGTCTTTGGGAAAAAATCAAAGACTTCTTCAAAAATATGAGCAAGAAATTGCGCATCATACTGGCCGCCGCCCTGGCTGTGATCCTGATTGCCATTATCGCGGCCGTGGTCATGTTCGGCGGCAAGGAGCCGTATACGGTCTTGTATCAGGAGTTGACGCCTACGGAGGCCAGCGAGATCATGACCTATTTCCAAAATAACGGCATCGCCGATTACCGGATGGAGGGTACCTCCATCATGGTGCGGGAGGAGCAGTACGCCTCCCTGCTGGCGAAGCTGGCCCAGGCCGGTTATCCGAAGGACGGCAGCTTGTACGGCCCCTATTGGGAGCATGCAGGCACTATGTCTACGACTTCCGAGCGGGCGATTGCTTTCCAGATCGCCACCCAGGAGCGGCTGGAAACCAGCATCCGGACGATGGACGGCATACTGGACGCTACCGTCTACATTGCGCCGGGAGAGGACCGGACGTACGTGCTGGAAGACGTGGCTACCGAGACGACCGCTTCCGTACAGCTTACCCTGCGTAGCGGGTATGTGCTTACCGATGAGCAGGCCGACGGCATCCGGCGGATGGTGAGCCATGCCTGGTCGGGGCTGAGCATCGAGGGCGTGGCCATTACCGATAATGTGGGTAATACATACTCTGACGGGGCGACCAGCGCCAATGACGCGGCGGAACTGCAATTCCAGATGGTGGAGCGGGAGACCAACCGGCTCCGCAGCCAGATCAAGCAGCTCCTCGACCCCATCTATGGGGCTGAGAATGTCAGCGTGTCGCCGAATGTCTCCGTGGAGGTTATTAAGCGGTACACGGAGGATACGACTTACCATCAGCCGGACGGCTCCTATGAGAGCGGCGGGCTGATTGGCAAGGAGCTGGGATACTGGGCGCTGACCCGGGAGGGATACGAGATGGTGGGCGGCGTCCCAGGCACCACGCCCAACTCTGACATCCCTACTTATGTGCAGGACGCCGCCCAGGATGTGCAGAACGGGGACGGCGTGGTCAGTTCCTATGAGCGGGTGAATAAGATCGACACCCACCTGGAACAGACCGACTACCTGGCGCCCAGAATTACCGATATCAGTGTGGCCGTTACCATCAACTCCAACGCCAACGAGGCGGCGGGCGTGGACGAGGACCGGCTGCGCAGCCATGTGGCTACCGCCGCCAATATCGGCGGCGAGAACCCGGCGGAGAAGGTCAGCGTACTGCTGGCGCCCTTCCCGGTGGAAGAGACGGATGAGCCGGTTCAGACCGGGTTCTTTACGCCGGAGAATATGCCCATCCTGATTATTGCCGCCGTGGCGCTGCTGCTCCTTATTATTATCCTGATCGTGGTCCTTCTGCTCCGCCGGAGGAAGAAGCAGCAGGAGGAGGAAGACCAGCGGATTATCGAAGAGCAGCTTAATGAAATGGGCGCGGAGGGCCTGCTGGGCGAACTTGGCCTGGCGGCCGTCCCCGGCGAGGATGGCGCTGTGCCGCCGCCTACCGCCGGTGCGGATATTATGGAAATCAATACCGAGAAGAGCATGGAGCTGCGTAAGACCGTGCGGCAGTTCGTTCAGAACAATCCCGAGGTCGCCGCAATGATGCTCAAGACCTGGCTGAAAGGAGGGGACGACGAGAATGGCTGACGTCATGAGACCCGAGCTGACCGGCCCCCAGAAGGCCGCCGCCGTCGTCGTCTCTCTGGGAGCGGATAAGGCGTCCCTGATCTACCAGCATATCGAGGCCTCCGATTTGGAGACGCTGACGCTGGAGGTGGCGCGGCTGGGGATGCTGGACGCCCAGCAGACCGAGGATGTGCTCAGCGAGTTTTACCAGAGCTGCATGACCCAGAAGGCGGTTACGGAGGGCGGTTTGGAATACGCCCGGTCCGTGCTGGAAAAGGCTTTCGGCGCGGCTACCGCCACCAGCCTGCTGGAGAAGGTCACCAAGAGCCTGAAAAACCGGGAATTCGCCTTCCTGGACAAGGCAGATGTCAAGAGTCTCTACTCCGCCCTGCAAAACGAGCGTCCCCAGACCATCGCCCTGGTCCTCAGCTATGTGGACCCGGGAAAGGCCGCAGGTGTTATCGAACAGCTCCCGCCGGAGCGGCAGGTGCGGGTGGTGGAATCCATCGCCACCATGGAAAGCGCCTCCCCCTCCGCCATCAAGATTATCGAGGCGGAGATGGAGAAGAAGTTCTCCAGCATGCTTACCACTTCCAACGTCAAGGTGGGCGGCATCGATTATGTGGCCGGCATCATGAACAATTTGGACCGTTCCAGCGAGAAGGCGATTTTCGACCGCTTGGGCGTCAACAACGCAGACCTGGCGGACGAGATCCGCAAGCGGATGTTCGTGTTCGAGGATATTGTCACCATGGACGACCGGTCTGTCCAGCGGTTCGTCCGGGACTGCGACCCGAGAGATTTGGTGCTGGCCCTCAAGTCCGCCAACGGCGATGTGTCCAACAAGCTGTTTATGAACATGTCCGCCCGTATGGCCGAGAGCATCCGGGACGACTTGGAGATTACAACCAACGTCCGTATGAAGGACGTGGAAGACGCCCAGCAGCGGATCGTCGGGGTCATCCGCGACCTGGAGGAGAAGAACGAAATCGTGATCCTGAAGGGCGGAAAGGACGATATCATTGCGTAATATACTCAAGGGGCTTCTTGACGCCCAGGCATACCGCTTTCCCGATGCCGAGGAGCTTGAGGTAGAAACGGAACTTCCGGAGGATGTTCCGGAGGAGCCGCCGCTGGAAGAAGCGGCCCCCCTGCCGGAGCCGGAGGAGCCGCTCTTGGAGGAGGAGCCGCTTCCGCCCCCCAGGGGGATGGATGCCGCCCCGCCGCCGGAGTCCAAAGGCCCCGTGCAGTATGCCCAGCTCCAGGCGGAGCTGATTTTGAAGCAGGCCCGGGAGGAAGCAGAAGAGCTTCTGGCCGGTGCGCGCGCCGCTGCTAAGGCGGAACAGGAGGAAATACGCATGGGCGCCCGGGACGAGGGCTATCGGGAGGGCTATGCCCAAGGGATGGCTAAGGCCGTGGAAGACGCCCAGCGGGACCGGGAAGCCGTGGCCGAACGGATGGAAAAAGAAGTGCAGGCTTTCTTGGAGAAGGCGGATATGGCCCGGGAGGAAGTGCTGCTGCAAGCCCGGGATGAGTTGCTGGATTTGTGCATCGCCGTGGCTGAGAAGGTCGTGCGGGTCAGCTTGAAAAGCAGCAGCGAGGTGATCGTGCGGATGATCCAGACGGCCACCGAGCGGCTCAAGCGGCAGGAGTGGGTGCATATTTATATCTCCGGCTGCGACACCAAGGGCGTGGCGCAGATTTCGCCGGCGCTGACAACGGCGCTGGGGGCTTTGAGCCAGCATGTGAAGATTATTCCTATGGGGGACGATGAGGGCGGCACCTGCATCGTGGAGACGCCGGAGGAAATTATTGACGCCAGCGTGTCTACCCAGATGACCAATATCCGGGATTTGCTCCGGGACCAGATGGGAGCGTTTTGACCCGGCCGTTGGATGGGCGCTGAGAAAGGATGGCTATGTTCCGCGAGTTGATTCCGCAAATCCGGTCGGCTGAGACCATGAGCCGGACGGGGAAAATTGAAAATATCGTGGGCATGTCCATTGAAGCCTCCGGCGGCAGGGCCGCTATCGGGGATATCTGCCGGATTTATTCCAATGAGTCCGGCGGGCAGATTCCTGCCGAGGTGGTGGGGTTCAAAAACGACCATATTCTACTCATGCCTTATGCTAATATGAGTGGGATATCTGCCGGGAACTTCGTGCGCAACACCGGGAAGCGGCTGACGTTGCCGGTGGGTCCGTTCCTCCGGGGACGGGTCATCAACGCCCTGGGCCAGCCGATTGACGGGCTGGAGCCGTTTGGGCGGGGCGACACCTTTTCCATTGACACCGCATACATAAATCCTATGACGAGGCCGCCCATCCGGGAGCGGATGGAATTCGGCGTGAAGGCTATTGACAGCCTGCTCACCATCGGGAAAGGGCAGAGAATCGGGATTTTTGCCGGGTCCGGCGTGGGAAAGTCCACGCTGTTGGGCATGATCGCGAAAAATGTGAAGGCCGATATCAATGTGATCGCCCTGGTGGGCGAGCGTGGACGGGAAGTTTTGGAGTTTATCCAGAAGGACCTGGGCGAGGAGGGAATGCGCCGCTCCATTTTGGTGGTGGCGACTTCCGACCAGCCGGCCATGCTGCGGATGAAATGCCCCAGCGTGGCGACCAGTATCGCGGAGTACTTCCGGGACCAGGGGTACGATGTGCTGCTGATGATGGATTCCTTGACCCGGTTCGCCATGGCCCAGAGGGAAATCGGGCTGGCGATTGGGGAGCCGCCGGTGGCGAGAGGGTATACGCCCTCCATGTATGCGGAAATGCCGAAGCTGCTGGAGCGGAGCGGGAACTTTGAGAAAGGCTCTATTACCGGGGTCTACACCGTGCTGGTGGAAGGCGACGATACCAATGAGCCGATTGCCGACACGGTGCGCGGCATTCTGGACGGACACATTGTGCTGTCCCGGCAGCTTGCCAACGCCAACCACTTCCCCGCCATCGACGTGGGGGCCAGCATCTCCCGTTTGATGGTGGAGATCGTTTCGCCGGAACACCGGCAGCTGGCCGGGAAGCTGCGGGATATTATGAGCGTATATGAGAAAAACGCCGACCTGGTATCAATCGGCGCGTATAAGGCGGGGACCAACCCGAAGCTGGACAACGCGCTGGGGAAGATTGATGGCATTAACCAATTTCTGATGCAGGGCATCAATGAGAACTTTACTTACGACCAAAGCCTGGAACTGCTGCGGCGTCTGATGCGCTGACAACATGGAGGAATGGGAGTTTTACCATGAAGAAATTCCGCTTTTCCCTGGAAACGGTTTTAGATTACAAGCAGCAGGTATTGGAGTCCTTGCAGGCCGAGCACGGCGCGATCCTCGCCCGGATCCGGCAGCAGGAGGACCATATTGCAGAGCTGGAGGCCGCGTACCGCCACCTTAGCCAGGAATTTAACCGGCGGAAGGCGGAGGGCATCAGCGTCCTGGACGCGCTGAAGTACGAGCAGTACCTCCGGGCGGGGGAGCGGCAGATTGAAGAAGCTTATGAGGTTCTCCGGAAGCTGCAAAAGCAGGAGGAGGAAAAACGCGCCCAGGTGGTGGACGCCAAGAAGGATACTTCCTCTATCGAAAAGCTGCGGGAGAAAAAGCTGGAGGCCTACAACAAGGCTGTGCAGAAAAGCGAAGAGGCGCTTATTGACGAGTTCGTGACCACCAAGCGGATTATGGAAGCGCAGAGCGCGTAAATTTGTGGGATGCGCCCGCACGGGCGTTCTCAGATATACATATCATTAAAGGAGGTGAGGCCGGTCTCAGGCGCATATCCCATTCCAGAAGGAAGGGAGGTGAGCGGGCAAGGCGGCGGGAACGCCGTTTGAGTTGACTTACCCACGCGGATGCGCGGAGAAATGACAAAGGAGAAGGAAAAACCATGAACATCGGCAGCATTTTTGGCAGCTACCACCCCAGCACTGTCTCACGGAGGACGGGAACAAGGTCCGACAGGGATGTTTTCTACAACGGTATGGGCAATCTGGACGGCTCGATGCGTAACCGTACCAATGCCTACATCCTCAGCAGCCGGCCCCAATTGACGGACAGTGAAATTAATGAATTTGCCCGTAAGTATGATTTCCGGCACATGACCCAGGAGAGTTATGACGCGTTTCTGGACGATCTGGTGCAGAAAGGCGTGCTCACCAGGGCCGAGACGGAATATTTCGGCTATGGCGGCCAGATCCGCCTGGAAGACGCTGACAGCCGGCTGTGCGTTATGCGCCCGGCCGGTATGGAGGAGCCATATAGCCAAAACACTCCGTTCCTGGAGGACGGCGCGGTTGGGGACGGCAATATGGTGGCGTGGCTGGCCCAGATGATCCCCGGCGTGGACGGCGGCGTCCGCGATCCGGAGGGCATGAAGAGAGCGGTCCAACGCCTGGAAATGTACGGCGCGCTCATCGATGTTGTCTACCGGGCCACCGGTACGCACTATGAGGTGGGCAGAAATGTGCCGGGTACCTATGGCGGCACGGAAGAGAACGTTGTTGACCAGATCCGGGACCCTAACAGTGATTTCTACCGGGATATGTACAACCGGATGAGGGTGCAGCTGGAGAAGTCCAAGGAGGAGCAGGAAAAACAGGCCATTATTGACGCGCTGGATGCCATCCTGGAGAGCCTGAGCGCCAAGAAGGACGATTATCCCCCGAAAAAGACTACCGTGCGCTCCATGGCGGAATTGTCGGAAACCATTGATTCACTGGATAAGGACGATCCCAGGAAAGAACAGCTTAACCTTCTGCGGGAACGGCTGCAAAACCTTGGTATTTACGCCGACCTGGATGTGGGCGTGAAGGACGAGGACGAGACCGGGGAGACGCTGACGCAATCCCTCATTCGTGAGGAAACGGATGACCCAGACCTTAGCACCATCATCTGAAAAGAGGTGAACGCACAGACATGACGAATATGGAAATTACCCTTTTAAAGCAAATGCAGAAAATGGCCGCCGCTTTAGGCTCCATGGCAGGCGCGGGGAATAAGGACAACCCGGTCCGCACCAGCTTTAAGGACATGATGAATTCCCCCAGCAGCGGGAAGGCTACATCTTCCAGCCAGCATGCCGATGAACCCGGCCCTGTGAAAAAGCCCGTTGAGGAGCAGGACGTTGAGGAAGCTGCGGAAGAGGGCAAACTCCCGGTGGAGAACCAGGAGGAGGAAGAGCTTAAGCCTGAGAACCTGGTGGGGAACCCCAACGCCGTGATGGTGATGGATTTGTTCCGGCCCGAAATCGTGGAGGGCGCCGTTGAACAAGCCGTGGAAGCCATTCCTGCGCCGATTCCTGAGGAAGCCGTCCCGGAGGCCGCGATGGACCTCAACAGCGAGATGCCGGAGATGGAGACTGCCGTCGATACCAATGTGGGCGCGGAGGTCTCTATGGAGCAGCAGCCGAAGGACTTCGGACAGGCGATGGAAGAAGCGCCCGCCCAGACCCAGGAGGCCGCTCAGCCTGTGGAAACCCAGGAGGCCGCCCCCGAACAGGCTGTGGAGCAGCAGCCGGAGACAATAGACAAGCCCGACCAGCCGGAAGTCCAGACCCAGGTAAGGGAAGTGCGCCGGGAGGATGGCGAGGAAGCGGTTCACGGCGAGGCCGTCGCGGAGGAAGCGCCGGTGTTCCATGAGACCCAGTCCGTCCCTGTGAAGGTGGGCGAGCGGTATGAAGCCGTGGATACCCAGCAGCCAGAGGTGGACGCTAAGCTGGCCGATACCATTCAGACCGCCATGCAGGCCGGGGGAGAGCGCATCCAGATCCATCTCGCGCCCCAGAACTTGGGCAGCTTGGTGATCGAGATGGCCAAGGACGCCAGCGGCGCCTTGCAGGTGGTGCTCCATGCTTCCAACGCCAAGGCGGCGGGTGTGCTCAGCCAGCACTTGGATGGGCTGCACAACGCTCTGCTGGGCTACGGACACGAAGAGGTCCGGGTGGAGGTCCAGAGAGGACAGGAAGGCCAGGAACAGCACTTCAAACACGCCGACCCCGATGGGCGCAACCAGCACCAGCACCAGCAGCACCATGAGCGGCGTGAGGAAACGGAAGAGAACAGCCTGGAGTTCCTGCAAAAGCTGCGTTTGGGCCTGTTTGGCACGGACGAACTTTGAGAAGGAGTAAGCTATGAGCGATATCAGCACTGTGGCCGATCTGTACGGCTACTACAACAACAATAAAACCGAGGGCGGCTTGTACCAGCCCGCACGGGTGCCTATCCCTACTTCCGATGTGGGGCATAAGTCCACTACCGTGCTGCCGGATTCCGACGAGGCCAACAATACCTTGTCCTTCGAGGATATGCTGCTGCTGATGGTCACACAGCTCCAGAACCAGACCATCGACAACCAGGCCGATACCAACGATATGATGAACCAGATCATCCAGATGACCGTCATGCAGGCCATTACCGAAATGAGCGGGCAGGTGGAGGATTTGACCGAGGCCAACATCCTCAGCTATTCCGCTTCCCTGGTGGGCCAGACCGTTACGGTGGGCGAGCTGGATAAAGATGGGAAGCTGGTGGGCGAACTCGAAGGCGTGGTTACCGCTACCGGCACCTATAACGGACAGCGGGTCATTTATATCGGCGAGAAGTACTACCCCTTGAACCAAATCCTTGCCGTAGGCAAGCTGCCCCCGAAACGGGATGAGTCCGGCAACGAAACCGAAGACCCGGATAATGTGGAGAAGCCTGGCGATGTAGAAAAGCCCGGCGATACCGATAAACCGGAAAACCCTGAGAACCCGGGCGAGACTGAGAAGCCCGATACCGAGAATCCCGACGGAAGCGGAACGGATGCCGCTGACAAAACGCCCCAGGCGCTGGGATAACCTTCATCCCTGCATCCGGAGCGGGAAAGAGGCCGAATCGTATGATAGATCGAATCACCCCCATTCCGCCAGTAGATAGGCTGGCGCAGGTGGAGCAGGTGCAGCCGGTGCGCCGCAGGGACGCGGGAAGCTTCGGTACCATGCTCCAAAGGGAAATACAGAGCGCCGCCCCGGCCGGGGAAAGTTTTTCCGTGGCTTTCTCCAAACACGCCAAAGAGCGGGCGGAGGAGCGGGGCATTGAGGTTACGCCTGCGCTGATGGGCCAGCTCGCGGACAGCGTGGAGCGGGCCAGCGCAAAGGGCGCGACCAATATCCTGGCGTTCGACGCGACAAGAGCGTTTATCATCAATGTCCCCCATGGGCGGGTGATTACCACCATGTCCCAGGAAGAGATGCAGGAGAATATTTTCACCAACATCGACGGCGCCGTTCTGTTAAAATAGAAAGCAGGACCTTGCAGGATGCTTTGCCTTTCCGCCCGATTGGCGGGAGGGCGGCGGCGCTATAAGGTAAAAAAGGAGATTTTATCGCATGACTGGAGCTATGTATGCCGCAATCGGCGGCTTGAAAACCCATATGACGAACCTCAACGTCATCGGCAACAATATCGCTAACGTCAATACCGCGGGCTATAAGGCCCAGCGGATGATCTTCCAGGAAACCATCTACACCACCTCCCGGGCCGGCAGCAACGGCACCGAAATCCGGGGCGGCAATACCCCCTCCCAGATCGGCTACGGCTCCCAGGTGGGTTCCATCGACCTGAACATGTCCCCCGGTACGTTCAATCCCACCGGCGTGGCGATGGACTGCATGATTGAGGGCGACGGGTTCTTCCTGGTGGGCAATAAGGATTTGGTGTTCAAGGACGCTACCGATCTGCCCAAGCTGCAGTTGACCCGCGTGGGCGACTTCAACATTGATGCCAACGGCTATGTGGTGGACGGCAACCGGAACGTGGTGTATGGGTTTGCGATGGTCAACAACCCCAATTATAAGCCGGACGCGCAGAAGCAGTATGATCAAGACGCCAACGGCAATTGGATCAATATCCAGGATAAGCTGATCCTCAGCACGGAGCTGGTCCCCCTGCGGGTCCCCCTGGCGGCGAAAGCGCCTACCAAGGAAAACGGCGGCATTGTCAACGGCGAAAATAAGTGGCAGGCGGGCGACCCCGTTTATGACTTCCTGGGGCCGCTGAAGGGCGATACGGCTACCGGACGCGGGAACTGGTCCCTTGCCGACCATCCGGAGCTGTTTGACAATGATACGGGCGCATTAGCTGATGCGAACCTTCCGGAGGGCGTTGGTATGCCGACGAAGGCTGACGGCACCGTCGACGGACAACTTGCGTATACCGGACCCCTGCCCAGCATGGGCGGCGACCTGGTTTCCCTCAACAGCATCAGCATCAACTCCAACGGCGCCATCACCGGCGTGGCGGAGAACGGCGACACCGTGGTGATCGGCTACGCCGCTGTTGGCAAGGTGACCGCCCCCGACGGCGTGACCCATGTGGGCGGACCCTACTACAAGGCTATGGAAGGCGCGGGCGAGATGACTGTGGGCGTGGCCGGCGGCCTTTTGCAGGAGGGGACGTACCTGAACAACCAGATTGTTACGGACGACACAACCCCCGGCATCAAGGACCTGCTGGGCCAGAACAAGGAAAACGAAATCCGCAACGGCGGCCTGGAAGCTTCCACCGCCGACGTGGCTACCGAGTTCGCCAATATGATCACGACCCAGCGCGGCTATCAGGCCAATACCCGTATCGTGACTGTGACCGACTCCATGCTGGAAGAGCTGGTCAACATGAAGCGGTAAGCGTAACGCGCCGCTTCCCGTAAGTACTGTGATGTAACCCTCTATACCCCGGCCGCCGGGAGGCGGCCGGGGGGACAAAGAAAGGAGCCGCTATGATCGTACTGACAAAACGGAACAACGAGCGATTTCTCATTAACCACAACCAGATCGAGAGCATTGAAATGATTCCCGAGTCCAAAATCGTGATGATGAACCGGGACTATTTCATCGTCAAGGAGTCCCCCGAGGACATCATCAAAAAAATCCAGGACTACTGCGCCAAGGTGCAGGATGTTCACCGCATTATCACGGTGACAGATAGACGCTGACGCGCGCAGGGCGCGTTTGAGGGACGTTGAGACGGGGGAAACCGGCTGGACGGGCTTCAAATGCGCCCTCGTGAGAGACAATTTCTCCCTGCGGGAGTAAAATGGTGGTTGTAAAATATGAATATTACATATATAATCGGTGTTGTTGGCGCGGTTGTCATCATGCTCATTGGTATGATGTTCGGCGGCAAGGACGGTCTGCTGACACCCTCGCAGATTGGGAACTTCTTTGACCCGGCCAGTATCTTCATTACCATCGGATGTACGCTCATGATCATCATTGCGTCCTTCCCCCCCTCCGCGCTGAAGGATATCCCCAAGCACTTCAAGATTTTGATGAACACCAAGGGCAACGACCCCCTGGCCATCATTGACGAGCTGGTGGAGCTGGCCCAGGTGGCCCGTAAGAACGGCCTGCTGGCCCTGGAAGAAAAGGGCAACCAGCAGGAGAACCCCTTCTTCAAGCAGTGCATCATGCTCATTGTGGACAATAACGACGCGGACCAGGCCCGGGAAATCATGATGAACGATATCGAGCAGTCCGCCGCGCGGCATGAATCCGGCGCGGGCATGTATGACCGGGGAAGCTCCGTAGCCCCCGCCTTCGGCATGGTCGGTACCCTGGTCGGCCTGATTAACATGCTGAAGGCCATGGACGTGGAGAGCGGCGGCGGCGACCTTGGCCCCGCTATGGCTACCGCCCTGGTTACGACGCTGTACGGCTGTATCCTGGCCCATATGATCTTCGGGCCGATTGCCAACCAACTCCGGCAGCGTGACGAGGAGGAGATGCTCTGCAAGCTGATTATCGTGGAGGGCATCATGTCCATTCAGGCCGGTTCCAACCCCAAGGCGCTGCGGGAGAAGCTTCTCACCTTCGTAGCCCAGCGGTCCCGCGACGGCTCGGGCGGTAAGAAGGACAAGGGCGGCGACGCGGAGTAAGCGGCGGAGCCGTGAAAATGAGGTGAGCGAAACATGGCTTCCATTAAAAGAAAAAAGGGCGGCGGCGAGGGCGGCGCGAACTGGATGGACACCTACGGCGACATGGTTACGCTGCTGCTGTGCTTCTTCGTTCTGCTGTACTCCATGTCCACCATCGACCAGGAGAAGTGGATGCTGATCGTCCAGAGCTTTAACAAGGACGCGGAAATCAGCGTGGACGATTTCCCCCGTGGGCCGGACGGCGACAACGATGCCGAGGACGGTAACGATATGCCGATGACCCAGGACGAGGTCAATGAGATGCAGGAGATGATCCTGGAATATCTGGCGGAGTACGCCGCGTCCCAAAACGCCGCCGCAGAGTCCACCAGCGACCAGGTGACTTTCACAAAAGGCGATAACTATGCGTTCTTTTCCTTCCCGAACTCCGTGTTCTTCCGGGGCGACAGCAGTACGCTGCTGGACGCGGGGAAGGAAGAGCTGGATAAGCTGATTCTGATTCTCAATGAGCATAAGCTCTATATTGATGAAATCGAGATTACCGGGCATACCGCTACCTCCCGGGTGGAATATAACGCGCGCTCGGACCGGCGGCTGGCCGCCCTCCGCTCCGCCGAGGTGACGGCGTATTTGCAGGATAATTCCGAAATCCAGCCCGCCCGGATCACAGGTTCGGAGAAGGGGCAGTGGATGCCGATTGCACCCAACGACGTGGAGGAAAACCGGAAGAAAAACCGGCGGGTAGAGATTATGATTTCCTTCTCGGACACAGAGTTGGATAACCCCTTTGAGGGGAGCATTGAGCAGTATTATACCCGCACAGAACAGGAAAACCCCGATCCTACCGCAAGCATGTATACCGACACGGCGGAGTAGCCGAGGCGCTCCGCGCCATATCCGTCAAAGCAGATGCGCCCCCGTTTCCCGGGCCGCGCGGCGGCGCCGGAGGAGCGGCGTTCTGGAATCCAATGTTGGGAGTAAGGAGACAATATGGCAGAAGTCTTATCACAAAGTCAGATTGACGCCCTGCTGGCGGCAGCCCAGAGCGGCGGTCTGGAGGAGGGCCCTAAAAAAGAGGAGTCCCCAGAAAAAAAATATAAGAAATACGACTTTTTCAGTCCCCGTAAGTTCAGCAAAGACCGCTTGAAGATACTCAACAGTATTTATGAGAACTACACCCGGGTCATCAATTCGCGGCTGAACGCCATGTTCCATTCCACCTGCGAAATCGAGGTGGGGTCCATTGAGGAGTTGCACTACTACGAGTTCTCCAACGCCCTGCATGAGGGCGACGTGCTGGCTTTGGCGAAGATCGACCGGGAGGAGCTTCAGGAGGAAGCCCCCATACTGATCCACCTGGATACGCCAGTGCTGCTGACCATGATGGATCGGATGATGGGCGGCGAGGGCGAGCCGGACGACAGCCTGGACGCCGACTATAAGATGACGGACCTGGAGCTGTTCATGTACAGGGATATCATCACCGACATGGTGGAGTTCATGGGGCGGAGCTGGGAGAACTACATCACCCTGAATTTCTCCTATGTGCGCACTGAGACCAACCCCACCCTGGTGCAGCTTATCGGATACGACGACACGGTGGTGATCGTGGGGCTGGATATCCGCTTTCCCAACAGCAGCGGGCGGCTGAGCATGTGCCTGCCGGGAGAAATGCTGACCAATATCTTTACCGAGATCAGCAAGAGCAGCGGACACCGGCATACCGGGGAGGATAAGTCGGAGGAAATCTTCGATTCTTTGCGGGATTCCGATTTGGAAATTATTGCGGAATTGGCCCGCACCAAACTCCAGCTCCGGGACATCTATCATCTGAACGTGGGCGACGTGGTGGATATCAAGCAGCCCAAGGACAGCCCCATCTTCCTCAATATCAGCGGACGCCGGTGGTTCGACGGACGCATGGGTATATACAACAAGCAAATGGCCGTGAAAATCGGTGAGACATACATTAAGGCGTAAAGGAGCGTATCCTGATGGGAGAAGTAATCTTTAATCCAATGGCGATCGATGCCATTGGGGAGGCAATGAATATCAGTCTTGGCTCCTCTGCCACGGCGGTTTCCAATATGCTCGACCACCGCGTGGACATTACCACGCCTACCGTCAAAGTGATCAATGCGGAGGATTTTTCCCTGGGGCGGATCGAGCCGGCCGTTGGCGTAGAGATTAAATACGTCTGCGGCTTGGAGGGCAGCAACATCATGCTGCTCAAGCGCAGCGACGTAAAGTCCATCGTTGACATCCTGCTTGGCACGGAGACTCCCGACGAGGAGTTCCAACTGGACGAGCTGAGCATCAGCGTGGTCTGCGAGGTCATGAACCAGATGATGGGCGCGGCCTCCACGGCGCTGAGCGACCTGCTGGGGCGGATGGTCAACATTTCCACGCCGGAGTCCTTTGAGTTAAACGACCTGGACGAAGTCCGCCGGGAACACTTCCCTGTGGAAGCGGGACCGATTGTGGTGGTCAGCTTCCAGTTGAGCATCGAGGGCGTGGTAGAGAGCGAGTTCATGAACGTCATGAGCGTGGAACTGGCCAGAGAACTGGTGTCCGGCATGGGGCTGGAACTGGACGGGGATGCAGGCGGCGAGACAGCGCCGGCGGCGCCCGCGCCGGAGCCTGCGCCTGCGGCGTCCTCCGGCGGCACTATGAGCCAGGAGGAGATCGAGCGGATGCTGGCGGGCGGCGGCGCGCCTGCGCCGGAGCCTGCGCCTGCGGCGTCCTCCGGCGGCACCATGAGCCAGGAGGAGATCGAACGGATGATGGCGGGCGGCGGCGCTGCGGCCCCCGCACCGGCGGCGCCTGCGCCCCAGCCTGTGGTCGGCGCGGAGCAGGCCCAGGGGTATCCGCCGGCCGGGTATCCCCCCTATCCGGCCCAGCAGCCGGGCCAGGGCGGGTATCCCTATCCCCCCTATCCCCCCTATCCGCCTTACTATATGTACCCGCCCCAGCCCCAGGCGGTCGAGCCGAAGGTTATCAATACGCAGAAGCCCCAGATGGAGCCGCTTAGCGCCGACAACCGGCTGAGCCAGGAGCAGAAGGAAAACCTGGACCTCATTATGGGCGTGTCCCTGGAGGTGGCGGTGGAAATCGGTCGGACCAGACGGAAAATCCAGGACATCATCGCCTTTTCCAAAGGCTCCCTGGTGGTGCTGGATAAGCTGGCGGGCGAGCCGGTGGATCTGCTGGTCAACGGCCAGTGCATCGCCAGAGGCGACGTGGTGGTTATCGACGACGACTTCGGCATCCGGATTACCGAAATCCTGCAAAAACCCGATATCAATGAACTGACAAAGTTCTAAAAGAATTTGGCAGTATAACATATAACCCTATCAACAATAATGAAAAGGAAAAAGGTGTATTGTAATGGCTAAGATTTTATTGGTTGACGACGCCGCCTTTATGCGCAAGGTGGTCAAGGACGGTCTGAGTAAGGCGGGGTATACCGACCTGCATGAGGCCGTGGACGGCGCGGACGCTGTGGAGAAGTACAACAGCCTGAAGCCCGACCTGGTGCTTATGGACATCACGATGCCCAACATGGACGGCCTGGAGGCCCTGAAGGCCATCCGCGCCGCCGACGGCAACGCCAACGTGGTGATGTGTTCCGCCATGGGACAGGAGACCATGGTCATCGACGCCATCCGCTCCGGCGCGAAGGACTTCATCGTCAAGCCCTTCAAGATCGAGCGCGTGCTTAAGACCGTTACCTCCATTGTAGGCGAGCCTTGACCGGCGATACCCTTTCTCTGCTGAGCCTGCTGGGCATGGTGGCGGTACTGCTGCTGGTGCTGGGGGCTTGCTGGCTGTTCACCCGCTGGGCCGGTACGGGGCTGGCCGGGCGCTTTGGCGTTCCGGCAGACCGGAGGCAGATGAAGGTGGTGGAGCGGCTGGCCGTGGGCAGAGACCAAGCCCTGCTGGTGGTCCAACTGGCGGGGCGGACCTTTTTGATTGGCAGTTCTCCCTCCGGATTCTCCCTGCTGGCCGAACTGACGGAGGAGGAGGGGGCCTTATGGGCCGTACCCCCTCCCGGCGCGGACGCCGCGGGGAGGGAAAGTCCGGATTTTCGCGCCATCCTGCGGAAATTTCGGGACAAGAAATAGTCCGAGAGGAGGAGAATACCCGTGTCAACCGACTCGATCATCAACGTAAACGGCGACAGTATACAGGCGTTGGATGTGACCCTGCTGCTGGTGGTTGTCACCCTGCTGCCCACGCTGATGGTCATGATGACCTCCTTTACCAAGTTTGTGGTCTCCCTCTCCTTCCTGCGCACCGGCATGGGTACCCAGCAGACGCCGCCCAACTCGGTGCTGGTGGGAATGGCCCTGGTGCTGACGCTGTTTGCTATGACCCCTACCCTGGGGCTTATTAAGGACAGCGCCTATGACCCCTATGTGGCGGGGGAGATTACCCAGGAGGAATTTTTCGACGAGGTCCAGCTTCCGCTCAAGCAGTTCATGCTGCGCAATACCGAGCCTGGGAGTTTACAGCTATACTGCAACATGGCGGGAGAACCGGTACCCACGACTTCGGAGGAGCTGGACCAGGCGGTGGACCTGCCGCTGCTGGTGATTGCCCCGGCGTTCGTCACCAGCGAGTTGAAGGCTGCGTTCTGGATCGGCTTTTTGGTGTATATCCCCTTTATGCTTATCGACGTGATTGTTTCCTCCACGCTGATGAGCATGGGTATGATTATGCTGCCGCCGTCCATGATCTCTACGCCTTTTAAGATTTTGCTGTTTATCCTGCTGGATGGGTGGAGCCTGCTGTTCTCCACGTTGATCCAGACCGTCAAGTGAGAGGAGGCGGCTCGACGTGGATGCAACAATGGTGGCCCAAGTCCTGCGGGAGGGCGTTTGGGTGGTAATCAAGCTGTGTGCGCCGATGCTGCTGCTGAGTATGTCCGTGGGCGTCCTGCTGGCTATCTTCCAAGCTGTGACCCAGATCCATGAGCAGACCTTGTCTTTCATCTTTAAGCTTACCGTGGTGATGATTGTGCTGCTGGTGGGCGGGGGATGGATGATGGAGAGCCTGCTGGATTACACCCGGGGGCTATATGAGCTGATGCGCGGTTAGGGGGCGGCGTCGTGGATTGGGCGCAGGTTACCCTCTTTATCCTGATTCTTTCCCGCATGAGCGGCTTTGTGCTGTTCAACCCCATCTTCGGTCGGCAGAGCATTCCCGGCATCGTCAAAAGCGGGCTAATCCTGCTGCTGAGCTTTACTGTGTATTCCATGACCGGCTACCGGCCTGCAGTTCCAGGGCATATCCTGGAACTGGGGCTGAAAATCTTCCTGGAGATCGGCGTGGGGTATCTGACCGGGCTGGTGATGGTGTTCTTCTTCTATATTCCCATGCTGGGCGGCGAGACCATTGATATCCAGATGGGTATGAGCATGGGCAAGACCTATGACCCGGGAAGCCACGCGTCTACCACAGTGACGGCCTCCCTGCTGAACATCTTGATGATGCTGCTGTTTTTTACGGCAAATGGGCATCATACCTTACTGCGGGTCTTTATGGCGTCCGGGCAGGCGTTGCCCTATGGGCAGGCGGCCTTCGGCCAGAATACCTTTCAGGCGTTGATTGAACTGTTTGTGGCGTGTACCATTATGGGCATTAAGCTGTGCCTTCCCATTCTGGCGGCGGAGCTGCTGGGACAGGTGGGCATGGGCATCCTATTGAAGGTGATCCCCCAAATCAATGTTTTCGCCATCAATATTGAGCTGAAGGTCATTATCGGATTGGTCTTGCTTCTGCTGATGATGACGCCCTTCAGCGAGTATCTCCTCCATGTGGAAAATGAGATGCTCCGGCAGATACAATTCCTTCTCCAGGGGATGGGGTGACGCCCCGCCGGGAGAGGGCTGCGGCCTAGGAAAGGGGGGATCATCCGGTGGCCGGCGAATCCAAGACCGAAAAAGCAACCCCAAAAAAGCGGCGAGACGAGCGAAAAAAGGGCAACGTCATGATGAGCAAGGACGTTGTGGCCGTCGCTACGCTGATCGGAAGCTTGGTGATGTTCCGGGTAATGGGGAATGTGATAAGCGAACAGGCGGAGAACATGTTCCGCACCTGTTTCGGGTTCATTTCCAGCACCGCGCCGGCGGATATGCCCGGCATCCTGCGGCCGCTGGCGTATTTTGCGCTGAAGACGGTTGCTATCGTGGCAGGGCCGTTCCTGCTGGTGACCCTGGTGCTGGCGGTGTCAGCCACCTTTGCCCAGACAAAGCTGCTGGTCAGCGGCGAGTCGCTGAAGCCTAAGTTCAGCCGGATCAATCCCTTGCAGGGCTTTAAACGGCTGTTTTCCCTGCGCAGCGTCGTGGAGGCGCTGAAAGGACTGCTGAAAATCGGCATCCTGCTCTTTTTAATTTACGATTACTTTCAAAGCGTGGCCCTTGGCTTTGCACGGTTCCTGGATATGGAGATCAGCGAGGCCTGCGCCATTCTTGTCGATGACATTTTCAACCTGGTGCTGCGGGTGGCCATCGCCTTTATCGCCTTGGCGGCGGCGGACTACTTCTACCAGTGGTGGGACTATGAGCGGCAGCTCAAAATGTCGAAACAGGAAGTCAAGGAAGAATACAAGCAAACCGAAGGCGATCCCCAGGTCAAGGGGAAAATCAAGGAGATTCAGCGCCGCCGCGCCCAACAGCGTATGATGCAGCAGGTGCCGGGCGCGGATGTGGTTATCCGTAACCCCACACACGTCGCGGTGGCGCTGCGGTACAAACCCGATCAGGACGATGCGCCTGTGGTGGTGGCGAAAGGCTTGGACGAGTTGGCCCTGCGCATCGTGCAGGTGGCCGAGGACAACGGGGTGGCCGTGGTGGAAAACGTGCCGCTGGCAAGAAGCCTTTACGCCGAGACGGAACTGAATTATCAGATTCCTTTCGACCTTTACGGCCCGGTGGCCGAGGTTTTGGTCTATGTGCTCAAGCTGGACCAGGACGGCGGCGCTGGGGAATGATGCTGCTGATTCCAGCCTGACAGCAGGCGTTTTTATATAGAAGCATGCGCCGGGAAACTTTGCGGCGCAGCGTTTTCCGCCTTTGGGCGGGGCTGGGCCAGGCCCGGCGTTTGTTACCTTAAGCTCATTTCTGGAAAGGACAGTGCCAATGAAGCGGATTCTCCAAAACGGCATAGCACTCGCAGTTGTCGTCATTGTCCTGTTTATCATCGTGCCTCTGCCGGTGGCGCTGCTGGACGTACTGCTGGTGGTGAATATCTCGCTGTCCATGCTGATCCTCGTCATTACCATGACGGTGTCGGACGCGCTGGATTTCTCCATCTTCCCGTCCCTGCTGCTGATTACCACCTTGTTCCGATTGGGACTGAACGTGTCTACTACCCGGCAGATCTTGGGCAACGGAGGCGATGCGGGTTCGGTCATCCGGTCTTTCGGCCTGATGATCGCGCAGGGCAATATCGTGCTGGGCGTTATTATCTTCCTGATCATCGTGCTGGTGCAGATGATCGTGGTCACTAAGGGCGCGGAACGCGTTTCCGAAGTGGCGGCCCGGTTTACCTTGGACGCTATGCCTGGTAAGCAGATGGCTATTGACGCGGATTTGTCATCGGGCCTGATTGACGAGCAGGGGGCCAAGGCCCGCCGCGCTAAGATTCAGAAGGAAGCCGATTTCTACGGCGCCATGGACGGCGCGACCAAGTTCGTCAAGGGCGACGCCATCTTGAGCCTGATCGTTACCGCGATCAACTTCGTGGGCGGCCTTATCCTTGGCTCCCTGGACGGCATCGAAAACGTGCTGGAGGTCTACTCTATTGCGACCATCGGTGACGGCCTGGTCAGCCAGATCCCCTCTCTGATGATTTCTACGGCTACCGCCATGGTGGTGACCCGGACCGTCTCCGACGGAAGCCTGAACGACGACGTGGTCCGCCAGTTCACCGGCCAGCCGAAGGCAATCCTTACCGCGGGCATGGTTATTGCCCTGCTGGGGTGCATCCCCGGCACGCCCCACGCGCCGCTGCTGATTGTAGGCTTTGGCTTTGCGGCGGCGGGCTGGGTGATGACCAGCCGTTCCGATAAGAAAAAGGTGGAGGAAGCCGCCGCCGAAGCCGCTGCCGCCGTGCAGCAGCAGGAGGAGAGCGCGCCACCTACCGCCAACGAGTACTACAAGGATATTAATAATGTTTACACCCTGCTGACCGTGGACCCCATCGAGATGGAGTTTGGCTACAGCCTGATTCCCATGGTGGACGAGAACAGCGGCGGCAAGCTCATCGGGCGCATCGTCATTTTCCGGCGGCAGTACGCCCAGGATATGGGCTTTGTTATCCCGTCGATCCGGTTCCATGACTCCTCCGCCTTGGGTACGAACCAGTATGTGGTGAAGATCAAGGGCGAGGAGGTCGCCAGAGGCGAAATCCTGGTGGATTACTTCCTGGCGCTGGAACCTAGCAATCCGACCGGCGAGATCGACGGCATCGAAACCGTGGAGCCGGCTTACGGGATTCCCTCCCGGTGGATTCTGCCGGAAAACAAGGAAATGGCGGAGATTTACGGCTATACCGTTATCGACCCCTTGTCTGTTATGCAGACCCATCTGAGCGAGGTGGTCCGTTCCCACGCCTATGAGCTGCTGGGCCGGGCGGAGGTCATCCAGTTGGTGGATAACCTCAAGCGCACCGCCCCCGAACTGGTGGAGGAGGCCATTCCCAATTTCCTGTCCTACGCCAACCTGGAACGCATCCTTCGGAACCTGCTGCGGGAAGGCGTACCCATCCGGGATTTGGGGACTATCCTGGAAACTGCCGTGGACGCTTTGGGCGCAACCAAGGATTTGGATATGGTGACCGAAAACGTCCGCGCCGCCCTCAGCCGGACCATTACCCGGCGGTTCTGCGAGCATGGGCAGCTTCGGGTGGTTACGCTGGACGCCGAGGTGGAAAAGCGGGTTATCGCTTCCCTCAGCAAGAACGAACAGGGCATCTATCTGGCTATGGGTCCGGATTTGATGCAGCAGATTGTTACGCAGCTTGCGGAATTGATTAAGAAGTTTAACGATCTGGGGCAGACGCCCATTGTGCTCACCAGCCAGGTGATCCGGGTCTATTTCAGCCGGATGCTGGCCCAGTTCTATCCCAACTTGTACGTGCTGGCCTTTAATGAGATTACCAGCGATGTACAGATTCAATCCCTGGGCAATATTACCCTCCGAGACGCCAGAAAGGCGGCGGCGGTATGAGCGCCCGGGCCGCCCCGGTGATCCCTGAGCTGGGCTATACCCAGGAGCAGCTAGACGCCATGAGCAAGGAGGACCTCCTCCTGCTCTACCGTTCCAGCGGGTGCCAAGAACTGAAATGGACCTTGGCGCTGCGGTATGTGGGGCTGGTGAAGTCCATTGCCTTGCAGGTGCGGGGCGTCTACTCCAGCTTTGCCCAGGTGGATGACATCATCAATGAAGGCGTGTTGGCTCTGGTGGGGGCGATCGACAAGTTCGACCCCGGCAAGGGCATCAAGTTTGAAACCTTCGTCTCTAAACGGATCCGGGGCGCGGTCATTGACCTGGCCCGCCGCCAGGACTGGGTCCCCCGCAGCGTACGGCGCAAGGCCAGGGAGATCGACCGGGCCAGCGTGGAGCTTTACAACGAGCTGGGGCGCAGCCCTACCGACGAGGAGATTGCCCAGCGCCTTGGCGTTACGTCCCAGCAGTATCAGGAGGATTTGGCAAATTCTGCTTTATGTAATCTGCTGAGCCTGGATTCTATCTTCGACGACCAGGACCAGGGCGGGGTGGATGTGGCGGACAGCGGCGGTACGGGCCGGCCGGAGGATTCCCTGCTGCGGCGGGAACTGCTGGATACCTTGACCGACGGCATCGCGTCCCTGCGGGAGAATGAGCAGATGGTGGTGTCCCTGTATTACCGGAAAAACCTCAGCATGAAGGAAATCGCCCAGGTGATGGAGGTCAGCGAACCCCGTATCTCCCAGATACACTCCCGGGCGATTCAGAAGCTTAAACTGTATATGCAGCAATATATGAACGGGGAAAGGTAACCCGAAACGCGAGAGGAGCGGCTACATATGTTCAGAGGATTTTATCAGTTGACATCCGCCATGCTCAGCCATGGGCGGCGGCTGGATGTGATCGCCAACAACATGACCAATATCTCTACCGCTGGCTATAAGTCCGAGCGGTACACCGACAGCACCGCTTTCCGCGAGGCGGTCCTCAGCCGGGTGGGCAACAAGGATAAGGTGAACACCGAGGAAATCGGTCCCATCAGCTATATCCTGGCCCCCGACCAGCAGTATACCGACTATACCCAAGGCTCCTTGGAGGAGACGGAGCTGCCGCTGGACTTTGCCATTGAGGGGGACGGCTTCTTCGCCATTGAGTGGAACGGGGAGATCGCCTACACCCGGGCGGGCAGCTTCAACCTGGACGACGAGCTGTATTTGGTGCTCCCCGGCCAGGGACGGGTTCTGGACGTCAACAACCAGCCGATTCAGCTTCCTACCGACCAGATTTATGTGGATGTGGACGGCGGCATCTATACGCTGAACAACCGCAACCATGTGGCGGATCTGGGGATTTTCGCCTTTGAGGACAACGCCGCCCTGGAACGCAACGACTACGGCTTGTTCACCGGCGGGCAGCCCCAGGCCAGCGAAAACTACGTTATCCACCACAAATGGGTGGAGCGCTCCAACAGCAACATGGTTCATGAAATGGTCTCTATGATGAGCGCCCAGCGGGCCTTGCAGAGCGCGGCGCAGATGAGCAAGATTTATGACCAGGTTATCACTAAAGATACGACGGAATTAGGCCGATTGTAATAGAGAGAGGCCGGCGCCGCCGGCCGATGGAAAGGAAGGTGGGCATCTGACATGAATATGTCGTTTTACAATGCCGCCGTGGGCGCTTACCAGCAGCAGCTCCGGATGAACGTGCAGGCGAACAATATCGCTAACGTGAATACCCAGGGCTTCCGCTGCCAGCGGGCCGCTTTCGGCGAGCTGATGATCCGGGACGTGGAGGGTATTGATAATTCCCGTCTGCCCAAAGGCACGGGCGCGCGGATGATTCACGCGCCGGTGGACTACACGACCAGAGGGTTTATCGACACGGGGAAAACCTTTGATTTCGCTATCAACGGCGACGGGTTTTTCGCTCTGTTCGACCCCGCGACCCAGGAAATCTCTTTTACAAGGGACGGCTCCTTCACCATGAGCCAGTTCTGGATTCCGCCGGCTGAGGACGCGGTGCCGGAGGTGGACGAGGAGGGGAACGAGATCCCCCCGGAGCCGACCGAGGTCTGGCGGCTCAGCGACAACCAGGGCCGCTGCGTCCTGGACCCCCAGGGAAACTTTATCGTTATCGACCCGGAAAACCGGGGGGCGGAGCTGGAGCTTGGCGTCTTCGACTACGCCATCCATTACGGGATGCAGCACTTGGACAGCTCCCGGATGGCTGCGACCGATATGAATGGGCAGCTTTATCTGGGCACCGGGCAGGTGCAGCGGGGGCTGCTGGAGCAGTCTAACACCGACCTGGCCCAGGAGTTTATTAAAGTGATCGAGTCCCAGAGGGCCTTCAGCTACGCGCTGAAGATGGTAACTACCTCTGATGAGATCGAGACCACCTTCAACAGCCTGAGAGGGTAATTTAGGGGGCGGAATATGAAAATCAAGAGCTTTGACCAGCTAAGCTCTTTGGAGCTGGATACGCTGCGGGAAATCAGCAGCATCGGCACCGGGAACGCCGCAACGGCGCTCAGCGACCTGCTCAACCGCGAAGTGCGTATTACCCTGCCGGATGTGCGGATCATGGGCTATAACGAGGCTATCGACTGGATCGGCGGCCCAGAGGCCGTCACAGCCGGTGTATTGATGGGTATGGGCGGGCAGATGAGCGGTGTAATGCTGTCCGTGCAGAAGATGGAATTTATCAATCTGGTGCTGGAAACCATGCTGAATGTGCGTGTGGAAGACTATGGGGAGCTGGACGAGCTGCGCCAGTCCACCCTTGTGGAAGTGGGGAACATCCTGATTTCCACCTTTATAAACGCGCTCTCCGGCCTTTCCGACATTGCCGTGAGCCTGACTGTCCCCGCGTTCGCGGTGGATATGCAGGGGGCCATTCTGGCTGTGCCAATGGCGATGTACGGCGGAACCAGTGATTACCTGATGACCATAGGGGGAAATTTCGTCTGCGACAACAAGCAGGTCCCCTGCCACCTGCTACTTTCTCCTGACGTGAGGTCCCTGAATTTCTTGTTAGCAAAGCTGGGCGTTGCGGAATGAATGAGAAGATAACTGTCGGAATTGCGGATATGAAAATGGCCAAGGGCACCGGGGTGCTGATTACCTATGCCCTTGGGTCGTGCATCGGACTATGCTTTGAGGATCCGGCGCTGCGGCTGGGTGCCCTGCTGCATGTGATGCTGCCTATGAACCTGGAGGCGGGCCGGAAAAACGCGTTTAAATACGCGGACACCGGCATCCGGGAGACCCTGCGGCAGATGACCGCCAAGGGGGCGCTGAAAACCCGGATCACGGTAAAGATTGCAGGCGGAGCCAAGATGTTTGAGGTCAACGGCGGAAGCCTTGGCAACATTGGACAGCGGAATATCGAAAGCGTCCACACGATCCTGCGGCAGGAGGGCATCCGCCTGACCGCCGAGGACGTGGGGGGGACGGTGGCGCGTACGCTGCTGTTTGATGTGGCCACCGGACAGGGATGTATTCGGTCTTATGGCCGGCAGGACGTACTTTTCTAAGTAAAGCGGATGTATGGCAAAATTTAAGAGATGGGAGCGTTAGAAAAATGGCTGATACGCAAAACAGCCGGATCCTTCTGGAGTCCGGTACCAATGAGATTGAGATCATGAAGTTTACCATCGGGGGAAATCTCTACGGCATTAACGTGGCCAAGGTCCGCGAGATTATGATTTCCGAGCCGGTCAAGCCCATGCCCCATGCGCACCCGGCGGTGGAGGGGATCTTCAAGCCCAGGGACGCTGTGCTTACAGTGGTGGACCTGCCCCGGTACCTGGGGGAGGAGAGCGAGAAGAATCCCAAGGATATTTTTATCATCACCAACTTTAACAAGATGTTTATCGCTTTCCGCGTCCATACGGTGGACCGGATCAGCCGGATTTCCTGGACCGACATCCAGAAGCCCGACAAGACCGTGTCCGGCGGCGCGGAAGGCGTGGCCACCGGCATCGCCCAGTGCGACGGCGAACTGGTTACCATCCTCGACTTTGAGCGCATCGTGGCGGAGATCGCCCCGGAGACCAGTATTCAGATGTCCGAGGTGGAGAGCCTTGGGCCGCGGGACCGCAATGAAAAGCCCATCTGGGTGGCAGAAGACTCCATCCTGCTCAGCAAGATGATCGGGGATTCCCTGCGGAAGGCCAACTATGTGAATTTGCAGATGTTCTCCGACGGCCGGGAGCTGTGGGAGGCGCTCAGCGCCCTGCCGGAGGGCAACCTGGAGAAGCAGGTGGCGCTGATTATTACCGATATCGAAATGCCCCAGATGGACGGCCACCGCCTGACCAAGCTGGTGAAGGACAGCCCGCGGTTTAAGAATATTCCGCTGATTATCTTCTCCTCCCTGATCAGCGAGGAAATGCGGATCAAGGGCCGGCAGCTTGGCGCTGACGAGCAGTTGACCAAGCCGGAGATTGGGCATCTGGTGGATGTAATGGACCATCTGCTGGAGAAGGCCGCTCTCTAAGCCAAGTAGGGAAGAAGGGAACGCTATGGCCAAAATCGCTAAGACTAAATATATCGTCCGCCAGCCAATCAAGGATTTGCAGGGGAATATTCTGGGCTATGAAATCCGGTACACCGGAGAGAATTACGGGTATAACGAGGAAGCGGGCCAGGACTTCCTGGCGGCGGAAACGATTTATAACTTCCTGACCCAGGCGGGGGAAGGCGCGCTGAAGGACGGCAAGAACTTTATGACCTTCACCACCAATCTGCTCATGAAGAACACGCCCAAGCTGTTTGCGCCGGAGGACCTGGTAATTGAGGTGACGGAAAGCGCCATTATCCACCCCCTGGCGATGCGCTTTTTGGAGCGGTACCATCAGGAGGGCTACTCCATCGCGGTGAAGGACTTTCAGTTTGCGCCCCGCTACATCTCCAACCTGCGGCACTTTGATTACGTGATGGTGGATTTCCATCATGTGGACGACAAGAGCGTCAAGCGGCTGGCTGAGATGGTCCACAGCATGGGCAAGAAGTGCGTGGCTACCGGGGTGGATGATGAGGATTTGTATCAGAAAGCTTTTATCCTGGGCATGGACGCCATGTGCGGGCGCTACGCCGCCGAGCAGATGTTCACCGCCGTCCATTCCAGCAGCTATTTGCAAAGCAACTTCTTCCGGCTGCTGATTGCCGTCACCAAGGATGAGCCGGAGGTGGAGGAGATCGAGCAGATCATCTCGATGGACGCCACTTTAACCTACAGCCTGCTGCGAATTGTCAACTCTGCCTACTTCGCCCTGCGCAACCGGGCCACCAGCGTTCATCAGGCGGTAACCATTCTGGGGCTGGGACAGCTCCGCCAGTGGATTTACCTGATGGGGTGCAGCAACGAGAAGGGCGAGATGGACGAGAACCAGGAGGAGATGCTGAAGCTGTCCTTCAGCAGGGCTTCCTTTGCCAGCGAACTGATGCGGTACGCCAAGAGCATGCCAATCAACCGCAACGACGCCTATCTGATGGGTATGTTCTCCACGCTGCCGTTTTTGATTGCGGCCCCGTTGGAGGAAATCTTGGCAGAGGTGGCGATTTCCACGGATGTCAAGAATGCGCTGCTCCATCATGAGGGCCGTCCCGGGATGCTGTACGACCTGATTTTGGCGTATGAGCGGGCGGACTGGGCCGCCATCAACCGTTTGGGCGAGGAATTGGGGCTGCCGATGGACCGGCTCCCGGAAATCTACTTCCAGTGCTTGGACGATGTGAACAATATCTGGCAGCAGCTTATGAATACCGGCGTTGGCGCCGGAGGAGAAGAAACATAAAAGCAAGCGCCGGACCCATTCAGGGTCCGGCGCTTTGGTCTGTGTTTTACAGGAGGGAATCGGCCCGGTCGTGGCGGGGGCTGTTCATGACGACCTTACAGGCGCGGGTGAGTTGGGCAAAAATTGTGCTGTTGTAGCGGCTCTCGTAGACCGTGAGCATGGCGTGGGCTTCCGCCCGGCGGCGGACGATGTATGCGGGCTGAAGGTAGGTCAAAGTCAGCGCCTTCACGTCTGCCGCGCACCGCTCGCACTCGCAAAGGCCGAACATCTTGATATACCGGGGGGCCTTTTCCTCCACCAGCTTCTCCATTACGTTCATCACGATTAACTCGTCGGGGCTGGGGGCCGGGGGCTTGGGTGTAGGCTCTGGTTCCGGTTCCGGCTCTGGCTCTGGCTCTGGCTCCGGCTCTGGCTCCGGTTCTGGCTCTGGCTCCGGCTCCGGCTCTGGTTCTGGCTCTGGTTCCGGCTCTGGCTCCGGTTCTGGCTCTGGCTCCGGCTCTGGTTCCGGCTCTGGTTCTGGCTCTGGCTCTGGCTCTGGCTCTGGCTCTGGTTCTGGCTCTGGTTCTGGCTCTGGTTCTGGCTCTGGTTCCGGCTCTGGCGCTGGTTTTGGGGCCGGGGCGGCTAATTCGCCAAGAATTTCACTCTCAAGCGCGTCTTTGATTTGGAGGGATACCTGCTCGTCGTTGCTGCGGGCGACCTCCAGGATTGGCGGCACCAAGGGAGGGGCGGGCGCCGCTTCCGCTGCCGGGGCGGCGTCCTCCAAGGCGGCGTCCGGCGGCAGAACGGCTTCTGATGGCTCCGCCTGTGAGACGGCGGGGGGGCGGATAGCCTCGTTCTCCCCGCCGGGGGCCAGCAAATTCAATACGTGTGCGGTTTTACTGCTTTTGGCGTTTTTCTTCGGGGTAGCCATGTATGCGATCTCTCCTTAGACTAGTTTTGATTGGCGCTGCGGTCAATGGGCGGCGGGAAGCGCCCGGACGATCTCGTCGATCAGGGTCCGGAAATCCCCGGCGGGCTTGGAAGAAGGCGCGTAGGTGAGTACGCTCTCGCCGTGGGCCGGCGCCTCTGCCACCGATACGCTGGTGCGGATCTTGGCTTCGAACACGGTGGTGTCCAATTGGGCGGCAATCTGGCCGGCCATGTCCAGCACCTCCCGGTTGAGGGTGAACCGCTGGTTGTACTTGTTGAGCAGGATGCCCAGCACCTTTAGCCGGGAGTTGTAGCAGCGGCGGACGGTGTCGATGGTTTCCCGGATCTGGGCTACGCCCAGAAGGCTGAGAATTTCCGGGGCCATGGGTATCACCAGGCCGTCCGCAACTACATAGGCGTTCACCGTCAGCACGTTCAGCGCCGGCGGCGTATCCACGATGATATAGTCATAGTCATCCTGCACCTCGGCTAGGGCATTTTTAAGGAGGAATTCCCTCCCGGCGCGGTTGAACTCCAGCTCGGCGGCGCTGAGCAGGATGTTGCTGGGCAGGATGTCCCCGCATTCCGACGGGACGATGACTTCTTTAATCGGGCGGGTACCCTTCATAACGTCATAAACGGTGGCGCAGTTATCAATATCCAGACCCAGGCAGAACCCCAGGCTCCCCTGGGGGTCCAGGTCCACGCCCAGTACCCGGCGGCCCCTCTGGTGCAGGCCCGCCAGCAGGGCGCAGGAGGTGGTGGTTTTCCCCACGCCGCCCTTTTGGTTTGTGATGGCAATTACAGCAGACAAATTATCCCCTCCGCTCTGCAAAATCTTTTCAGTGGCTCTCTTAACTTTACTATACTACGTGACGATAAAAAAGTACAGAGGGATATTCTCTTTTTCTGCAAAATTTCGAAAAAGATTATCGTTATATTTATCATAAAGGAGAGATCGATATGGCTTCTATCAACGGCGTAAGCGGCAGCAACCTGACCAGCAGCCTGTATAACAGCGCCAATGTCATCAGCGGTCTAGCCAGCGGCCTCGATACCGAGGGCATGATCGAGGGCCTGGTACAGAGTTATCAGAAGAAAATCCAGAGCTTGTCCAACAAAGTGACGAAGACGGAGTGGAAGCAGGAGGCGTACCGCAATATTATTTCTAAAATGTACTCCTTCTCCAGCAAATATACCTCCTTTGCATCCTCCACCAACCTGATGAGCGCGTCCTTCTTCAACAACGCCATCCGGGTTGCGGCCCAGGGAAAGTATGCCGACAAGGTCTCCGCCAGCGGCCGCACGGAAAGCGACGTGCGGATTAACAGCGTTTCCCAGCTTGCTACCGCCGCCCGGTACAGCACCAGCAGCAGCATGCGGGGCGTCAACGACGATTTCTCTATCATGGCAGAGGACGGCGTCAAGTTCAGCGATACCTTCACCACCAACGCCCTGGCCGGCTCCCTGACGCTGAAATACGGCGGGCAGAATGTGAGCATCAGCTTTGACCAGTATGAGGATGTGATTCCTGATACAAAGACGGTCAAAAAGGATGATGGCACCACGGAAGAAGTCAAGCTGACCAGTGAGGAGAAGGCCGAAGCTTTCTACAAGATGATTCAGGAGAAGCTGGGGGATGCCCAGATATCCCTGTCCAGCGGCGAGAGCAAGAAGGCCACCGACCTGATTAATGTGGAGTTCAAGAACGGCAAAATTAGCTTCTCCGACAAGACCAGCGGCGGCAACAGCGTGTATATCTCTGATGCCAGCGATGATCTGAAAAAGAAGCTGGGCCTGGACTTGGAGGACGCCGAGAAGAACAAGCCCGCCACCATCGACACCAATAAGATTACCAAGTATACGAATAAGACCACCGTGGGAGGCCATATCTCTGGTAAGACCATGAACATCTCTCTGGATGGCAAGGTCAAGTCCATCACCATGCCGCGCATCGCGGGCGATAAGTTTATGGACAACGATGGCCAGTATATCAAGGGCGAGGACGGTAAGGAATTGGAGGTCAACGCCGACAATTATGTCAAGCTTCTCCAGAAATCCCTTGATGAGCAGTTCGGCAAGGGCAAGCTCACCGTCTCCAACGAGTCCGGCAGCGCCGATACCTTGCAGCTAAAGATCAAGGCCCCTGAGAACTCCGACCTCATCATCAACACCGACGCGGGCAAGGCCCTGGGCATCGGCAATGCCGCCACCAACTACCTCAATACCGGCAAAACCTTGGGCGAGCTTCTGCCTGAGGGAACCTTCAAGCAGAATTACGACGGCAAGGAGGAGAAGCAGGACTTCATCATCAACGGCGTCAAAATCGGCAGCTATGACAGCAAGACCAAGCTGTCCGAAGTCCTTAACGATATCAACAGCAACGCCGCCGCCGGGGTGAAGGTCACCTTCTCCCAGACCACCCGCCAGTTTACCTTCGTCAGCAAGGAAACCGGCTCTGAGACCGAGATCAACATTGACGGGGGCCTGGCGGAGAAGATGTTCGGCTCGACCAAGATCAGCGACACGAGCACGGCTTCTTTTGCGGAAGCTTATGGCATTAGTAGCTGGCTGGATCCCACCAGGGGAGATAAAGTTACGTTCCATTTCAAGGATAATCCTCCAGGTGACATTGCATTTGGCACCTTTTCGAAGGACACTTCGATTGAGAAAGTTGCCGCTGAGTTGAATGGCACTATATTTAACTTTGGCTATACGGCCGCTTACAATAAATACACGGGTGAACTGGATATAACCGATAAGAATGGCGCAAAGGTAGACTTTACGATAAGTGCCAAGAATCCGGTGACGGAGTTTGATATTGAATTTGATTCAAAGTACGCGCCTGCGGTCAACTACACGCCCGGTAAGGACGCTAAGTTCGAGGTGGAGATCAACGGCGAGAAGATGCAGATGACCCGTCCTACCAACAACGTCAACCTGGACGGCATGAGCGTTGCGCTCAAAGGCACCTTCCAGGCGGAGGAGGGCGAAGCCGTCACCTTCCAGCGTACCACCGACTCCGACAAGATTGTGGACGCGGTCCGCAGCATGGTCAACGACTACAACGAGATGATGTCGGAGATCCGCAAGCAGTACGCCACCCTGCCGTACCGGAAAAGTTCCAACGGCTCCTTCTCCGATTATGATCCCCTGACCGATGAGGATAAGGCCAGCATGAGCGAAAGCGCCATCAAGGCCTATGAGGAGAAGGCGAAGCAAGGCCTGCTGTTCAACGACCGGAACCTGTCTGGCTTGTATGAGAAGATGCTGGGCATCTTTACCGGCAACACCCAGGGCAACACCCAGGCCAGTGCTCAGGCGAACGCCCAACTGCGGGCTATGGGCATCAGCGTCACATATTCCGCTGTGGACGGCGCGGCCCAGCTTACCTTGGATGAAAACAAATTGCGCAGCGCCCTGGACATGGACCCCGATGCGGTAGCCGACGCTTTCACGCGCACCGGCGATGATGGGAATGTTCCGGGCATCATGCAGAGCATGAAAACCCAGCTTGACCGCTACGCGGGCCTGACCGGCGCGACCAAGGGCATCCTGGTGGAGCAGGCGGGTACGCCCCTTAGTTCCCTGAGCCTGATGAACAACACCTGG
Organism: uncultured Clostridia bacterium; assembly: GCA_947649615.1. Lineage (GTDB taxonomy): Bacteria > Bacillota > Clostridia > Oscillospirales > Oscillospiraceae > Pelethomonas. Next base: position 71,848 of record CANSSG010000002.1, on the reverse strand, counting down.
CAGAAGGAAATTGACAACATCAGCACCGAGATCGAAAAGTGGCAGGATAAGCTGTCCGCTCAAGTGGATAAGTATACCAGTATGTTCAGTAAGCTGGAAACCCTGATCTACCAGATGAACTCCCAAAGCTCCAGTCTCGCCGGTATGATGGGAATGGGCTAAGCCCCCGATTGACAGAAAGGAGCGCCGCCTCATATGGATAGAAGAGGCTATCAGCAGTATAAGCAGCAGTCCGTGGGGTCTATGACCCCCGGCGAGCTGCTGCTGCTGCTGTACGACGAATTGGTGAAGCGGGCCACAATGGCGTCTATCTCCCTGGATAAGGAGGATTTCCCCGCCTTTGAGGCCGCGGTGGACCGGTGTACGGACATCGTCAACTACCTGGACGAAACCCTGGACCGCCAGTATCCTATCAGCCAGGATTTGAGCCGGATGTACGAGTATTTTACATATCAGCTCGGCCGGATCAAGATCGGGCGGAATAAAAAGGAGCTGGAACAGCTCCGGCCTATGCTGGCGGATATGCGGGACGCCTTCCACACCGCCGAGCGCAATGCCGCCGCCCAGGCCGGGAAGGTAGGACAGGCATGACCCGGGATGATTGGTTGGAGTTGACAGTACTAGAGCGGAAGAAGTATAATTACCTTGCCGAGGTGCAGGACTTGACCCGCCAGTTGGCCGAGAGCCTGGACCGGAACGACCAGGTCTCCGCGCGTATGCTGGTCGCCATGCGCCAGGACCCCATCCGCCAGGCGGCGGAAGTGGACAGAGGGGCAAAAACCCGGCTGGCCGCCCTGGGCGATGAAGCCTGGGAACGGGTTCAGGAGTTGCGGGGCGGCGGTGCTCCCCAGGATGACGGGGAAAAGATTTTCCTGGAACAGGCGGGAAAAACCCGCCGCCTGCTGGAGCAGGTGGTGGACCTGGACCGCCGGGTCAGTGTGCGGATGGCCGGCGAACAATCTTTTTATCACAAGTAAAGCCGCTGATGTTCCGCCGGAGAATCCCGGCGGAACAAGCGCGCTTGCAAGAACGGGAGGCGGCGCCGCGCAATGGCGGAACTTCGTCTGGAACAAGTATCAAAGCACTATATTGAGGACCGGCATTCGGTCTACGCCCTTAAGGACATCAGCCTAACCATCGAGCAGGGGGAGTTCGTGTTTCTCATCGGCAGCAGCGGCGCGGGGAAAACCACTCTGCTTAAGCTTATGAGCGGCGAGCTGTCCCCCGATGAAGGGGCTGTGTGTCTCAATGGCGCGAATATGGCGCGGCTGATCGGGCCGTGGCGGGTCCGGGCTACCCGGACCTTCGGCGTGGTCAGCCAGCAAGGCATGCTGATCCGTAAACGGACGGTGGGCGACAACCTGCTGCTGGCCGCCAACGCCGCCGGGATGCGGCGCAAGGGCCGGGAGGCCGTAAAAAAGGCGCTGGGCATCGTGGGGCTGCCCGGGGTGGAGGGTTGCTATCCGGCGGAACTGTCCATCGGCGAGAGCCGCCGGGTGGAATTAGCCCGGGCGGTGGTCAACAGCCCCAACATCCTGCTGCTGGATGAGCTGACCGCTAATCTGGATGACGATGTCATCTGGGATCTGCTCCATTTGCTCATGGAGATGAACGCCAAGGGGACCACTATTGTCATGGCAACCCACGCCAGCCAGTATGTGAATATCATGCGGCGGCGTGTTATTACCCTGGTTGACGGACGGGTGGCGGGGGACGTGAAAAAAGGGAAGTACGGCGACCTGAAGTAAGACGCCGTCTGCCATAGATTCCAACACTGACTGCGGAGTTTCTGCCGCCGCAGCCGGAACCCTGGGGCAGAGACAAAGCCTGCCGGCTTGCCGGCGGAGAAGAAAGAACCCGCCGCTGGCATAACTCCGGCTCGGGGGAAAATTAGGAGGAAAACGCATCATGAATATTAAGAACATGTCCATCAAGAAAAGCTTGATCATAGGCTTCGGCACCACTATTTTAATTTCGGTGATTATCATTGTGGCATCTCTGCTTTTGATGAACAGCCAGAAAAGCGCCTATAGCGACATCATTGACCACTACGTGGAATCCACCGAGATGATTGCAACCTGCCGTATTGATTACAACATTGCCGCCCGGAACCTGCGGGACGTGGTCCTCTCTGGCAACACCTCCGGACTGAGCACCGTGACCACCAAGCTGGAGGAACTGGATGCCCAGTTCGCGCAACTGGAAAAAACGTTCCCTCTGGAGGATAAGAGCACGCTGGAAGTGTTTTCCAGCGCCATCAAGGCCTGGGAGGCCGATGCCCGTGAAATCGCTTCCGTTGTGTCCACGGACCGGAACCGGGCTTCCGAAATGATTGTCAACGCATGTACCCCGAAGCTGAATGCCGCCGCTGTGGCCGGTGAAAACGCCGCCAACGCCCTGGCCGTTGCGCAGGAGCAGATCATTGCCCAGCAGAACTTGACCTCCAACATCAGCTTGGGTGTCATCCTTGCGGTTATGGTGGTTGCTACCATCATCGTTCTTCTGATGGCCGCCCGGATTATCAGAAGCCTGGTGGAGCCCAGCACCCAGGTGCGCAACGCGCTGGTTGGTTTCAGCCAGGGTAATTTGGGCGTACCCGTCTCCTTTGACGGTAAGAACGAGCTGGGCGAGATGTGCGATGCCCTGCGCACCAGCCAGAAGGTCCTTCACAGCGTGATCCAGGATATCTCCGATACCACCACCCAGATGGCCAAGGGCAACTTCAATGTGGAACTGACCGCCACCTTCCCCGGCGATTTGGCTCCCATCCAGGCCAGCGTCAATCAGTTCGTGGTGCGTATGAGCGATACCATTACCAACATTTCCCAGTCTGCCAGCCAGGTGTCCGCCGGTTCCGAGCAGGTCTCCAACAGCTCCCAATCCCTGGCCCAGGGCGCGACCGAGCAGGCCAGCGCCGTGGAGGAGCTTGCCGCTACCATCAACGACATCTCCAACAGCTCCAAGCAGACCGCCGCGTCCGCCGAAGAAGCCCGCGCCAGCACCGGCCAGGCCGGCGCCCAGGTGGAAGCCAGCAACGAGTATGTTAAGCAGCTTAATGTGGCCATGCAGAACATCTCCAATTCCTCCGAAGAAATCGGCAAGATCATTGCCACCATTGAGAATATTGCGTTCCAGACCAACATCCTGGCGCTGAATGCTGCGGTGGAAGCGGCCCGCGCCGGTTCCGCCGGCAAGGGCTTTGCCGTTGTGGCCGACGAGGTCCGCAATCTGGCCAGCAAGTCCGACGAAGCTGCCAAGGCTACGAAGGATCTGATTGAGAATTCCATCACTGCTGTCCGCGAGGGTGCGGATGTGGTGAGTAAGGTCACCGATTCTCTGGAGCGGACCACTGTGTTGGCCGGGGATGTAGTGCGCCTGATGGATCAGGTCACCGAAGCTGTAGAGAACCAGACTACTGCCATCTCTCAGATTACCGAGGGCATTGACCAGATTTCTGCCGTGGTTCAGACCAACTCCGCTACCAGTGAGGAGTGCGCTGCCGCCAGCGAAGAGCTGTCCAGCCAGGCCAACATCATGCACCAGCTTATGGCTGAGTTCCAGGTGGGCAACAAGGGTGGCTTCTCCGGCAGCCCGGCCCCCTCTTTCTCCAGCAGCGATAGCTGGGGCGACAGCACTTCCGATCCCCTGATGCTCAACGGGCGCAACGACAGCCCCTTCGGTAATTCCAAGTATTGATTCTCTGGGAAAACCGGAATTTTAACCCCAAGATACATCGTGGATATGGCGTCCCGGAAGCCGGGATGCCATATCCATTCTCCCTGCAACTGCGCCGGTTAGGAGGTGGGCTATATGCCCCAGGAATGGAAAAAGCAGGACCACTCGCTGATTTACGCCATGGATATCGGCACCCGCAGCATCATTGGCGTGGCGGGCCGGGTGGCGGACGAACGCCTGGAAGTCCTGGCCATCGAAAAAGAAGAACATGGGCGGCGGGCCATGCTGGACGGCCAGATCGAGGACATCGATCAGGTGGCCAAGGTGGCGCGGCGGGTAACAGAGCGGATGGAAGCCAAGCTCGGCTGTCGGCTCAGCCGGGTGTGCGTCGCCGCCGCAGGGCGGGCTTTGCGGACGGAGAAGGGGCATTACGCGATGGAGCTGCCCCAGGTGACCAGAATTACCAGCGATATCATCAGCAATTTGGAGAGCGGCGCAGTGGCGGATGCCGAACGCCAGATCGGCGAAGAGCAGGACAGCCAGCGGCGGTCTTACCTGGTGGGCTACACCGTGTCGGGGTATCTGCTGGACCGCTATCCGCTGACCACGCTGAAGGACCACAACGGCCAGCAGTTGGAAGCGGAGGTGGTGGCCACCTTCCTGCCCAGCGAGGTGGTGGAAAGCCTGTATGCTGTCATGGCGGCGGCGGGGCTTGAGGTTGCCAGCCTGACCTTGGAGCCGATTGCCGCGCTGAACGCGGTGATTCCTGCTGATTTGCGGCTGTTGAACCTGGTGCTGGCGGACATCGGCGCGGGAACTACGGATATCGCCATCTGCCGGGACGGGGCCGTGGTGGGTTATACCATGGCGACGACGGCGGGGGACGAGATCACCGAGACCCTGATGCGGCGGTTCTTAATCGACTTTGCTACAGCGGAGCGGATGAAGATGCTGCTCAATGAGGCCACCGTTTCCTACCGGGATATCCTGGGGCTGGAACAGAGCGTGGCCGGAAGCGAGATTCAGGAGACCTTGAAGAGCGCGGCCAAGGCCCTGGCGCAGGAAATCGCCCAGCGGGTTACCGGTATCAACGGCGCGCCGCCTTCGGCTATGTTCCTGGCGGGCGGCGGCAGCAAGCTGCTGGGCCTGCGGGAGATGGTCGCCCAGGAATTGGGCATGGATGAGCGCCGGGTGGCCCTGGCGGGGAACAATTACGACATCAGCGCCTTCTCACGGGAATATGAACTGAATGACCCGGAGTTTGCAACGCCCCTGGGCATCGCCGTATCGGCGGGGCTGGGGCTGATTAGCGACAGCTACCGGATTATGCTCAACGGCAAGCCCGCCAAGCTGTTCCGCAGCGGCTCCCTGACGGTGTTGGACCTGTTGATGATGAACGGCTATACGTCCGCCGACCTGGTGGGGCGCACCGGCAGGACCCTCAGCGTGACGGTGGATGGGCAGCGGCTTACCTTCCGGGGCGAGAGCGCCATGCCATGCACCCTGCGGCGGAACGGGGAGGACACAAAGCCCTCCGCCTTGGTTTACGCAGGGGACTCCATTGAGTTTATCCCGGCAGTGCCGGGGGCTTCTGCGGAGCGGACGCCTGCGGATTTGCTGGGTGTGGATTACGCCGGCGGGGTGCTGGTCAACGGCCGTCCGGCTGCGCTGGATACGCCCCTGCGGTCTGGCGACCAGGTGATCTCTACGGTGGCCGCTGTGCTGCCGGAGGAGCCTGAGCCAGAGCCGGAACCGGCGGCGGCGCCGGCCTCCTGGCAGGGCGGGGGGGCGGCGGAGACGCCCGCTGTCCGCAGGCCGCTGTTTTTGTACCTTAACGGGGAGCCGTTGGTGCTGCCCGGGAAACAGGACGGCGGGGCATACTTCTTAATGGATTTGCTGGACCGTTCCGGTATTGATTTTGAGACCTTGGATGTGCCGTTGGTGCTGCAAGTGAATGGGGCGGACTGCCCCTTTACCCAAGAGCTGCGGCATAACGACCAAGTGGTGATTCGCCGGGGGCAGTAAACGCCGGAGGCGCATTTTGGCGGGATTGGAAAGTCCCGCGCAAAGCGAGGAAAGTTTTTCATGAAAAAGCAAACCAAAGTCTTGCTGCTGCTTGTAGCGGCGCTGTGCCTGCTCACCGCCTGCAAAAAGGGACCAACCGCCTTGGAGGTCTACTCCCTGGGGGAGAGCGAGGAAGATAATGTAGTCGCTCTGGACACCATTCTGGAGGAGGGGGAGGCCATTCTGGCGTCCATTGATTCTCCTACGGATGTGGCTGTTACAGAGGGGCTGGACATTCATCATACCTATCACTACCGCCAGATGGCGGACCCGGCGGAGCTGGCGGGGCGGTACGTTGCCCTTTTGCTCAGCGAGGAGCAGGGATTTGCCGCGATTGACGGCGAGAACCACCGGCTGGAAGAAACCCCCACCACGGACACCCTCTTCGGCAGCATCGCTCTTGGGAAAAAAGCCGCTGAAAATGAAGAGGCGGGCAAGCGGTTCCTGCGGGTGCTGGTAGGGTGGTCGGAGTACGCGGTGGCGGTACAGGTGACCTATATCGAAGGCTCCATTCTGCCGCCTGTGAAAAAGGAATCCGAGGACGCCAACGGTTCCGGCAGCGGCAGCAGTACGCCTGCGGCTACCGGCATCAAGGAGCAGACAGAGTACTTTAACTCTCTGGACCCCAGGAAGCTGGGACTGGAGGGAGAGAGCATGTCGGAATACCTCACCTTCCCCCAGCAGGGCTGGGTCAAGGTGGACGAGGTGGACTGCCGTGAGATTATGGTCTACCAGATGAATCCCCAGACCGCTACCAATGAGATTATAGGCACCTTCTACCTCAGCAGCGATCTGACCAAGATTTACAAGAAGACCAGCGATGGGCAGATTACCCCGGTGCAGATGAACTGAGATGGCAAACGCGCCCCCGGAGACGGGGAGGCCGCGCTGTCATAAATTGAAAACCAGGAAAGGAGAGCAGGACCATGATGGAAAGCATTGCCGCCGCCAGCATGAGCATGAGCCAGGCACAGTTTGCCGCCGCTTATGACACGGCGATTATGAAGAAGTCGATGGACAGCATGGAGAGCCAGGCGGAGACGCTGATTAACGATATGCTGGCCGCTGTACCTGCGCCCAGCCAGTACGGCTTTGACGTCTACGGCTAAGCCGGGACGCTGCGGCTAAGACAACCCCACCTGCCGGTACGCGGCCTTGCGGACTGGTAGGTGGGGTGTTTTTTGGATATACTGACTGTGTAACGGTAAAGGAGGAATCGCTATGCCGGGTATGGAGGAATTAGCGAGGCGCTTCCAGGGCGACCGCTTTGCGGCATTGGCCGGAGTGGAGATTCGGGAAGCTGAACCGGGGCGGGCCGTCTGCGCAATGCCCCTGGAGGACCGCCATATGAACGCCAACGGCGTACCGATGGGCGGGGCGGTGTTTACGCTGGCGGATTTCACTTACGCTGTGGCGTCCAACGCTTTTACGGAACAAATCATTGTGTCCCAGCAGGTGTCTATTAGCTTTTTGGCCCCAGCCAAGGGCAAGGTGCTGCTGGCGGAGGCCACATGCCTGAAATCCGGACGCACGACCTGTCTGTATGCCGTGGATGTGCGGGACGAGACGGGGGTTTACGTGGCCCATGCGACGGTGAACGGATTTGCGGTGAAGCAGGTGCAGGCAAGGGGAACAAAAGAGGGCGGGTCTCCGTCTGAATAGGTAAACGGACGCAGGAGGAAATGTCCCATGAAAAGGATGCTTTTCGCAGCTTTTGCCTTGCTGCTATGCCTGGGGCTGGCAGCATGTGGAACAGACGCGCCGCCGCCAAACGGAGAAAGCCTGGCGCCGCTGCCATCCGGGCCGGTGGGGCCGCCGGAAATCAGGCAGGTTTCCATGGAGCCGCCGGAAATGGATTCTGTTTGGGAGGTCCCGGGGACGGCCAGGCTGTCGCTGCTCCAGGAATGCTGCCCGGTGGGGGCGGAGCGGCTGACGCTGGTGGTAGAGAATACCGGTGAGGTGGAGTTTGGGTATGGCGCTGCCTTTGCATGTGAGAAGTATGTGGATGGACGGTGGCAGAGCGTACCGGGAGGGGACTTCCCTATGGTGATGATGACCGCCCAGCCCCATTCTGTTGAAACAATGGACATCCATTTGGACTACTTGCCCGAGCCGCTGGGGGAAGGCGTGTACCGCCTGACCGGTACTTCGCTGGCCCTGGGAGAAACCGGAGAGGAGACCGAACCCTGGCAGTTGGGCGTCCGCGTTGCGGCGTCCGCCGCAGCGGAGCCTGATTATTGCCTGTATATTCCGGGCCAGCCGGTTTCCGGTTTGACAGAAAACCTTCCCGTACACTTTATCAACACCACTGGCAGGGATGGGCAGGTTGTGGACATCCCCCATTTGGAACGTCAGAACGAGGACGGGGCGTGGACGGAAGTGCCTTACAAAGAGGGCGTTGGCTTCTGCGGAACGCCCAGTACGCTGCCTGCCGGTGGCCGGAACTGGTCGGAAAACGTGCAGATGCTTTGGGGGATGCTGGCGGAAGGACGGTACCGCCTGCACTATCGGGCTGGGGCGGACTTTGATACAGACGGCGCGGCTTATGGCGCGTTTGACGTTGCCCCTGTGGAACTTATAGCTTGCGGCTGAGCATGGCCGCATAGGATGATGCGTAGAGACGCCCCGGCAAAGCCGGGGCGTCTCTACATGTCACAAAAGATGCTCGCGTTGTAGATTTATTGGGAAAAAATGATTTTTTCGCTGTTGAACATCCGCGCCAGCACAAACACGCCCAGCAGCGTGACCGCCAGGTTGACCCCAGCCGTTACCGCTACGGCAGCAGGCGTTATGCTAAAGGAGAACACGCCCGCCATGCACTGTGCGCTGTTGTACAGCGGGATGCAGTAAACGGAGAGGTCCTGGGACGCTCCGTTCCCGAACATGCCGGAAATGCCTACGCCCATGGCGATAAACATTACCGGCAAGGCGTATGTCTGGGCTTCCTTGATGGTTTTCGCGTAGGCGGAAATGACGGAAATTGCCGTCACCAGCACCAGCACTGTGGACAAAATCACCGCCGACAGCAGGAGGTATTCCTTTACGCCGTAAATCGAAGCGTTGACCTCGTCTGTAACGCCTCCCATAATCTTCGGCAGGGAGAGGACCGTGCCGATGGTGCTGGACGCTGCGGAGATCATGGCGATGATTGCCAAGGCCAGGATTTTTCCCATGGCAATGTCGCTGCGGCGGATGGGGGTGATAAGCATGGTGGCGATGGTGCCACGCTCCTTCTCCCCGGCGATGGATTCCGGCGCGACTGCCGCGCATCCGGAATAGAGGAACATCATCAGCAGCAGAGGCATCATCATCGCAAAGAAGGAGCCAGCCGTATCCTCCGCCGTAGCCAGGTCGTAGCCCTCGCCGCCGGCGTTGACGTCGAACTTGTTCACCATCTGGGACTCATAGGCGTCCAGAAGCTCTACCATCGTGCGGTAAACGAAGGTGGAATTGGTTGACGCAGAGTTGTAGTAAATTTCCACGTTGGGTGCCGCCTGCCCGGAAGAAGCGGCGTATTCCGCCACATCCTGGTCGAAGTTCTCCGGGAACACCAGCAGAAGGTCCAGGCTTTGCTCCGTTACGGCGGCCTTGGCGTCCGCCAGCCCTGCCGCCGGGATATCCTCCACGGAAATCTCTGCTGCGCCCAGCAGTGTCTTGACATTGCCGGACATCTCGACAGCCTGGATAGAGGGGACGTAGTCCTCGCTCACACCAAAGGCGCTGCCCATGGCGTCGCCCATGAAACAGTACATGATATAGACCAGTACGCCGGGGATCAGAATGCTGACCACCATGCGCTTGTCGCCGAAAAACCGGGCAAGCTCTTTTTTCAAAATGGTTATGATGCCGCTTTTCATCCCTCGTCACCTACCGTTTCCTTGTAAATCTCAAAAAACCGGTCTTCCAGGCTCATGCCGCCGGTAATTTTATCCAGAGTGTCGCAGACGGTCATTTTCCCGTTAATGATAATGCCCACCCGGTCGCATAGCTTTTCAATCAGGCTGAAAATATGGGTAGAGACGATAATGGTTTTCCCCTCCTCACGAAGCTGCTGGAGGAAGTCTGTCACTACCTTGGCGGTCAGTACGTCCAGGCCGTTGGTAGGCTCATCGAAAATGATAATGTCCGGGTTGTGGACGATGGACACCACCAGGGACACCTTCTGCTTCATGCCGGTGGAGAGGTTCGCTACCTTTACCTCCGCGAAGCGGTCGATGCCGAACCGCTGGAACAGGTCTTTTTTCCTCCTGTCCCGGGTGCTGGGGTCCACTTTATGTAAATCCGCGAAGAAGTCAAACAGGTAATTGGGGGTAAAGCAGTCCTCCAGCTTCAGCTCGCTGGTGAGGAATCCGGTGCGGCTTCGCACCTGGCCGGGCTGCTTCACTACGCTGACGCCGTCCATCAGCGCGTCTCCGCCATCGGGCCGGATCAAGGTGGCCAGCAGCCGCAGGGTGGTCGTCTTACCCGCGCCGTTAGGGCCAAGCAGGCCGAATATTTCTCCTTCATAGGCGGTAAAGCTGAGGTTATTCACCGCTGTGCGGACTTTTTCCTTAGTTTTTTCCAGCTTTTGCTGCTTGGCAGACAGCCGGAAGGTCTTGGTGAGACCTTGGACGCGCAAAATTTCTCGCATAGTTCCTCCTTTTGGGCGCATACCCTGCGCCCGGTTGTCGTTATCCTATCTCCGATATATCGTTTGACGACTTGTTAAAATATATCATCTCACGATATGTTTGTCAATAGGGCGGCGTCAATTTATTTTCGTGGGCCGCACACGCCTGGCCGGTGGTTCCTGCATCTTCTGAAGCTTTTACCATTTTCCCAGCTTCCATCCCCGCAATGAATATCTTCACCTTTTGGACGTCCTCAACAGAAGAAAGACAGGCTACCTTATGCAGTAAATCCTGCTTCTTATCTAACTGAGTTTTCATTTTTGTTCTCCTTTATTTGACTTAAGCAAACTGTATCACCAATTGAGTCAAATGTCAATATTTGTTTTCATTGACTTAGTTGTATGATTGGTGTATCATTTGATATATGGAGGTGATACCGTGTCTTTAGGCCAACGCATGCAAACCATATTGCAGGAGCAAAAGATCAAGCAGGTGGAATTTGCGAGGGAACTTGGAATCAGCGCAAATTACGTCAATTTAATCGTAAAAGGCAAAAAGGGGACTATTTCCGCCCCCCTGGCGAAGCTGATCGAGGAAAGCTATGGCTACTCCGCCCAGTGGGTGCTGACGGGGAGCGGGGAGAAGTTTTCGGCAGCGGCGCTGACTGCTGAAAAGGCTGAGATTTTAAAGAAAATCCAGAAGATGCCGGACAGCGAGGTCCGGGCGGTGCTGGCGTTTGTGAACACCCTGGACAGCATCAATAAGGAAAGGGGGGATTGAGCGCCTCCCGGACCCTTGACAAGCAAACCTCCCTGTGGTAGACTGAAAGCGAAACAACCGGAAAGGAGGGCGCTGCAATGGGTTGGAAGGCTGGCTTGATTTTACAGTGCTTTGGCTGCTATAGTGCCGTTCAGGGGATTCGTGCGCCCTTTTTTAGGTAACAGTATCCTAAAAACCGGACGCGCCAATCCCTTTCTTTGACTTAAGTAAAGAAAGGATGGCGCTTATTTTATGCCTGAAGATAGTCAAAAATTTTTGCTTTCCCGGCAGAAACGCACACTTTTGTTCCTGGAGTGGAGCGTAGGCTTCCGCCCTGCGGGAAGCGTGTGGGTGCTGCTGCTGGCCCTGCGGGGGTTTTCGCTGGTGGAGATTGGCGCGGCAGAGGGTCTGTTCCATATTGTCAGCTTTTGCTGTGAGATACCCTCCGGCCTGCTGGCGGATTTGCTGGGGCGGAAGCGGACGCTGCTGCTCAGCCAGGGCATGTTTTTCCTCTCCGCCCTCCTGATGGCGGCTTCCCAGGGGGCGGCGGGCGTGTATCTGTCGCTGGCGGTTTCTGCGCTGGGCTACAATCTGGCATCCGGCACCCGGGAAGCGATGACATACGAATCCATGCTCCGATGGGGGCGCGAGGGAGAGTACTTGCAGTTTTCCTCCCTGCAAAACGGCGTCTACCGGTTCAGCGATGGCGGCGCGATGCTGCTGGCAGGCGCCACGGTGCTGCTGGGCTGGCGGAAGGCCTATCTGCTGGACGCGGCCATTGCCTTGGCGGGGCTGCTGGCGGTCTTTACATTGGCGGAGCCTGACTGCCCAGGCCGGCATGGTTCGGGCGTGACCTTGGCGGCGCTTCCGGCGGCGCTGCGGGAGACCGTTTTAGGAGCCTGGACCCTCTTGAAGACCGACCGCACAGCGGTGCGGATTATGCTGGTCAACGCGCTGGCCGGGGCTTGCGCCACGCTGACCCGTTTTTTCTTGCAGCAGAGGGTGGAAGCGGCGGTAACGGTACCCGCGCTGCTGGGTCCGGCGCTGTTTGTGCTGGGACTGGGCGGCGGCCTGGCAGGGCTGATCTCGGGATGGCTGGACCGGATGCCTTACCGCCGCGCGGCGGCATTGACCCTGTGCGGAACGGCGGCCTGCGCCGTGCTGGCCCGGGGCGCGTTTTTACCGCTGCTGATGCTCTCGGGGCTGGGAGCCGGCCTGCTGGACGACGGTTTGCAGCTTGTCAGCGATAAGCGGCTCAACGACCGCTTTCCCTCTGCCCAGCGGGCTACGCTGGTGAGCGTGTCCTCTATGGCGTTTTCGGTGTTTATGATTCCGCTTTCGCCGCTGTTCGGCTGGTTCTTCTCATGAGGGGACAGGATGTATAGGAAAGAGATGCCTGCGGGGCTTGTTGCCGCAGGCATCTTTTTATATTTAATCCCGGCACATTTTCCGCTGCAATTCGTCTATGCAAGTGAAGGGAGCGGTGCGTATGGACAAGAAACTGTTATTTCTCTACAGCCTGGCCCATTTTTGGATGGATTTGAGCTGTGCGCTTCTTGTGTTCCGGGCATTCTCCGGCAGCGGGGAGGCGGCAATGTGCCTGCTGCTATATAATTTCTGCGCCTTTGCGCTGCAAATGCCCTTGGGGCTGCTGGCGGACCGTTTCGGGCGGAACGGCGTTGTAGCGGCGGCAGGGTGCTGCCTGACGGCGGCGGCCTACGCCGTGCCGGTTCCCGTTCTGTCCGCAGCATCGGCGGGGGTTGGCAATGCGCTGTTCCATTTGGGCGGCGGCATAGACGTGCTGAACAAAAGCGGGGAACGGGCTTGGGCGCTGGGCATCTTTGTCTCGCCGGGAGCGCTGGGGCTGTTCGTTGGTACGTTGTGGGGCAGGGGGGCGCGGGTTCCGCTGTGGATGGGGCCGCTGGGACTGCTTGCGCTGGGGGCGGCGGTTTTATGGACGTGCCGCAGGCTGTTCGGGCCGGAACTGCGTTCCGGGAACGCCCCGGTGGATGTGGCCGGGGCGAATAGGCGCTGGCTGCTGATTCCGCTGTTTTTGGTGGTGGTTCTGCGGTCCTATATGGGCTTGAACCAGGCTTTTGCATGGAAGACGGCGTGGGCTGCCCTGCTGACCCTCGCCCTGGCGCTGGGCAAAACGGCGGGCGGATTTGCGATGGACCGTTTCGGCGTGAAACGGGCTTCCGCCGGTAGCCTTGGATTGGCGGCGGTACTGTACCTGCTGTCTGCACTGCCGCTGCCGGGGATTTTGGCGGTGTTCCTGTTTAACATGACTATGCCGGTGACCCTGTGGGCGGCGGCGCGGGTGATGCCGGGGGCGAAAGGCTTTGCCTTTGGCTTGCTGACCTTCGCGCTGTTTTTGGGATTTTTGCCCTCCTTTATGGGATGGCCTGGCCTGCTGGCGGGGCCTGCCGCCTACAGCTTGTTGGCGGCGGCGAGCCTGCTGCTGTTATGGCGTCCACTGGGGCTTGTTTGACGGAAGGACTGCTATTTGGGCGTTGTGACATGTTTTAAACAGGCCATAAGAAAGGGGGTGGTGGAATGCTGACGGTGCTGGCGGTATCGCTGCTGCTGACGCTGGCGTTTGAAGAGGGCTTTGCATTACTCTGGGGCCTGCGGGGGAAGCGGGAATTAGGCCTTACCGCGCTGGTCAACTGTCTGACGAATCCGCCCGTGGTGCTGCTGCACCATACGGCGGTGGTGTTTTGGCATTGGAACGCTGTGTTGGCTGCGGCTATTCTGGAGACGGCGGCGGTTTTGGCGGAGTGGCGGTGCTACCGGGCGTTCTCGGAACAGATACACAGGCCGTTCCTGTTTGCGCTGCTGGCGAACCTGACGTCCTACGGCGCGGGGTGCGTCATGAATCTATTGTAGTTTAAAAGAAATGAGGGTTGAAAAATGAAACGAATTTTGCCGCTTGCACTGACGTGCATCATGCTGCTGGCCCTGGCGGCTACCGCCTTTGCGGATGTAATGTGGGAACCCATGGAAAACCAATTCTATGACCGCCAGCGGGACGAATGTGAGTACAACGCCCGCAGCTACTACGCCAATGGGAAAGAGGGCTTTGTCACCCTCTGGGACGCGCCGGGCGGCAGCCTGGTGAAGGCGCAGTATCAAAACGGAGAACTGCTGTGGGTAGGCTACACTTACAAAAACTGGGCGCTGGCCAGCATGTGGCTGCCGGATGACCGCACGGAAGTGACCGGATGGGTCCCTATGGCGGACTTGTACCTCCAATATGACCACATCTCCTTCGAGGAGGAGTATGGAGACCAGTTCGTGGACTACAACGGTGAGTTCGCGGGCTACACGCCCCAGGATGAGGGCGAAACGTTCTGGTTTTGGGAATACCCCCACGCTGGAAGCCCCAGGGAGAGAATCCAGACGAATGAGGACATGCTGGACGCCCTCCGTGGTACGGCGGAGCAGCAAAGCCATATTTCCAAGGTCTATGTGGACCAAAGCGGCCAAAGCTGGGGTTATGTGACCTACCTGTACGGCATCCGCAACTTCTGGCTCCTCCTGGATAATCCCACTGGCGGCGGCATCATGACCTCCTGTTTCCCGGAGGTGGACGGATTGATTTACTCCGGTGAAATCATACCGCCCCAGGAGCCGGTCATGCCCGGCAAATCCTATCTTCCCGCCATCCTGACCGCCGCAGTGGTGGTTGTTACGGCCGGGGCGCTGGCGTTCTTTTACGGCAAACGGAAGAAACCGACAGAATAAACTCTTGCGGTTTGGCCTGCTTTCGGTTACAATGGAGGGGACTTCGTAACCGAGGTGACGGTATTTGAAAAAAGAGTACAAGCCGCTGGGGCTTTATATCCACATTCCCTTCTGCAAGAGCAAGTGCATCTACTGTGATTTCTACTCCCTCCCCAACGGGGAGGAGCGGATGGACCGCTATGTGTCCGCCCTCTGCCGCCAACTGGCGGAGGTTTCCCGCCAGACCACCGCCCATGCGGTGGACACCGTCTATTTCGGCGGCGGTACGCCGTCCTACCTGGGGGCCAAGCGGCTCAAACGTATTTTGAAAACCGTTGAGAAACACTACCGCATGGCAAAAAAGCCGGAAATCACCCTGGAGGCCAACCCCGACAGCGTAGGGGACTGGAAAAACCTCCGCGCCCTGCGGCGGGCCGGGTTCAACCGGCTGTCCCTGGGGGTGCAGTCTGCCGATGACGGGCAGCTCAGGCTTTTAGGACGGCCCCACACCTTTGCCCAGGCCCAGGACGCCGTGGCCGCCGCGCGGCGGGCGCGGATCCGGAACGTATCCTTAGACCTGATTTACGGCCTGCCGGGGCAGACTATGGCGGGCTGGCAGGATACCCTGGAAAAAGCCGCCGCCCTTGCGCCGGAGCATTTGAGCTGCTACGGGCTGAAGGTGGAGGAGGGGACGCCGCTGTGGGATATGCAGGGCGGTTTGGATATGCCGGACGACGACCTACAGGCGGATATGTACCTGTGGACGGAAGCCCGCCTGGGGGAGCTGGGATACCGGCAGTATGAGATTTCCAACTTTGCCAAGCCGGAGCAGGAGTCCCGGCACAATATTAAATATTGGACCTTGGGCGAATACGCGGGCTTCGGCCCGGGGGCGCACTCCGACTTGGGCGATGTGCGGTACGCCTACGTGCGGGATTTGGAAGCCTACTGCCGGGGCGTGGAGACCCAGGGGGACATTCTCTCCGAGAACGAACGCATTCCCCAACGGGAGCGGGATATTGAATATATCATGCTGGGCCTGCGGACGGCCAAGGGTATTTCGCGGCAGGAGTTTGAATACCGCTTCCGCCTGCCCTTTGTGCCGGTGCAGGAGGTGTTGGAGCGGTTTGAGAAATCCGGCCGCGCCGCCCTGCGGGGCGGCCGGTGGCGGCTGACGCCGGAGGGGTTCCTTCTCAGCAACCAGATTATTGGACAGGCGTTGGAAGCCCTGGCGTTGGAAAAACGGCGCAGGGAAGAAGCAGTGGCCAACCATGACTTCCGCGTCATATAGCAACAGACGGCAAAAAAGCCTTCCGCAGGCGTTCACAAAGAAGCTGGGCGGGCCTGTTTCCAACAGGTCCGCCCAGCTTGCCGCAAAAGCCCTCTCTTTCAGGATTCCTCGTTGTGGCTGTTTGCTTCCGCCACAGCCAGCAGCTCCGTCAGCTTCTCCCAGTCCTTGGGGGAGATATGGGCGGAGAGCCGTTCCTGGAATTTCCGGTGGGTTTCGTTAATGATTTCCACCATCGCTTTCCCCGCTTCCGTGACAAAAAGCTGGTACTGGCGGCGGTTGTCCGGGTTAGTCTGCCGCCGGATGTGGCCCGCATCTTCCAGGCGGCGGGCGTCCCGGGCCGTGCTGGCTTTGTCCAGGGCGTAAAAGGCGGCGATTTCCTCCTGGCTGGCTCCGGGATTCCTGGCGGTGTAAATCAGAATCAGGTGCATGTAGCCCACATAGCCGTAAGGCGACAATTCCCGGCGCAGGGCCACCATCCTTTGGCGGTTGATCCGCAGAAGGCTGGTTACCACGGAATTGGTCACGGCGCCACCTCCCCCGGGCTGCTGGAGATGGTTTTTCTGGCAGCTTCCTCCGCGGCCGCCTGCCGGATGCCGGCCTTCACCCGGCGGACCAGGGGCAGGGCCAGGGCGATGGTCAGCAAGTCCGCCACCGCCTGCACCGACGCCACGCCGTTAGCGCCCCACAGCAGTGCCATGGGGTAGACGATGGGCAGGAAGCAGGTACCCTGCCGCGCTGTGGACAGCAGCACCGCGCCGCCGGCCCGTCCCAGTCCGGCACAGAGCATATTCACCACCGCCACCCAGCTATGGGCGGGCAGGGCGAGACATTGCAGGCGGATGGACAGTGCGCCGATGGCCCGCATTTCAGGATCGGCCTTGGCAAAGAGGGCAATGAGGGGATTGGCGAACACCGCCAGCAGCAGCCCCATTGCCGCTGCGCCAAGGATGGCCGTGCGGGCGGCGAAGCGGTAGCTCTCCTCCACCCGGTCAAACCGCTTGGCGCCCCAGTTGAAGCCCGCCACCGGCTGGAATCCGGTGCCGAAGCCCAAAATGACGCCGAAGGGGAACATCATCACCTTGGTAGACACCCCGATGCCCGCCAGTACGGAATCGGAAATCCCGCCGGCGATGCGGTTGAGGACGATGGCGGATATGACCGCCAGGCCGTTGCGGAACAGGGAGGAGGAACCGACCGACACGATTTGCCCGACAATCGCCCCGTCTGGCTTGAATAGCCGGGGGGACAGGCGAAGGAGGCTGCGGCGGGTCAGGTAGGGGAAAATCAGGATGGCAAAGCTGACGAATTTGGAGATGGCGGTGGCGATGGATGCGCCTGCCACGCCCATATCCAAGGTAAAGATGAAAATGGGGTCCAGGAAGCAGTTCAGAATGCCGCCGAAGCCCATGCCGATCATGCTGAGCATGGCGCTGCCTTCGGCCCGCAGGCATTGGTTCATGACGAAGTTCGCCGCCATAAAGGGGGCGATCAGCAGGACGTAGGTGGCGTAGTCAATGGCGTACTGCTCGCAGGTGTCCGTAGCCCCCAGCAGCCGCACCATAGGCCGCATGAAGGACACGCCTCCCAGCAGTACCACCAGGCCGAAGGCCATAGCGGAAAAGAAAGCCACGGAAAAGACCTGGCTGGCCCGTTCCTCCTTCCGCGCGCCCAGCAGGCGGGAGATGTAGCTGGCTGCGCCTACCGCCAGCATGGACCCGGCCATCATCAAAATCTGGTCCAGGGAAGCGTTGACGCTTACCGCCGCCGTGGCGTTGGTGCCAAGGGAACTGACGAAAAAGGTGTCCGCCAGGTTATAGATGGACGTAATCAAAAAGGAAATGATAGACGGGGCGGCCATTTTGGTAATGACCTTGGGCAAAGGCTCCGTGAGCATCATGGATTTCCGGTACTCCTGCCGTTTCTGTTCCGCTTCAGTCATAGAAGAATCCTCCACAAATAGTCTCATGTGCAACAGTTGCATATGAGACTATTGTAGCAGATTGGCGAAGAATGTCAAGGCGGAAATCGACCCTCAATAATAGGCTGCGAGCAAATCCACCACGGTTCCGTAACTCTGGATGCCGTCCGCCTGGCCATAGGATTTCAGGGCGTTGTCATAGATCGTGGTGCTGACCTTGGCCGTCAGGCCGTCGAACTGCGACCAATATGCGCTGTGGTGCCGCAGGTCTGCCAGCACCGTTTCCGGCAGCAGGCTCCGCACCGCTTCCCAGCGGCCCTGATCGGCCCGGTAGAGGGCGTTGGAGAGCTGGATGTATCCCATAAGATAGCCGGAATATTGGTATACAGCGCTGTCCGACGCCGTGGAAGCGGCGATGGCAAGAAAATTGCACTCCTGCTCAGAAGCAATCCCCCTCTGATGGGCCAGCTCATGGGCGATGTTGGCGGGCAGCAGGCAGGCGGGGCTGTCCACGTTTAAATTGGATTCCCCGGTGTAGGGGCTGTAGAAGCCGGTGAAGTTCATGGCGCTGAACAGCCGGGAAAACACCATCTTCTTCGGCGTCCGGTCCCTGCGGGCCAGGAAAGGGAACTCTTGGGAGATATTGTCATAGACCTGGGTGCTGCCATCGAAAATCTCATCCCGGGGGACGGCGAACACGCCGTTTTCGTCCCGCTCCACCTGCCCCGCCGTTTCCGACAGCTTTTCGGTAAAATAGAGGGCCACCCGCTCCAACTCGCCCACCGTCACCGGCTGGGCGTAGACGCCGCTTTTTTCCTGGAAGCCGCTGGCGTAATAGTTAACGCCCCAGGTCACGCAATAAAAGCCGTAGGTGGTCAGAAACAGGCATACCAGCCCTAAAACCCCTCCGTAAGCAATCTCCCACCTCCGGCCCGCCCCGGTTCGCAGGCGGTGGAACAGCACTGCCAGCCACGTCATGACACCCAGGATGAAGAAAACGTAAAACCACTCCACCACGGAAAAAGGGAACAGATACCACAGCCCCGCGTAACCGTCTTTCATTGCCTGGGTAACGGCAGAGACGGCGTTCGCCGCCTGGGGGCTGCTGATGCCGGACCAGTATATGCCAAACAGGACCAAAACGCCTAAAAGCCAAATATGTACCCTCCGGTGCCGCAGCAAAAACGCCTTCATGTCAACCTCCCGCTCCGCTTTTGGACAAGCTTCCTCTTTATTATAGTATAACCTCCTGGCAAATATTTGCCAAGAGGTTATACCTGCCAATTTTCACCGCTGCCCTAGAAGAACTTATACTTCTCCAAAGACACGCCGCTGTCCTGGAAGATGCTCTTTACCGGGAACATATAGTGGTCGTAGATCGCGCGGCGGATGGCCGTCGTATCGCCGCCCCGGAGGACGTCCACCAGGACGCTGTGGATTTTAAACTGCCGCTTTGCCAGGCCGGCCTGGTAGGCGTCACTGCTGATGCTCGCCACGATGCTGCCGAAGTTCAATTCCTCCCACGCCTTGATGACCCGGGGCAGATGGGATTTCTCCATAATGATCCGGTGCAGCGCATAGTCGCAGGAGACCACATGGTTCACATCCCCGTCCCGGATGGTTTTCATTTCCTCCAAAACCTGTGCCATGGCGTCAAATTCCTCCTGGGAAAAGGCGCCGCCGCACAGCTCCACAGACAGGATCTCATAGCTGGAACGCATGAGGTACAGCTCATACAAATCCTCCGCCGTAATTTTTTTGACAGAGCAGCCCGCGTTGCGGACGTATTCCACCAGCCCCTCGTGTTCCAACTGCCGCAGGGCTTCCCGGATAGGCCCCCGGCTGACGCCGAACTCTTTGGACAGGTTTTGCTCCACCACCCGGGTTCCTGGGGCAAGCTCCCGGCTCAGTATCTTCATGCGCAGGGCGGCTTCCACGTTTTCCCGCAGCGTTCGATAGGACAGTTGGCCCATAAAGGGGACTCCTTCCCGGCGGCGGACGGCCGCCCAATTTGGGAACAATTATAACGGCTGCGCATGGGAAAGTAAATACGCAATCTGAACGAAATTACGAATTCTTCACTTTGCCGCATGATTTTGTGGATATCCCACAAAATATTACCAAACTTTTCGGCACAAAAACCGGATTGTCAACAATCGACGGCCGTGGTATAATCATTCACAGACTGTTCACCGTTTGAATACATGAGAGGGAGGGAGGATTGCGCTGCCGCGCCGTAAAAACCGGCAAATACTTTGTTTCACCACAAAATTAGAGGAGGATACGTCCCAATGGACAACAGCAAGAAAATTAAATGGTATGCCCTGGCCACCATGGGTTTCTCAACCGTGTGGGGCTTTGGCAACGTACTCAACGGCTTTATCTACTTCAACGGCATCCAGGTCATTTTGAGCTGGATCATCATGTTCGCACTGTATTTCGTCCCCTACGCCCTGATGGTGGGCGAACTGGGTTCCGCCTTTAAGGACGAGGGCGGCGGCGTTAGCTCCTGGCTCCACCAGACCACCAACGCCAAGCTGGCCTACTACGCCGGCTGGACTTACTGGGCCTGCCACATCACCTACATCGCCAGCAAAGGCTCCGGCGGGCTGAAGGCCATCAGCTGGGCCGTGTTCCGCAACGCGGAGACCTACGACTCCTTCCCCACCCTGTATGTGCAGCTTGCCACCCTGGCGGTGCTGCTGCTGGGCTGCTACATCGCCAGCCGGGGCATTAACCCGCTGAAAAAGCTGCTGACGCTGGCAGGAACCACCATGTTCATTATGTCCATCCTCTACATCCTCATGATGTTTGCCGCCCCGGCTGTCAACCCCAACGGCGGCTACGTGCAGATGGACTTCAGCCTCAAGAATCTGATCCCCAATTTCAACGTGACCTATTTCACCTCCCTGTCCATCCTGGTCTTCGCGGTGGGCGGCTGTGAGAAGATTTCCCCCTACGTCAACAAGGTGGAGAACCCCAGCAAGGGCTTCCCCAAGGGCATGATCGCCCTGGCCGGCATGGTGGTGGTCTGCGCCATCCTGGGTACTGTGGCCATGGGCATGATGTTCGACCCCGCCGAGGTCAACGCCAACTTCGACGCCTACGCGGCCAACGGCGGCTACTGGGCCTTCCAGAAATTGGGCGAGTACTACCACATCGGCGACACCCTGATGATTGTTTACGCCCTGTGCAACACCATCAGCCAGTTCGCCATCCTGGTTCTGAGCATCGACGCGCCGCTGCGCATGCTGCTGGACAACGAGCACACCCACCAGTTCATCCCCACCGCCCTCCAGAAGAAGAACAAGTACGGCGTCCACAGCAACGGTATCTGGATGGTCGTGGTTCTGTCCGGCGCCATCATTTTGGTGCAGTCCTTCGTACCCGGCGCGGCTTCCGTTCTGCGCCAGCTCACCAAGCTGAACTCTGTGTGCATGCCCATGCGTTACATGTGGGTGTTCGTAGCCTACCTGGCCCTGCGCAAGGCCATCAACACCATCCCCGCCGAGTACCGCTTTGTGAAGAATCAGGGCGTGGCCTACTTCTTCGGCGCATGGTGCTTCCTGGTCACCGCCGCCTGCTGCCTGATGGGCATGTATGACCCGGATCCCTTCACCATGGCGCTGAACATCATCACCCCGGTAGTCCTGACCCTGCTGGGCATCATCCTGCCCCAGATTGCCAAGCGTGAGCAGGGCGTACAGAAGGCCAAGAAGTAAAACAAAACAGAGGAGCAGATCGACATGTATCAAAAAACAGCGGAGGAAATGCTCTCCTTCATTCAGAAAAACCCTACCGCGTTCCATGCCGTAGCCACGCTGAAGGCCATTTTGCAGGAAAACGGCTATGCCGAGCTTCTGGAAAGCGGCAAGTGGAACCTGGAACAGGGCAAGAACTATTTCGTGTGCCGCAATGATTCCAGCATCATCGCCTTCCAGCTGGGAACCGAGCTGGAGGAGTACAGCTTCAACATTGCTTCCTCCCACACCGATTCCCCTGTGTTCAAGCTGAAGGAGAAGGCGGAGCTGGAAGTCAACGGCAAGTACGTCAAGCTGAACACCGAGGGCTATGGCGGCATGATTTGCAGCACATGGCTGGACCGCCCCCTGTCCATCGCGGGCCGGGTGATGGTGCGGCAGGAGGACGGCGGCATCGCCACCATGCTGGTGGATTTTGACCGGGATATGGTTTTGATTCCCAACGCCGCCATCCACATGAACCGGCAGGTCAACGAGGGCTACAATTTCAACAAGCAGGTGGATATGCTCCCCCTGTTTGCCGGACAGGACAAAGGCTCCCTTATGGCCCTCGTCGCCAAGGAACTGGGTGTGGAGGAAGGCCAAATCCTGGGCAGCGACTTGTATCTCTACAACCGGGACCGCCCGTCGGTCTGGGGCTGCAACGGGGAGTTCATGTCCTCCGGGCGGCTGGACGACCAGGAGTGCGCTTTCGCGTCCCTGCAAGGCTTCCTGGGCGCAGTCAACCCCAAATCTGTCAACGTGCTGGCCTGCTTCGACAATGAGGAAGTCGGCTCCGGCACCAAGCAGGGCGCGGCGTCCACCTTCCTGCAAGACGTCCTGCGCCGGATCAACCTTTCCCTGGGCAAGGGGGAGGAGGACTACCTGCGGGCCGTCGCGTCCAGCTTCATGCTCAGCGCGGACAACGCCCACGCGGTCCATCCCAACCATCCGGAGTACACCGACGCCAACAACTGCACCTACATGAACGAGGGCGTAGTGGTGAAATCCCATGCGGGACAGAAGTACACCAGCGACGGCATGAGCGTTGCGGTAGTAAAGGAGCTTGCCGCCCGGG
Source organism: uncultured Clostridia bacterium (assembly GCA_947649615.1). Classification (GTDB taxonomy): domain Bacteria; phylum Bacillota; class Clostridia; order Oscillospirales; family Oscillospiraceae; genus Pelethomonas. Next base: position 48,987 of record CANSSG010000002.1, on the reverse strand, counting down.
CGGAGGTACCCCTTCAGTACTTTGCCAACCGTTCCGACAAGGTGGGCGGCAGCACCCTGGGTAATATCGCCATGGCCCAGGTGTCCATGAAAGCCGTGGATATCGGCCTGCCCCAATTGGCGATGCACTCCTGCTATGAGACGGCGGGCGTAAAGGACGTGTGGTACATGGTCAAGCTGATGCGCGAACTGTTTACCACCCATTTCCAGGAAACCGCCCCAGGCGGGTTGAAAATGGTCAAGTAATCAGGCGGAAGCCAAAGGAGGACGATCCATGAGACATCCAGATACCGCCGCCCTGCGGGAGTTTTTAAAGGGTTATTCCGACGGGCCAGGGGAGCCGCGCCCCACCGACCAGCAGGAGCGCCTTCCCATGCCGCCTATGGCCGTTTGCCGGGGCGGCGGGAAGCTGGATTTGCCGGAGCGGGAGGTATCGTCTTTCGGTGTCCTGCTGGAAAACCGGCGCAGCCGCAGAAGCTACAGCAGTGAACCGCTGACGCTGGAGGAGCTGTCCTTTCTTCTGTGGGCCGCGCAGGGCGTGGCGCAGGTGGGGGAATACCGTACGCTGCGCACCGCGCCCTCCGGCGGCGCACGGCACCCGCTGGAGCTGTACGTATTTGTCAACCGGGTATCTGGCCTTGCGCCGGGAGCGTATCACTACCTTGCCCTGGAAGACAAGCTGGAGCGGCTGGGCTGCCGGGCCAATCAGGCGGATCAGTTGACCTATGCCCTGGCGGGTCAGGAATTTGCGGGAAACGCACCGGTATGCCTGGTCTGGACGGCGGTGCCCTACCGCAGCGAGTGGCGCTACGACAACCACGGGCATAAGGACGTGCTTCTGGATGCGGGCCACTCCTGCCAAAACGTATACCTGGCCTGCGAGGAGCGGAAGCTGGGCTGCTGCGCCCTGGCGGCCTACGACCAGGAAGCGATGGACGAGCTGCTCGGCTTGTCCTCCCAGCCTACAGACAGCAAAGAAGCGGAATTTTCCGTATACGCCTGCTGCGTAGGGCGTCCGGAATAAGCACCGGAGCGTTGCGAAACCAAACCGTAAAACCAAATGGAGGACATGGCTGCAAGCCATGTCCTCCATTTATTCGCTTCTCTTTTCCGGCTATAGGCTGTCCGGCGTATATTCTCCGAATCCCTCTCCCAGGACTTCGTGGGCTTCACAGACGATGATAAAAGCGTTGGGGTCAATCTGTGTGACAGACGCCTTGATAGCGGCGATCTGGCTGCGCTTGAAAGCACATAGTAGCACCTGCTTTGGGTCGCCGCTAAAACCACCCTGGCCGTTGAGCAATGTAACGCCCAGATCCATACTGAGGAGCTGCTTGGCGATTTCTCCGCTGTGGGTGCTGATGACATAGGCCATTTTGGCGTTGACAGAGCCGTATACCACAGCGTCCATGGCAAGGCTGGAAATATACATAGAAACAATGCCGTACAAGGCGTTGTTAATATTCCGGAAGGTCAACGCGTACGAACACACTACGATTACATCAATCGTCAGGCACAGCCGCCCGATGGACAGATGCCGCAGCTTGTATTTCAGCAGCCGCGCTGCCAGTTCCGTGCCGCCGGTGGTGGATCCCATCAGCATCATCAGCCCCATGGAAATCCCTACCATCACGCCGCCATAGAGGCTGGCCAGCAGTGGCTCCATTGGGGCGAAGGTATGTACCGCCGCCAGGCCGTCAATCATCAGGGATCCCACGCTCATAGCGTAAAGGGAGGAAATCAGCAGCTTTATCCCCTGTTTGCGTACGCCAAGATAGAACAGCGGGATGTTTAGTACAATGGCGGTTGCGCCAATGGGCAGAATGGGCATCAGCCGGTGTAAAATCTGCGACACGCCGGTGAAGCCGCCCATGGAGATGTTGTTGGGCTGGAAAAACCAATTGAAGCCCAGCGCGTACAGTGCGCAGCCCAAGGTTATCACACCGTACTCATAGAGCAGGCGCATTACGGGATTTTTCGTTTTCATATGTGACCCCTCCACCCAAATAGGGCGGGACGCAGTACGCCCCGCGCATTGTATTATTCATCCTATTATACATTTTTTCGCGGCAGTTGGCAAGAGGGTGCCAGAAAATTTCATGGGTTTATTTTCGCCAAAGGACGTTTTCCACCGTAATGGTCTCCGGGCTGTCCGGCTCGGGCAGGGTAACCAGATGGGTGAAGCCCAGTTTCTCCTGGAGCTTGGCGGAGGCGGTATTGAAGCTGAAATAGCCGCATTGGATATACTCGAAGCCCTCGCGGTCAAACAGTTCCGCCGCCACGGCTTTGACCGCTTCCGACATCAGCCCCTGCCGCCGGTACTGCCGGGAAATGGCGAAGGACATCCCCACGCCCCGTTTCCCACGCAGTTCCGGCAGGTTTGCCAGATGCTCCTGGACGGAGACGATATTCAGGTTGCCGATAACCCGGCCTGTTTCCTTGAGGACCAGGGCGTAGCCCCGCTCCTCCTTGTCCTTCAGCCAGTCGAAGCTGGCCCGGGTGTCTTCCTCTGTGTAGAGGATGTCGCCCATCATACGGGACATCTCCTCGCCCATGGCGTAGGCGCAGAAATCTGGAAAGTCCCTTTCTTCCCATTTGCGCAGAAGCAATCGCTCTGTAGACAAAAACATGGCATATTCCTCCATATATTGCAGAATTCGGCAAGGGCAGCGTTTTCAGTATACTGCGGAAACCTGGGAAAGGCAAGAAGAAAGCGCATAAAACCGCCCCTGCGGCACAAACTATCCCCGGCAAGACCCGAACAAAGTGAAGCAAGGAGGAATCCTCAAATGAGCAATTGCACCAACAGCGGATGCGCCTGTACGCCGAACCGTTCCATTCATTGCAGCGTCAATTCCTGCGCCCATCACTGCAAGAACGAGCAGTACTGCGGCTTGGACACCATCCAGGTAGGCACCCACGAGGCCAACCCCACTATGGACCAGTGTACCGACTGCCAGAGCTTTAAGCTGCTGCAGTAAGGAAAAGCCAGCCGTTTCGGCTGGCTTACATAGCGGGAGGGAAGGTCATGACGGACAAACGGAAAAACCAAATCGCAGGCGCGGCGGGCGGATTGGCCAGCGGCCTGTTCGGCGGCGGGGGAGGGATGATTCTGCTGCCGCTGCTGGTAAAATGGCGGGGGCTGGAGGGCAGGAAGTCCTTTGCCACCTGCGTGGCGGTGATCCTGCCCATGTGCTGCGTATCGGCGGTGGTGTATCTGTGGCAGGTGCGCCCGGCGTTCAGCCTGCTGTGGCCCTATTTGGCGGGGGGCGTCGTAGGGGGCATCCTGGGCGGTTTAACGTTTGAAAAAATTCCCGTGCGTGTGCTGAAGATCATTTTCGGGCTGTTTTTGCTGTACGGCGGCGTGAGGTATTTGCTATGGTAGAGTGGCTGGTTCCCTTCCTGGCGGCAGCGGCTACGGGGGCGCTGTCCGGCTGGGGAGTAGGCGGCGGGACGCTGCTGCTGGTGTGTATGACGCTGTTCCTCGGTGTAGGGCAGCGGGAAGCGCAGGCCGTGAATCTGCTGTTTTTCCTGCCCACGGCGGGCATCAGTCTCTTCTTCCACCGAAAGAACGGCTATTTGGACAAGGAAACCTGGCGGGCCGCCGCCCCCTTAGGCACGGCGGCGGCGTTGGCGGGCGCGTTGGCGTCGATGGCTGTGGATGTGTCCCTTCTGCGGAAGCCCTTTGGCATTTTCCTGCTGTACGGCGGAGCCGCCATGCTCATGAGCGGGCTTCGGAAAAGGAATTCATAGGCCGCTATTTTACAAACTGCTCAATGGCGCGGTTCAGCTCGTCGATAGCAGCACGGTCGCGGGACTCGATGGCGTCTACCACGCAATGCTCAAGGTGGTCTTTTAAGATCACCTTCCCCGTACTGTTGATGGCGCTGCGGACGGCGGAGAGCTGGACGAGGACCTCCGAGCAGTCCCGCCCCTCCTCCACCATGGCCTTCACCCGTTCCAGGTGGCCGATGGCCCGGGCCAGGCGGTTGACTACCGCCCGGGTCTGGGTATGGCTGTGGGTATGGCCGTGGCTGTGTTCGTGGGGGACGCCGTGGGTGTGCATATAGGCGTGGTCCAGGATTTCTTCCGGGACTGCGGCATTTTTCTCGGGGTTCATGTCGGCCCTCCTTAGGCAGGATTTGTAGCTGGGGCGGGTTTGTTTATCTTTCGGGCGCTTGGTAGAAAAATAATCCTTCTGCCGCAGCGAGCTGCGATACCAATTTCTGGAGCGGCGGGTCTGGATTACATAAAATCATATAGAGGTCATCGCCGTTAAGGATGACCATGGCATCGCAGCCGGGCAGGATAATATTGATGTCATCCCGGTTCTTCCAGCTACCAGCAAAACAATGCCGGATCAGTTCCACCAGTTGATTGACGCTGGGATTTTTCATGTTTTCGTTTCCGGCTGAGATCCAGAAATCGTGATAGCAGTATAGTTTTAGCAAAATCCTGCAAAACTTTTCGTCCAATGCTTCCCGATGGTTCTGAAAATATTCTTCTACATCAAAATACCGCTGGTCTGCTGCCTTTGGCACGGTGGAAGGGAACATATCAATCAAATAGCAGGGTTTTTCCACAAGCCAGTCAATTTTTGAAATGATGTCAGACATCGCTACTGTACTCCTTTTAGGATTGTGATTAGTTTAACAGGCCGTGTGGCCAAATACAAGCCCCGGGAGGGGATTTTTTTCGGGGGAATACCTGGGCGTGTGCCCTAGTCCTGCACCCAATGGAAGGAACGCCCCACCGCCCGGCGCCATCCCCGCAGCTTTTCATCCCGGGCTGCCGGCGTGATGGACGGGGTAAAGGTGCGCGCAACCGCCCAGTTCTGCTTGACGTCCTCCTGGCCCGACCAAAAGCCTGCGGCCAGGCCCGCCAGATAAGCTGCGCCTAATGCGGTGGTCTCCACACAGACCGGACGGTGAACCTCCGCTTGCAGGATGTCCGCCTGGAGCTGCATCAGCAGGTTGTTGGCGCTGGCCCCGCCGTCCACCTTTAGGGATTGGAGGGCGATGCCGGAATCAGCCCGCATGGCGTCCAGCACGTCGCTGACCTGATAGGCGATGGATTCCAGGGTGGCGCGGATGATGTGGTTCTTGTTGACGCCGCGGGTCAGGCCCACAATTGCGCCCCGTGCATACTGATCCCAGTGAGGCGCACCCAGGCCGGTGAAGGCCGGGACTACATAGCACCCCTCAGTGTCGGAAACCTTGCCCGCATGGTATTCGCTGTCGGCGGCGGATTCAATGAGACGCATTTCATCCCGGAGCCATTGAATCGCCGCGCCCGCCACAAAAATCGAGCCTTCCAGCGCGTATTCCACCCGGCCGTTCAAACCCCAGGCAATGGTGGTCACCAGGCCGTTTTGGGAGAATACCGGCTTCCCGCCGGTGTTCATCAGAAGGAAGCAGCCGGTGCCGTATGTATTCTTCGCCTGGCCGGGCTGGAAGCAGGTCTGGCCAAAGAGCGCCGCCTGCTGGTCGCCTGCCGCGCCTGCGATAGGAACCGGCTGGCCGAAAAATCCCGGGTCTGTTTCGCCGTATACAAAGCTGCTGGGCTTGACTTCGGGAAGCATTTGGCGGGGGATGCCCAGGATGTCCAAAATTTCCTGGTCCCAGTCCAAGGTATTGATGTTGAAAAGCATCGTCCTGGACGCGTTGGAGTAGTCTGTAACATGGACGCGGCCTCCGGTGAGCCGCCAAATCAGCCAGGTTTCCACCGTGCCGAACAGCAGCTCGCCCCGCTCTGCCCGTTGGCGCGCGCCCGCCACGTTGTCCAGAATCCACTTGAGCTTGGTAGCGGAGAAATAGGCGTCGATCATCAGGCCGGTCTTTTGGCGTATAGACTCAGTCAAGCCTTGGGATTTCAGCCTATCGCAGTAAGCCGAGGTCCGGCGGCACTGCCATACAATGGCGTTGCAGACCGGCTCGCCGGTGGCCTTATCCCAAACGATAGCCGTTTCCCGCTGGTTTGTGATGCCGATGGCCGCGATATCGGACGCTGACGCGCCCAGCTTGCCCATTGCTTCCGCCGCCACCCCGAACTGGGTCGCCCAGATTTCCCGGGCGTCGTGCTCGACCCAGCCGGGGCGGGGGAATATCTGGGTAAATTCCTTCTGGGCGGAACTGCATATCCGGCCTTGGCGGTCAAACAGTATGCAGCGGTTGCTGGTGGTGCCTGCGTCAAACGCCATGATATATTTTGCCATAGGGGCGCGCCTCCTTTGTGGTATTGTTTGTAAAATTTGTCTATACACTACGATACCATAAATTGCAGAAAAAGGGAAGGGGGAGAATAGGGACAGTCCCGCCGCGCATACCGTAGAAAAAAGGAGGTAAGAAACCATGCTGACAACCGCTGTGCTGCTGCTGCGCAGCAGCCTTTTTTTATCGCTGCATCTGGCGGGAAACGCCGGCTCTTTTCCCAAGCCGCTGAGCGCAGAGGAGGAGCAGGTCTACCTGGCCCGCTGCGCGCAGGGAGACCTGGAAGCCAGGAATGTACTAGTAGAAAGGAACATGCGGCTGGTGGCGCATATCATCAAGAAATACTACACCCAGACCGTGGACCAGGACGACCTGATATCTATCGGGACGATTGGCCTGATTAAAGGAATCTCCAGCTACAAACCGGAGAAGAACGTCCGCCTGGCTACATATGCGGCCAGGTGTATAGAAAATGAAATTCTCATGTTCTTCCGCAGCCAAAAGAAGCTGCAAGGCGAGGTATCTTTATCCGAAACGCTGGAAACGGACAAAGACGGCAACAATCTGTTCCTGATGGACGTAGTAGGGGTAGAGGACACGATGCTGGACGACCTGGACATGCGGGAAAGCCATATCCGGGTGCGCCGGCTGGTAAACGAGTGCCTGACGGAGCGGGAAGCGGACATCATCCGCCAGCGGTACGGTTTAGGAGGCACGCCCCCGCGTACACAGCGGGAGTTGGCAGCAGAATATGGAATTTCACGCTCTTACGTGTCCCGCATCGAAAAGCGCGCCCTGAGCAAACTGGAGGAAGCGTTAGGAAAAGACCTGTAGCGCCTTAACTTATCCGTCAATTTGCCGATAAATAAGATAAATAAACCGGCAGATTTGACAGACCGGCGATAGGAGGTCAAGGGAATGGGCGATTTAAGGATCCGCAGGGACAGGAGTTTTGCCGTCTCCACGCGCCAGGAGACGGCAAAACCGGCAAAAACAGCGCTCGCCAGTCAAACACAGAAGCCCGCCCCTGCCACTGGGCTAAACGTATCGGAGACACTGCGGCAGTTGATGGCGGAGGGGAGCCAAGCGGCCAGCCACGCCCGGGAAAGCCGCCGGACGCTGCAACTGGGGGAAGTGGTGCTGGCTGAAGTCCAGGACAGTCTCAGACGCATGGCGGAGTTGGCGGAGAAGGCGTCAGGAGACGGCGAACTGGACCGCGCGGTGCTGCAAAGGGAGCTGACGCGCCTGGCTGAAAGCATCGACCGGATGATGAACGGCGCGGTAATAGACGGCATGCAGCTGTTCCTGGACGAAGCCCCCGGCGTAGAGGACGGCATGGACGCGCTTTTGTTTGCGATTCTGGGTGAGGCGGTCACTGGCGCCGGTGGCGGGCAAGCGGTGCCGGATTGGCTTTTAAACGGCGTCCTGCAAAACGACCTCACGCCGGAGCAGATTTTAGCGGGCTTAGGGTTGGATAAGGACGCAAGTGCGGCGGACATCCTGGATGCGCTTGCGAAGAATCCGCTGGATGAGAACCCCGCCGCGCAGCGGTTGGCCGCATTGTACTTAGGGGCGGTCATCGCAGGCGGCGGTTCGGGAGAGGGCCTGGATTCATCGAAGGCAGCAGACGGCCTGCGCCAATTATTTGCCAAGATGGCGGGCGGCATGACGTTGGATGAAGCCATCAAGGAGTTGACCAACGGCGAATTTGCCAGCCTGGAGGACTTCCAAACCCAATTTATGGAGGGCAAAGCCCCCGGCCTGAGCGATTTCCTGTCGGAACTGCTGCTGGCAGGCGAGGGGGCTGTGGTTTTACCAGACATGTCGCTGGTAAACCTGATGGCGTTTTTTGAGGGGATGAACCTGGACCTGCTGATGAACCTGCCAACAGGCGCGCAAAGCCCAGAAGCCGCCGCAGCGGGGCAGGCGGGCGCGCCGGCGGGTCTTGCGGCAGGGCCGGCGGAAGAAGCTGCCGGCGCCCCGGCAGCCGCAGGGGCCACAGAAGCGGCGGAAACGGCGGCCATGCCGTCCCCGCCGCCGTCCGCCACGCTGCGGTTAGGCAATGTGCAGGTCACAGGCCGGGACCTGTCCGGCATATTTTTTGATGAAAAGACGGACCTTCTCACCATCGGCGGCACAGCGGACGTAACCGTCCAGGGCTTAGGCGGGGATGAACAGGCCATCCAGGTAACCGGTTCCGGCACAGTAGTGCTGGACGGCGTAAAGGCGTCCACGCTCACCGTCAGCGCGGCGGAGGCCAGCATTGTTTCCGCCGGGGAGAATACGCTGGCCCAAGTCCATCTGCGTTCAGGCGTGGTCCTGACCCTTGGCGGCACGGGGCATCTGCGCCTGGGAAGCTTCCAGGCCGAAGAGGGCGGCGTCCTGCGCCTGACGGGCGGCGCGGTATCCCTGGCGGGAAAAGGCGGCGGAGCGCCCGGCATCCTGACGGTCCCCGTGGTGATAGACGGCCCGGTATCCCTGGCGGCGCAGGCGGCGAACGTAACCAACGCCAGCGGAAAGCCGCTGGAGCCGCTGGACGTCATCTGGAAGGCCCTGCTTCCCGGCTGGAGCGCCATCACCGCCATGGAGCTGAACGGGAAACACGTAAAAATGGCGCTTATGGGAGGGAACTATGCCGATCTCGTCCGGCTGTGGCTGGACAAAGGGAACCCCTCCCACGGCCACCCCCTCCACGCCCTGATGTTCCAGGGCAAGGACGCGTTTGGCCGTCCCCAGACCCGGTATGCCTATCTGCACTGGAACCAGCAGGCAGGCATGTTCGAGGAAATATCCATGTATCCGAATCCCTTCACGATTACCGGCGGCGAGCCGGGCCGCGACTGGGTATATGAGGAGGAGACCGGTACGCTGCACATTCTGTCCGGCCAAGTATCCGCGATTTCCGGCGGTTCCGGCAAGGACGCGTACCAGACGCCTTTCAGCGGCCGGATCGCCGTGGCGGACCATATCGGCCTGTTGTCGCTGACGCTGGGCGGCGTAGTCTGCCGCGTAGAGACGGGGCGGGCGTTCAGCCTGGGCAAAGAAAACGACGTAACGCTGCTGTTGGAAAGCGGCACGGACAACCGCTTTGAGAGCGGCGCGGGCTGTGCAGGCATTTCCTTAGGGGACGGCACCACGCTGCGGATTGACCGTGTGAAATCCGACGGACCCGACGGCACTCTGACGGCTGCTGGAGGCATAGGCGGCGCAGGCATTGGCCGGGACAGCGGCGGAAGCCGCGACCGGGCCAGCCGCATTCTCATCCGCGGCGGGATCATCACAGCCACCGGAACTGGCGGCGGCGCAGGGATCGGCGCAGGCAAGCGGGGCTTCATGGGTCCGATAACCATTGTTGGCGGCGTCATTACGTCCACCGGAGGAAAGGGCGGCGGTGCAGGCATAGGCGGCGCGTTAGGCGCGCCGGTAGGGGATATCACGATCCGCGGCGGCACAGTAACCGCCACAGCAATCAACCACGCCGCCGCCATCGGCGCGGGGGTTCAAGGCGAGAGCGGCGACATCCTGATTACTGGGACGGCGCGGATTGCCAAGGCTGTAGGCGGAAATCCCGGCGCGGACATAGGCGGCTGCTTGTTCGGGGGCTGCGGGAAGGTCCTGATATCCGGCGGCGCGGACATAGGCAGCGCGCGGCTGTGGACCCGTTCCGGCATATCCCTGCAAATAGGGGAGGACACGGTAACGCTGCCGCAGTTCCGGCTCTCCTCCCGCGCCCTGCAAATCAACAAGCTGAGCGTGTCCAACCAGGCCGCCGCCCGGGCGGCGGGGGTAGTCATCCGCGCAGACCAGCGCTGGGTGTCACAAATCCAGTCGGCCTATAATGCATTGTACCACCAGTTGGAGGAGAACTTTTTAGGCCTGCCTGGGTTCCGCCAGGAGGGCGGGGGCAAAGAGCATTTTGTCCGGGACGCGGCGTCGGCGGACGGCCTGCTGCAAAACATGCGTCAATTCATCCCCCTCCAGTCCGCGCAGGCAATGCGCATCCACAGCAAGCGCGGCGTCGAGAACGTTTGGCAGCTTTTGTGGTAGCCCGAAATACCGCACAGCAAAAGACGGTATAGCCAACCAAAAGGCTATACCGTCTTTTGCGTATGAATAGCGTCCCGGCAGCAAAAACCCCCAGCGCTGCATAGCGCCGGGGGCAGGAGACCGATTAACGCTTGCTGAACTGCGGAGCGCGCCGCGCAGCCTTGAGACCGTATTTCTTGCGCTTTTTCTTCCAAAATCATTGTGCTACAAGTGATTTCGCACTATTTCGATTGAATTAACCTTAAATTTAACCCGAAAACGCACGATTAACCTTGTCTGCTAAATCCTCCGGCCTGTTATACGTCAGGTGAGCATAAATGTCCAGCGTGATCTTTGCATGTTCATGACCAGCCAGATATTGAACGGTCTTTACATCAACACCAGCCAGCAATAGATTTGTGATGTAAGTATGCCGAAGCTGATGGGGAGTTACCTCAAAGTCGATGCTATATACCACATTACCATTGTGTGCAGCGCGTTCTCCCAGGACAGGGGTTATGGTGCGTGAGATCTTTTGACCGTTGATATATCGGTGGTAGGTTCGCTCCCTGACGGTGCGGGTACGCACATACCCCCATACCCGACGCCACTGGGTTTCCGAGAGGGCTCCGCCGTCCCGATTGGAAATCACGAAATCGGAAGTAGATTTCGCTTTGATGGCTTTCAGGCATTCCACAAGCTGTGGTGGAATGGGAATGTTTCTCCTGGAGGCTTTGGTTTTCAGATCATCCAGGATAACCGGTCTGTTGTGCTCCGTGTGCCATGCCCGTTGCACTGTGATATAAGGAGCTTTGTCCGATAAGAAAACGCTATCCCATTGTAATGCCAGAGCTTCCTCCCGGCGCAGGCCAGCATAGAGACATAGCATAATGAACGGGTATGGGGGGAGACCCTGAACCGCATCTAAAAGGATGCCGACCTGCTGATCGGTGAGAGCGGTTTTTCCCTTCGGCTCTTTCCCGCCCCTGGGATTGATATTTTCACATGGGGATTTGTCGATAATTCCGCTTTCCACTGCCGAAGAAAAAATCATCTTGTAGAGCATCTGAACGCCGCGATAGATGGAGGCCGACTGCTGGGCGGCTTTGGTAATGGCCAGCTTCACATCATCCGGGGTGATCTCGGCCATGTACTTCTTTCCCAGCGGCTCAATGATATAGATTTTGACTTTGGACGTGTAATCGACAAGGGTAGTCGTTCTGATATGGGAGCTGTGCATGGTCAGCCATTTGGTGGCGTAGTCCTCAACCGTTGGATTGTCCCGCCGGAATAGGGCCTCGTCGATTTGGTGCTGGGCTTCAGCCAGCTTTTCCGTCAATTCCTCTGGTGTTCTCCCATAGATGGCAACATAGTTTCCATCGGCGTCCTTGATCCGCTTGCGGTACCTGCCCAATCTCTCGACATACTCATACGTTGGTTTTTTTGGTCTGGCCATTGATATTCCCCCCAATCTCTGATATGATAGGAGGGCAGTGGAGCCGTCCAAGCCTGCTGCCCTTTTTAACCGCTCCTGGTGTTGGTAGCACCGGGGGCGGTTTTTTGATTTTGCGGCCGCTGTACTTCTACTGATAGATTTCCTAAGATAGATTGTAGATTTAGAGTTTAGTATAGCCTCAGTATAGGGATAGAAATAGAGAGTAGTATAGGCGCGTCGCGCGCGCACGCGCGAGTATCCATAGGGTATAGATACCGTATGGATACCCTATCCATACGGTATCGCACTCACATTGCTCGCAAAACTTTGCTATATTCTTTTGATGGAAGGTCTCTTGCCAGGGCCAAAATAGCCTTTCGTCCATGGTATCTGGAAAATTTGACACCACACTCATGTGCTGTACGAGCAAGGTGTTCTGAAGCAGGTTCTTCGTCTTCGTCAGTTATACGCGAAATAATTGCGCTAACATCTGTTTTACAAGCATCTCCTGGAATAGTAGCACCCAAATCTTTAGCGTAGGATATTTGCGAATCTGTCGGAGGAAGTGCAGGTAATACACTGACTTCAAATGGACCGAGTAGCCCAGCAGCTTCGGCGCATTTGCACGCTTCTTCCTCATTTCTCGCTTCATATGTGCGCTTGTTCTTCCGGTTTGTAATAGGATTTTTCCCCACAACCTGAAATCGTCCATAATTTACATAACCACCAGAGGGGGACGCATATCCATCCCATGCACTAACAGACGTAGCCGCCAGTGCTCCGGGAGTTTTTTGCCGAACTTCAACATAGTAGGAAGAAAAAGATGTTGATATTTCCAAAGTTGGTACAATGGAAGCTTGTTGAGATAATTTCGTTTGTTTTGTCCCGAATAACTTTGCAAGAAAGCCCATAGCAATGATTCCTCCCTCTTCACCCGCTCATTTGAGCGGGATTTTTTTATGCTCCTTGCACTTTGCCCAGTTTATTCGAATCACTTTTTATATATTTTCCTGATGATACGATGTCATCTGCAAGGTCAAGCAGCTTTTCTTGACCCTCTTGGTTTAATTCCCGATACATCGAAATCAAACGCAGTTCTGCTTCATTTAATCCACCTTCCCCCGAAGGTGGATTTTTTTTAGCTGGTAAAGGTTTGTCCTCTAAATCATCAAGCGTGTATCCCAAAAAATGAACCAACTGCCTCATAGTTTCAAGTTTTGGGTCTTTGGTGGTTCCAGCAAATATTTTTTCAAGCGTTGGCTCCGGTATTTTTGACAGAAAAGCAATTTCATGTGTGGTGAGGTCAGCGACCTCTTTCATTTCCTTTAGTTTATCAAGCCACATAGTTTCAGTCCTCCTTATCGTATGGTTTAGATATGGTATGTTTCAGCGAGAAAAATTGCAGCTTTTTTGTCGCTGAAATCCATGATATACTTGAATTGCGCAAATACATAGCCTTGGCGCCAAGGCGGAAAGGATTTACCATGTCCGATATTGACGCTCAAATTTTGTGCCTTCTCCAGATGTTGACATCTGAACAGAAGGAAGCATACCTTGATTTCGTTCGACTGTTGTCTGAAGGAGTGACAGAAGAAGAATTTTCTGCTCCTCCGGCAGTTTCCTCACAAAAGTCATAATCTGCTCATTCATCAAATCCTCCGATGCGGTTTTTTCCTCATCGGGGGATTCTTTTATACCTTCACGCATTCCAGGCTTAAAATCCTCAGAAAGCATGTCATCAATGCTTTCTCCAACGATATCCGAAGCACGGAATATTTCATCAATAGTCAAAACATATTGAGATTCGGCATAACCCATTGCTTCTGTATAGTCTGCTTTTGCTTCTGGTTCTGTCAAATCCCCATAATTATCAATCCTTTCAAGAGCTTTGCGCAAGGAATGTTTAAAGAGGTCTGACATCTCGCTACGGCCTTTGTATCCAAGGAGATAGTCAACTGTTACGTTAAAATAGTCGGCTAAACGCTGAAGGATTTCAAAATTTGGGTCGCTGGAGCCTTTTTCATATTTTACATATGTGGTTCTATCAACGCCAATTTTTTCGGCGACTTCCTTTTGGAGTAGTCCGCGTTGGGTTCTGAGTGCTTTTAGACGTTCCATAGTTCCACCTCCATTTAGATTGTAAGTGAAAATACTTCACAAATCAAGCTGAACATTTAAAAAGTGCAAAAATTTCACTTTTACACTTGACAAGTGACGATTCTTCACGTATGATAGACGGCGAGGAGTGAAGTTTTCGCACTTTCCCGGAGGCTGACTATGGAGAGGAGGTGTATCTATGATCAGAGATTGCCGCATTAGAGCCAGATTGACACAAGAGGATGTGGCAAACAAGATTGGCATCGACCGCAGCACAGTTGCTAAGTGGGAAACTGGTGTCGCAAGCCCACGGACAGACAAGCTTCTTCAGTTGGCGCGAGTTCTGAGTTGCACAGTGGATGATCTTCTCCATGAGAACGCTGGTCAAAACAGCGCATGACAAAACTGCCTACGGCGGCGAAAGGAAGTGAATGAGATGGATGAGAAAGTGAAAGCCCTCGCTAATGACATTATGCAGCAATGCCAAAAGCAAGGGTTTACTATCCAGGATATGGAATCCCTGATGTTGCTAATTAGTCTGCGTCTAAACGAAAGCAAGCGAATTGCTCAGAAAAAAGCGTTGGATTGTGCATTTTTGTTCAAGCCTTATTGAGTTCATCTATAATTGCAGGCCAAATTTTGGGGTCCAGCCTACGACATTCCCTGATGGAAGGGGGGTGAAAAGGAAATGTTCGTTAGAGGCACGAATATTGCCACCACAGAGCAGCAGGAGGCCGTTGTAAACGATCTTGTGGAGTTTGTACATCGGGTCGCGTTGGACAAAAACGCATCTCCGGCAGAGATTGCGGCTCTACCGGAGATTGCAAAGGTACTTTGCGCTGTGATGCCGGAACTTGTCTAGGTCGTTTCCAAGAAATCAATTGCGCGGGCCGAAAGGGAGATTTTCATGTCCTTGCTGTCTGGATCGCTCTTTGAGGCGCATTTTTTAAGATTAATACAGCAGCAGCCTTTGAGATACTGGCAGCAAACGCGGCAATATTCTCTGCTTTGTAGATTCAGTGTAGTAGCCAAGGAATCGTATTGAAAGCAAAATTCCTGCTCTAAATCCCCGCATTCGATTGCCATTTTTAAGAAATGGCAAATGATTTTTTTGGAATCGTCTCGAACGCTCATTTTATGATCTCCTTTCTCTCGTACTCGGCCCTGGCGGGGGCCTGTACTGGAATTGTATCACGGCAGGAAGGTGGAGACAAGGAACAGCGGATTGCAATGAGGTGATATCTGTAGTTGAGAAATCCCTTGCCTCTATCGCGGCGCACTGCATCGACAAATCATACACCAAATGTTGCTTATCAGTCACATGCACACCCCCTTCCTATAGCGAATTTTCACATCATCACCCCCTTTCTCCGCCCAAATCATACCACAGGGCTGGGAAGGGGACAAGCAAAAAGCGCCCCGCCAGGTGTTGAGACCACCTGACAGGGCTAGCGAAACCGATTACTAGACAATCAGCTTCGCAGGAGTATTTTACCACACCTCCTGCTGGCTGACAAGGAGGAATTTTATTTTGGACAAAGAGCAGATCATCGCGGCGCTGGCACCACTGTATCGAATGGAAGCCGATATGTACGCCCAGCTGGGATGGCTGGCAAAAGAGGCCGCCCAGGAAGGGGATACGTCCGCTTTCGCGGCAATCAACAGGAGAGCTACCAATAAATCCTATTTCTTGGATGGCGTGAAAACGGCGGTGAAGGCGCTGGGCATCGAGGATGCCGATTTTATGAAAGTTGTCAATCAGGATCGGCCCGTCGGGGCCGGGGATGGCAGAAAGGAGGGGACAGAATGCCAGTCCTGTTGACCCGCAAGGAAGCAGCCGCCCGGCTGGGCGTGTCGCTGCCCACACTGGACGCAGAGCGCAGTACCGGCCATTTGGCCTACATACAGCGGAAGCCTGGTGGAAAAGTGTGGATTGCGGAAGAAGCGATTTCCGAGTATCTGGCGAGAGCTACCCATCAGGCAAGGCCGGACTTCAAGATGAACCGGGCCACCTATCGGCGGCGGCGAACTTAACGGAAAGGAGCTGAACCAAATGGCCGAACCGACCCGTCTGGCGGCCACTATCGCCCCCATCGTGGAGCGCCGACAGAAGTTGGGCATCTCCCAGCATGAGCTCGCGCGGCTGGCCGGTGTCCACTATCAGACCGTCCACCGCATGGAAACCAGGGTGCAGGTTCCGACCTGGGAAACCCGGCAGAAGCTCCGGCGAGTGCTGGGGCTGCCCGAGGAGCGGTATATCACGGTGGAGCAGCGCAACGAGATTTTCATGGAGCTGGAGCGCCCCATCTGGTGTGTTATCAATCAGAACCGGCGCATACTGGCCGCCCTCCATGCGGACGTGGATGATGTGTACCAGGACTTGGCCCTCTGCGAGATCCGGGCCATTGACCGCTATGACCCCAGCAAATCCACGGCCAGCGTGAAAACCTTTGCCATGAAGAACGTGGAAGCCCACATCAAGAAGTCGTTCGCGTATTTCCGCTGTCGGGGACTGGGCGGGGCGGCTGCGCGGAACCTGGAAAGCGGGGTGGTCGTTTCCCTGGACTTCATGCTGGAGGCTGGGCTGCAATTCGCAGTCTGAATTTCAAACAGAAAGGAGGGAGCTTGTGCAATATCGAATTTGCCCCTACTGCGAGGCGCACCTTGACCCGGGCGAACGCTGCAACTGTCAGGACAAAAAAAGAGAGGCCGCCCCGCTGCAACGGGAACGGCCCCAGGCCCAAACACCTACCGCCAGTTTAGCAGCCCCGCCCCCGGAAGTCAAGCGTCTGGGGAGGTACGGCTATGGCTGAGGAACTGCGTGAGCTGCGTGTCACGAAGCAGATCCCCGCCAAGGATATGGTCGCTGTCGTTCAGACGCTCTACCCCAAGTATGACAAGACCGTTCAAAGCAAGTGTGAGAACGGGGAGGCCTACGGCGTGACCATCCGCCCAGACGCTATGCACGCCCTCTATGAGCGGTTCGCTCCTGAGCGTTTAGAGCCGCCCAAGAGGACGCGGCACGGCCAGCACCGTCTTACCTGTCGTATCTCCTGCCGCCTTGAGGACGGGGACTATGCGGCGTTGCAACAGCTGATTGAAGCGTCTGGCTGTGCTACCGTCCAGGACTGGCTCACCGGCATTGTCCGAAAGCTGATTGCCGAGGGGGTGACAACTGACGATGAATGACCTACCTGACCATCCCGTAATCCGAAACATGGAGCGCACTGGCTACCCAGATGGGAAAGAACCCCGATACCCCCGCTGCCCTATCTGCGGCGAAGAATGTGAAACCATGTACCGCGACCGCTACGGCGCGTATGTCGGCTGTGACGTATGCATGGGAACCAAAAATGCGTGGGAAGTGCCTGATTGCTTCCCTGGAAAGGAGCCATGAATGCCCAAGTTCTATTTTACTTATGGCACCGAGGGGCAGCCGTTCTTCGGTGGCTGGACGGAAGTGGAGGCCCCGGACGGCCATGCGGCCTGTGCCGCGTTCCGGGCCTGTCACCCGGATAAGACCGAGGGCCTGTTGAGCTGCTCCAGTGTGTATGACGAGGAGCACTTCAAGCAGACTGAGATGTATAAGTGCAGCAACTTCGGTTACTACTGCCAGGAAACCATTACCCTGCGGCGCGAGGTCGTGTACGGGCTGGGTGGCGATCCCGACCGCCTGCTCCGTGAAACTATCACCCTGCAGCGCGAGCTGCTGAACAACTGAAAGGAGCTATCACCATGATCAGAAACCCCAATGACATCCGCGACGGCGAGAAGAAAATCCGTATGCTGATTGCCGGCTATCCCGGCATTGGCAAGTCCACCCTGGCGCTGTCCGCGCCGAACCCGCTGCACATCGACGTGGACTTCGGCATCGACCGCATTGAGCCGCGGTACCGCAAGGCGTACATCCAGCCCCGGAGCTACAACGAGATTCTGGAGGACCTGACCCCCATCAACGTCCAGGACTTCGACACGCTGGTGTTTGACACCGGCGGGAAACTACTGAAGCTCATGTCTGCCTGGGCTGTGAAGAAAAACCCCAAGAACGGCTCTCCGGTAGGTGGCCTATCCCGTCAGGGTTATGGTGTAGTTGGCAAGGAATTTGAGCGTCTGATGGATTTCTGCTTCTACGAACTTCAGAAAAACATTGTCATCGTTTTTCATGCGGTAGAGGATAAAGATGGTGACAACACTCGTCTCCGCATCAAGGTCGAGGGCCAGACTAAGAACAACGTCTGGGAGCCCATGGACCTGGGCGGCTTCGTGGAGATGATGGGTTATGACCGCACCATCGGCTTCTCCAACTGTGAGCGGTACTTTGCCAAGGGCACCCGGGGAATTACCGGCGTCCACAAAATCCCCGCTCTGACCCCCACCAGCCCCAACGACTTCCTGACGAAGCTGTTTGCCGAGTATAACGCCATCTCCACCAGGGAGGCGGAGCAGAACGCGGCGGATCAGGAGGCCTACGAGGCGGCTATGGCCGAGGGCCGCGCCATCATCGACACCATCACCGATGCCGACACCGCCAACGCTGCCATGCCGCGCATCAAGGCCATCAAGCACGCGCTTACTTCTGAGAAAGAGGTCGGCGTGGCGTTCAACGCCAAAATTAAGGTCTGCGGCCTGTTCTACGACAAGGTGCTGAAAAAGTACACGCCCGCTCCCCCGGAGGGTGAAAAGGGGGCGCAATAATGCCCAACATCAGAAACGCCAGCCCCTATGCGGGCATGACCGTTAAGGTCAAGGATAGCATTGGCCCTGATCCATTGACGGGGCAAATCCTCGCGGGGCAGGACTTTACGATTGAGGATTGGTGGCAGAATGTTTCTGGCCTGTCCTGGATGGATTCGGATGGAAACCCGGCGGCACTCAATTATGGTTTTCGTATCGGACTTTGCGGGCACAGCGTTCCGCTGAACAACGAGGTTCTTTACGGAAAAATCGGAATGCTGGGATGTCTGCTCCATATCACAGAGCTGGTTTTGCCGGAGGTGACTTGAAATGGCTCGCTACCTGATGACCCACTCCCTGATGTCCTCCTGGCTCTATGCCATGAAAGAGAATCCCTTCGAGGATATGACCTCGGAGCGGGATCCCCTGGCAGAGTTCGTGGCCACGCTGAACAGAGTGCCGACACCGCCCAACGAGGCCATGGCGAACGGTATCGCGTTCGAGGATTTGGTAACGGCCATCACTCAGGGGCGCGGGGATCCGAAAGACCGCTGGTATGACGCCGCCTCCAAGGTGGCCCAGATTGTCGGCGGTGGTGTCTTGCAGTACCGGGCCAGCAAAACTATCGAGGTCGGCGGTCTGACGCTGGTACTCCATGGGCGGCTGGACTGCTTGAAGTCGGGCGGGATTTACGACATCAAGTTCTCCAAGAGCTATGACCGGGGCAAATACAACGACAGCACCCAGCACCCTACATACCTGGAGCTGGTGCCGGAGGCCAGGAGCTTCACCTACATAGTGAGCAACGGAATCGAGGTATGGACGGAGCGGTATCGCCGCGATGAAACGCCGGCCATCATCCCCACCATCTCCGACTTCCTGGACTGGATGCAGGCCATGGGCTTCCTGGACACCTACAAGGAGAAGTGGCTGGGTAAATGAGGGGGCGGCTGATTGACCTGTCCATCGGCATGAACCGGAAGCAGCGCATCACCATCGAGGTCGACAGGGATTTCCGGGAGGACTTCGACCGGCTCAGAGAAGCCGAGCTGGATGTGGAAATCAAGAAGCACCGCAATCGGCGCTCCCTGTCGGCCAACGCCTACTTCCATGTCCTGGTCAGCAAGATTGCCGCCGAGCGAGGCGGCAGCGAGGAAAGCACCAAGGAATGGCTGGTGTGCGAGTACGGCGCCTTGGCCAAAGACCAGGACGGGCTAACCGTAGGCTTTAAGCTCCCCGCGTCAGTGGACGTGTCCACCATCTACCCCTACGTCAAATGCTTCGACACCCGCGAGGAAAGCGGGAAGATGTTCAACTGCTACCTGGTTTATAAGCAGACACATCTCATGGACACCAAGGAAATGGCCCGGCTGATTGACGGAGCCATTGAGCAGGCCCGCGAGCTGGGCATCGAAACCGACACCCCGGAGCAGTTAGCCAAGTACAAAGACGATTGGAGTAAAACTTAATTTTTTGTTGGAAAGGAAGTACATCACATGGAAAAACAGAACCAGATTCATACGTTAGACCAGCCGGAAGCACTGGTGCTCGGACCGATCCCCTGCAATGGTGCTGTCTGTATCAACCGCTCCCGCTATGACGAGCTGGTCCGCGCGGAGATGGAGCGGGAAATCCTGTTCCACGCCTACCAGACGATGGACAAATTCGATATTGGGTATGTTTTGGACGCCATATTCAACTCCAAGTTCAAATTCAATCCCCAGGATACCGCCAAAACGGCGGCTGTATCCAAGGAGAGTGCCGCCGGTGCTGAATAGAATCATCATCATGGGCCGCCTGGGGAAAGACCCGGAACTGCGGCGCACCCAGTCTGGCACACCTGTAGCCAGCTTCTCCTTGGCAGTGGACCGCGATTTCAAGGACAA
This sequence comes from uncultured Clostridia bacterium, assembly GCA_947649615.1. GTDB lineage: Bacteria > Bacillota > Clostridia > Oscillospirales > Oscillospiraceae > Pelethomonas. Next base: position 28,661 of record CANSSG010000002.1, on the reverse strand, counting down.
GGGAACTGGCGAGCGAGTGACTGACTGGATTGACGTGGTGGCATGGCGCCAGACCGGCGAGTTCGTTAGCCGGTACTTCACCAAAGGTCGTGTGGCCGTGGTGGAGGGGCGGCTGCAAATGCGGGACTGGACCGACCGAGAGGGGAACAAGCGCCGCTCTGCAGAGGTCGTGGCCGATAACGTCTACTTCGGAGATTCCAAGAAAGATGGGGACGGCGGCAGTTATCAGCAAGGCGGGTACCCGCAGGGAGGCGGCTACCCCCAGGGCGGCTACCAGCAGTCCGGTTACGGCGGCGGGTATTCTGGCGGTTACAGTGACCCTCCGAACCAGGGAACCCCTGGCTATCCGTCCTCTGACTACAACGGCTTCCATGAAATCGAGGAAGATGACGGTGATTTGCCGTTCTAATCGGAGGTGGTCCTTTGGCAAGGAATTATGCGGCCCTGCTGCATGAATACCTGGAAGAAATGGACATATTGAGCGACGCAGAGTTTGGGCGGCTTTGCAGGGCATTGCTGGCATACAGCATGGATGGCAGAGAGGGTCAACTTGAGGGCGCTGAGAAGGTCCTGTGGAAACGGGTAAAAAATCAGGAGGATCGCTTTCAGGAAAACTACAAAGAACAGGCCAAAGCAAAGCGGACAGCAGGGAAAAGGGGCGCCGCTAAACGATGGCAGGCTATGGCAGATGATGGCAGTGTTATGGCAGACGATGGCACAGCCATAAACGACATGGCAGACGATAGCAAAAATGGCTATACCGAAACCAAAACCAAAACCAAAACCGAAACCGAAACCAAAGATATACGGGGGGATACCCCCCCTGTAATCCTCCCTGCTGGGATACTGCCGTCTCCTGCCACCACGTTTGACCGGTTTTGGGCTGCATATCCCAAGAAGGTCGGAAAGGGTGCTGCTCAAAAGTCATTCTCCAAGGTCAAGGTACCGTTGGAGCAACTTCTTGGCGCTATTGAGCGGCAGAAACTCAGCGATCAGTGGACTCGGGAAAACGGAAGGTATATCCCCAACCCCGCTACCTGGCTGAATCAATGCCGCTGGGAGGATGATTTAAGTCCCTGCGTACAGAGCCAGAGCGGCGAAACCCAACGGCAGCAAAAGGCTTGGACAGAGATTGCCAGACAAATCGAGAGTGGTGATGTGATATGACGGTTGAACAAACCGGAATGATTATGGATATTTTGACTGCGGCGTATCCTCGGTTTTACTCAACGATGGGAGATCAAAACCGTACGAACGCAGTTGTTCTGTGGGCCAGTATGTTTCGGGATGACGATGTGAATGTTGTGACAGCTGCGGTCAAAAGCCTGATTGCATCCGACACAAAGGGGTTCCCTCCACATATTGGGGCGGTCAAAGAGCAGGTGCGGCGGATTATGCACCAAGGAGAGATTACTCCGCAAGAAGCGTGGGGGCTGGTAGCCAAAGCTGTGCGGAATGGGTTGTATGGAAGCCGCGAGGAATTTGACGCCCTTCCACCCGATGTGAGAAAAATTGTCGGTTCCGCTAATGTCCTACGAGAATGGGCGATGGTGGATAGCGAGACGCTTCACTCGGTTATTTCGTCCAATTTTCAGCGATCATACAAAATCCGCCAGGAGCGGAGCCGGGAACTACAAACGATGCCAAGTGATGTAAAGCGTCTGATTCGTTTGATCTCGAAACGGATGGAACTGGAACCGTATCATGGCGAAGAAGATGGTATTGGAGCAAACGGAGATTGATCCGCTTCAGAGACAAAAAGGAGACAATCAAAAAACTATGAATCGCAAAAGACAAGGAAAAACGGCAACGGTGGGATTGGCCCTCTGCGTGGCCATACTTGCGCTCCTGGCGGTGTTCATGGACTTTGACGAGGTATCTCCCGCCCGGGGTGCGCCCACCGAGGAAACACCCGTAATTGGGCCGTGGAGGGTGGGCAGCTTAGACACCATGTCCACTGGAGAGTGTCCCCCGGTGTTATCGGTTGATGTGACACCGCAGCCGACCCCGGAGCTGGTGCAGCGATATTCCAGCGTGGCCATGAGCGCGGACGAGCGGCAAGAGTTGGCGGAGGTCATCTACCTGGAAGCTGGCAATCAATGTGCCGAGGGCCAGCAGGCTGTGGCCGAGGTCGTGCTGAACCGGGTGATTTCCCCGGAGTTCCCCGATACAGTGCATGACGTTCTCCACCAGGGCGAGGACACTTCAAGGCCGCAGTTCTCTACCATTGGCAACCTTGCCCTGGCGGATCCGGCGGCTGCGCAGTATGACGCCATCGACGCGGCGCTGTATGGCCCGTCCATTTTGCCGGAGGATGTGGTTTTCTTCTCCCGCAACGGCGAGAATGACCGAGTATGGGGCAAAATCCAAGACCACGTTTTCTGCTACAAGTACATTTGGGAGTAGATATTATGCCCATAAAAAAAGACCCGCGCCGCCAGATGATGGGTGCGGCCAGCAAAGCCAAAGGTAGGCAGTTCGAAGATCGTCTGGATAAGGCATTTACCTACTACAAGGCTCACGGCTTCGCCATCATCGAGAAGACACCGGAGCCAATGCGCCCCACACAAAACCTGGGCAACGGGAAGTTTGTGGCGTTCTTCGAGAAAAAGGCGCAGCCGGACTATAAGGGTACCATCAAGGGCGGGCGCACCGTTATGTTTGAAGCCAAGTTTACATCGACCGGCAAGATGGAGCAAAGCCGGGTACTCCAGGGGCAGGCGGACTATCTTGACCGCCACCAGGAGCTGGGCGCTCGCTGCTATGTTATAGCAGGCTTTAGCTCCGGCAACGTCTACCGCTTCCCCTGGGGTGTCTGGCGGGATATGAAAAAGCACTTTGGCAGGAAGTATGTGACCGAGGCCGACGTGGAAATCGCGGCCTATCTGGTGCCAGCGACGCGGGACGGTATTCTGCTGCTGCTGGACTAACACGAAAGGAGTTTGCAAATGAGCGAAATTTCCCTTTACGAAGCGCAGGTCAAGAAAATGCAAGGCATCTGTGATGAGCACGATTTGGTCTACCGCTTCAAGAAAGACAGCTATCCCATCACGTTCACCATCAAGCCCGCCCAGGACATGGAATCCCAGATGTCCATGCTGGAGAACGTGGAGGAAGTGGGCTACCGCAGCCCTGACGCTTCTATGACGTGGATCTTCGAGGATGGCACCCTGACAACCAAGGTGCAGGGCGGCACGTTCACCATCGGAAAGACGCTGCGCACGAAAATCGAGGCCATCCTGGTCAAGATGATCAACTGCTGGCAGCAGTTCTTTTTCCGAGACATCATCCAGAAGCGTGTGCTGACCGCCCAGGATATGCCGACCATCAATGACGATGACGGCGGTCTGCCAGAGGGCGCGGAGCCGTTGGAGAGCTTCGAGGACGAGGATAACGGTCCCGGTGATGATGGGGCGTTGCCGGGGGACGGCGAGGACGAGGCCGACGAGAGCGCGTCTGTGAGCCTGGAGGACCCCGACATCAAGGAGGCGGTTCGTATTGTTCGGGCGGAGAACGCGGCCTCTGCGTCCCTGTTGCAACGCCAAATGAGCATTGGTTATGCCAAGGCCGCGCGGCTCCTGGATCAGTTGGAGGAACTGGGCGTGGTGGGGCCGTTCAATGGCTCCCAGCCCCGGGAGGTTCTGCCCTATGACGAGCCGGATGATAACAACATGAGCGGCAACGAGGGGGATCCGCTGTGAGCGTACAAGGCCTTGTCGTCTCGGAAGAGGCGCGGGGTGGGTTTTATCCCACCCCGCCCGCCTTGTCCGAAAGGCTGCTGTCGGGTATTGACTGGGAGAAAATCGAAAACGTCCTGGAGCCCCAGGCCGGAAAAGGGAACATTGTCCGCACCATCATGGAGAGATATGCTGGTCTGCGGGGTTACAGTGAGCGGAAGTTAAATGTTGACTGTGTGGAGATTGACCCCTATCTCCGCTCCATTCTTCAGTATGAGTTCTGCGGACAGCGGATGCACGAGTTGTCCGAACGGATTCGACAGCTCGATAAAAAGAAAGAGTACGACAGCGAGATACGGGATTACCGCAAGCTCAATTCTGTCGAAGCTGCGGAATACAGAGGGCTGAAACGGGAACAAGAGCAACTGCGCCGGATAGACTTGCATATCGTTCATGATGATTTCCACACGTTCCAGAGCAGGAAACACTATGACCTTATCGCCATGAATCCACCCTTTGCCGATGGGGACGCACATCTCCTAAAGGCTATTGAGATTCAACGGCGCAGCGGCGGCATGATTCGGTGTATTTTGAACGCTGAAACCATCCGCAACCCATACACCAACCGCCGCCGCTTTCTGGTCAAGAAGCTCCAGGAGTTAGAGGCTGAAATCAAGTATGTCAAGGGGGCCTTTTCCGACAGCGAGCGCAGGACGGATGTTGAGGTGGCGCTTATCACAATCAACATCCCTGCACCAAAGCGGGAGAGCACCATCTTCGACCGACTGCAGCGGGCCGCCGAGGTCGACGAACCAACGCTAAACGATATTACGGACATGACTGTGGCTGATTTCATGGGCCAGATCGTCAGCCGGTTCAATGTGGAAGTAGACGCAGGTATTGAGCTGATTCGGGAGTACGAGGCCATGAAGCCGTATATCATGGATAGCTTTAATGGTGGTAAATATTCATATACGACTATGACACTCTGCGTTGGGGAACCTGGGCGGCTTTCCCGTGGCAGTACCCCCAGCGTAAATGAGTATCTGCGCCTTGTTCGCACAAAGTATTGGGAGGCCCTGTTCTCCAACAAGGAATTTGTGGGAAAGTTGATCAGCAATCTCCGGGAAGAGTACATGAAGAAAGTCAGTGCCATGGCAGACTTTGATTTTACGCTATTCAACATTCAGCAGATAGCCGAGCAGATGAATGCCGAAATGGGCAAGGGCATCCAGGAAACCATCGTGGCACTGTTCGACAAGTTCACGCAGGAACATTCTTGGTACCCGGAGTGTGCTAAGAATATCCACTACTACAACGGCTGGAAAACCAATAAAGTCCACAAAATCAACAGTAAGGTCATCATCCCCACCTGCGGTATGTTTTCCAGCTACTCATGGCACAAAGACACCTTTGAGGTATACCAGGCCGAGTGTACTATTTCTGATATCGAAAAGGTTTTTGACTATCTGGACGGGAACGAAACGGCTGCGGTGGATCTCCATGGTGTTCTACTCCGGGCCTGTGAAGCTGGGCAGACCCGAAATATCCCGTGCAAGTATTTTGATGTGACCCTTTACAAAAAGGGAACCATGCACATCAGGTTTCGCAACCAAGCCCTTGTTGACCGCTTCAATATCTACTGCTGTCGGAAGAAAAACTGGCTGCCGCCGAGCTATGGCAAGACCGCGTACAAGGACATGACCGCTGAGGAGCGTACGGTGGTAGATGGTTTCCATGGGGACGGAAGCGAGGGTGCCGGCGAGGCCAGCTATCAGGTGGTTATGGCGAAACCCGCCTACTATCTGGCCGAACCTACGAAAGAGATGCCCATGCTTATGGCCCCAGCGACGTAACCACACCGGGGCCGCTGGCAACGGCGGCCCCAACAGAAAGGAGCTAACCAAATGAAGAAAGAAATCAATGACCGCTGTCCGTTGCAGGGCGAGTGCGGACGGAAGAAATGTGATCACAAGTTCTGTGAGCGTGATTGTGTCTATTATCAGGGCAACGCGAGACCGGGCGCGGAAATCCAGGATCAAGTGGAAGCGATGGAGGCCGAGTGGGAGGCGCGGATGTCTGCGCCAAGCGTGTTGGCCGGCACGTCCGCCCCTGCTGCGCCCCAGGACGTGGAGCTTGTGGTCGTCCAAGGGGACACCGGCTCCTTGGTGCTGCTGCCCGTGGATAAGCTGCTCACACACCCGGATAACCCCCGTAAGGATTTGGGCGATCTGCAGGAGCTGGCCGACAGTATCAAGGCCAACGGTATCCTCCAGAATCTCACTGTTGTGTCGCTGGAATCCGAAGCGGCGGAGTGGTCCGCATTGTCTAAGCAGTACCAGGAGCACCCCACCGAGGAAGTACGCAACCTCATGAATCGCATTACTGCCAACCAGCCCACGAACGGGGAGGGCCTGTTCCGGGTGGTCATCGGCCACCGCCGTCTCGCTGCTGCAAAGCTGGCCGGTCTGGCTGAGGTTCCCTGTGTCATCTCCAATATGGACTACCGGGAGCAGGTACGCACCATGCTTATGGAGAACATTCAGCGGGCCGACCTGACCGTGTATGAGCAGGCCCAGGGCTTCCAGATGATGCTTGACCTGGGGGACACTGTGGAGGTCATTGCCAAGAAAGCTGGCTTCTCCCAATCCACCGTCCGGCGCCGGGTGAAACTGCTGGAACTGGATCAGCAGAAGTTCAAGGCCTCCGTTGAGCGCGGGGCCATGCTTCAGGACTATGCGGAGCTGGAGAAAATCGAGGACCCCGAGCTGAAAAACAAGGTGCTGGACGCTATTGGCACCAATAATTTCCGCATGACACTAAAAAGTGCTATCGACGAGGAAAAAGACCGCAAATATATTGCCGAGGTTTCAGCGGCACTATCTGAGTTTGCGACACTGATAGATACTGTGGACCGCTCCGTAATGCAGTATGTGACTGGCTATGAGCCTTGGAACAGGAAGAAAAAGGTGGAGCGGCGGGAGGACGCAGATACAACGAAATATTACTACACTGTGAGTAGCCGGGCTGTGTCGCTCTACCGTGAAAACATTGAAACCAGCGAGGATACTGCGGCCAAGGAAGAACAGGAACGCCAAAAGCGGGAGTTAGAGCGCCGCGAGGCTGCCCTTAAAAAACTGTCAGCGGATGCCTATGCGCTGCGCTTGGATTTCATCAAGAATTATTCTAAGGCGAAAAAGAATCTTCCTCTAATCATCCAGTTTGCCGGCCTTGCTATGTGCGAAATAACCGATAATGTGGATTTTGAGATTTTGGTCAATCTTCTGGATATCGCGTGTGACTTGGAGAACGAGGGGTTGGATATGGAGGCGTACAACATTGCCTTGACCGAGCGACCGGAGTACACGCTGCTGGCTACCGCCTATGCCTCTGTTGATTACGAGAGACTGTCCTACTATCAGAAAAACTGGCGGATGGAGAATGGGCAGTACGGCTACCATCTGGACTATGAGGCCAATGAGGCGTTGGATTTCCTTTATCACCGGCTCACTGATTTGGGCTATGAAATGTCCGACGAGGAAAAGGCTTTGCAGGATGGGACGCATGAGCTGTTCCGCGAGGGGAAACCTGCGGCCCAGGAGGATAAGGAGGCGGGTCAGAATGAATGAGACCACAATCTGTAATAAGTGTGGGCGGGAGTTCATGCTGGACAAGCAACGCTTCAGCTCCATCCGCGAGGGCGATTTCGTGGTGCAGTATTTTTCCTGTCCGGCCTGTGGGGAGCGGTATCATGTGTTCACCTCGGATAAAGAGATGCGGGAACTGGTAGGCCGGAGGACGGCGGTGCAGGCGCAGATCCGCATGGGCCACGCCAAAAAGTTCAATCGCAAGACGCTCCGCAAGTATGAGCAGGAGTTGGAGAGAATCAAGCGGAAGCAGGAGAAGATGATGCCCACACTTAAAGCCACCGGCGAGAAAATCTTGCATGGGGAAGGTGGTGGCCAGAATGCCTAAGAAGTACATCGACGCCCGTGGCTGGAAGTACCAGGTGATGTCTGGTATTGGTTCTGTTCCCGCTTTCAAGGCTCGGTATCAGAAGCCGGAGAAGCAGGGTGATGTGGGCTGGAAGGGGCTGTCCGCCGTTCCTTGGCGGCCGTCCCGTGAGGAAGCCCAAGCCGACCTTGACCGGCTGGCCAAGGAGAAAGGATGGCAGGAATGGAACGGTTGACACATAGGTACACAGACGGAGAGGCGTGGGCGAGCATTTACAAGGTCAGTGCTTGTGGGGAGCATGAGTGCAAGGGCCCGATAATTGAACGCCTCGCCGCCTATGAGGACACCGGCATGACGCCGGAGGAAATAGATGCGCTCCAAAAGCGAGAGCAGGGTCTTGCGGAAATGCTTGTCAATGTCTCTTGCGGGTGCGCTGTGAGTTACAGCCGCCTTGCAGAGCTTGCCCAGGCCGAGAAGGATGGACGGCTGGTGGTGCTGCCATGCAAGCCGGACGAAATTTTTTATCAGTGGAAAAGGGGCGATGATTGCCCGAGTGTTTCCAGATTTGAGGGTGCCGAAATAAGTGAAGATGGCGAAATTACTTACCCAATGAAAAGATGGGGAGAAGCTTTCACGCTGGATGATTTCGGTAAAACCATTTTCCTCTCCCGCGCCGATGCCAAAGCTGCATTAGCAGCACAGAAGGAGTGACTAGGATGAAAGCTGCTGTTGTTATCGGTGACACCGAATTGGAGAAGATGTGGGATGAATTGGCAGATATTCCTTTTGATGATCCCGGTGTGGACCAGGATTTGGTGCTTGCAGAAAATTGGCGTGGTTTCAAGAAAGGTACTGCACGCGAAAATATATGGCATTGGTTTGATCAGTTTCACAGTAAGGGCGTAGCCTATTTACTGAACAAAAAGGGAGGGAACAGATGAAGGCCCTCACCATCTGGCAGCCCTGGGCCTCCCTGCTGCTATCTGGCCGGAAGCGGTACGAAACCCGCAGTTGGGCCACCTCCTATCGCGGTCCCATCGCCATTCATGCGGCCAAGCGGCCAGTGCGGCAAACCATTGACGCGCTGGTTGCTGACCGTGGGGACGGGTGGCTCACGCTGGACTACTTTGAGAGCCTGTTCATGCGGCCCGGGGAGCTGGACAAGTTACCTACCGGGGCTATCGTGGGAACGGCGATTCTGACCCGTTGCAACCTCATTACGGAGGCTTTTGTGGCAAAGCTCACACCGATGGAGCTGGCCCTGGGTGACTTTACCCTGGGGCGGTACGCATGGGATTTCCATGTGAGAATCGCTGCTGATTCGCCAGTACCAGTGAAAGGGATGCAAGGGCTTTGGGAATGGAGGGGCAGCCTATGAAACCGAAGTGTCCCTACTGCGCCCACGATATGACGCTGCTGACCCTATCGCCCCAGTTCCCGCCTGACCTGACATATCGGTACATCTGCCTCCACTGTGGAGCGGAAGCCCCCAAAGGGGCTAGCGAGCTGGACGCTTATCATAAAGCGATGGAAAGGGTTTTGGGATGATGGGAGCAAACAGAAGGGTTTCGTTCGGGAGCGGAGTAGGCCAAATTCCTATAATCCCAGGACGGCAGGACACATCACACATGGCTTCAATTTGCCTGGAGCAATTACTTCCATTTGAAGACTATGACAAAATAATCATCCTGTTTTCTGGTGGAAAAGATAGCCTGGCTTGTGTTCTGGATTTGCTGGAACGGGGAGTCCCGAAAGAAAAAATGGAGCTGTGGCATCACGACATCGACGGGGGACACCCGACCCGAAAGATGGATTGGCCCGTGACGCAGAATTACGTCCGGGCTGTGGCTGAGTATCTGGGGATCACTCTGCGGGTGTCTTGGCGGGTGAATGGATTCTGGGGCGAGGTGTATCGTATCGGTGCCAGCTGGCCTATCCGGTACATAGACCCGGCCACCGGGGAAGTTTTGGAATGTAGGCAGTCGGAAAAGCAAGTCCGCTCTGCCCAGCTCCGAGAAAAAATCTTGGACGATCTGGAACGAGAGGAATTGGAGGGAATGGGGCACCGAATGAAGTTTCCGGCCAAGAGTGGCGACCTCGCTACCCGGTGGTGCAGTTCTATCCTAAAGATCACAGTGGCCGATTCGGTGATCCGCAACATGGCGCTGGAGGACCTGAAGGCCATGGGGGACTGTCGGAAATTTCCGGCGAAGGGGTCCATTGCCAACGGGCGCTACTGCAGCCCCAATCTTAAGCGTGAGGTCGCTGACAGCTTGCTCCGAAATATGGATACGCTGAAAGCGGACGGCCATCGCCTGAAATTCCCTGCCAAGTCTGGATGCCATCAGGGCCGCTGGTGCTCTGGTTCCCTCAAGGCCCAGGTGGAGAGCAAGCTCTACTCTGATATTGACGGGCTTGTCCAGGATGTAAAGATTCTGGTGATTTCTGGTGAACGCCGCCAGGAGAGCGCCGGACGGGCCAAGTACAACGAGATGGAGATCCACCGCACCAACGCCACGGCCAAGGCACACCGGCTGGTTCATCAATGGCGCAGCGTCATTGATTGGGACGAGGCGCAAGTGTGGGATATTATCCGGCGACACCAAATTGCACCGCACCCATGTTATGCGGCTGGATGGAACCGTTGTTCCTGTATGATGTGTATTTTCAGTCTGCCTACCCATTGGGCCGGCATCCGGGAACTATTTCCCGAACGGTTTGCTGCGGTGGAAGAAGATGAACGCATCTTGGGGTTCACTCTTGATAATAAACGCCCACTGGCTGAGTACGTTGGCAGCGCAGAGAGCTGTGTCTGCCACGATGACCCGCTTGCGCTTTATCAACTTGTCAGTGGTAGTTTTTTCAAGGCAGATGTGAAGAAAACAAACTGGGCGCTACCTGCCGGGGCATTTCATGGTGCAGCCGGAGGCCCCTGCTAAAATGGAGGGCTGATAATGGATCAGGATTGGCGAGATATTCCTGGCTACGACGGAGCCTATCAAATCAACCGCATGGCCGAGGTGCGCTGCTGGAAGTGGCGGGGACGGCGGACAAAGGCCCCGCACTTCCTGACACAGTATCGCCGGAAGCCTCACGGGAAAGGCCGCCGCTCCGGCCGGTACTACTTCAAGCTGACCGCCCGGGATGGGAAAGCTCGCGAGGTTGCGGTTATCGGCCTCATGGTGGATGTTTGGCTGGGGGGCCGCCCCCCTGGGAAAGTGGCCTATCACCGCAACGGTGATCTGGCGGATAGCTGCCTCCACAATATCGCCTTTGCCACGCCGCAGGAGTTGGGTGCCAAGACCGGCGCTCAGTCCTCCCGGCGGCCGGTGGAGAAAATTGATACGAGTGGAGAAGTAGTTGCAGTGTACTCCAGCGCCCGGGCCGCTGCTCGCGCAAACCACATGAGCTATCAGACTGTTCTTGATAGGTGCAATGGGAAAGTCAAAAATCCATATGCGCTGGATGGACACAATTACCGATTTGAGAAATGAGGCGAATTGATGAAGAAAAAGCGTAAGAGATACCAGACCGTTCAGCCTACCCCGGAGCCCGCGTCAGAGCCGGAAAAGGTTATCCCCATTACTGCGGGCCGTGTCCAGGTGGGTGATATCGTGAAGCGGAAGCCCATCACCTTTTCCGACAGCGACAGGAAAGACGCCGGCTGGATGTTGGGGCGGGTAATCTGGATCCATCCGCTGGGCCGGTTCTATGTGGTGGAGTTTGGCGAGGGGCGGCAGGCCGTCCGAGAATGTTTTATGGGGGTGAGGAAATGAAGCGTGATACCTATTATCGGGGTGTCCCTGGGGTCAAGTATGGCATCTGGAACGCCTCGCGCAAGTGCTGGCAGTTCGGTATCTCCGAGGATACGCCCATGCTGGCCGAGGCCCGGCTGTTCCAGAAAATCGGGGACGATGCCCGGAAGTGGCGGTTCGAGCCGCGACCGTTGCCGAAAACGGGTGTGGCAAAATGAAGCGTGAGGACTGGCCAGAAATCGGCACCCAGCTCTACTTTGTTTGTGAGCATATCTACAACACCGAGGAAAGGATTGCGAACAAGGAGTATGTGGTCTGCTCCGGGAAGCTGACCGGTTACAACGAAAATAGCAGCTGGACCGCAATGCGTATTGTGGGTACTGGCCCTTATGGGTACGAAATCGTATCTTACTATAAGCCTCAGGAAATTGGGGCGAAGGTGTTCTATTCAGCAAAGGAGGCCGCGCAGCGAGCCAAGCAGTTGACTGACCATGATGATAAGGTTTGGGGCGCTGTATCGCCGCCTATGCGTCGGCCCTGGGCCTACTTACTGGAGGGTAGCAAATGAAATTGTATGATAATGACGCCTATCGGGATGAATTTATGGAGGCTGTCTACAATTTGCTGTCTGGTGACAGCTCCAATGACCGGGCAAACCAGGTTATTGATTTGTTCGATGCCGCCCCTGCTGTCGAAGCGGAACCAGCCCCATCGAATGACCCGCTGACGCTGGAACAGCTCCAGGAGATGGACGGGGAGCCGGTGTTCATAAAGTGTTTGTTCAATGATGACTTATCTTCGTATGTTGTTATTGAAAAACGCAGAGACAGCGCCGGGATTTTCACCAGGCTGTTTTATGCGAGTTTTGAATATTTCGGGGATGAATGGCTTGCCTACCGCCGCAAGCCGGAGGTATAGCCATGCTGATTATCACAGTCCAGGTCAACGCCCCAGCGGGGCAGGCCATAGGCATCAAGGAGGATCTGGCCATGTACCTGGAGCGGTGGGGCGACGCTCGGGTGGTGTCGGTGGAGCAGAAACCCCAGCCCCAGATGGAACAAATGACGATTGGAGGGAAAGGCTATGCCGACAGGGGTATGTCGCGGATGCGGCGCTGAAATCGTATGGGTCAAGACCGCAGCTGGAAAGAGTATGCCATGTGATCCACGGCTGGTGCCCTACTGGGAGCGGCCCGGGGCTGCTGGAAAGGTGGTCCTCCAGCGGAGCGGCAAGGTTGTGAGCTGTGACTTCGAGGGACCGCGTGACGAGCTGACCGGCTTCGGGTACATCTCCCATTTCAGCACTTGCCCCCAGGCCAGAGGGTTTCGCAAAAAGAGATAATCTGTGCGCGGGGGTGAGCTAATTGACTTTGCAAGAATTAAATCGACATTTTACTATGAGGGAGCGGCTGGCCAGAGCAAAGGAAATGCTGGCCTCTCTCCAGGCAGCAGCTTGCCCCGGTGCGCAGGTACTTACTGGAATGCCCCACGCTCCCGGTGTGAGCGATAAGGTGGGCGATCTTGCTGTGGAGATTGCCGATCTGAAAGCGCGTATCGCCCGCCTGGAGGGGGAGTGCAAAAAGGCGCAGGCCTCTATTACCGAGTTCGCTGATGGTATCGAAGATGACCATATCCGCATGATTATCCGGCTCCGTTTCCTCTATGCGCTCACATGGAAAGAGGTTGCGGATGTGGTGGGCGGCAGGAACTCCGAAAACAGTGTCAAGTCTGCCTGTTACCGATTCCTCGAAAGTTGCAACGGCGTGACGCGCGATGACGCTTGATATTCCGCTCGACAATGTGCTATGGTAAGCTGGTAAAATCCTAAATCAAGCCAGGCGGTCCTCTCTTGGGAGGGCCGCCATTCTTTTGGGAAAGGAGGGTATAGGCCCCGCGTTCTTTTCTCCTGGCGCGGTGGCTATGCACCGGGCGGCGGTACCGCCAATATCCCGCAGCGGTCGCACAACACGAATAAGGAGGAAACCCAAAATGTACGGCTTCATCGTACTGGCGGCGTATGCGGTGCTGATGGTCATTGTCACCATCTGCCTCTCGCAGCGGTCGCACAACACCGAGAGCTTCCACGTTGCCGACAGGAAGCTCGGCCTGATCCAAAGCGCCATGAGCATAGCGGCCACATGGATCTGGGCTCCTGCGCTTTTCACTTCGGCGGAAAAGGCATATACCAACGGTCTGCCCGGCCTGTTCTGGTTCCTGGTGCCGAACGTGCTGTGTCTGCTGATATTCGTTCCGTTCGGGAAGCGGATGCGCACCCAGGCCCCGGAGGGGATCACGCTATCCGGCTATATGCAGCAGCGGTATCACTCCAAGGGCGTCCACGGGGCATATCTGTTTGAACTGTCCGCGCTGGCCGTCCTGTCCACGGCGGTGCAGCTGCTCGCCGGCGCGAAGATACTCGCGGCGGTGATGGGCTGGCCATTCTGGGCACTGACCGTCGTACTGGCGGCCATTGCCTTTTCCTATTCGCAGTATTCCGGTATCAAGGCGTCGGTGCTGACCGATGCGCTCCAGATGGTTCTCATGCTCGCCTGCTGTGCGCTGCTGGTACCCTGGGCACTGTCGGGCGATACCGGCCTATCCAGCCTCGTCACGGGGCTTGCGGGACAGTCCGGGGAGTACACCAGCCTGTTCAACAAAAAGGGCCTGGAGGTGCTTCTGGCCTTTGGAGTGCCCACGGCGGTCGGTCTGATTGCCGCCCCGTTCGGGGATCAATGCTTCTGGCAGCGGGCGTTCTCCATCCGCGAGGACAAAATCGGCGGGGCGTTCCAGCTGGGGGCGCTGTTCTTTGCTGTGGTACCGTTCTCCATGGGCGTTCTCGGTTTCATCGCGGCCGGCTCTGGCTACGTTGCCCAGGATGCGGGTATGGTGAACTTCGAGCTGGTGTCCAGCATGTTCCCTGAGTGGGTGATGTTGCCCTTCCTGTTCATGGTGATCTCCGGGCTTCTCTCCACCACTGACAGTAACCTTTGCGCAGTGGCATCGCTGACCAACGACTTCGGGGGCGGCATGGGCGCGGTAAAAGGCTCCATGCTGGCGCTCCTGGTGCTGGCCATCGTCATTGCCAATATCCCCGGTCTGGCGGTGACTGACCTGTTCCTGATTTACGGTGCGCTGCGAGCTACGACCATGTTGCCTACTGTGCTGACGCTGAAAGGAAAATCGTTATCAGCAGGCGGAGTGACGGCGGGGATCGTGGCGTCACTCGTTATCGGGATGCCGATTTTTGTTATTGGCACCGTCACCGGCAGCGCAGCTATGAAAACCGCTGGCAGCTTGTGTGCGCTGCTGCTCTCCGGCGCCATCTGCATGATGACCGCTCCCAGGAAGGGGGCGTGTGCGGTATGAGCCTTGGGCGTAAACAGCGCATTGACAATAAAGCATGGCTGGACGCTGTTGCAACCATTGAGGACGCTATTTCTCGGGAGCAGCTGGACGAACTGACTGCCGCCACGGTGGAGGATATTCGGGCCACTATGGAGGGCAAGAGGGCTGCCTACGCCTGGAGCGCTGGAAAAGACAGTATCGTTCTCGGCCACGTCTGCGAGGTCGCCGGTGTCACCGACAGCATGATCGGCGTGTGTGATCTGGAGTACCCGGCTTTTGCCGCCTGGGTGCAGGCCAACAAGCCAGCGGGCTGCGAGGTCATCAACACACACCAGGGCCTGGACTGGCTGGCCAAACACCCCGAAATGCTGTTCCCCCAGGAATCGGCCACGGCGGGGCGCTGGTTCTCCATCGTCCAGCACCGGGCGCAGCGCGAATACTTCAAAGCCCATGAGCTGGACGTCATCATCCTGGGCCGCCGCCGGGCAGACGGGAACTTCGTTGGCCGGGGCAGCAATATCTACACGGACGGAAAGGGCGTAACCCGGTTTAGCCCACTCGCGGCCTGGAGCCATGAGCACGTCCTGGCCTATATCCATTACCATCAGCTCCCGCTCCCGCCCATCTATGGGTGGAAGAACGGCTATCTGTGCGGCACTCACCCCTGGCCCGCCCGCCAATGGACGGGCAGCACCGAAAATGGCTGGCGCGAGGTCTATGACATTGACCCCTCCATCGTCACCGCTGCTGCGGAGAAGATTGTGAGCGCCCGGGCGTTCCTGGAGGGGGTGAGGGCATGAAAGTGACAAAGAAGCCCCTGACCGAGTTGCACCCCCCGGAGCGGAATGTGCGGATGCACACCGACAAGCAGCTGAAGGAGTTCCGGCGCTCCGTGGAGATGTTCGGCCAGATTCGCCCCATCGTGGTCGACGAGGGCGGCACCATCCTAGCCGGAAACGGCCTGTTTGAAACGCTGCTCTCCATGGGACACACCGAAGCGGACTGCTATGTTGTGTCCGGGCTGACGGAGGCCCAGAAGAAAAAGCTCATGTTGGCCGATAACCGGGTGTTTGACCTGGGCGTTGACGATCTGGCCGCGCTGGATGCTCTCGTGTTGGAGCTGAAAGACGACCTGGATATCCCCGGCTTTGAGGAAGATTTACTCCGGGCCATGGTCATGGAGGCAGACGAGGCCAGCGCCGCCCTCAGTGAATACGGCACCATCGACCCGGAGCGGGCCGAGGAAATCCGGGAAACCGGCCAGCGGTACGAGGCCCGAGAAACTGCGGCAGCCGCCCGCGCGGAGGACTGCACCCCATCGGCCACCGGCGAGCAGCCCCAGCAAGCGGAGCAGGGCGGCCGGTTTGTCCTCTGCCCGAAATGTGGTGAGCAGATATGGCTGTAAAGCGTGTCCAATCCAACATCGACGTAGTGACAGCGGCCAAGCAGCGCATCAAGAATGTGTTCTCCAACGGCGTCCCGGTCTACCTCTCATTCTCCGGGGGGAAAGACAGCATCGTGCTCGCTCACCTGACCTACCAGCTGATCCAGGCCGGGGAGATCGACCCATCCCTACTGACCGTCCTTTTCATTGACGAGGAAGCCATTTTCGATTGCATAGAGGCCACCACAAAACTGTGGAGGAAGAAATTCCTGCTGGCCGGCGCCAAGTTTAACTGGTGGTGCATCGAGGTCAAGCACTTCAACTGCCTCAATGAGCTGTCCAGCGATGAAACCTTCGTTTGCTGGGACAGCCGGAAGCGGGATGTCTGGGTACGGCAGCCCCCGCCCTTTGCCATCCGCAACCATCCCCAGCTCCGCGCCCGGGTGGACAACTACCAATCGTTCCTCCCCCGGGTGACTATGGACGGCATCATGATAACCGGAGTCCGGGCGGCGGAATCCATTCAGCGCCTCCAGTACATGGCTGCGCTGAACATGGGCGCGAAGGGGATCACCAACACCAACACCATCTATCCCATTTACGACTGGAAAACCACTGATGTCTGGCTGTATCTCCGCGATCAGCACATCGACATCCCGGAGGTCTACCTGCAGATGTACCAAGTGGGCGTCAACAGGAACCAGCTGCGGGTGTCGCAGTTCTTCTCCGTGGACACGGTGCCGGTGCTGGTCCACCTGGGTGAGTACGATCCTCAGCTGATGGAACGCGTACTGCGCCGGGAACCAAACGCATACCTGGCCGTGATGTATTGGGACAGTGAGATGTTCCACCGCACGACCAAAAAGCGGCGGGAGCTGGAGGGTGAGGACAAAAAGGACTACCGCGCCCTGCTGAAAGAGATGTTGTTCCTCCGGCCGGGCGATTTTTTCAACACCCCCCACAAGAGGGACGTGGCCAAGCAGTACCGCAAGCTGTTTATCCGCATGGACGGCATGGCCCGTCCCCGGGACTACCGAAAGATGTACGGGGGGCTGGTAGCTGGTGACCCCAAGCTCCGCACCCTCCGCGCCATCTACCAAGACATATCCTGCGCCTATGCAGCCTACGCCAAAAACTTCCGCAAAGGGGGTGAGGCAAATGGCTGATGTGGATCTGTTCGCCCCTCTGTCCTCACTGCAATGGGTAGACCGGGACACACTCAGGCCCAATGACTACAACCCCAACAAGGTCAACCGGGAAAACCTAAAGCTGCTGGTGCAATCCATCATGACCAACGGCTGGACGCTGCCCATCGTGGTGCGCCCTGATTACACCATCATCGACGGCTTCCACCGCTGGACCGTAGCGGGAGAGGAACCATTGCACACCAAGCTCGGCGGCAAAGTACCTGTTGTAGTGGTGCGCCACGAGGACGCATCCGAGGACATCTACGGCACCGTCACACACAACCGCGCTCGCGGCACACATCTGCTGGAGCCGATGAAAGCCATCGTCAAGAGATTGCTGGATGATGGTAAGACGGTACAAGAGATAGGGCGTCAGCTGGGTATGCGCCCAGAGGAAGTGTTCCGCCTGTCGGATTTCTCCCGTGATGACTTCCTGACCATGATGACCAAGGGTGTCAAAGGGTACAGTCATGCGGAGCTGTTGACCAAGCTCTAAGCGAGCGACAAGCTACAATGCCCAAGACAGGCGCAGAGAGCCGCGCAGGGAGGCTTCTGTGCTTGCCTTGGGCGTTCCCTTGCCCGAGCCGTAAAGTCCCAGGAAAGGCCATTGCAACGCGAACAGCGACGGCGAGCGGAAAAGGTACTGTGACAGGGGGATCCCGTTAGCTGCGGGCTCGCCGACCCCAAATAACGATTAGTTAGTAAAAAATTTTTCGTGACATTTCCGTTCCGCTTTTGGTAGTGCTACGGGGAAGGAGTGAGCGGCCGTGTCGAACACAAAAATTACGCCCGAAACAGAGGTCAGCACAACTGAGCTGGCCTGTGTTCTTGGCATAACTGGGCGATATATCCGGCAACTGGCAGAAGATGGGCAGTTAGAAAAAGTTTCAAAAGGCCGGTTCCTCCTTTGTGAATCTGTCCAGCGGTATGTCAAATCCCAATCCAAGGAAGATGCAAGAAGCGCAGAAGAACAACGGCTAGAAAAGGCACGTCAAGCGGCTGATGTAACGCTCAAATCTTCCAAGGCGAAAATTGCAAAGCTGGAAGCTGATGAACTACAGGGGAAAATGCACCGCAGCGAAGATGTGGCTGCTCTGACCGAGGACTTGATTTACACAATCCGCAGCTCACTAATGGCGCTACCCGGGCGGTTGGCAGTAGATGTGGTCGATGCGCAGACACCTGCCGAGGCTTCTGAAATTATCCGCCGAGAGGTATATGCGGTTATGAGCGAGCTGTCTCACTATCGCTACGACCCAAAGAGGTATGAGGAGCGTGTACGTGGCCGGATGAATTGGGAAACAAATTGGGCGGATGACGATGAATAGCTCTAACACTGCCCGTCTTAATTCTGTGGTGGCCAAAGTGCTGGCGGGTATGAATCCGCCAGAAAATTTAACCGTAACAGAGTGGGCGGATAAATACCGGCGATTGCCGCGAAGCGCAGCGGAACCAGGCCCATGGCGTACAAACCGGACGCCGTATCTTAGGGAGCTGATGAATGCCTTTACTGACCCAAAAGTACGAAGGATTGTCATGGTTGCTTCATCGCAGGTAGGTAAATCGGAGTTCGAGCTGAACTGTATTGGTTACATTATCCATCAAGACCCTGGAAATATTCTGTATATCCATCCAGATATTGACGATGCAAAAAAGTTTTCGCAAGTGCGCGTTGGTCCATTGATTCAAGAATGTAGCGTATTGCGTTCAAAAGTATCAAAGGCCAAGAGCCGTGACAGCGGAAACACACTACTACGCAAATCTTTTCCAGGTGGAATGCTGATAATGTGTGGAACCAATGTCCCTGATGACCTCGCTTCCACTCCCTGTCGATACGTTTTTGGTGACGAACGGGATCGCTGGGCGGCATCTGCTGGTAATGAAGGCGATCCGTGGAAACTGGCCACAGCTCGGCAAATCACGTTCTATAACTCAAAAGCAGTTGAAGTCTCAACACCTACAATTAAAAATGCCAGCAAAATAGCACGTTCTTTTGCAGAAGGAACGATGGAGAGATGGTGTGTAAAATGTCCGCACTGCGGCGGATACCACGATATTCATTTCTCAAATATCCGATACACGGCAACTGAAAAAATCGTCCAGAAAGAAAAGCAGTACGAGGTATCGGATATCTATTACATCTGCCCTGAGTGTTCGTGCATATCAACAGAGCGCCAGATGAAAAAGCAGCCAGCCAAATGGATTGCTGATAATCCAGACGCATATAAACGCGGTGTTCGCTCCTTTTGGCTCAATTCATTTGTAAGCCCGTGGGCTTCGTGGGAATCTTCTATTCTTGAGTATCTGTATGCGATTGGAGATTCCAAAAGCCTTCAAGTTGTCTATAACACCCGTTTTGGTGAGTTGTGGGAAGATCGCGGAGACATAGAGGACGAGGACAGTCTGATGGGGCGGCGTGATGTGGAGGCCTACGGACTGGAAGAGGGCGGCACGCCCGTTGAGCTGCCTGACGGTGTGCTGGTGCTGACGGCCGGTGTGGACACTCAGGACAACCGGATGGAATATGAGGTCGTCGGACATGGACACTTCGGAGAAACCTGGGGGATTGAAAAGGGTATCGTCATGGGGAGGCCCGATGATCCAGCGACCTGGGCTAAACTGGACGAGGTTCTGTTTAACCGGGTATTTCGCTTTGCTGACGGGCTGGGCCTGCCGGTATCGTTGACCTTTGTGGACCAGGCCGGCCACTTCTCCGGCGAGGTTCGGCTGGCGTGCCATGACCGAATCCGTAAAAAGGTGTTCGCGATTATGGGCTCAAAAGACCATAACGCCCCCTATACGAAACCACCCAAGGAGCAAAAAATCATGATTAAAGAGCAGTATATCGGGACGTGCTGGATGTATGAGATTGGCGTCGACGCCGGGAAGCAGCGGATTATGGATAATCTGCGCGTTCAGACGCCTGGCCCCAACTACTGTCATTTCCCGCACCGGGACGATTATGGCTCCAGCTATTTCGCCGGTCTGCTGTCTGAGCGGCTGGAATATGACGCGAGCAAAAAGCAGCCTTGGGTATGGAAGAAGATTCCCGGCCATGAGCGCAACGAGGCCCTTGACTGCCGTAACTATGCCATGGCTGCGTTCAAGGCTTTGCCTAAAGACCTGGACGCTATTGACAGGCAGCTTAAAGCCATGCGCGGCCAATGCCCGCCAGTGGCTGTTGCAAAGCCGCCAGCGGTTCCTGCTGTGCCCCGCGCCAGGACTAAAAAGGTGCGTTCCGGGCTCGGTAAAAACTATGACGATTGGTAAGGTGAGAATATGGCCGATAAGGTTGAGCTGCGGGCCCGTCTGGACTTCTGGCAGACGGCACTTAAAAAGCTGCGCACCGCATATCTCGCGTTGGTAGATGGCGGCATCAAATCATACATGATCGACGACCGCCAGCTGACCCGTTTTGATCTCCCTGCGCTCCAGAAGCAAATCGAGGAAGCGGAGGCCAAGGTGGACGAGCTGGAAAATCTTTTGAATGGCCAGCGCCCCCGCCGGGCTTTTGGTGTGCTCCCGAGGGATTGGTGATTGGGTAATCGCCCGAAAGGGCTTTACCATGGGCAGCCCGGCTGGGGGTTGTTAGCTCCTTTCGCCAGCTGGGCTACCCATTTTTATTGCAGCATAGGAGGTGGACGCTATCTACTACAAAACCAAATCCGGCCTACTGCTACCAGACAGCGCACGACCCAAAGCAATGGGGTACAGCGAGGCCGGGGCCAGCGTGACCCGGCGGGCCATGAAGGGATTCAAGGCCCGGAGCGGGAGCCCTAATGAGGACATCAACTGGAACAATGCCACCCTGCGGCAGCGGGGCCGTATGCTCTATATGTCTACGCCGTTGGCCACGTCCGCCGTGAATACCAACCGCACAAAGGTTGTCGGTGTGGGCCTGACACTGAAAAGCTCCATCAACCGGGATGTGCTGAGCCTCTCCCCGGAGGCCGCCAAGGAGTGGCAAAAGCGAACGGAGGCGGAGTTCCGCCTGTGGGCTGACCGCAAGCAGAATTGTGACGCAATCGGTATCAACAACTTCGACGCGCTCCAACAGCTGGCGCTTGTGTCGTGGCTGATGTCAGGGGACGTGTTCGCGGTGTTCAAACGATACCCGTCCACCCCCGTCAGGCCGTACTCGTTGCGCGTCCATCTGGTGGAGGCAGACCGGGTGAGCACTCCCTACCGCATGGGTGGTGGCCGAGGATGGCATGGTATCACCGATGGAGAGAACGAGAAAAACGGCAACAAAATCTATGATGGTGTTGAGGTGGACAAAAACGGCATGGTCATGGCCTACCACGTCAGCAACAACTATCCCTGGCAGCACACTTGGGATCCCATTGAGTGGACGCGAGTGGAGGCCTACGGCCCCCGGACGGGGCTCCCCAACATCCTCCACATCATGAATAGCGAGCGGTGCGACCAGTACCGAGGCGTCACCTATCTGGCCCAGGTCATCGAGCCGCTGCTGCAGCTGCGCCGCTACACCGAATCCGAACTGATGGCGGCACTCGTTCAAAGTTTCTTTACGGCCTGGATCGTCACTAAGACCGACCCGAATCAGGTTCCGCTCAATGAGGTGGGAGCGGGCGGCATCGTGGGCGTCCCGGGGGCAAACCCCGGCGAGGACAACATCTCCGATGACAGAAACGAGTACGAGATGGGGCCGGGTACCGTGGCCCACTTAGAGGAAGGGGAGGACATCAAATTCGGCTCCCCCAATATTCCCACGGCGGGCTTTGATACCTTTGTCAAGACGTTCTGCAAACTGATTGGCGCGGGCTTGGGGATTCCCTATGACGTGCTGATCAAAGAATACAATTCCTCCTATTCGTCCGCGCGGGCCGCGCTGCTGGACGCATGGGAGGATTTTCGTATGCGCCGGAAGTGGTTCGTGGACGATTTCTGCCAGCCCACCTATGAGGTCTGGCTGGCTGAAGCTGTGGCCCTGGGGCGCGTCAATGCGCCGGGCTTCTTTGCCGACCCCCTTATTCGGGCCGCATGGTGTGGAGCGCGGTGGATCGGCCCCGTCCAAGGCAGCCTTGACCCTCTGAAAGAGGCAAAGGCGGCGGTGCTGCAAATCCAGCACGCCCTCAAAACCCATGAGCAGGTCACCCGTGAGACAGGCGGCGGCGACTGGGAGGAAAATGTAAATCAGCTTAAAGCTGAAAACGCCCTGTTGACTGCGGCTGGCGGCGGGGGCGTCCGCATGGAGGTTGACCCTAACGAAAAAGACGATGACGAAGGAGGAGATGGGAACAATGCCTAACCTGTTCAAAACGCCTTTTGGCCGAGGCGGAGCTGCGTCCAAAGTGGTCAGTATCAACCGAGGGCCCTACGTCATGGAGATGGCGGACGGCGAAAACGCAGAGCTTATCATGTACGGGGAGATCGTTGAGAGCCAGCCTGTTGATTGGTGGACAGGCGAGCCTATTGAGGGGAGCTATATAGTCCAGTCCGAGTTCCTGGATGACTTGAAATCTCTGGCCGGAGCCAAGACCCTGACGATTCGCATGAACAGTGTCGGCGGCGACGCGGGCGTGTCCATCCTGATCCACAACCGGCTCCGGGAACTGGCCACCCAAGGGATGGAGCTGACCTGCATTGTGGACGGCGTGGCTATGTCCGGCGGCTCCCTTATCATGAGCGCCTGTGACACGGTTTTGGTCAATCCCGCCAGCATCGTCATGATCCACAAGTGTTGGAGCTCCCTGTGGGGCGGCTACAATGCGGATGAATTGAAAGAGCTGGCGGCAAGAAATGAGGCCTGGGACAAAGCCCAGGTGTCCATTTACAAGCGCAAGTGTGGCCTATCCGATATGGTGATTTCCAATATGATGGCAAAGACCACCTATATGACGGGGACGGAAGCGGTGGAAAAGGGCTTTGCAAACAAAGTCCTGGAGGATGCCGCTCCCCTTGACATTGCCGCCAGCGCCGACGGGCGCAGTTTGTTCGTGCGCGGCCGGCAGTTCCATCTTACCCCGGGGATGTTTGCCCCGGACACGATTCCCACGGTCACACCCGAGGCGGCAGCCCCGGTTGAGGCAAATAATCAAAAGCCGGCGCAGACCGGCGGACAGAATGGAGGAAACATTATGGCAAAAACCCTTGAGGAGCTGCGGAAAGAGGATCCGGCTCTGGCCGAGCAGCTGATGGCTGAGGCCCGCGCCGCCGTGTCCGCGTCCGGCGCCCCTGCCGCTCCCCCCACCCCCTCGGCCCAGGGTTCCGTGGACGTTGATCCCGCGCAGGCCGAGCGGCAGCGGCTCCAGGACATCGACGCCCTGGCCGGTGTATTCGATGCGGAAACCATCAACGCGGCCAAGTACGGGGAGCACCGCTGCACCGCCCAGGAGATGGTCTATGCTGCTGCGCAGAAAGCGTCCCAGCAGGGCGGGAAGTTCCTGGCGGCGCTGATTGCCGACACAAAGGGCTCCGGCGCCCAGGACGTGGGCGCGGCCAATGGTGCGGGCAGTGACGGTACCTGCGGCGCTGGCGGGGAGGACACCCCCCAGGCTATGGCTACCCAGGCGAAGCTGGATGCCCAGGCGTTCAACGCGCGGAAAAAGGAGGTTCGGTAATCATGCGTGAGAATCTGGTAAACAAGGTTGGCGAGTGCAGCCAGGACAATCTGATCGCAGGGTTGTTCCCCCGGGCGCTGACCACCGGCGTCAACATTGCCGCCGGTGCTGGCAAGTTGGCCCGCGGTACGGTTCTGTCTCGCAAGGAGGACGGCACCTGTGAGGTCATGGCGACCGGCGGCTCCCCTGCCTATATCCTGGCTGACCCCGTGGACGCTTCCGGGACGGAGGCGGTTGCGGCGGTGGTCTACCGCAGCGGCAATTTCAACCCCCACGCGGTCATTGTCGCTGAGGGTTACGCCCTGACCGCCGCCGACAAGGACAACCTGCGCAAGTATGACATCGTGTTTACGGACATGATGGAGGACTAAGGAGGAAAGCAGAATGAATATCTACGACACCCTGTATATGCTGGCGGCCCTGGAGGAACTGACCCCTGAGCCCACTTGGTTCAAACGGCGCTACTTCCCCACAGATCTGGCCTTGGATGTGTTCGGCACGTCTAAGGTCCTGGCCGACTACAAGGAGGGCAACCACAAGGCGGCCCCCTTTGTCCTGCCCCGCGTTGGCCCCCTGCCTGTTGGCCGCAGCGGGTTCAGCACCTACGAGCTGGAGCCGGGCAACATCGCCATCTCCAAGCCCCTGACCATCGACCAGTTGAATAAGCGCGGTTTCGGTGAGAGCCTTTTCAGCACCGCCACCCCCGAGATGCGGGCCCGTATGTTGCTGATGGGTGACCTGAGCGATCTGTCTGCCCGCGTCACCCGCCGGGAGGAGTGGCTGGCCTGTGAGACTATGCTGAACAACGGCTGTGTCATGCGTCACCAGACCGACGACCCGGAAATCTATGAGGATATTCCGGTTCAGTTCTACGACGGAACCAACAACCCCGCCCTGTTCACCCCCGCCGCCAAGTGGACCCACGGCAAGGACGAACACACCCCCGGCAACTGGTACTGGGACGTTATCCATATGATCAAGATGCTGACCCACCGGGGCAAACCCGCTACCGATCTGGTTGTCTCCAACGACGTTGGCAACTTCCTGATGGAAGATCCCTGGATCCAGTACATGATGGACAACCGCCGCGCGGACTACGGCGCTATCAACCCGGAGGAGCTGACCGAGTATGTGATTTCCCTGGGCCGTTTCAACTTCGGCGGCCGCAAGCTGGAAATCTTCGTCAACGACGGTACCTTTGAGGATCAGACCGGCAAGGACACCCCCTTCCTGGCGGAAGGCAGTGCGCTTGTCACCGCTCCCAACTGCGGCAAGGGGCTGTACGGGGCTGTGACGCAGAAGGAGATGGACAACAAGTGGCACACCCGCGCGGGTATGCGCGTTCCCAACTACCTGTCCACCATCAAGCCCCCTGTGGATGAAACCAGCGTTTCCAGCCGGCCGCTGTTCGCCCCCAAGACCACCAGCCCCTGGACTTCCGCGAAGAATGTCTTTGACGCTGCCTGATTGCGTCGAGAAAGGAGCAAGGCATGATTTACATTACCTGTGGCACCTGCGGCACATCGAAGGGCTACAAGAGTAAGAATGACGGCGCTATCGCGCTGCCCGCCGCCGAGGAAAGGCGGCTTGTCGCCCGGGGCGTGGCGGAGTATGTGACTAAGCCTATCATCGGCCACGATACCGGCGTTGCAACACCCGCAGAGAGCAGGGGCAGCAAAGGCGCGGGCGCGACCCCGCCTGAGAACAACCCCGCCTCTACGGGGCAAGAACCCGGCGAGAGCGGCGGTGCGGGTGAGGACGTTGCCGATCTCCATGAGGGAGAGGCTGAGACTCCCGACGCCCTGGATATTGTCGATGGCCATTTCACCACCGAGAGCCTGATGGAACTGTCCCGCGCCGAGATGGAGAAGCTGGCCGCCGATTTGGGCGTAGATGTCAAGCAGTGCAGGAACAAGAGCGACATCGCCGCTCTACTGGTCACCGTGGAAGTCCATGTGGACGGTGATGGGGAGGTTCCGCCTGAGCTGGGCGCGGAGGCCCCGGTGGTATGAGCTTCAAGGACATGCTGGCCGACGACATCCACAACGTGTTTTTGAATGTGGACGAGTTCGCGGAGAAGCGCACCGTGGAATATGACGGTGAACGCTACGAAGACATTCCTATTGTTCTCTCCGGAATGAAAGAGAAGGATCGGCGGCAGTTGGTTGCAACAGACCATATCCAGGGCCTTTACATGGTATCCTCTGTGCTGCATTGCTCCATAGATGATCTGGGCGGCAAGCAGCCAGAGAAGGGTCAGCGTATCCGTATCAACGACGAGGAAGGCGGCGGGGGATTCTTCCGGGAGTTCTATGTCGCGTCCTCTACCTGTGAGCTGGGTATGCTGCGGGTGGAATTGGAGGCGATTGACGAATGAGCTTCAGCAATGTCTCCCATATCGATCCCAAGGACCTGGAGATTTGTCGCAGCAGTCAGCATGGCCTAACCAGTATGCCCGTTGGGATAGCAGTAGATGTCGCAGAAGAAAGCCTTGACAGGGTGACAAAGCTGCTGGCCGGTATCAGCGGCGGGGTCTATAAGGCAGTGGGGAGTGCGCTCACCCGTGCTGCTGACGCTGGCAAGACTGCTGCGAAGCGCCCAGCCACGAGAGAGTATGCTATTAGCCAGAGTGAGTTTCTGGCACAGACCCGGAACATCAATCACTTTGTCCGGGAGTCTGGCGGCGGCCTGTCGGTGGTGTTTGGCTTCCGAGGGAATGTGATTCCTTTGATGAAGTTCAACACACGGGTCAACAACAAGGGTCAAGTGGTTACCCAGGTCAAAAGGTCCGGGACAGCAGTAACGCTGGACCGAGCCTTTACCGCGCAAATGGGCGGACACCGGGGCGTCTATGAGCGCGTGGGCGTGAAGCGATTCCCTGTGGAAGAACTCTACGGCCCGGCCACCCCCCAGATGATGCACTCCAACGAGGAAGTCACGGACGAGATCGAGGACAAGATGGTGGAAACCTATGAAAAGCGCATCGACCATGAAATCCTGCGGCTACTCAACGGCTGGGGGAACTGAGCATGACAAAAGTAATTTTATTGGAGCAGCTGAAAGAATTTAGTCAGGCTGCAACGCATGATCTCCTTTTGCCCGTGACGCAGCAAAAGGAAGATAAGGAATCTCCGGCAGACCGCGCTGCCGCAGTCTATCGTATGCGTATCCCGGACGGCAGAGCGGCAACCAAAAAAGCTCCGTATATTCTGCACCAGATCATTACGAACAAGGATATCCAGCTGCCCGGCCAGAGTCCGGAAGCAACAGCTGTAGTGCGGACGATTTTTTGTGTGTACCACAAGGATGAACAGGAGGGCGGTCTTGTCCTTCTGAACCTTATGGAACGGCTCAGAATCGCGCTGCTGGAACAAGTGGTGATAGGAAAGCAATTCCGGCTGAATCTGAAAGCTGGGCTGGAAGGGCTTGTCTATCAGGAGGATACCGCCCCATATTACGCAGGGGAAATGGTCTCCGTGTGGGACCTCCCCATTATCGAAAGGAAGGTACTCTATGGCAAAGAAGGATACAGCAACATTAGACAATCCGGTCCAGGAGCCGGCTGCGGCCAGCTCCTCCACGGAGCCGTCCACGACTTCTACGGACAGCACACCGGCTCCGAAGAATAAGGCAAAAGCTGGAGGGCCGCCCTCCGGCTTTTATATTTACATCGGTCCGAACATCGCCGGCTTGATCCGGAGCAATACGATCTATCGCGGCGGCCGGGAAAATGCGCTGGCGGCGGCGCATGAGGGCATCACAAAATACCCGCTGATCAAGACACTGATTATCCCCGGCGATTCCCTGCCGGCGGCGCGGCTGAAGGTCAAGACCACCGGCAATGCGCTCCACGCCAACTATGTGAAGCTGGTTGAGCAGGTGAAGGCGGACTACGCAAAGAAAAACAAGAACAAGTAAGGAGGGCATAACCCATGGCGAATCTTGGCATCCATGTCCTGGAACAAGCCACAGCGGTCAGTATCCCCGTTGTAGCGGATTCCGGGCTTCCCTATGTAACAGGGGTGGCCCCCATTCATACGGCGTCCAAGCCCGGTAAGGTCAACACGCCTATTCTCTGCACCAGCTGGGATGAAGCGGTTGCAAAGCTGGGTTTTTCCTATGATTGGGAGACCTACCCCCTGTGTGAGTTTATCTATTCCCATTTCCAGCTGTTCGGCTGCCAGCCGGTGATTTTCTGCAACGTCATGGATCCGGCGGCTATGCAGGAAGAAGTGGCCGCACAGGACTACGATACGGACAACCATATGGTCAGCCTGCCCCTGGCGGCAATCAGCAACACGATCCAGGTATCCAGCGGCGGCGAAAACCTCACTCTGGACGAGGATTATAGCGTTTACTACAGCGACAAAACGGATTCCTGTATGGTGGAACTGCTGGAAACCAGCCCGGCTTACGAAGCCGGGAACCTCTCCATTTCCTATACTGCGGTCAAGCCGGACGAGGTCATCCTGGCGGACATCGTGGAGGGCATCGGCCATGTAGACGACTGCATGACTGCCGTTGGGAAGATTCCCGATACATTTTGCGCACCCAGCTGGTCCCACAACACTGTCGTGGCGGCGATTATGGCAACCAAGTCGGCGGGCATCATGGGCCTGTTCCGCGGCAAGTGCCTGATTGATGCGGATTCCAGCGCGGAGGGCGTCACCGAATATTCCCAGCTGGCCGGATACAAGAACAAGAACAATTTTGTGGACGAGAACCAGATCGTCTGCTGGCCCATGGTCAAGCTGGGCGATTACAAGTTCCACCTGA
>CANSSG010000001.1 GCA_947649615.1 uncultured Clostridia bacterium | reverse complement strand
GATGAATGACCAGTATTGTTATCAGACCTCAAAGAAAATCCGGCAGGTTTTTGATAATAAGCGGCGCAACGGCCAGTACATCGGCTCTTTCGCCCCCTACGGCTACATAAAAGACCCCAAGGACAAGCACCAGCTAATCGTTGACCCGGAGGCCGCTGAAATCGTCAAGAAGATTTACGAGCTGTGCCTGCAAGGAACCACCAAACACGCGATAGTGCTTTATCTGAACGAACACGGCATACCCAGCCCCACGGCATACCGGATAGAAAAGGGCCTGCCCTATTCCCCCGCCGTGGCCGACAATCCCATGTGGGGAAACAAGATTGTCAATGACATTCTGAAAAATCCCATTTATACCGGGGATTTGGTACAGGGCCGCCGCCGGGTGAAAAGCTACAAGGTACACCAGATTGAGGCTGTGCCGGAGGAAGAATGGGTGCGCGTCCCCGATACCCACGAGGCCATCATCACCCACGAAACCTTTGACCGGGTGCAGGCCCTCCTGCTCCGGGATACCCGGACAACCCCCAAGGGCCGGGAGCTCCATTTGTTCAGCGGCTTTCTGAAATGTGCGGACTGTGGGAAATCCGTCACCCGGAGCCAGAGCGGGAAAAATGTATATTATGCCTGCTCCACCTACAAGAACCGCTCCCGGACGGCCTGCACCATGCACTCTATCAAGCACAACCGTTTAGAGGCCGCCGTTCTGTTCGCTATTCAGTATCAAGTAAGCACCGCCGTTTCCTACTCGGAAATAGTAACCCGTATCAATGCGGCCCCGCTGAAAAAAAGTCAATCCCACCGCCTTAATGACCAGATAGCCGCAAAGGAAAAGGAATTGACGAAAATCACCCGCTATAAGCAGTCACTGTATCAAGACTGGAAAGACGGGGAAATCACCCAGCAGGAATACCGGGAAATGAAAGCCGATTATGAACGGCAGGCCGCCGGGCTCTCGGATTTGCTGGCCCGGCTGACGGCTGAACGGAAAGAGCTCTCAAACGGCGTTGACCAGCAGCATCCCGCGCTGGTAGCTTTTGCGAAATATCAGAACATCGAAAAGCTGACCCGCGAAATTCTGATTGAGCTGGTAGACCATATCAAGGTTTACGAAAACGGCAATATCAGCGTTCACTTTAAGTTTGCGGACGAGTTCCGCCGGATTGCCGAGTATATTGAAATCAACACCACTGACACCGCCGAGGCGGGCTGACCCCCGCCAAAGCATAAAATCCTTTTGACAGTGTGTTTTCCTAATAAAACGCAATCTTAAGGATGAGGTCGGCAGTTCGAATCTGCCCAGCAGCTCCACGTCGGAGCAAAATCCGCTCCACTTCGTTTAAGGCGGTCCCTTTTGGGGGCCGCCTTAAAACTGCGTTCCGCTCCTTTGCCCCTCCTTTCCAACTCGAACCCGCTGCGCTGGGCTTCGAGTTGGGTTTGGGTGCAGGATGATCGCCTGCATCCTTTTTATCTGCTTTATCCGCACATGACAGTCATTGGGTATACGGACACCGCAAAGGCCAGCTTTGCGGCGCGTATCTACAGATAAAACGCACAGCGTAATAATTGACAAGGACCGCTTCAGGTATTACTGCCTGGGGCGGTCCTTTTGCTGTTTAATGCCAAGGGCGTTTTTTTTCCTTTGGACGGCGTTAAAAAATCTGGCCATGCACCAGGGATTGCCCGCGTTCTTTGCGCCCTGAGATGGGATGGAAAAAAAATTTTTGAAAAGGTTGCACGAAACATAGCAACTTTTGCCCCTTTGCGGCCTATGGGTGAAAGGAGGTTTTGAATGGAACGCAATCGTGAACAGCTTTTGGATGCGCTGATGCAAATCGTATGCAGCAGGCCCAACGACGCCGTCGCCTTGGCCCTCGCCCCTAAGGACGCCCATGTGGGGTCGCTGGACTTGTGGTGCGTCAGCGAGCTTAAGGTCAACAGCGCAGGTACCGTGGAGGTTAAGTTCGTGGACCGATTGAAGGCGATCGGCTTGCTGCTGGACTCCACCGGGGGAGGCGAGGATGGCATGAATGCCCTGCTGGCTGCTATGGACGCCGCAGGTGAGTAAAGGAGGTTTGGTACACTTTTTATGAAGATCAAACAGTTTTCCCCAAAACAGAAGCGGATCATGTGCTGGTGGGGGCCAAATTCCCCGGACCATGGCTACGACGCTATTATCTGCGACGGGGCCGTGCGTAGCGGGAAGACGCTGTGCATGGGACTGAGCTTCGTATGCTGGGCTACCGCTTTTTTCCAGGGCCAGCAGTTCGCCCTGTGCGGGAAAAGCGTCGTGTCCCTGCGGCGGAATCTGGTGCAGGAGTTGCTGCCCGTATTGGAGGAGCTTGGCTTTTGCTGCCGGGAGCGGCGGAGTGAAAATTTGCTGCTCATCCGTAAGGGAGGCAGGGAAAACCGGTTCTACCTTATGGGCGGCAAGGACGAGGGCAGCGCCGCTTTTATCCAGGGCGTTACCTTGGCCGGCGTACTGCTCGATGAGGTGGCGCTGATGCCCAGGTCCTTCGTGGAGCAGGCCTTGGCCCGGTGCAGCGTAAGGGGGGCAAGGTTCTGGTTTAATTGTAATCCTGATGGTCCAAACCACTGGTTCTATAATGAGTGGATTCTCAAAAAGGAAAAGCATAACGCGCTTTACCTCCACTTGACTATGGACGATAATCCCTCCCTTACGGAACAAATCCGGCGGAGATACAGAAACAGCTACAGCGGAACCTTCTACCGCCGGTTTGTTTTGGGGGAGTGGACTGCCGCTAAAGGGCTGGTGTATGACTTCTTTGACCCGGCCCGGGATGTGCAGGGCGCGCCGGAGGGGGAGCTGGAAGACTATGTCATCTCTGTGGACTACGGAACCGCAAACCCATGCTCCTTTGGCCTTTGGGGGCTGCGGGACGGGGTCTGGTTTCGCGTGGAGGAGTATTACTACGCTTCCAGGCGGACAGGCGTTCAGCTTACCGACCGGGAGTACGTGGACGCCTTGAGACGGCTGGCCGGAAGCCACTCAATCCGGTGCGTGGTGGCCGACCCCTCCGCCGCAAGCTTTATCGCCGCCCTCAGGCAGGCCGGGTACTGGGTGATTAAGGCCGACAACGACGTCCTGTCCGGTATCAGGACGACGGCGGATTTGCTCAAACAGGGGCGCATCGTTATTTGTGAGGGCTGCGTGGATTGCCTGCGGGAAATCGGCCTTTATAGGTGGAACGAGGAAAATACCGGGAGGGACGCCCCTAAAAAGGAAAATGACCACGCGATGGACGACATGCGCTACTTCGCCGCTACTGTCGCCGCGCCCCGCTGGGACGGCGGGGAAGGGCTGTTCTGCTCCGTACCGAGAAATCCCTCCTTTCACCTTGGATAATCTGCGGAATAGGGAGTTGAGAAATGAAGCTTTTTAACCTTAAGAAAAAAGACGCCCCGGCCGGGGCCGCCGCTACGCCCCAGATAAAACGGAGCGAACCGGTCCCTTTCGGGCTGGCGGGCGGATATTCGCCGCTGCAAACCGGCGATAAACGGCTTTACCGGGCGATCCGGGAGGCGGTACCCGTGGTGGACGCCTGCATCTCTAAAATCATCCGTCTCTGCGGTGGCGTGTCTGTGGCGTGCGGCGACCCTGCGGCCGGGGAGGGCCTGCGGAAGTTCTTTGAACAGGTGGACGTGGGCAGGGGGCAGCGGGGTATCAACGCTTTCCTTGACCAGTATTTGGATTCTATGCTGATGTTCGGGCAGGCCGTGGGGGAAATCGTCCCTGCCCCCGGCAATGACGATATTGCCGCCGTCCTGTGCGGGCGAGTGGACGACGTGCAGGTCTGGGAGGGGGATGGCCCGCTGGATTTCAAGCTATGCGGACGGGACCAGTATGGACAGGTGAAGCCCTTCCCCCACCAAAACCTGCTGCTGTTTACCCCCTTCAATCCGGAAGCCTACGCCCCCTACGGCGTGTCGCTGCTGCGGTCCATGCCCTTTTTGACCGAATTGATGGGGAAAATCTACTGCGCTACCGG
This sequence comes from uncultured Clostridia bacterium, assembly GCA_947649615.1. Classification (GTDB taxonomy): domain Bacteria; phylum Bacillota; class Clostridia; order Oscillospirales; family Oscillospiraceae; genus Pelethomonas. The sequence continues at coordinate 240,285 of CANSSG010000001.1, read as the reverse complement.
CGTCAATTGGGAACGCATGGGCAACGTCCGCTATGCGGTGGTCTACAAGCCCGGCGAGTGGGAGCGCGGCTTGGCCCAGGAACGCAGCAAGCAGCTGGCCGCCGAGTGGAGCCGCGCCATGGAAAGTACGCGCAATGGGTGCGTACGGGACTTCGTGGCTGTGGGCGATGTGGAAATCAAGGTCATCGGCGCGGATAACCAAATCCTGGACAGCTCGGTGCCAATCCGGCAGATATTAGAGCAGCTTGTCAGCAAAACCGGCATTCCTCCCTTTATGCTGGGGCTGAGCTGGTCCAGCACCGAGCGGATGAGCACCCAGCAGGCCGACCTGCTTACCACCGAAATGACCGCAATCCGCCGCACCCTTACCCCGGCGCTGGAACGGATTGCACAGATGTGGCTGAGGATGCACGGGTATGGGTGCGGGTTTAAAATCGTGTGGGATGACATTAACCTGCAAGACCTGCTGGAGGAAGCAAAGGCTGGCTGGTATAAGGAGCAGGCCAGGAAGCTGGCCCTGGAAAATGACGCAATGGAAAGGAGCATCTCAAGGTGAATGTAAAAAAGGAACCCGGCAGCGTCCTGCCGCATGCCGTCTCGGCGGAGGACCTGGCGCTGATCAACCGCTTGAGCCGGGCGGAACTGGCGGCGGAACAGGTGTATACCTTTGCCCTGCGGCTGTGCGACAACGAGGTGGACCGGGATTGGGAGCGGTTTGATGAAAGCGGCCTGGAGGCCCTGCGCCACCTGTTTGTGGGGAAAAGCGGCATCTTTGACCACAATTGGTCCGCCGGGGGGCAGACTGCACGGCTGTATAAAACCGAAATCTGCCAGGAGGAGGGCGCCACCGCCGCCGGAGACCCCTGCCGGTTTTTGAAGGGCTATGCCTATATGCTGCGCAGTGAGAAAAACGCCGCCCTCATCGAGGAAATCGAAGGCGGTATCAAAAAGGAAGTCAGCGTCGGATGCAGCGTGTCCGGCAGGCGGTGCTCCATCTGCGGGCAGGAGTCGTGCAGCCACCAGGGCGGCCAGGTCTATGACGGAAGGCTGTGCTACTTCACGCTGCTGGACCCGGTGGACGCCTATGAGTGGAGCTTTGTGGCTGTGCCAGCCCAGAGAAGGGCGGGGGTCATGAAAAGCTATGTCCAGAGCCGGGACAGCGGCCTGCGGCGGATGCTGTCCGCCCATCCGGCATGCCTGCGGCAGCTGGACGCCCTGGAAAAAGAGGCGAAGCTGGGCCGCGCCTACCTGGACGGGCTGCGAAGGGAACTGGTCCGGCTGGCGGGGATGTCCGATGAGGAACTGGACTTGCAGGTCTTTTCAAAAACCGCTGGGAAAATGGACGAGGATGAGCTGCTGGAACTGGCTAAGGTTTACCGCAGGCGGATGGAGGAGAAGTACCCGCCCTCCCCACAGCTCCGGCCGCTGGCGGCCCTTCAGCAGCAGGACGAGGACCGGGCGTTTCTTGTGTAACTTTTTGGACGCATTCCGCTTCGACGATACATTTTTACTTTATAGGAGGATTTATCAATGAACGTTTCTTATGACGGCGTGGGCCAGGTCTGCGCGACCTTCCTTGGGGAAAAGCTGGCCGAGGGCCATGTGGTGAAGCTTACCGGCAATGGTACGGTGGGCGAGTGCGCGGCGGGCGACGCCTTCTGCGGCGTGACAACCCATTGCTGCGACGACGCGTGTACCGTACAGGTCTGCGGGTTCGTTACCGTGGGATACAGCGATGCCGCGCCCGCCGTGGGATGGGCCGCCCTGCTGGCGGACGGCCAGGGCGGGGTCAAGGCCGCCGCTGCCGGCGAGAGCGGACGGCAGATGCCGGTGGTGGACGTGAATACGGCCGAAAAAACGGTGACGATTTTACTTTAAAGGAGGATTTCAATTATGGCTTATACTTACGACAACCTGAAACTGGAAAAGGGTATGTATGGCGAGAGCGGCAAGTCCTTTACCCAGGTGCTAGAAGCCGCCGACCCCAGCGAAAATTACCGGGGGACGCCCCTGGAGGGGCTGGACGCGTTCCAGCGGCAGCTGAAACGCTTCGACATCCATGTAAAGGGAAGCCGCTCCGATACGGTGGAGAAGTTCTTCCGTACCACTGAGTCGGCGGTGCTGTTCCCTGAGTTCGTCTCCCGGGTGGTGCGCCAGGGCATGGAGGAGGACAACGTGCTGCCCTCCATCACCGCTACTGTTACCCAGTTCGACGGCATGGATTACCGCTCCATTTCCTCCGCCCCCAGCGAGGATGAAAAAAGCCTGAAGCGGGTGGAAGAAGGCGCGCAGCTTCCTCAGACGGTCGTGCGGACCCAGAATAATTTGGTGAAGCTTCACAAGAGGGGGCGGATGCTGGTGGCTTCCTATGAAGCAATCCGGTTCCAGCGGCTGGACCTGTTCTCCATTACCCTGCGCCAGATTGGCAGCCATATCGCCCGGATGCACCTGGAGGACGCGATCAAGGTGATTACCGACGGCGACGGCAATGATAACCCCGCCCAGTCCTTTGCCATCGGCACCGCGCCTATCGGCGGAACCAAGGGGAAGCTGACGTATGAAGCGCTGCTGGATTTCTGGGGGCAGTTCGACCCCTATACCATGAATACCATCCTGGTACCCAACGCGGTGATGCTGGAAATGCTGAAAATGAGCGAGTTCCAAAATCCCCTCACGGGGCTGAATTTCCAGGGTACCGGCACCCTGGCGTCCCCTCTGGGTGCGACGCTGCTGCGCACCAGCGCGATGCCCGCCGGGAAGCTTATCGGCTTGGACCGGAATTATGCGCTGGAAATGGTCAGCGCCGGGGATGTGATGGTGGAGTATGACAAGCTGATCGACCGGCAGGTGGAAAGAGCGGCGATTACCAGTATTTCCGGCTTCGCCAAGCTCTACGCCGACGCGGGGAAGGTGCTGGAGATTTGATCCGGGCGTCTGCCCGGAGGAAAGGAGGCGTGTGCATGCAGGACTACATTTTCTCCCTGGCCGCCGCGATCGTGCAGCCGCAGGAGGAGGAAAAGCCGCTGCTGGCCGCGCTGTGCGCGGCCGCTGAGGCCAAGCTGGCAGGCCGCCTGCGGGACGGGCTTGCCCCGGCAGACTGCGGGGACGCGTTCCCCTGCGCCGCCGCCCTCCTGGCTGCGGCAGGGCTTTTGCCCTGCCGCGGCGGCGGTGCGGTGGAGCAGTTTACGGCGGGGGATGTGAGCATCCGTACCGGCGGTGGGCTGGCCGCCGCCGCCGCTGCCATGGAACGGCAGGCCGGGGCGCTGCTGGAAGGTTATGCGGCGGACGGCGGATTTGCCTTTCTGGGGGTGAGGGGATGACGGGACGGATGGTGGAAATCCTGCGCCGGTATGGCCAGAAGGCCATGATCATCCCCAAAGGCCCCGGCGAGGTGCGGGTGGTCAACGCGTTTTTGCAGCCGGTTTTGAAAATCCGGGAGGACCCGCCTGCCGCCGTTACGCCCCTGGGGACCGTAAGTGAGCGGAGGTGGCTGTATATCGGCCCGGCAGGGGCCGCGCTCTCGCCGGGGGACCGCGTCCGGTCGGAAGGCGTGTACCTGGTTGTCCAGGAAGCGGTGGACGTGAAACTGGGGCAGGATAAGCTATACCGCCGCGCCATCCTGCGGCGGGAAAAGGAGGGTCCGCTGTGAACGGGCTGGAACAGGTGAAATCGGCCCTCGCCGCCGCTTTGGAGCGGGCCGGAATCGAAACAAGGACGGCCTATGCCCCGGGATGGGCGAAGGCGTATGACCGCCCGGTGGCCGCGGTGGGGCTGCGTACCGGCGAGAGCCGGGGCGGCGCGATGAGCCACTACCTGGGCCGGCAGACCGACCCGGAGACCTTGGCCAGCCGGGAGGTCTATGGGCTGAGACTGGAGCTGACGCTGTCGGTTGATATCTACTGCCCCGCCCGGGAGGGCGCGGCGGGGTGCGACAGGGTGTTGGAGACGCTCCATCAGGTCATGATGGAAGGGCTGCCCTCGGGGCTGAAGCCTGCGGAGCTGAAATGGGAGGAAGCGGCCTGGGACCAGGACGCCTCCATGTTCCTGCGGCGGGGCAGCCTGCGCTGCGGGGCGTATTTCATTGCGGCGGCGTCTGAGGACGGGCCGCTGCTGGAAGATTTTATTTTGAAAGGGGTTATGAAGTAATGAAAAGTGTGATGCATGAACGTCCGGGGGTCTATTCCTCCTATGACGCGTCGACTGCCGTCCGGGGCGGCCGGGCCGTGCGTACCATCGGCCTGGCGGCAAAAAGCACGGTTGGCAGCGTTAACACCGTGGTGCGGCTGGCCAGCTATGCCCAGGGCATTGCCGCTTTCGGTGAGGATGCGGAGGGAACGGCGGGGATGGCCGCCCTCCTGCGGCTGCTGTTCCAGGGCGGCGCATCCGTTGTGGCGGCGGTTCGGGTGGATGGCGAGGACTATGAAGCCGCCTTTGCCGCGCTGCAAACCGATGGGGATGTGCAGGTGGTGGTCTGCGACAGCGGGGACCTGGATGTCCAGAAGGCGCTCCGGACCAGCCTGGAGGACGCGGCGGAAGCGCGGCGGGAGCGGATTGCCGTGGTGGGCATGAGCGGCGCGTCCGTTACCGGGCTGATCGAGCGGGCGGAGGAGCTTAATTGTGAACGGATGGTCTTGGTTGGACCCGACTGCCTGGACAGCGGGGGGAACGCCGTTTCCGGCGTATGCGCCGCGGCTGCGGTGGCGGCTGCGGCTGCGGTGAGCAGGGACCCCGCCGTCCCGCTGAACGGCACGAAGCTGCCGGGGCTGGGCGGCGTCAGCCAGGATTTCAGCGACAATGAGATCGACCTGCTGGTGAGGGGCGGGGTGACGCCCCTGGAAGCCGTGGACGGCGCGGTGTCGCCTGTCCGGGGCATCACGACCCGGACGTCTACCGGCGGCGTGAAGGACGCTACCTGGCGGGAACTGACCACCATCTTTATCGTGGATGATGTAATCCCCTCCCTCCGCCGCAGCCTCAGAAGCCGGTTCAGCCGGACGAAGAATACCCTGCAAACCAGAGGGTCCATCCGCGCGCAGACCATCGTGGAGTTGGAAAATAAGCTGCGGGCGGAGATTATCGAGGGCTACAGCGACGTGTCCGTGTCGGCCAGCGAGGATGACCCGTCCGTGTGCCTGGTGGAATTCGGGTTCTCGGTGGCCCATGGGCTGAACCAAATCTATCTGACCGCCCACATTACCATTTAAGGAGGTTTTACTATGATGGAAGTAACGGGATTTCCGACAAGCTGTGACATCTACTTGGAACTGGAAGGCAGAAAGGTGGCCGTGGTCCAGAGCTACGCCGCCAAGGCCACCAAGTCCAGCCAGGTGGTGGAGGCCTTCGGCGAGCGTGAGCCGGTGGCGACCATCAACGGGCAGAACAAGTATGTGCTGGAACTGACCCGCTTGTACGCTACCGACGACGCCATCAGCGATGGCATCGACTTTTTCGCCTTGGAGAACTTCTCCCTGGTCATCTGCAAGCCCGACCGGAAGGTCATCTACAGCGGTTGCCAGTGGAGCGCTATCCAGGAGGAGGGCAAGGTAGGCTCCATGGTGGCGGAAAAAGTCACCGTCTTTGCCACCAGCCGCATTGAGGTGGCGGCCTGATGAGCGGGCAGGAGCCGGTACACGTCAGCTTGCAGCTCCCGGCCGGCGCGCTGGACGGGCTTGCGCGGCTGACGGAACAGCTTCGCCTGCTGGCGGAAGCCTTCCGGGGTAGCCAGGCCGCGCCGGATGATATGGCGCGGGAACGAGGGGAAAATACGGCGTTCGATTGGGCGAAGTTCCAGGCCTTGGGCGTGGAACGGACCCTGCCGGACCCCGCTGCCGCCCGGAGCGGTACCGGAGACGCCGTCCCCGGGGCGAGGCCGGCCCGGGAGGCGGTTTCGAGCGGCCTGCCGCAGCCGGATGGGGCGCCTGGCCGTGTGGAGGGAGAAGTGGGGGACCCCGCGCAGGCGGAGGCCCCCTCCGGCGGGGCTGGGGACGCGGCAGAAGCGGTGCTGCCGGAGGTTCGGGAATTGGAGCAGGCGCGGGCTGCGCGGGAGGCCGCTTCCGCCGCGCTCGCGGACGCGCCTGCGCCTGCGGCGGCGGCCGGGGTTGAGGCGGTTTCCCCGCCTCCCGCCGCTGGCGGGGATGCGGAAAGCCCGGTTGTGGATGCGCCCGCCGCCAAGGTGGAGGCTTCCGCTGTGCGTGATGCGCCGGCAGCGGCCAGAATGGCGTTTGCCATGGACGGGGCGGCTCCGCAGAGGGCGGGGGTCCATATTTCCGCCGGGCCGGAGGCAGCCGGGAGCCGCTGGAGCGGCGTTTCAGAGGATGCCCCGCCTGCCGCGCCGCCGGCGCTGACGGCGGAAGACGTCTCCCTGGCTTTCCAAAGGGACGGGCGGCGGTATGACGGTGGGTTTCCTTTCTATTAATGGAAATTCATATAAGAGAGGTGGAAGGAAATGCTGTTAGCGCCTATGCGCTATAAGGATTATGTCTGGCCCTATAACCCGGCGGCCTACTCCATTGCCTACCAGAGGCAGACCGCCGTCCATAAGGTGCCTTTTGGGCGGTACTATATCCAGGACATGGGGATGAGCTGCCGGGTGATCCGGGGGCAGGGGGAGTTTGTGGGTCCAAACGCCTACGAGGAGTTTAAACGACTGGCCAGCGTGTTTTATCAGGATGGGCCGGGCCTGCTCATCCATCCCCTGTGGCAGGCGTCCAACGCTTACTTTACCGGGCTGAAGCTGGAACAGGAGCCTATGCCGGACTATGTCCGGTACAGTTTTGAATTCCAGGAGCGGTTTGACGGCTACGGAGAAAACCTGACGGACCTGGCCGCGCCCGGCCTGCCGCCCCAGGGGACGGGGACGGCGGCCCCCGCCAGAAGCCATACCGTTGCCGGGGGCGATACTTTGTGGGGGATCGCCCGGAAATATGCGGTTTCACTGGAAGATTTGCTGAAGGCAAATCCGGAAATCAAAAACCCCAATTTGATCCATCCTGGGGATAAGGTGGTGGTACCGGCGTGACCATCCAACTGGAAACCTATGACGGCCAGGCCTTCGCGCTGCCGGTACTGCTCCGCTGGGAGGTTGATTTAACCGCCTCCGTCCCCTGCGACAGCTTGACGGCGGTCTGCCCCTACAGTCCGGATATGGCGCAGGCCCTTCCGAAAGCTGTCCGGTTTACCGCGCGGCAAGGGGATCAAACCATGCTGCGGGGAGTGGTGGACGCTTATGAGGTCTCCCTCTCCCAGCATGGGCTGCTGGCCACCATCGAGGGCAGGGGCATGGCCGCGCTGCTGCTGGACAATGAGTCGGAGGCGCTGCGCTACGGGCGCGCCCCGCTGTCGGAAATTTTGGAGAACCATGTGGCGCCCTACGGCATCCGGACGGAACGGAAGCAGGATGTGTCCGGCAGCGGCTACGCCGTGTCCTCCGGGTCCAGCCAGTGGAAGGCCGTACAGGGCTTTACCCGGCGGTTCGGCGGGTTCGATCCCTATTTTACCGGGGAGGGGGTTTTGGTCTCCGCGCCCCTTTGGGGCAGCGGGAGGACGCTGGAAGCCGGAGACAGTACGCCCCTGCTGCGCGTACGGAAACGGGAGCAGCGGTATGGGGTTATCTCGGAAATGCTGATTCAGGATAAGTCCCAGCGCGTCAGCCGCCGGGTGCCGAATCAGAAATTTATCGACCAGGGCGGGCAGCGGCGGCATGTGCTCTACATGCCCCGCAGCGCCGCCGGGGACAGGCGGTACACCGGGGAATATCAGATTGCCCAGTCGGAACTTGAGCGGCTGGAAATTACCGTGGAGCTGCCCCGGGCCTTTGCGGCGAAGCCGGGAGACCGGGTCAGGCTGGCGCTGGACAGGCTGGCGCTGGCCGGGGAATATGACGTGGTCCGCGCCCACAGCCGGCTGGACGGCAGCGGGGAGCGGACGGAATTGACATTGAGTGTGAGGTGAAGGCTATGTGGGTATCGCAAAATATGGCCCGCCGGCCCGCCGGAGGGGAATCCGCCGGTATGGGCGTGACCACGATCGGCGGAGGCAGCGCGTCGGTGCTGACCCGGGGGGAGCAGAGGGATTTGGAGGTGTTCGCCCCGGGCGGCGTGGTCTGGCAGCCCCGGGCGGGGGACACCGTCCTGGTCATTAAGGACGGCGCGGAGGCCGGGGAGCAGTGCATTGCCGCTGCCAGCACCGGGGGGCATGCCCCCAAGGACATGGCGCCGGGGGAGCTTTTCTTGTATGCCGGGGGCGGTGCGTCCATCTACCTCCGCAACGACGGCACGGTGGAAATTTCCGGGCGGCTGACCGTCAATGGACAGCCGTATAGGCCGTCCGGCGCGTAGGGAGGTGCGCTTGTGGAAGTGAAAATTTTGAACGGCGACTATGTGCCGGACGGTTTGGGCGGCATAGTGCGGCTGGAAGGCGCGGAAGCGCTGCTGGAACGGGTGCTGTTCCGGCTGACGGCCCGGAGGGGCGGCCTGCCGGCCCTGCCGGAACTGGGGAGCAGGCTCTATCTGCTGGGCCGGGAGCCTGCCGCGCAGCGGCGCTCCGCCGCACGGCAGTACGCGGCGGAAGCCCTGGCGGCAGAAAATGTGACGGTGACAGACGTTGGTCTCGCCCCAGAGGACGGGGACAGGATGCGGCTTACCGTGTTTTTGGACTATCAGGGCGAGGACTTGTCCGTTGCGCTGGATATCAAATAAAAGGGGATTTTATGGAAAAAACCATCGACACGATTTATGAGGAAATGCTGGCCGTTTTCGCGCAGGCCAGCGGCTATCTGCCCAGCCCGTCCTGCGACCTGGCGGCAAGGCTCTATGCGGCGGCGGCGCAGCTCCACGGGCTGTATTTGCAGGCAAAGTGGCTGCTGGACCAGAGCTTTCCGCAGACGGCGGCGGGGGAGTACCTGGAACGCCACGCGCAAATCCGGGGCATCCAGCGGGGCGCCGCCGTACGGGCGAAGGGGACGCTGCGCTTCGGCGTACATACGGCGGTCAATACGGATTTGGAGGTGGACAAAGGGTGCGTGTGCATGACTGCCGCCGGGACGCGGTTTGCGACTACGCAGGCCGTGACGCTTAAAGCGGGGACGCTTTACGTGGATGCGCCTGCGGAAGCCCTGGAGCCGGGAAAGCAGGGCAATGCTGCCGCCGGAACCGTCACCATTATGGCGGCTATGCCCGTGGGCGTCAAGGCCTGCACCAATCCCGCCGCCTTTGCCGGCGGGGACGACGCGGAGAGCGACGAGGCCCTCCGGCTCCGGCTGCTGGACAGCTACCGCCGCTTGCCAAACGGGGCCAACGCCGCTTACTATGAGCAGACCGCCCTGTCCCGCCCGGGCGTGGCGGCGGCCGTTGCCGTAGGGAGGCCCAGGGGCGTGGGTTCCGTGGACCTCTATGTGGCTGCTGAGGGCGGCGTTCCTTCGCCGGAGCTGCTGGCGGAGTTAAACCGGTATTTGCAGGAAAAACGGGAAATCTCCGTGGACCTGCGGGTGCTGGCCCCCACGCCGAAGCCGGTGAATATCGCCGTGGCCGTCCGGCCTGCCGGCGGGTACACCTTCCAGGAAGCCCAGGCGCAGGCGGAAGCCGCCCTGCGGGGCGCCTTTACCGGCGCGCTGCTGGGGAAGGGCGTGACGCTGGCCTTTTTGGGAAACCTGCTCTATGACCTGGACAGCGTGGAGAATTACCGCTTTACTACCCCCGCCGCCGATTGGGAGGGCAGCCCTACCGTCCTGCCCAGCCTGGGGACCGTGCGGATTATGGAATGGGGGGCTTGATATGGAATATGCCCAGCATTTGAGAAAGCTGCTGCGGCCCCTGGGCGTCTACGACCTGTCCCAGGGGAGCCTCAGCGGCAGCGAGCTGGACGCGTTGGGCTTCGGACTGGACCAGTTGAGCGGGAGACTGGACTATGTGGAGCGGGAAAGCGCCCTGGCCACCGCTGAGGGCGAGGGCCTGCGCCGCCGGGAAGCCCTGTTCGCCCGGACGCCGGTCCAGTACAGCATTCCCCTCCGGCGGGAAGCCATCGCCGCCCTGCTGCGCATCGGCGGGGACAGCTTTACCCTGGCGGCTATCAATGAGACGGTCTCCGGCTGCGGCATTAAGGCGGTGGTGCAGGAGACGGACCGGTTCGGATGGGTGAAAATCGTTTTCCCCGATGTGGCGGGGGTCCCGGAGGGGTTTGAACAAATCCGCAGCATTATCCTGGATATCATCCCCTGCCACTTGGAGGTGGTGTTTGACTTCCGTTTTTTGACCTGGCGGGAATGTGAGGAGGCGGGGTATACCTGGCGGATGCTCCGGGAAGGCGCGTATACCTGGAAGAGGTTTGAACTGGCGGTTTCGGAGACATACTAACGCCGGAGGTGAGAACCATGCGCAAACACGAAAGCCAGCCACCCGAGCGTAAGCCCGGGTGGCCGGATGGCGACGACGATGTCATTAACAAATACGGCACCTATGAGGTCCAGCGGAACAATGGCACCGAAAACCGCTACCCTATGATTGCCCAAGGGATTTCTATTGAGGAAGCCAAGGAGCAGCTGGAGGAAGCGGAACGCTGGATGCGGCGGTAGCTACAGCGGCAGCACCATGTCATACCAGACTGCCCCACCGTGAACCGAGGACGACACGCCCCGGTTTTGGAACCCGAAGCTGGCGTAATAGTCCAGCTTTTCCGCCCGGCAGGTGAGGGTGACGGCCCGCCGTCCCTCCTGCCGGGCCTGGGCAATGAGGGCGTTCAGCAGGACGCGGCCATAGCCCCGCTTCTGGCAGTCCGGGTGGACCGCCAGGCTGAACACCGATTGATAGGGATTCTCCCCGCTGTGGCAGGATGCATCCGCGAACATCTCGTCGGCGATCGTCTCGGCGCTGATAACCGGACCCATGGCGTAGCCGATGACGCTGCCGTTTAGCTCGCCTACCAGGACATGCTCCGGATATGCGGCCAGGCGGCTGCGGATGGATTCCCGGCTGGCGGCCTGCTCCTTCGGGAAGCAGGCCCCTTCAATTTCCGCGCACCGGTCCAGGTCGGACAGCGTCCCGGGCCGGACGGCCAGCTTCAGGGTGGGCAGGAATGCTTCAGAAGCGCAGATTTCAGCGCCTACGTTTGCCATGTCCAGCATGTTGGCCCGCTGGATTTCATCCGTGTTGGAGGAACAGCAGTCCGACAGCACCACGACCTTGTAGTCCAGGGAAATGGCGTCATAGCAGGTGGTGCGGATGCAGTTGGGCGTGGTGGTGCCGGTGAGCAGCACTGTGTCTACGCCCAGGCGGCGCAGGAGAAGGTCCAGGGACGTCTGGAAAAAGGCGGAGTAGCGGGGCTTGATAATCTCATAGTCCTGCGGGCAGCGGCCAAACTCCGGCGGGTTTTCTACGGAGAGCGGCCCGGTGCTGCCGGGGGCCAGGGGCTTGCCGCCCTCCGCCCAGACCTTGTACCGGGTGTGCTCTACGTCGCTGCCGTCGGCGCGGTAGGCGCGGTTGACGAAAATCACCGGGACCCCTGCTTCCCGGCAGGCGGCGATGACCTTCGCGCAGGCAGGCACCGTGGCCCGCGCGTCCCGGATGCACAGGGGGGATTCCGGGTTGAGAAAGCCGTTTTGCATGTCGATAATGATGAGGGCTTGTTTCATAAGGGCGTTTCTCCTTGTATGTAGTGAAAGTGAAATGGATACATGGCGTCTCTAACAAGCGCAATTATATTCCTTTTGCCACAGAAGGTCAAGGCGGCGCGGGACTTTCCGTCCTGCGCCGCCTTTAACCTTGTTTTCAGAAAGCTGCCGCTATTGCGTCATCGCCCGGTGCAGCAGCACCGCCATATCGACGCGGTTCAGGTTCGCCTTGGGGGACAGCTTGCCGCCGCTGGTGGGCAGAAGGCCCAGTTGGACTAAGCCGCTTACCGCGCCCTGGGCATAGCCGGAGACCTGGCCCCGGTCGCTGTATGCCGCCAGCGCCGCGCCGTTGCCGTCGGATGCTTCCATGCCCGCCTGGCGTAAGGTCCGCTGCACCATCAGCGCCGCGTCCTGGCGGGAAACCGTGGACGAGGGGCTGAACTTGCCGCCGCCTACGCCGTTGACAATGCCCAGCGCGTAGAGCTGGTTTACCGCCTGGGCGTAGTAAGCGCCGGCGGGTACGTCGCTGAAGCCCTGGACGCTGCTGCCTACGTTAAACTGGAAGGCCCGGGCCAGCATCAGGCAGAAGTCTCCCCGCCGGATGGATGCGCCGGGGTCGTAGCGGCCCCCGCCTACGCCGTTGACGACGCCGAGGGCGTAGAGGTAATCCACGGCGGATTTGGCCTGGGTGGAGTAGCTGTCCAGGTCGTTGAAGTTCGCCGATGAATAGGGCTGGTTTACCATGATGCGGATGGAGCCGCTGTAACTGGTGCCGTCCTGGTTCTTGGCGGTGTAGGGAATGTTTACCTCGCCGTAATAACCCGCCTTGGGGACGAAGGTCAGGTTGGAGACCGAGGGGTCGCCGTACAGGCTGTACTCGGTGGAGGTGTTGCCCTGCCAGCTATAGCGGGTGGGGCTGATGTACTCATAGTACAGCTTGCCCTGGGATGCGTCCGGCAGGCCGGTCAGACGCAGGGAAACCGGAAGCCCCCCTGCCGCCTCCTGGATGCTGTAGGCGCTCAGATGCACCGGCGCGCCGGTGGTCTCATGCCGGACCAGCCCGCCCAGTGCGCCGTCCGGATGGACGGTGACCTGAACCGTGCCGTTAAACTGCTGGCCCTTGATGGACCAACCGGTGTAGGGGATGTACGCGACCCCTGTGAAGCCCTTGGCCGCCACGAAGGATACCCGGTCTACAGAGACCTCCCCGGAGCGGAACAGGTTCCGGCTGATATCCAGGGCGGTGGGGTTGGCATCCGTACGGTAGTCGTAATACAGAATGCCCTGGCCGGAGGAGGGAAGGCTGAGACGGATGTAGCTGAGGGTCTCGTTGGTGGCCTGGCGGCAGGCGGTATCAAAATCATTGCCGGAGAACCGGGCGGGGTTCTGCCCGGTGACCGCATAGCTTACCGCGTTGGATACGCCGCTGCCCGCGCCCTCGCCGTTGCTGATGGAGAGAACCGCCGTAAAGGTCTGGCCGTTAACGGCGCAGCCGGTGAAGGGAATCTCTACCGACCCCCGGAAATTCTGGGTGGCCCAGAAGGACAGGTTCGACAGATAGGGCGTGGCGCTGTTAAAATACTTGGTGGCGGTGGTCACCCGGGTACCCATGCCGCCGGAGCTGGTCCGGTTGTGATAAAGCGCACCCTGATTGAAGTCCGGCAGGGCTTGGAAGCTGATGTAATGCAGCCTTTGCCCGGTGAGGGATTCGCACAGGCTGGTAAAGTCCGGCAATGCCAGCTTCACCGACTGCCCTGCCGCGCAGACATAGGAGATATCGCCGCGGCTGGCGCCGGAGGACTGAATATGAACCTCCACCGTCCCCTGGAAGGCGGAACCGGACTTGTTCTCCCCGATGAAGGGGATGCGCACCACGCCGTCAAAGCCGTCCGCCGCCACAAAGGTCACGCGGTCCAGGGACCTGGAAGTGAACGTGTCGCCGGAGGCCACTTCGCTGCCCCGGCTTCCGCTCCAGGAGGCGTACAGCTTGCCCTGGGACGCCGGCGGCGGCGTGAAGGAGACGCGGCCCAGTTCTTTGCCGGTGGCGTTCTCGCTGAAATCGTCAAAATCGCCGCCGTCAAAGGTCACATAGCCCGCGCCGCCATCGTTGTAGACGATGGCATCGTCTAAGCCCTGCTTGACCTGGATGACCAGTTCTCCGCTGTACTTGCTGCCGGAGACGCTGTAGCCCGCGTAGCTGATATGGACGCTGCCTACGAAGCCGGCGGCGGGAACGAAGGTAATGGTATTGATCTTCGCCTGGTTATACCGCTCGTTGGAGGAAACCTTGGCGGCGTAGTTCCATTCGTCCTTATAATCCAGGTACAACGCGCCCTCGCTGGCCGGGGGCAGGGTAAATACCACATAGTCCAAGGGCGCGCCCACCTGCTCCTGGCAGGCCCGGGAGAATATGCTGGCATCCAGCAGCAGCGGGGTGTCCCGCTTGGTGGAGATGGTCAGATCCGTCTTGTCATCCGTAATGGTGACCAGAATCTTGCCCTTGAAGGTGCGGCCGCCGGCAGAGCGGCCGGTGTAGGAGATCGTCGCCTTTTCCCCGCCAAAGGAAGGGTTGGGGAGGAAGGTGATGTCCTTGATATACGGCCCTCTGGCCCCGGTGCTGGCGTAGTAGATCACGGAACTGCCGACGCCCGCGCCGGTGTCCTCGGGGGATTTGTAGCCCAGGTATAAAACGCCCTCATTGGTCGGAACCCGCAGGTCGATGACGGACGCCAGGTCCTCGGTGGTCATTTCCTTGCACTGGGCGGCAATCTCATGCTCCAGTTCGGAAAATTTCAGGGGCTTTACCGGGCTGCATCCATCGGTATATTCAATGATGGATTCGTTGGATTCCACGGTAACCGGGAATTCTTCCCAGTACTCATGCCCGGCGGCGGTGACCGTCACCCGCACGGTGGCCTTGCCCTCCTTGCGGCCCTCCACTGTAAATTTGCTGGTATCCTCCACAGGGGAGGAGGGGGAAACGACAACGTTGGGCTTGGCGTCGATGACAGAGACCGTCAGCTTCGCACCGGCGTTGTCCTTGGCGCTGCCGAACAATTTATAGTCTGTGTCAACCGTGAACACCCGGTTGTTGTTTTCCAGGATGGAAATGCCCTTTTTCAACTCGTCGCTGAGGGTGATGCCGCTGACGGTGACGTCAATGGTACACGTCAGATCCTTGCCATCGGAGATCGTTACTGTCGCGCGGCCAGGGGCGTGGCCGTAAATGCTGCCGGAATGGCCGTTGTCCGTGGCGCCCTCCGAGACGCTGACAACCTTGGAATCGCTGGATTTCCAACTAAACTTGACCTTTTGGGTCTCCGTATTGTCCGGCTCGGTGACTACCTTGATGGGGATGCCCCGGGCGTCGGTGGCGTTCGGCTCCAGGGTGATTGTATAGTCGGGGCCGGTTCCGTGGAGAAGGCCGCTGTCGTTGTTTAGTTCTATTTTAGTGATCTTGCCGGGGTCCTGGCTGCCGTCATCGCTGCCGTCGCCGGGTGGCGTTGGATCTCCTGGCTCTTCCACGGGGGGCGGGTCGGCGGGGCCGCCGTCGTCTTCCCCCTCCAGCAGGGCCGTGGGGGCCAGGG
Source organism: uncultured Clostridia bacterium (assembly GCA_947649615.1). Lineage (GTDB taxonomy): Bacteria > Bacillota > Clostridia > Oscillospirales > Oscillospiraceae > Pelethomonas. Next base: position 225,096 of record CANSSG010000001.1, on the reverse strand, counting down.
CCAGAACCATCACAAGGGCCAGCAGGAACGATATCAGCCGCCGTTTCGTGGTGTTTTTCATGAAAACGCTCCTTTTTCATCATTTGCCGGGATAGAAGGGCGGGAGCGGGCGTATGCCCGCTCCCGGGGGGTTAATTGCCGAAGGGATTTGGACCAATGGGGGCGCCGCCGCCACCGCCAATTTGGCTTTGGCTGCCGGAGAAGTTCACAGGAAGCGTCAAGACTAGACCACTTATGCGAATTTCCAGCGTACCCGTTGTTCCGGTAACGTTGCTGGCTTGTATCGCAAACTTAATTGTATCCCGTGCGCCGCCTACGAACTCATATACGCCGCTTCTGGCAACGGTAAAGCCGGTGCCAGTAACCGTTATATCGGTATCGCTGAACGAAGCAGGCAGGGCCGCTCCACAACTGATGGTCAGAGATACACCCTTGTTGTCAGGTGTAAGCTTCCAGTCAAGCGCGTTGCCGTTGATGCTTGCCTCGCCGCTGGCATCCACCAATTTCAGCCCTCTGATTGCGAAAGGCAGAGATACTGTGGTGATTTTGGGTTGGTTGTTGGAATCAAACGTGGTCAATACCAGATTGATCGTACCACTGCCGGATTTCCCCGGGACAGGCTTGATGGTCACGGTTGGCGTCGTGGTATTTTCAAGGGTCACCAGATCAGAATTTGTACTCCAGGCGTACGAAGGACTCGCGTTCCAGACGTTGGCGTGGACGACCGCCGATACGGCGTCTGCGTCCATGGTAAGCATCTGAGCACCTTCCGAGCCAGTAAGAGAAACTTTATTTTGGCTTGCGGGTTGGAGTTCAAACACTACGCGGAGATTCTGCTCCACATCAAACGGGAAAAGTTGGTTGTATACATCATTTCCCCACTGTATCTGGACGTTTATACCTGTCGCAACCCTTTTAATGGAAATGGACAGATTCTTCTGTGTGGGGTCGCTGTCTCTATTATACATACTTCCGGCGGGGATAAGGATATAGTCCTGATCCTCCCAACCGTGGGCATCATCAAGGTTTGACAAGGTGATGGTCGAGTTCATGGCAGTATGTGTGACATTTACACGCAAACGGTCCTGAATGCCCACATCTGTCCAAGTACCTTTCTCCTTGAACAGTTCACCTGTCAGCAGCACCTCGCCGCCAGGCTGCGCATACAGCGGCGTGTCAAACATAATGGAGATGGTTCCCTTGTACGTTGTGTCTGTGGCGGTTCCCGACATACTCACGCCCCAGAAGGTCTTGTTGGTTTCCGGCGCTTTCGCCGAACCAATACGGATCGGCGTGTACGCGGAGTAGGCGTCTACTTCATAATTTTGCTTGTTGCCCTTATTGGTGGACTGGGCGACAGCCAAAATGATGTAGTCGGTACCTCTGTCAATTTCAAGTTCCTCGTTAATGATAGAGCCGCCGTTTTTCGTCCCTTTCAGCGTCATGGAGGTCAAAGGAACCTTTTCCTGAATGCCGCCCAAAAAGTCACTGAGGAATTCGCCGTGCAAGGCCCCGCTCAATTCAATCTTGAGTTCATCAGAAGCAAAGATATCGAATACAGACGCTCCCTCGTAAGTGGACCCTGGCAGAACAAGCTGTTCTCCGTCCTGTACTGGCGACTTTACAGTCTCCGTGTGGTGATATCGCTGTACCAGGGCGTCCAGCACGGTATATACTGGATTCCCATTGCTATCCACTATACCTAATTCCGGCTTATAGTTTCTGGGCAGGGAGAACGTTCCGTCCGCGCTCTTCAAGCCATACGTCGTACCAACACTGAAGGGGCGCTTGAGCAAGTTGATCTTCTTCGCGTTCTCAAGGGAGAAGACGATGTAGTTCAGGTTGGAATCAATATCCGTACCGATCTTTGCGCCGCCTTCCTGGTCATTCTTGACATAACGGCCCAAGGAGATGATGGGTGTGCCTCTCGTCGTCTTGAACTGATAGATATACACATGGGACGGATCGTCCGACGATCCCTTTACTACTACATAGAGGTAATAGTTCGTGTCAGCCGCCAGGCCGTCGATTTCAAAGGAGTCCGTTATACGGCCTTCGGTGTATTTGCTGCCGTGGATGACTTTGGTATCGCCAGTCGGATTTCTGACCCACAGGGGATCGGGCAATATGACCAGGTTGTACAGCTCCGGGTCATCCTTCATGTTTCTGTCCGGCGGGACGGGGATCGGCCCGTTCGGCGGGCTGTCCAGCGTTCCGGCCATCCAGGGCTGCATGGATTCTCCCTTGGTAATGTCCGGAGGGGCAAGGCTCTGTCTGCTGTCCTTCTCAACGTCTGTCAGACGAATCCAATACGACTCCCCTTCGTTGCCGGCATAAGACAGCAGGCCGCCGTTATTCTTATCCGCCGCGTCAGTGCTGGCTTCATTCTTCACCCCGGCTCTGCGGGTGGTGATGATCTCCGGCGTGCCGTCTGTGCCGGAATCCGCCATGCCGACGGCCCAATAAACCGTACCGGCGGTACGCAGCTCGAACTGCACTTTGACAGAGGTGGACCCCAGGTCCTTGTCATCAATACGGACACCGGTAAAGGTGGGCAGGCGGCTGTCTGTGAACGGCCAGGAAATCTCGAGGGTATCGGGCGCGGGCTTCTCATTGTAGTTGCGCCCAATGGACTTTATGCCGCTGTTGCTAAGGCCTTGGCTCACAAGCGTTTTCCACGTACTGTGGGTCGAAGCTTTCTCATTGGATATGGAATTGAGAAGATTGGACCGGCCGGAGCCCACATTGATATGGAGGACCACCTTTTCGTTCCAGTTTTTCCAGGTCTCTTTGCCGTTCTGGAACTCCGGAAGGTCTCCGATCTTGGTCAGATGGATGGCAAACTCATAGTTCAGCTTGCTACTGAGCTGGTTCAGCTTGGGGAAGACAACCGTGGCGCCATTGTTATTAAAGTGCTTGATGGCGCTTCGGCCGCTGGCAGTGCCGCTGGAACCGTCCACGTTGCTGCTCTTGCCTACCTGGAACCAGCCGTTTTTGTCCGCTTTATTGGTCTCCGACTGGGGGAAAATGAGGTAGTCCTTGACATCCGCAGAATCCGACGGGTCATTGGGATTGGTATACTTATATGTGTCAGGGTATGTGGATTCGGTGCCATCCTGCGATATAGTGGAGATTGGATCACCGTCCAAATCTACCACACGGTAGTAGAGGTCATATTCGATTTGGTTGTAAGCCCACAGCAGGACATCGTAGCTGAAGGAGTCAGCCGCGCTCTCGGTGGAGGAGGGGGCCATAAGGAAACTCATGTCCACGCGGACCGCATTGCCGTTTGACAACGGTTCAGAACCGGGATTTACGCCAGGGCTGGAAAGGTCCACCCACGGAAATTCTACGATAAAGGGCTTTACAAGGTGTTGTCCGGCCAGGGAGCCGTTTTCATTGCGGAAGAAATCAACAGGATTGGGCGAAACCTCGTTTTGGTTATTGGAGGTATCCTTATAGTCGCCAATGATGAAGAAATACTTCGCACCGTTCTCCAAATTTAATCCCGATGAGGGGAAGGTGATCCGGATGCCCCCTGTGCTGAGACTGGTCACTGTAGCCTGGGTGTAATCAATGACCCAATCAGTTGTGGTTTGGGTTGTGCTCCACTTGGAAGGAACAAGCGATGGGGCGTTATTCTGAAGATTGACCTTAAAGAGCTTGATCCCGCTGTCTTCCTCCTGGGGGCTGCCGAACAGGTTAGCCGCCAGCTTGTTGATCGCGGCGGTCTTATCGTCCCCGGTGCTGCTCTGGATTTTCTGGTACAACTCCAACAGATTGGTGCCGCCGCCAGGTCCGGAATAGAAGACGTTCTCCGAAACATCCAGGTAAATGGACGTGTCGGACATCGGGTCCTGGGTCTTGTCCGTGCCGGAGACCTTTGAGAAGGACTGCTTGAACTTCGGACCCGTCTCGTCCAGGGTGTTAATGGTGATTTTCTTCACCTCAAGCGAGTAGTTCCGGTCGGGTCCGGCATTGTCCTTGGCAACATAGTAGAAGTCATACGCTGTCTCCGGCTTCAGGCCGCTGACGTTGATTGTCCCGTCTACGTTTTCCTTGCAGTTCACCCGCCCGGCCTTGCCGTTGGGGCCGATGTTCATCCCTGAGGATACCTGCAATTTCGCGTAGTCGCTGGTCAAGGGCGCGGTCAGGTCGTCCGTCCCAGTCTCCCGCTTGGGATACTCCATGCCGGCGGGTACCGCTACCCAGTAGACAATGCCGTCTTCATTCAGCCGGAAGCTCAGGCTGACGCTGTTGGCTTTTACATCCACTACATAGGGATGAATGATGAACTCCGGCGGCGTCTCGTCGTCCGTGGTGAAGGTCAGGCTGGTGACGGGGGAGTTGTTCACGCCGTCTGTCAGGAAGAAGTACAGCACGTAGGTGGTCTTCTCCTCCAGCATTACGTCGTTGACGCGGAAAGCGTCCTCGGTGTTCTTATACACGTCCCGCACACCGTAGCCCAGCGCGCCCGCAACCGCGTTGGTCTTCATCTCGTCCATCGTGGGCGCAACGGCGCCCTGGGGCAGAAGGGCATAGTAAAGCTTGCAGTCCTTGGTGGGCATGACCACGGCCACGCTGTCCTTGGGGGACACCTTGGACATGTGGGGATAGCCCGCGCAGAAGGCCGGGACCGTGTTGTCCGGCGTGGTGAAGGAAATCACCTTTACCGGGCTGCGGTGGTCTCTGGCATCCACCAGCACCGCCGACAGGTAGTAGGAGCCGCCCGGCGTCAGGCCGGAAATGGCCGTGGTAAATTCTTCGTTGCCCTTGGGGGCCTTGACGCTGCCGCGGGCCACGGCGATGCTGCCGTAAGAGGGCGGCTTGATGAGGTCTTCCTCGCCTACGGAGCCTTCGGTAATGGGGCTGACCGCCCAATAGACGGTGCCGCTCTTATTGGTCATGAACGCGCCCAGCAGGCCGGTGGGCGTAATATCCTGCGCTTCGGGATAGCCCGCCAGGATCAGGGGTTCCATGGAGGATTCCTCCGCCGCCACGGAATCCATCTCCTCGCCGTCAATAATGGCGGTAATGCCGGGACGGATGGTAATCTTGTCCGGCAGCATCTCCACCTCGCAGCCGGGGGCGTTGACAATCAGATGCTCGATGTCGCCCCCGCCGGTAACCAGGGTGGCGGTGTCCAGGTTCAGCTCCTTGACCACCGCGCCCCGGTCGATGATGACCGTGGAATCCACCGCGGCTTCATCCACCGTCAGCTTGGCAATGGTGCCTTTGGCGGCGCGGACCTGGGAGCCGGGGGTGCGGTTGACGACTTCCCCGATGCGGCCGGCCAGGTCCACTTCGATTGGCTCCCAGCCCTCAGGCTCTTCGCCTTCGGGGTAGGAGTCGCCCTCGATGGAGATGTATTGCAGGCCCATGCCCTCGGGGGTGTTGTCCTCAATGTATGCGCTGGTGCGCACGGTGGTGCGGCCGATCTGGGTGATGCCGTCGGCTTTTACGGACACCTTGTTATCCTGAAGGTTGTCAATGAGCATTTCGTCGGCTGTGACGTTGCGCAGGAGGATGCTGGCTTCGCCGCCCTCGCTGGCGCCGGTGCCGCTGCAGATGATGCGGCCCAGTACCGTCACGTTTTCCAGCTTCACGTTTCCCAGGCCCACGCCGCCGGTGATATACAGGTCGCCGCTCACTACGGTGTCCCGCAGGGTCACGCCGGGGGAGGTGATGGTCACGTTGCCGAAGGTGCCGCCCAGGGCGTAGTCGCCCGGTTCCTGGAGGGGCGTACCGACGATCTTGCTGATCATGGACGCCATCTCGCCCCAGGACACGTTCCGCTGGGGACGGAAGGTGCCGTCGTTATACCCGCTGACCAGATAGTGCTCCAGGGAGGACTTGATGGTCCCCTTGGCCCAATTGCTGATGCGGCGGGCGTCGGTAAAGTCCAGAATCTCCCCGGCGGAATCCTGGAGCATCATGTTGCGCCCCAGGATGGTGGCCGCCGTTTCCCGGGTCAGGGGTTCCTTGGGGGAAGCGGTGGTGGGGGAGGTCCCCTTAATGTACCTGGCGTTGTAGGCGATGTTTACATCGTCGTAGTACCAGTCGTTTTCGCTCACGTCCTCAAAGGGGGTCTCGCCGGGGGTGGCATAGCCGTAGGCCCGGTTGACGATGGCCATGAAGTCCGCGCGGGTCAGCGCCCGGTCGGGATAACCGGACTGGTCGGCCCGGATGAAGCCCCACTCCACCAATTGGCTGAGATAGGGGTCCGCCCAGTGGGCGGAGGCTTCGCCGTCCACGCCGGGGAAGCCGGGAACCAGCCCCAGAACCATTACCGCCGCCATCAAAAAAGACAGCAGCCGCCGCTTCCATCCGCGGCGGGAGGACTTTGTCTGCTCCATAAAATACGCTCCTTTCAATACACGCGTTAAGCCTTGGCCTTGGGACGGCTGACCTGGATGCTGAAGACCGCCTTGCGGATGATGAATTCCTCATCCTGGCACAGGTCGATGAACCGCGCCGCGTACAGCGTCCCGTTCTCGTCCGCAGACAGCTCCCGCAGGATGCGGGAGCGCAGCAGCAGCGGCGAGTCCGTTACCGGCAGCACAAGCTGCACTACCTCGCCCACCTTCAGCGTTTGGGCGGTGCGGAAGGCCACGCCGCCGCAGCTCAGGTCCTTGCCCCGGATGGCCCGCTGGCCCTTCCAGTAGCCGGTGACGGGGTACATGACGCTCTCAAAGTCCGTGAGGATGCGCAGGTTCTCCCGCGCCTCGGCGCCCAGCATGGCCTGGGGCTTGATGACCAGGCGCTCGCCCCGCTGCATGGTCACCGTCCCCCGCAGGGACGGGGTGCTGTTGTCCAGGCCGATGCACTGAATCTCGCCGATTTGCAGGAAGTCCAGTTCCGTCTCCTCCGTCAGATGCAACTGGACCACCTCCGTCACCCGGGGGGATTCCAGCACCGCCTGGGCCAGGGCCTCGCCGTGGCTGTCCAGAATCAGGTACAACTTCTCCATTAACTCTCTCCTTTCTCCAGGCCTGCCTGCTGGTTCAAGGCCTGCCGCTCCCGGCGGGCCTTGTCCGGGTCCGCTGGGTCAAAATTCAGAAAATACACATAGATTTCCACGATTGCCCGGTATAAGGAATCCGGGATCTCCTGCCCCAGCGAGAGCTGGGAGAGCATGGTGGCCAGGGAATTGTCCTCGTAGACCGGTACGCCGTTTTCCGACGCCACCTCCACGATTTTTTCCGCCATGTACCCCATGCCGGAGGCCACTACCACCGGCGCGCCTGAGCCGCCGTCGTAGCTGAGGGCTACCGCCCGCCCCGCGCCGCGGGGCCTTTCACGCGCTGACATTGATACTGTTCTCTCCTTCATAGATTTTGGGGAATACGGCGGATATCTCCAAGGGCTTCTCCATGGCCTGGACCTGGACGCCAAGGGGCTTTAAGCCGTTTTCGCTGAGGATGCGGGTCATCTCCCCCTGCACCGTCCCGGCGAAGCTGGCTACCGCAGGCGGGCCGTAAATCTGTAGGTCCACGTTCTCCCTTTGGCAGGTCAGCACCATATCGAAAAAGCCAAGGTCTTGGATATCTATTTTAAATAGGAAGCGGATGACGTTGTCCCGCTCCCCGTTGCCGCGCTTGAGGTTGTCCTCGGCGTCCGGGTCCACCCATAATTCGCTGAACATCATTTTCCCGTTCCACTCCAGGGGAATGGCTACATGGGTCAGGGGCATATACACGCTCTCGTTGAGCAGGAACGAGGAGACGATGTTGCGGAAAGCGTCCTGGGCCTCCGCCCCGGCTCCGCCCCGGAGCGCCCGCTGGGCCGTCTGGGCCAGGCGGCTGGCAAAGGTGTCCCGCTCGGCGGCCTGGGCAAAGGTGCTGCGCTCCAGCAGCCGCAGCAAATCCACCTCGCTCACGCCCCCCAGCTTCTCCCGCAGCATGGCGCTGCTGCCAAGCTGGCGGAAGGCCTGCATCACCCCGTCCTTGGACCCGCTCTCGTACCGGGCTACGTCCAGGGCCAGCAGGGAGATCAGCGACCGGCTCAGCCCCATGTCGTTGGTCCGGGAGGTGTAGCCCGCCAGGAAGGGCATGATGGTGCCTTGGAGCAGCTTCAGCGCCCCCGAACGGTCGCCCGCGCCCATCTTCTGCTGAAGCTCCGAGACCATGCCAAGGAGCTGGTTGCCGTATGTAGCGGGGATGGCGCGGGTCAGGCGGGTGAGGGTGCGCAGCAGGTTCCCCTGGACATGGCCGGAGGAGGAATAGTCGCTGTACCGCTTCAAAAATTGCAGGATGTTCCCCCGCAGCACCTCGGAGTTGCTGTTGCCGTAGGCTTCCCGCAAAATGGAGAACAGCGGGCCGGAAAACCGGTTGCCAAGCTGCATTTGAGAGCGGAAAAACGAGGAGAACTCTCCCTCGTCCATCTTCAGCATTTCCAGCAGGGCGCTCATCTCCATGGCAATGCCCTCCTCCATGCCGGAGGAAACCACCGCACCCTGGTACATGCGCAATACCTGGGACAAGGTCTGGGCTAGGCCGGGGGTCTCGCTCAGGCGTTGGAGGAAGGCGATAAAATTGGAATCAAAGCGCAGCGCGCCGCTGCCGTCCCCGCCCGCGCCCTGCTGCTCGGTGCGGTTGTCCGACCGGGTGACCCGGGTGGGGTCCGGCGCGTTTTGCAGCCGCGGGTCGTTGGGGATGGAGGGCATGTTTCGGTTGATTAGGTTGGCGTCGTTTCCCGGTACCGCGTTGGTTACGCCCAGCAAATCTGGCATTGGCGACACTCCATTCAATAAAAGTTGGCGAACGTCTTATTTTTTAGATTCATCCTGCCGATAACTACATTGATGAACTCAGGGCGGGGGAATTTTGCCCTTTTGGCCCCCCCGCAGGCAACAGAAAAATTTGGGAAAAAGGTGGCGTTATTTATGGGCAGTGGCAACGACAGCATCCTGGATATGTATTTATATGAGACGAATACCCTGCTGGAACAGCTTGACGGTATTCTTCTGGCCGCCGAGCAGGCGGATACATTCTCCCAGGACAGCGTTAACGAAATCTTCCGCATCATGCACACGATCAAAGGCTCTTCCGCCATGATGGAGTTCCCCTCCCTCATGACCGTGGCCCACCGGATTGAGGATTTGTTCTTCATCATCCGGGAAAAGACCATGGACGCGGTGCCGATGGATCTGCGCCCGGAGCTGTTCGACATGCTTTTCCAGGCCGTGGATTTCTTCCGGGGCGAAATCGAAAAGGTGGAAAACAGCGAACCGCTCTCTGAATCTATCGACAGTATCGTAGATAAAATTAATAGCCTGGTCAATAAAATTCAAGGAGGCGGCGGGGAAAAGGCGGAGGAAAAATCTGCCGCGCCCGCCGGGGAAGCCCCCGCTCCCGTGGCCGCCGACGCGGCCTACCCCTTCGGCGTCCACGTCTTTTTCGACGAGGGCAGCGGCATGGAAAACCTGCGGGCGTTCATGCTGGTCACCGCCGTGAAGGATTACAGCGCCGACTTCATCACCGTGCCGGAAAATGTGGAGACCGACCCCTCCACCGCCGAGGCCATCGCCGAGGGCGGCTTCTTCGTCTGGTTCCACAGCGCCGCCGAGCGCGACGCCGCCATCCCCGCCGTCCAGGGCGCGGGCAGCGTCTCCTCCTATGAGCCGGTGGACGCCAAGGTGGAAGCCCCTGCGCCCGCTCCCGCGCCGGAGCCGGTCAAGGCCCCCGCCGCCGAAACCGCCCCCGCCCCTGCGGAGCCTGCGCCCAAGGCGGCGCCTGCCCCCGCTCCCGCGGCGCCCGCCGCCGCCGCGCCGGCCGCCGGCGGGCAGCAGCATGCCAAAGAGAGCCTGATCAGCGTCAACCTCTCCAAGCTGGACCAGCTTATGGCGGTGGTCAGCGAAATCGTTATCACCGAATCCATGGTTACCGCCTCCCCGGACTTGAAGGGGCTGCGGCTGGATAACTTTACCAAGTCCGCCCGGGAGCTGCGCAAGCTTACCGACGACTTGCAGGACGTATCCATGTCCCTGCGGATGGTGCCTGTTTCCAGCACCTTCCAGAAGATGAACCGCATCGTCCGGGATATGAGCAAAAAGCTGAACAAACGGGCGCGGCTTACCCTCATTGGCGAGGATACTGAGGTGGATAAGACCATCGTGGACGGCATCAGCGACCCCATTATGCACATCGTCCGCAACTCCATGGACCACGGCCTGGAGGAGACGGAGGAGGAGCGGGTCGCCGCTGGAAAGGACCCCGTGGGCGAGATCATCCTTTCCGCCCGCCACACCGGCAGCGAGGTCATTATCGAAATCAAGGACGACGGCAAGGGCGCGGACACCCAGGCCATCCTCAACAAGGCCATCCGCCAGGGCCTTGCCGACCCCGACCACGAGTACAGCCAGAAGGAGATCCTGGGCTTTATGATGATGGCCGGCTTCTCCACCAACACCCAGGTGACCGAGTTCTCGGGCAGAGGGGTGGGCATGGACGTGGTGAAAAAGAACGTGGCCGACGTGGGCGGCACCGTGTCCATCTCCAGCGAGTGGGGCAAGGGCATGACGACCACCCTCAAAATCCCCCTGACCATGGCCATCATGGACGGCATGGAGGTCAGCGTGGGCGAGAGCCTGTTCACCATCCCCATCAATAACATCCGCTCCTCCGCCCGGGTGGCCTCCAAGGATATCATCCATGACCCCGCCCGGGGCGAGATGATGAAGTTCCAGGACAATTTCTACCCCATTATCCGGGCCAAGGAACTCTTCGGCCTGGAAGATGGCCACGACAACATCGAAGAGGGCATCGTCATCTGGCTGGAAGCCGGGGAGCACAGCTATTGCCTGTTCGTGGACGATCTCCTGGGACAGCAGCAGATCGTGGTCAAGCCTCTGCCCAGCTATGTCAACAGCTTCGATGTAAAGAGCTGCGGCATCACCGGATGCAGCATCATGGGCGACGGCAGCATCAGCATCATTCTGGATATCGCCAACCTCTACAGCGCCGGCCAGGGCATGTTCTGACCGGATCAACAGCCTAGCGAGAAGGGAGCAAATAAAAATGCCAGAGGAAAAAGTACTCTTTGCCAGAGAGGACGATATGCCCGTGGTGGAGGACCTCTCCAATGAGGTCCAGACCACGAAATACCTCATCTGCATCTCCGACGGCCTGCTTTACGGCATCGACGCGGAGCAGGTGGAAACCATTATTACCGACCACTCCATCACCCGGCTGCCCCGGGTTCCCCATTACGTGCGGGGCATTATCAACCTGCGGGGCCAGATCATCCCCGTTATCGACATCCGCCGCCGCCTGGGCAAGCCCGAGGCCGAGGAAAACTGCATCCTGGTGGTCAACATCGGGAACGACAGCATGGGCATACTGGTGGACGGCGTGGATAAAATGGTGGACATCGTGGCCGATTCTATCCTTCCCATGCCCACCCAGAATCCCCAGAAGCTAATCTCCGGCATGTGTTCCCTGCCGGAGGGCAAGACCCTGCTGATTCTGGATTGCGGCCTGCTGATGCATGAATAACCGGCAGGGGGAGGGAGTACAGTGCCGCTAAGCAACATTTCTAATGACGATTTCGGGAAGCTCGTCAAGTTTATCCATGGCCATTATGGCATAGATTTGAGCCAAAAGCGCCAGCTTGTTACCAGCCGCCTGTCCTCTCTGCTCAGCCAGAAAGGGTACGCGGACTTTGGCCCCTTTGTCTCCGACCTGCTGAAAAAACAGGACCCGGCGGATATGGAGCTGGTCCTTAACCGGCTGACTACCAACTATACCTTCTTCATGCGGGAACAGGAGCACTTCGATTTCTTCCAGCACACCATCCTGCCGGACCTGGTCAAGCGCCACCAGCGGGATAAGGTGCTGGCCATCTGGAGCGCAGGCTGCTCCAGCGGCGAGGAGCCGTATAATATCTCCATTTACCTGAAGGAGTTCCTGGGCGTCCAGGCCAGCCAGTGGGATACCCGGGTCCTGGCTACCGACATCTCCCAGAAGGCGCTGGCCAGCGCCAAGCGGGGGGTGTATGAATTGCCCGACACCATCCCCCCCGCCTGGAAGAAGAAATACTTTGTCCCCGTCAAGGGGGGGACCCAGTACGCTGTGGCCCCCGTCCTGCGGGACAATGTGATCTTCCAGACCTTCAACCTGATGGACCCGATCAAGTTCCGGCTGAAATTCGACGTGATCTTCTGCCGCAACGTAATGATCTATTTTGATCAACCCACCAAGGACGCGCTGGTGCAGCGTTTTTACGACGCCACCGTCCCCGGCGGCTACTTTATGATCAGCCACTCGGAAAATTTAGGGAAAAACGCTCCCTATCAGACCGTGGCTCCTTCCACGTTCCAGAAAAAGCGGTAAGTACGCTGGAACGCAGTTTAAATTGGAAAAGGAGGTCCACTTGCTATGTGGTCTGCCAATAAAAAAATCCGCGTCATGGTGGTGGACGATTCCATCCTGGCCCGCACCATCATTACCCAGGGCTTGGGCAAGCACCCCAGGATTGAAATCGTCGGCTCTTGCTTCAGCGCCCAGGACGCGCTGGGCAAGGTGGCGCAGCTTAAGCCGGACGTGATCACCTCCGATATTGAAATGCCCGGTATGAGCGGTATGGACTTCCTGAAGCAGCTTTTGCCCAAACACCCGCTGCCGGTGATTTTGGTTTCGTCTATTAACCTGCGGGTTTTCGACGCCCTCAGCGCCGGCGCGGTGGATTTTGTCCGCAAGGCGGAGCCGGGGCAGAGCAACGACCTATTTATTAACAACCTTACCCAAAAAGTGCTCGCCGCCGCCGGGGCGAAGGTCCGGCAGCAGTCCTCCGCCGTAGCGAATCTGGCCGCCGCGCCTATGCTTGGTGCGAAACCGGCGCTGGACCAGGTCATTATCGGCCTGGGCGCTTCTACGGGCGGCACGGAGGCGACGCTGGAGGTTCTTAAGCGCCTGCCTGCCGATATTCCCGGGATGCTGATTGTGCAGCATATGCCTGTGGGGTTTACGGAAATGTACGCCCAGCGGCTTAACCGCCAGTGCCAGATGGAAGTCCGGGAGGCCAAGAGCGGCGACGAGGTGCATCGCGGCTTGGTCCTGCTGGCTCCTGCGGATTATCAGATGCGGATTGTCCGCAGCGGCTCCCGCTACACCGTCTCCTGCACCCAGGGGGAGAAGGTCAGCGGCCACCGCCCATCGGTGGACGCCCTGTTCTTCTCTATGGCGGAGCAGGTGCGGTGCAAGATGTGCGGTATTATTATGACCGGTATGGGCCGGGATGGCGCGGACGGATTGCTGCAAATGCGCCGGGCGGGCGCGTTCACCATCGGGCAGGATAAGGAATCCAGCGTGGTGTACGGGATGCCCATGGTGGCGCAGAACATCGGCGCAGTCCAGGTGCAGGCGTCCTGCGAGAATATTGCCTCGGTGCTGCTGCGGCAGCTGGGGACGCTGTGATGAAGCCGGCGGGGTTCTGACCGGTAACGGCAGTTTTTCCTGAAACCCCCGCGCGGCATAATAAAAGATAAAAAGAAGTCCCGCCCGGCCGGAATCCGGCTGAGGGCGGGGCTTCTTCTATTCAATTGCTTCCAAATACAACTGCAATCCTGCATAGTCCCCCTGCATCAGCGGCAAGGGATAGCCTGCGTACATTAACGCGTCGCCCCCATAGGCCTCCCCGCCGTTAACGCGGTAGTCCCGCGCGGGGTCCAGGCCCTTCAGCTTCAACAGCCGGAAGGGGGGCGCGGCCTGCGCGCCGCCTGCTACCAGGGACACCAAGGCTTCCCGCTTGTCCTGGGAGACCTGCTCCCATGCGGTGTATGGCCCGTTCTCAAAGGGGTTTGTAAGACGGTAGTAGTCGCCGCAGTGGAGCAGCTCCCAGCGGCGTTTGTAGGTTTCAATCTGCCGCCGGATTTCCTGCTTTTCCTCCGGCGTACACTTGCTCAAGTCCAGTTCATAGCCAAACGCGCCGCTCATGGCCGTAATCCCGCGGGTTTCCAGCGGGGCCGACCGGCCGTTCTGCTCGTTGGGTACGGCGGAGACGTGCGCGCCCATGCTGCAAAGCGGGTAGCAGAAGGACGTGCCGTACTGGATTTGCAGGCGGTATATCGCGTCGGTGTTGTCGCTGCACCAGATTTGCGGGGTGTAGTACAGCATGCCGCCGTCAAACCGCCCGCCGCCGCCGCAGCAGCCCTCGATCAAAATATCCGGATAGTCCGTCCGCAGGCGTTCCAGTATCTCGTATACGCCCAGCACATAGCGGTGAAATACTTCCCCCTGCCGGCGGGGAGGCAGGCCGGCGGACCACACCTCGGTCAGGTTCCGGTTCATGTCCCACTTCACGTAGGCTACCGGCGCGCTGGAAAGCACCTCTTTTAGCTGCCCATAGACATGGTCGCGGACCTCCTGCCGGGAGAAATCCAGTACCAGCTGGTTCCGGCCCCGGCTGGGCTTCCGCCCGGGTACCTGGAAGGCCCAATCAGGATGGGCGCGGTACAGTTCGCTGTCCTCGCTGACCATTTCCGGCTCCACCCAGATGCCAAAGGACAGGCCCAGCTTCTCCAGCTCCGGCGTCAGCGCCTCCAAGCCGCCGGGGAGCTTGTCCGTGTTCACCCGCCAGTCGCCTAAGCCGCTGTTATCGTCGTTTCTCTCGCCAAACCAGCCGTCGTCCAGGACGAAAAGCTCTACGCCCAGCGCGGCGGCTTCCTTGGCAATGGACAGCAGCTTATCCTTGTTGAAATCAAAGTATGTCGCCTCCCAGTTGTTCACCAGCACGGGCTTGCGCACATTGGCGCGGCTGTCGCGGATCAAACAGTTGCGGATGGCCCGATGGAACTGCCGGCTCATCTCGCCCAGGCCGCCGGAGGAGCAGACCAGCGCCGCTTCCGGCGTGTCAAAGCATGCCCCGGGAGCCAGGGTCCAGCAAAAATGGTAGGGGTGGATGCCCATGACCAGGCGGCTGCCGTCATACTGGTCCCGCTCCACCGCAGCTTCAAAGTTGCCGCTGTAAAGCAGCATCGCACCGTAGCAAAGCCCCCTGTCCTCATCCGCGTCCTGCTCGCAAAGGACCACGAATGGGTTGTGCTGGTGGCTGGAAGCCCCCCGGACACTGCCTACGCTCCGCACACCGGGGAGGAGGGCGGCTCGGGCGGGGCTGCGCTCGGCCAGGTGCCGCCCGTCAAAGGTAATGAAATCCATATCCGCCCGCAGGAAGTCCAGGCACAGCGACGCGCAGCGGCATAACTGAATCTCTTCGCTCCCGCGGTTGACGACCCGTACGGCACGGGTAATGAGGTCGTATTCTTCCAACACGCCGTAATACAAGTCCACGCCCACCCTGGCGGCGCGGTCTTCCAGATGGACAACCAGCGTCCCGCCTTCGCCGTGGAAGGCGGGCAGGCCCGGCAGCGTATACTTTTCCGCCCGTATGGCATGGCCGCAGTAGCGCAGATCCGCCGTATGGCTGCCATTGGGCAGCGCAAACGCAATGGACGGCAGGCGGAAGTCCCCTACGCCGCAGGTGGAGTACTCCTGGGGCGTCATGTCCAGGGAGAAGGCGCGGTCCCGCCCTGCTTCGTCCGGGTTCGGTGAGAAGCCGCGGTCCGCGCCGCGAACCAACCCCCTGAGGTCGCAGTCCCGGAGCCGCCGCCCATAGTAGATATGCTGCACCACGCCGGTGGGGTGGACCGCCATCTGGTAGGTGGTGTTCTTGGTATGCAGGGTAAAGGTCTGGGCCTGGGCATTATATGTAATCATATAAAATCTCCTTTCCGTGAGATATTATACCGTTTTTCCTTGAAGCGTGCCAATATCGCCGCCGGCCAGAAAGCCGGGCGCAAAAGCGTGGCGGCCGTCCCTTCCCGATTATAGGGCAGGGTAGTTTGACCGCCCCAGCGGCATTGCCGCCAGGGCGGTCGGAGAGAGAAGAAAGGGGAGGATAAAGAAGAAAGCTAATTCATTACTTCCCGCCGGTACCGGCAATGCCCTCTACAAACTGGCGCTGGAAAATCAAATACAGCACCACCATTGGCAGCATCGCCAGCAGGGATCCGGCCATCAGCACCGGGAAGTTGGTGGTAAACTGGCCCTTCAAGGTGGAAAGGCCGGAGGAAAGGGTCATCATTTTCAGGTCGGAGTTGACCACCAGAGGCCACATCAGGTCGCCGTAAGCAAACACGGCGGTAAAGATGGTCAGCGCGGCCACGGAAGTCCCCGTCAGGGGGAACATAACCTTATAGAAGGTCTGCCACTGGTTGCACCCGTCCAGATAGGCGGCTTCGCCTACCTCGTCAGGAATGCTCATATAAGTCTGGCGGAGGAAGAACACGCCGAAGGCGCTGACCAGGCCGGGGAACACCAGGGCGAAGATGGTGTTGGCCATGCCCATATGGGCGACCATCTGGTACTGGGGGATGATAAAAATCTGGCTGGGCAGGGACATCTGGACCAACACAATGCCGAACAGCAGGTTCTTGCCCCTGAATTTCAGCTTGGCGAAGGCGTAGCCCGCCATGGAGCTGAACAGCACCGCGCAGATCACCCGGAAGAATACCATCAGCGTGGTGTTCCAATACAGCCGGCCAAAGGGCAGGGACTTGATGGCGTCCCTAAAGTTGTCCAGCATCCACTTGGCAGGGAGGATGACGATGGGGTCTACCTGCACACTCTCGGCCACGGTCTTGGAACTGGTGAGGATCATCCACGCGAAGGGGAATACCATGATTAACGCGCCCAGGATTAAGAAGAAATAGACGATAAACTTATTAATGGCGTATGAGCGCCGCAGGGAATCCGTGCTTTTCATACCGAACCCTCCTTCTTAAATATCGTAAGTGACCCACTTCTTCTGTCCCCAGAACTGAATCAGGGTGACCAGAAGGATCAAGCCGACGGTCCATACGACAATGGCGGAGCCATAGCCTCGTTCTCCCGCCACGAAGGACGAGCGGTAGAACAGATACATCAAACTCTGCATGTCGGTCAGCGCCGGGTTGGTCTCGTCAGCCATCATGTAGATGAGGTCATACACCTTCATGGAGGCCATCAGGCGCATGATAAGTACGGAGAACATGGTGGGGGACACCATGGGCAGGGTGATGGTGAAGAACTGGCGGATTTTGCCTGCGCCGTCGATGCTGTTGGCCTCGTAGAGGGTCTTGGGGATGTTTTGCAGGCCCGCCAGCAGCAGCACCGCGTCATAACCGACGCTGCTCCACACAGAGACGATGGCTACGGCGATTACAGCGGTCTTGGGGTCGGTAATCCACTGGATATTAGCGCCCAAAATCTGGTTGAGGACGCCGTACTCGCCGTTGAAAATCCAGCGCCACACCATGGCCACGGCGGCGGGGGCGCAGACCAGGGGCAGGAAGAACAGGGTGCGGAAGCCGCCCTTGAACTTGACCTTGGCGTTGAGCAGAATGGCCACGAGGAGGGCCAGCGCCACGCCTACCGGCACGGTGAGGATACAGAAGAAAATGGTGTTCCAAGTGGCCTTCCAGAACTCGGCGTTGCCGAACATTTTGACGTAGTTGGCAAGGCCCAGGAACCGGTAGTGGCCGAAGCCCAGGTGCTCGCAGAAGCTTGTGTAGATGGTTTGAATGAACGGCCAGATATTCAGCACCAGCAAACCGATGATGGTGGGGGCCACCATGAACCAGCCCCAGTTTTCCTCCCGCCGGGCGGCGGCGGACAGCTTTACTTTATTTTTCAAGAGTATACCCTCCTAACACACTCATTCGGTTACGTAGTAGTCGGCAAGCTCCTGCATCCGGGCCAGGGAGCTGTCCAAGTCGGAGCCATTGTAGACCTTGACCATCTCGTCCGCCACGTTGGACTTCCACTTGCGCCGGGAAGCGTTGTTGATGTACTGGATGGCGTAGTCGAACTGGCCATAGCACTGGTCCAGGTCCAGCATGTAGTCGAAGTCGCCAAAGGACTTGGACCAAGTATCCTCCAGGCCCAGGTAGGCGGGGATCGCCGCGCCGGATTCGCCCTGGATGCGCTGGCCTTCCTCGCTGCCAAAGAACTTGAGGACTTCCTTGACGGTTTCCAGGTTCTTGCCCTTGGCGGCGGTGGAGTAACACAGGCCGTTGGAAATGGAGCCGCGGCCATCGCCGCTGGCGGGGTCGGGACACCGGGGCAGCATGGCGATATCCCACTTGCCCACCATGTCGGGATAGTTCTTCATCTCGTTGAGCAGATTCCAGCTTCCTTCCAGGAACATCGCGCCCATGCCGGAGAAGAAGGCGGTGCCGGGGCTGGTCTCCGCGAAGTAGTTCTGATCGGGACACCACTCGTTTTTCTGAAGGTCCACGTAGTAGCGGATGGCGTCCCTGGTGGCGGGCTGGGTGTATCCGGCGTGGAGATTGGTCTCGGGGTCCAGTATGTAGCCGCCCTTCTGATAGACGAAGTTCCAGTAGCCAAGCTGCTCGTCGTTGTAAGCCATATAGCCATACTTGCCGGTGGCGGCGTAGACCTTGGCGGAAGCGTCGGTGAGGTCGTCCCAGGTCCACTCGCTGGTGGGGTAGGCCACGCCGGCTGTATCGAACATCTCCTTGTTATAAACCAGGAGCACGTTGTCCTTGTCCTTAGGAATGCCGTAAATACGGCCGTCGGTGCCGCTGGCGTTGCTGATGGAGATGTCGGAGAAATGATTGGCGTAATAGTTGTCCTCTTCGCCGGCGTAAAGGTCCGTCAGGTCCGCCAGGATGCCGAAGTCAGCGTAGTAAAGGATCTGATCGGTGTGCATCCAATAGATGTCGGGCATGGTGTTGCTCTCGGCGGCGGCTTCCAGCTTGGTCCAGTACTCGTTCCAGTTGGTGACCTGGACCTCGATGACCACGTTGGGATCCACCTGGGCGGTGTAGGCGTCGCACATGGCCTGCATGCCGTCTCTTTGGGCCACGTCCCAAATCTGGAAGGTCAGGTGGGTCTTGCCATCGGAGGAGCCGCACCCGGCGGTGGACAGCAGCAGAGCCAGCATCAGGGCTGCCGCTATCATACGGGGAATTTTCTTCATAACTCCACTCCTTTTTCGTTTTCCGCGCGGCGTGTGCGTCCCGGGAGGACGGCGCGGTTTTTATTTACTATAATATGAAATAAATATATCTGTAAATGCCATGTTGTGTGCAAAATATTTGATGATTTTGTAAATTGCGCGTTTTTGGTAAGGTCGGGTGACATTTTTATATATTTTTTGAAAAATTGTTACTTTTAACAGAAGGAAACGGGTGCTTTTTGTATAAAATGCAGAAATTCAGAACTGCACACGTTTGCAGAAAATTTTCGAAAATTTGCGGTTTATCTCTCCGGAGAGACGAATATATATGTAGATGCGCTATTTTGCCGCCGTCCTCCGGGGCAAACTTGTCTTTGACAATGCCGCCGATAAAGAGTACAATAGGAGGGACTTTCAACTGCGGGAGTGATACGATACGCCACACTATTTTTATGAAACCGCCGTAGCCTATTCCGACGTAGGGCCGGACCAGCGGATGAGCCACCAGGGCCTTCTGCGCATCCTGCAGGAAGCCGCGTCCGTGGCTTCCGACGAGGTAGGCTATGGCCTGAAGGACATCCCCGCCACCGGGGTCCATTGGATTCTCACCGGCTGGCGGGTGGAGCTGAAAAGCCGCCCATGCTGGCGGACGGCGCTGCGGGTGGAGACCTGGCCCAGAACCATGGACGGGTTTTTGTCAGACCGGGACTTTTTGGTCTGGTGCGGAGATGAAGAGATTGCCCGGGGAACCAGCCGGTGGGTGCCGATGGACATTCATACCGGACGGCTGGCTCGGGTGAACGAGGAGATACGCACGGCCTACCAGGAACAGATGGACACACTGGATCTATTTGGCAGCCGGCCTATACCCAGCAGCGGCAAGACACCGCCGGATACGCCCGCCGCTTTTGAAACGGTGGTGGGACGGCGGGATATTGACACCAACTTCCACGTAAACAACCTGCACTATCTGGACTATGCCGTGGAAGCCCTGCCGGAGGAAGTCTACCGGAATCTGCCCAGCACGGTAGAAATCGCTTTCCGGCGGCAGATTTTGCTGGGGACCCCCATACGGTGCTTCTACGCCCGGACGGCGGAGGGGAAGCATCAGGTGGAAATCCAGAGCGAAAGCGGCGGAAAGGTGACCCACCACGCCTATATTTGGCTTTATTAGCGGACAACAGAAAGGAAAAAATACTATGTGGTTTGACGAATCGGTTATCTATCAAATTTACCCCCTGGGCCTGTGCGGCGCGCCGGAGTACAACGACGGCGTCCAGGAGCACCGCATTCTGCGGGTCCTGGACTGGGTGGAGCATATCAAGGAGGCCGGGGCGGACACGGTGCTGTTCAACCCCGTCTTTGACAGCGACAAGCATGGCTACGACACCCGGGATTACCGCCGGCTGGATTGCCGCCTGGGAACCAACGAGGATTTCAAGCAGGTCTGCGATGCGCTCCATGAGGCCGGCCTGCGGGTAATGCTGGACGGCGTGTTTAACCATGTGGGCCGGGGGTTCTGGGCCTTCCGGGACGTGCAGGAGAAGAAGTGGGACAGCCCCTACAAGGACTGGTTCCGCATCGACTTCGGCGGCAATACCGGCTACAACGACGGCTTCTGGTACGAGGCCTGGGAAGGGCATTATGAGCTGGTGAAGCTGAACCTGGCCCACCCGGACGTGGTGCGCCACCAGTTTGACGCCATCCGCTCCTGGGTGGAGGAGTTCGGCATTGACGGCCTGCGGCTGGACGTGGCCTACTGTCTCAGCCCGGACTACCTGCGGCAGCTGCGGGAATTTGCCAACCAGCTCAAGCCGGACTTCGTCCTCATGGGCGAGACCCTGCACGGGGACTACAACCGCTGGATGAACGACAATGCCTGCCACTCCGTCACCAACTACGAGTGCTATAAGGGCCTGTGGTCCAGTTTCAACTCCATGAACCTGTTTGAGATCGGCCACAGTCTCGCCCGCCAGTTTGGGCCGGAAAACTGGACCCTTTACAAGGGGAAGCATTTGCTCAGCTTCCTGGACAACCACGATGTAGAGCGCATTGCCAGCATGCTTGCCTGCAAGGACCACCTGCGCCCCGCCTACGGCATTTTGTTCGGCATGCCGGGCGTCCCCGCCGTGTACTACGGCAGCGAATGGGGCATGGAGGGCAAAAAGTCCCAGGGTGACGCCGCCCTGCGCCCCGCCCTGGAGAAGCCCGTGTCCAACGAACTGACGGAATGGATTGCCAAGCTGGCCGTCGCCCACAAAGGGAGCCGCGCCCTCTGCTACGGCACCTACCGCAACGTAGTGCTGACGAACAAGCAGATCATATTCGAGAGAAAATGCGAGGAGGAGCGGGTGCTTGTGGCGGTGAACGCCGACGGTTCGCCCTTCACCGCCCATTTTGACGCCGGATGCGGCATGGCGGTGGATTTAATCACCGGAAAAAACCACGACTTCGGCGGGGGCAGCGAACTGCCGCCCTACAGCGCCCAGTTCTGGAAAATGGAGCGTTAAACAAAGCGAGCGGCGGAACAAACGTCCCGCCGCTCGCTTTGCTTCTTAAAGTAGCAGTACCGTCACCGGGCAGAAATCCCGGAATAGCACAGGCTCAAGTTTCGAGGCAAAAGTTCTTTTTGGTACTTTTTCTTTCAAGAATTCGGTACCCTTCTCCAATCAGAAGAGCAGTACCGTCACCGGGCAGAAATCCCGGAATAGCACAGGCTCAAGTCTCGAGACAAAAGTTCTTTTTGATACTTTTTCTTTCAAGAAAAAGTATTACTCGATTCCAGTGACCTGATACCCCGCGTCCGTGACCGCCTTGACAAGCACCTCGTCAGCGGCGTCGCCCTGGACGGCGGCTGTCCCGGTCTCCAAATCCACTGTAGCGGTGACGCCGGGGAGATCGTTCAGCGCCTTTTCCACCCGGCCGGAGCAGTGGGCGCACATCATGCCCTCAATCTTCATTGTCTTTGCCATAATCACATTTCCTCCTTGTTCATTTTCAACCGTTTCCTCATATTCTGGAAGCGTAACGGGACAGCCTGACGGGCAGGCGGACCCGGTCCCGCTGGGGGCCTGGGATGTGAACTTGCTCTTGAACAGCCGCAGCCGCAGGGCGTTGCTGACGACCGTGACGCTGCTCAGGCTCATAGCGGCGGCGGCAAACATGGGATTAAGCTGCCATTGCAGCAGTGGGAAGAACACGCCGGCCGCCAGGGGAATCCCTAATGTGTTGTAGAAAAACGCCCAGAACAGGTTTTGCTTGATGTTCCGGATGGTAGCGCGGCTCAGTTCCACCGCCGCCGCCGCATCCATCAAATCGCTCTTCATCAGCACGATATCCGCGCTTTCGATGGCCACGTCCGTCCCCGCGCCGATGGCAAGGCCTACGTCCGCCCGTGCCAAGGCGGGTGCGTCGTTGACGCCGTCGCCCGCCATAGCCACCTTTTTGCCCTGGCCTTGGAGTTCGGCTATTTTCCGCTCTTTATCCTGGGGCAGGACCTCCGCCATAACCTCGCTGACGCCCAGCTCCTGTCCGATGGCGTCCGCCGTGCGGCGGTTGTCGCCGGTGAGCATGATAACGTCGATGCCCAGGCCCCGGAAGGCCGCAACGGCCTCCTTGCTGGTAGCCTTAGGCGTATCCGCCACGGCAATAACCCCCAGCAGGGTCTCGCCCCGGGCGAAGTAAAGGGGCGTTTTGCCTTGGTTAGCCAGGGCTTCCGCCTGGGGAAGCCAGGCGTCCAGGCCGACCCCCGCTTCCTCCATCATAGCCCGGTTGCCTGCAAGGCAGGCGCGGCCGGCCAATTCCGCCCTTACGCCCCGGCCATGGACGGCCTCAAAGCCCTCCACCGGCTGCTTGGGAAGCTGCCGCGCGGCGGCTTCCTCCACGATGGCTGCGCCCAGCGGGTGTTCCGAGGGGGCTTCCAGGCAGGCGGCGATGCCTAACAGCGCGTTTTCCGTCAAGCCTTCGGCGGGCAGGATGTCCGTCACCTGGGGCTTGCCCTGGGTTAGGGTGCCGGTTTTGTCCAGGACGATAGTGTCGATGGTGTGGAGGGTTTCCAGGGCTTCGGCGGATTTGACCAGAATCCCGTTTTCCGCGCCCTTCCCGGTGCCTACCATGATAGCCACCGGCGTGGCAAGCCCCAGGGCGCAGGGGCAGGAAATTACCAGCACCGCCACCCCGGCGGTCAACGCCTGGGTAACGTTTCCCGTGGCAATCAGCCAAACTACCGCCGTCACCAGCGCAATTGCCATTACCACCGGCACAAATACGCCGGAGACCTTATCCGCCAGCTTGGCGATAGGGGCCTTGGAGGACGCCGCCTCCTCCACCAGGCGGATCATCTGGGCCAGGGTGGTGTCCTCGCCCACCCGCAGGGCTTCGAATGTGAAGGAGCCGGAGCGGTTGATGGACGCGGCGGCGACTTTGTCCCCCACCCCCTTGTCCACAGGCAGGCTCTCGCCGGTCAGTGCGCTCTCGTCCACAGCGGACGCGCCCTCCACGATTACGCCGTCCACAGGGATAGACTGTCCGGGACGGACGACAATGCGGTCCCCCGCCCGAACCTCCTCCACAGGGATTTCCACTTCCACGCCGTCCCGGAGGACGCTGGCGGTCTTAGGGGCCAGGTCCATCAGGCGGGTAATGGCTTCGCTGGTTTTGCCTTTGGAGCGGGTTTCCAGGAACTTGCCCAAGGTGATGAGGGTAAGAATCATCCCCGCAGACTCAAAGTACAAATCCATATGGTACTTTGCTACCAGCGCCATGTCCCCATGGCCCAAACCCCAGCCAATTTGATAGATCGCGAACACGCCGTAAATCACGGCGGCGATAGAGCCGACGGCAATGAGGGAGTCCATATTCGGCGCGCCGTGGAGCAGGGTTTTGAAGCCCACCTTGTAGTATTTGTCGTTCAGATACATAATCGGCAGCGTCAGCAAAAACTGCGTAAACGCAAAGGCCAGGGCATTTTCCATCCCCACCAGGAACCCCGGCAGGGGGGCGCCCATCATATGGCCCATAGAGATATAGAACAGCGGAATCAGGAAAACGAAGGACCAGATCATACGGTGCTTCATCCCCTGGGCTTCCTCCGCCATCAGGTTCTCCTTAGGCGGGGCCACCCGTTTTCCGCCGGCTTTTGACGGCAGGGATGCCCCATAGCCAGACGCCCTGACCGTTTCTATAATCTTCTCCGCCGTGAGGGAAGCCTCGTCATAAGTCACCTGCATGGAGTTGGTCAGCAGGCTGACCGTAACCTCGTTCACACCCTCTAATTTTTTTACCGCTTTTTCCACATGGGAAGAGCAGGCGGAGCAGGTCATGCCTGTGACGTTGAAGGATTGCTTCATAGGAACCTCCTGATTGTTCAACATGATTGCAGTATATGCAGGATTTGCCCGCATACTTCTTCCGGTGCGGCCGCTCCGGAGCACACCCGCAGGTCACAGCGTTCTGTATCGAAGCACCCGTGCTTTCGTTCCAGCATTGCCGCCACCGGGGCCGGGAGGCTGCCATGCATCCGCGCCGCGAAGCGTTCCTTGATGGCTGGCAGTTCCGCCGTCATCAGGATTCGCACCGCCCCCTCCGGGACAAGGGCCAGGTGTTCCCGCTCCGAGATGACGTAAACAATATTGCCGTCCGCCATAGCCGCGGCAAGCTTTGCCTGGAAAAGTTTTTTTGCCGACGGCTCATCCTTTGCCAGCCGCAGATAATCCTTGCCGGTAAAGACCTCCGCCCCCAGGCGCTCTTTGAGCAGGGCCGCCAAGGTGCTTTTTCCGGTACAGCTCTCTCCAAAGATTGCAATTACCATATCGCCCCTCCTATTTCATCAGCTTTTGCAGGACGCCGACCAACTCCTCGATTACCCCGTCGTCCCCCTGCCGGATGCCGTCCGCTACGCAGGTTCGCAAATGCTCGCTGAGCAGCTCCTTGCTGAAGCTGTTCAGGGCCGCGTTTACCGCCGACACCTGAATCAATATATCCGTGCAGTATACATCCCTTTGCAGCATCTCCCGCAAGCCGCGCACTTGCCCCTCAATGCGGCACAGGCGGTTGCAGAGCTTCTTCATTTCCTCCTCGCTCCGCTCCCGCTTCTTCTGGCAATGACAGCAGTTGTCCATACAGATACCTCCTATGGGTATTTTACCCATAGGTTTACTATATACCCCTATGGGGTATTTGTCAAGACCTTTTGACAAAAAAATTGCGGACCCGACCGCCGGTCAGGCCCGCAATACGCAGGGTAGTGTTCTATCAGGCTTCGACCTGCTCCATAACAAAGCATTCGATGATGTCGCCTTCCTTGATGTCGTTGAACTTCTCGATGGACATGCCGCACTCGTAGCCGGACGCCACTTCCTTCACCGCGTCCTTGAACCGCTGCAAGGACGCCAATACGCCCTCGTGGATTACGATGCCGTCCCGGACGATGCGCACCTGGCAGGAACGCTGGATCTTGCCGTCCTGGACGTAGCAGCCGGCGATGGTGCCAACACCGGACACCTTGTAGGTCTGGCGGATTTCCGCGTGGCCGATAAGGGCTTCCCGGAACTTGGGGGCCAGCATTCCCTTCATAGCCGCTTCCACCTCGTTGATGGCGTCGTAAATCACCCGGTACATCCGCATATCCACGTTGCTGCGGGCGGCGTTGTCTCGGGCGGACGCGTCGGGACGGACGTTGAAGCCTACGATAATGGCCTTGGACGTGGAGGCCAGCATAACGTCGCTTTCGCTGATGGCGCCCACGCCGGAGTGGATGACCCGAACCCGGACCTCCTCGTTGGAGAGCTTTTCCAGGCTGGCCTTCACCGCCTCGGCGGAGCCTTGGACGTCGGCCTTGACGATGATGTTCAAATCCTTGACCTCACCGGCCTGAATCTGGCTGAACAGGTCCTCCAGGCTGACCTTCTGCACCGGGGCGGCGGCTTTGGCCCGCTCCTCAGCCTTGCGCTGTTCCACCAGTTCCCGGGCCAGGCGCTCGTCAGCCACGGCGTTAAAGGGGCTGCCTGCGCCGGGAACCTCGCCCAGGCCCGTGATCTCCACAGGCACGGAGGGACCTGCCTCATTGATCCGGTTGCCCTTGTCGTCCAGCATGGCCCGGACGCGGCCCACGGCGGTGCCGGCGATGATAATATCGCCGGAGCGCAGGGTGCCGTTCTGCACCAGAAGGGTCGCTACAGGGCCGCGGCCCTTGTCCAGCCGGGCTTCCACCACGGTACCCTGGGCGGCGCGGTTGGGATTGGCCTTCAGCTCCGCCACCTCGGCGGTAAGGGTCACCATTTCCAGCAGGTTGTCAATGCCCATGCCGGTTTTGGCGGAGATGGGGCAGATGATGGTTTCGCCGCCCCAGTCCTCGGCCACCAGTTCATATTCCGTGAGTTGCTGCTTGATGCGCTCGGGATTGGCTTCCGGCTTATCCATCTTATTGATGGCGACGATAATGGGGATATCCGCCGCCTTGGCGTGGTTGATGGACTCCACGGTCTGGGGCATAATGCCGTCCTCTGCGGCAACCACCAGGATGGCGATATCCGTCACCATGGCGCCCCGGGCGCGCATGGAGGTAAAGGCCTCGTGGCCGGGGGTATCCAGGAAGGTGATGGGCTTGCCGTTGATCTGGGTCTGATAGGCGCCGATGTGCTGGGTAATGCCGCCGGCCTCGCCTTTCGCCACGCTGGCGGAGCGGATATAGTCCAGCAGGGAGGTCTTGCCGTGGTCGACGTGGCCCATGACCACCACCACGGGCGCGCGGGGGGCCAGGTCCTCAGGCCGGTCCTCGGCGGTGTCAATGAGTTTTTCCTCAATAGTGACCACCACTTCTTTTTCCACCCGGCAGCCCATTTCCTCGGCGGTAATGGCGGCGGTGTCGAAGTCGATGATCTGGCTGAGGGAAGCCATCACGCCGTTTTTCATCAGGCTCTTGACCACTTCCGCGCCGGTTTTCTTCATCCGGCTGGCCAACTCGCCCACAGAAATCTCGTCGGGGATTTTCACCGTCAGCGGCGTCTTTTTGGCAATCTCCAACTGGAGACGGCGCATTTTCTCCGCTTCCTCCTGTTTCCGCTTGTTGGAGAAGGTAGGCTGGCCCCGCTTTTTGCCGCCGGCGTTGCGGAATTTTTCCTTGCTGCCCTGATCCCGGTCCCGGCGCCCGCTGCCGGAGCGGTCGCTGCGCTCCGCCATATCCTGTAGCTTCTCGTCATATTTATCCAGGTTCACGTTGGTGGCCTTACGGGTATCCACCACCTTGGTTTTGGGCATCCGGCCGGGCTGCTGGGACTCGGCGGCGGGCTGTGCAGGCTTCTGCTGGGGCGCAGGCGGGGCCTGCTGCGGCTTTTGCTGCGGGGGCTTCTGCTGGGGGCGGGGCTGCGCGCCTTTGGCGGGCGCGGGCTGGGGCTTCCCGGCAGGCTTGGGAGCCTGCGCCGGGGCGTCCTTGCCGGGGGCGGGCTTTTCCGCCGCCGCGTCGGCATAGATGGATTGAATATCCTTCACCTGGTTATTCTGGGTGAGATATTCAAACACGATGTTCAACTCGTCGTCCTCCAAATTTTGGCCGGACTTTTTTGGCGTCGGGAAAAACTTTGCCAGAATTTCAATGATCTGCTTTGTCTGCATCCCGAAGTCCTTTGCCAGATCGTTCACTTTATACTTATTCACAATACCCAATCAGGCCACCTCCACTGTGTGATTCCGGTTTGTACACCATAACACACGTCCGGGGACCTGCGCCGGGGGCGTGAAGTCCCCAGACGTGCGTTATGGTGGGATTGCTTATTTCTTCCTAAAAGGCTTCTTTTTATGTGAAGCGGATGGGCGTTTCCCGCCGTTCTGCCGGCGCTCCAAGGCGGTTTTCTCCCGTCTCTGCGCGGCCCGCTGGGCCTTCAAGCGCAGGCGCTCCGCGATTTCCCCGTATTTCTCCGGGGCCTGCAGGGCCAGCTTTTCCACGATAGCCCTGGCCAGGCCCAGGTCGGTGACCGCCGCCATAGCGCAGGAACTTCTTCCCAGCGCGCCGCCCAAGTCCGCTTTTGCGTAAGGGGTTTCCAACAGGATGCAGCGGCCCTCTTCCGCGAAGTGCATTGCTTTCCGCTGGGAGCCTTCGGCGGCGTCTGCGGCGAGGAGCAGCAGGCGGCAGCGTTTATCCCAGCAGGCGTCGCCGGCGGGGTCTTCGCCTGCTTCCAGTTTACCGGCCCGCAGGGCCAGGCCAATCATACCCAGGACGTTATCCATTGCTTTCGTCCCTCATCTGCTCCGTCAGGAGGTCATAGACCTCCAACGGCACGGCGGCCTTAAAAGCCCGTTCCAGGGAGCGGCTTTTTTTGGCCTTGGCAAGGCAGGCCGCGTCGGGACAGACGTAGGCGCCCCGTCCCGGCTTTTTCCCCACGAAGTCCAGGGAGATTTCCCCTTCGGGGGAGCGGACCACGCGAATCAAATCCTTCTTATTTTTCATCTCCCGACAGCCCAAGCACTGCCTTTGGGGGATTTTTCTTGGTTTCTGCATGTTTGTCTCCTCTTCGCGCCTTTGGCGCGAAAGATACGTTTACCTGACCCCAGCCCCCTTTGCTTTGGGTGCTCCCGGCGCGGATACTGGCCTGGGGGCTGAGGCGGGGCATTACTCCTCGTCCTTGTAGGAAGCGGGCTTGATGTCAATTTTGTACCCGGTCAGCCGCGCGGCCAGCCGCGCGTTCTGGCCCTCCTTGCCGATGGCAAGAGAAAGCTGGTCATCTGGCACAATCACCCTGCACAGCTTCCCTTCGTCAGAAAGCTGCACCTCTACCACGTCGGCGGGGGCGAGGGAGGCGGCGATAAATTCCGCCGGGTCCTCGCTGTACTTGATGATGTCGATTTTTTCACCCCGCAACTCGTTGACGATGTTGCCAACCCGCTGCCCCGCGGGGCCGACACAGGCGCCGATGGGGTCAATCGCTTCATCCGCGCTCCAGACCGCCATTTTCGTACGGCTCCCGGCTTCCCGGGCGATGGATTTGACCTCCACGATGCCATCGAAGATTTCCGGCACCTCCAGCTCGAACAGCCGCTTGACCAGTCCCGGATGGGTGCGGGAAATCAATACCTGCGGCCCTCTGGTGCTGCGGCGGACCTCCACCACATAGACCTTGACGTGCTGATCCTCCTCCAACTGCTCCGTCCGGATCTGCTCGCTGGCGGCCAGCATGGCTTCCGTGGACTCCGCCCCCGTGCCAATGCGGAGGGAGACGTTCCCCGTCCGGGGGTCGATGCGGCTGACCACGCCGGTGAGGATCTCATGCTGCTTGGAGTTGAACTCGTCATAAACCATGCCCCGCTCCGCCTCCCGGAGACCCTGGATAATCACCTGCTTGCCGTTGCCGGCGGCGATGCGGCCAAACTCCACGTTGTCCACCGGGATGTTCACCACCCCGCCAACATCTACCCGTCCATACTTTGCCCTCGCCTCGCTGGCGCTCATCTGGGTGCCGGGATTTTCCAGTTCCTCGTCCGCCACGATCTCCTTCTGGACGTACATTTTCAGGTCTTTTTTGACCTCGTCCACGTCCACGATCACATTTTCCACGCCCTCGTGATCCTTCTTGTAGGCGGTGGTCAAGGCCTGGATGATCTTATCCATCATGAAGGTAGGAGAAATCCCCCGTTCTTTTTCCAGCAGTTCCAACGCCGTAAAAATTTCATCACATTTCATGTTCTTACTCCTATTATATTTACAAAAAAGAGGTTGGTTCCAGCTTTTCCTTTTAGAACTCGATCCGCAGGCGGCACAGGGCCACCTCCGCCTTGGGGAAGGTCATGGCGGCGTTTCCCACGGTAATCGTAATATCCCCATCCTTGTATCCGGCCAACACGCCGGCGAGCTCTTTCCGCCCGTCCTGCGCCTTATAGAGCTTCACGGCCACCGGGCTGCCCATAAAGCGTTCAAAATCGCTGGGCCGCTTCAAGGGGCGTTCCGCCCCGGCGGAGGACACCTCCAACGTGTAGCTCCCCTCGATAGGGTCGGTCTCGTCCAGCCAATCGCTGATTTTCCGGCTGACGGTTTCGCAGTCCAGGATGTCCACGCCGCCGTCCTTATCAATATAGATACGCAGATACCAGGTTCCCGCTTCCCGGACGTACTCCACGTCCCACAGCTCGCACCCGGCGTCCCTGGCAATAGGGCGGGCCATATCCGCCACTAGTTCGGTGATTTTTGCCATATCGAATCCTCGCATTTCGTCCGGTTCCCCGCGGGAAAGGCGTGGAAACCTGGAAAATTCTGCTCAAATGAATTAGGTCAAGAAAAAGAGCGGACCCAAAAGTCCACTCTGGTTTACCCATACTTACAAAGGCATTATACCACCATCCCGCCGCAGATGCAAGAGTTTTTTCCAAAACGGGGTGGTTTTTCCCCAACATTTTCCGCAAAAGCGGCCGTCAGCCCCTTTGCAGGCCGTCCAATGTCAGGCCGAAGGCCTCCGCGAAATGGTCTAAGAACCAGGAGACCTCTTCCATATGCATGCCGCGCAGGGCCTCCAGGGTTTCCCCGGCGGCGTCGCCGAACTCATTGTTACCGGCTTCCAGCTCCTCCAGGCACTTGATATAGGCGGAGAGTTTGTCGGCGGCCTTGACGATACGGCGGATTTCGGGATCGGTTTCCTGAAGCACGGGGGCATACGCCCCCCTCAGCTCTTCCGGCAGCAGAGAGAGGAGTTTTTCCGTCGCTTCCGCCTCTACCTGGTGGTAGGCGTCCCGGATGGCGGGGGAGTAGTATTTGATCGGCGTAGGCAGGTCTCCGGTAAAGATTTCGGACGCGTCGTGGAACAGCGCCGCCGCGGCGCAGGCGTCCGGGCTGTAATTTTTCCCAAAGACGTCCCTCCCGATTACCCCCAAGGCGTGGGACAATACAGCCACCATATGGCTGTGTTCCTGGGTGTTTTCCGATACGCTGTTGCGCATCAGAGACCATCGGGTAATATATTTCATTCTGGAGATATAGGCGAAAAATTTGTACATGAACGGTGATTCCTTTCTTCTTCTACCGGCCGGGGCCTGGGGCGTCCAAAGTTCCCTTTTCGGATTGGTGTTGCCAAAAGCCGCTTCGTCAAACTGCACGTCAAAATATCCAAAGCAAGCAATCCCCTGTTGATGGATGACTGTCCGATAAACCGAAATTTCCTTGATATTTTAACATGAAGAAATACGATATATGTCATCACCCCAAAACATGATATTATCAGTATTCTTTGCTTGTTTTAGTACTGTAATAACATTATATACATCAGGGTATGGAGATACCATCCCCATACATGCCACTCCAAACATCAATCCATTGAACACTGTGTTTTGTGACGCTGATAATATAAATAGCACCCAGGGTACAATTCCAAGTAAAAATGGCAATAGGCACATAATTATAAATCGACTTCTTTTTAGCGGAAAAGATGCTAATGCAACCCAAACCATTTTGCCTTTCAATTTACCAATGGATACCTCTGCTACACTTGGATAAGCTATAGCATGTAACCATTCATGAACAATCAACAGCAAAAAGCCAATCAAAACCCCGCCTAACACTGCTGGTGGAAAAATAGCCAATACTTTATTTGTAAATGTTTTAATAAACAGAGTCAAGAACATAACGGTACACAATATTACTGCAATAGGAAGCGATTTCTTCATCATCTCATCCATTGTAGCTGGTGTATCAAGCTTTTGCGCATTTGCAGGGAGTTTCCCACACTGATATTGACTTATATCATCAATATTTTTCACGTATTTTATCAATTTGCTTCACCTCGTAAAATTCCGATTTGCCAAATTGATTATAGCGCATAGTTTCCATTGTATCAATGTGCTTTTGTAGAAACTGCCGAAATTATATCCCAGCAACACGTTACTCAAAAGGGGCGTCCAAAGCCAAAACTTGCGCAAAGCGCCAAGCCGTGGTATACTGTAAAAAAGGCTTAAAAAACCGGGAAAACCCCCATTGCAACCGCAAGTTTACATCATATCCACCGAAAAGCAACTGCAACTACCTGGCGTTGCGGGCCGTGCAAGGCTATAATAAAGCCATCACAGACAAGGAGGGCATGTAAAATGTCACTAGCCGAAAACCTTCAATTTCTCCGCGCCCGGGAGGGCGTTACCCAGGAGCAGCTGGCCGAGCGCCTGAATGTCAGCCGCCAGTCTGTCTCCAAATGGGAGTCCGGCGCAAGCTTCCCCGAGATGGACACCTTAATCAAGCTCTGCGATATGTTCCATACGGATTTGGACACCCTCCTGCGGGGCAGCGTGGAAAAATCCCTCAGTGAGGACACGGCGGGCTACGACCGCTTCATGACCCTCTACGCCCGCAAGATCGCCGGGGCCGTTTCCGCCATCGTGGCCGGAACGGCGGTCATGATGCTGCTCTACGGACGCATCGGCGATATGCCCAGCGCGGCGCTGTTCATGCTCATCGTAGCAATCAGCGCGGTTGTCATGGTAGCCAGCGGTATGGAAGAGGACAACTTTCGCAAACAGTACCCCGCCATCCCGGACTTTTACTCCGAAAAAGAGAAAGCAAATTTCCGCCGCCGGTACATCTGGTATATCGCGGGCGGCGTGGGCGGCATCTTGTTCGGCCTGGTCCTGCTGCTCTTATTTTTCACCGCCTTTCCGGAACGGGAGCCTTATGAATCCCTTGCGGGCGCGCTGTTCATGCTGATTGTGGCCTGCTCGGTCTACTTCATCATTTACGGCGGGATGCTGGAAGATAAATACAACATCCCCAAATACAACCGCCAAAACAACCCTTCCCCCGAGGACAAGGAGCGCCGCCGCCGCGCCATCACCGCCTGCGGCGTCATCATGACGCTGGCCACGGCAATCTTTCTGGTTTTCGGACTGGGCTGGGATAACTGGGATTCCGCCGTCATCATTTACCCTGTAGGCGGCGCCCTCTGCGGCGTGGCGTGGCTGCTGCTGGGTCCGAAGCTGGAACTGTGAGCCGGATATGAATGGGAAGGGCGTTTTGGGATGCTGCTGCGCTGCGGGCTGGCATGCCTGTTTAGCGGGATGATATTTTCCTGGGTTTTCCGCCTGAAGGAAAATTGACATTTCCCCGCCGCCGTGGTACAATCGGCCCAACAAACCACCGCCCGCAGGGCGGAGAACGGAGGACGGCAACATGGCGGACACTAAGGTATTCCGCTTAAGCGGCAATCTTACCCTGGAGGACGTAGCCCATGCCCTGGAGGATTACCTGCAAACCCAGAAGCACTTGGAGACGGAGGGCGTCAGCCAGTCCGAAACCAGCTATTTCATCCAAGCGCGGCAGCCAGAGAACTGGAAAAAGTTTATAGGCATGGACAAGGCCGTCCAGATCCGGCTTCAGGTGTACGGGGACTCCCTGTCCGTAGACCTGGGCGCGGGCCGCTGGGTGGATAAGCTGGGGGCGGCTACGGTGGGGTACATCGTTTTTGCGCCGCTGCTACTGACCGCCGCCATCGGGGCCATCAGCCAGTCCAACCTGCCCCAGGATATTTTTGATTTTATCCAGCGGTATATTTTCCTGGGCAAGCCCCTGGACATCAACGACTTTGCGGAGAAGCCCCAGGAGGAACCTCCCGCGCCCCGCTGTCCCGGCTGCGGCGAAGCCCTGCCGGAGGGCGCGAAATTCTGCCCCAACTGCGGACGGCCCGCCGCCCAAAAGGCCTGCCCCGTGTGCGGCGCGGCCCCGGCCGGGGAGGGCGCAAAATTCTGCGCCAACTGCGGCGCACCGATACATTGAGGGCGGCAGGATGAGCATTATACATACCTTTGACCCCGATTCCGAAGAAATCGTACAGGTCAAATTGTCGCGCTCGTATCAGCCGGTGGACAACTTTCCCGAGACGGTCATTATGACGTTCCAGGACCGCACCTTCCGGCTTCTGCAGCAGGTCTGCCCGGCGGAGCCGGCCGCTGTTCTGCGCGGAGGGCGGGAAATCCCCGTCTACGCGCTCTGCTGGCAGGGGCGGAGGGTAGGGATCCTCCACTCCCTGATGGGCGGCGCGGGTACCGTGTGCCTGCTGGAGGGCATACTGGCCAGAGGGGCGAAGAAGGTTTTGCTTTACGGCTCCTGCGGCGCGCTGGATGAAGGCATTGCCGCCGGACGCTTTATCCTGCCCACCGCCGCGTACCGGGACGAGGGAACCAGTTACCACTATCTCCCCGCCGGGGATTATGTGGAGGTTCCCACCCACCGGCGCCTGGCGGAAATATTTGATGAACTGGCGCTGCCATACATCCTGGGAAAGGTCTGGACCACCGACGGCTTTTACCGCGAGACGCGGAACAATATGGAGAAACGCCGGGCAGAAGGATGCATCGCCGTAGACATGGAATGCGCTTCCGTCATGGCGGCGGCGCAGTTCCGGGGCGCGGAGGCCTATCAATTCCTATACGCCGATGACAGCCTGGCCGGCAGCGTATGGGACCCCCGCACCATGGGCGCAACCCCTGCTTCGAGCTATGAAGCGTATCTGCGCGCCGCGCTGGAAGCCGCCATCCGCCTGTAAAGCCCACCGCCCCCTTCCGGGGGCGGTTTTCTATTTCCCTGTCAAAATATCGTAAGCCACCGGGGTATAAAATAGCTCCTCCACCCAATTCCGGTCGGTGGTCTGGCCTAATATCCACATCAGCTTGGCGCATACCGCCTCGGTCGTCATGTCGTAGGCTTCCAGAATCGGCAGGTTCCGCTTGATGCTGCTGCCCACATGGTACACGGACAGGTCGCTGCCCTCGTTTTCCACCTGGGTCGTCATGACCACGGTTTTGCCCGCGTCCAGCCCGGCTTTCACCGTCTCGTAGTAGTCCCCGGCCTTGTAGGTGGGCAGCCCCCCCACGCCGAAGCTCTCGATAATCAGCGCATCGTTGCGCTCCAGCAAGTACGCCGCCACGCCGCAGTCCGTCCCGGGGATCAGCTTCAGCAGCGCCACGCCGGGATTGACTTTGTCGTAAAACTGGGGTACGGCCCGGGCTTCGGGGCGGATGTAGCGGATGATCCGTCCATCCCGCACCATGCCCAGCAGGGGATAATTGATGCTGGAAAAGGCTTCAAAGCTTTTGCTGTGGGTTTTCCTGGCCCGGGTACCCAGGATGATCTTCCCATTAAACACCAGCACTACCCCCGCCATATCCGACGCCGCCACCGTCACCGCGTCCCGGAGGTTCTGCTTGCTGTCGGTGGTTTCAAAGCCAATCGGCTTCTGCGCCCCGGTCAGCACGATCGGCTTAGGGCTTCCCTGAACCAGGTAGCTCAGCCCCGCCGCCGTATAGGCCATCGTGTCGGTGCCGTGGGAGATGACGAACCCGTCAAACTCCCGGTAATGCGCCCGGATGGCCTCCGCCACCCTGGCCCAGTGCTTCGGCTGGATATTGGTGCTGTCCAGGCTGAACAATTGCAGGCAGGAAATCTGGCAAATACCGGAAATGTCGGGGATGTACTTCAAAAGCTGTTCGCTGGTCAGCTCGGGGGACAGGCCGTTCTCGCCCATTTCCGACGCGATTGTGCCGCCTGTCCCGATTAACAGAATTTTTTTCATCAATCCAAATCTCTCCCATCCAGCGCCGCCAGCCCGAACCGGACGGCCAGCGCGATTTCATCTCGAGCCGCACTGTCCGGCGCGGCATCGTAACGGCTTTTCATGGACTGCAAAAACAGCCCCCGCAGGGAATCCTCCCCCGCCCTGGCCCAAAGGCTCTGGGCGGGCCGCGTCTTATCCCGCAGCTCCAGGGCATAGAACCGGTCCCGGTACGCCCCCTCCAAGGCAGGCAGGTCCACGCCCCGCTCCCCGGCCTCCCCGGTAAAGACAATCCGGCAGATATCCTCCGCCGCCGTCTCCGGCGCAGCGGCTTCCAGGGCTTCCCGCGGGGACCGGTCCGTCACATCGGCTTCGAGGATGCGGTAGCGCCTACGGCACAGCGGCACAAACCGGAGCCGCGCCCCGCCCTTGTCCACAGAGCCAACCAGGACGCCCTTGTCCCCCAGTTCATCGAACCCCCTGCCCTCCGGGCAGCCCGGATACGCCCAGGCGGTGGCTCCGTCCTGCTGTACGCCGCTGTACTGATGGACGTGGCCCAAAGCGGCATACTGCACGCCGCTGGCGGCAAGCTGCTCCCGCAGGACCGGCCCATACGCGGCGTTCACGCCCCCCACGTCCCCGTGGAGGCACAGCAGATGGACCTTTCCGTCCTCCGGCACGGAGAACCCGGCCAAGACCTGTTCCGCCTTTGCCTGCCCCGTAAAGGCCGCGCCGTAGACCACGCACCCCAAATCCGGCAGGGCAACGCCCTCAATGGTATCTTTGCTGAAAATATGCACATTCTCCGGCCACCGCCGGAGGGCGTAGGGGCTGATCGGCGTATACGGGTCGTGGTTCCCCGGCGCGATGAACACGGGGATGTTCAGTTCATCCAGCACCTCCCCCATCCGCTCCAGGGTTTCCGGGAACACCCGCTCGCCGTCAAAGAGGTCGCCGCTGAGGAGCAGCACCTCGGCTTCCTCCTGCCGGGCCAGGTCTGCCAGGCGGCGCAGGAGGTCCCGGCTTTCCCGCCGCCGTTCCCGGGCCTTTTCCACGGGCAGCCCGCCGAAGGCGCTGTCCAGATGGAAGTCGGCGGCGTGTATGATCTTAGGCATGGCGACCTCCTTTCTCCGGCCAGACCAGCCGGAACCGTTCGCAGACCACGGGCATATCCTCGTCAAACACCAGCCCGGACGCGGCCATATCCGCCTTGAAGAACCGCTCATGGACGTCCCGCCAATAGGCCAGGGACAAATCCCCCTCGCCCTCCCGGCGGGCGTGTTCCGGGCCGATTTCCCGGAAAGGGAGCACCGACACGTCCTCCGTAAAAATGACGCACACCGCCTGCTCCCGGCTGTCCAGGATGACGCTGTATTCCCCCGCTTCCGGCAGCGGCTCTTTTTCCAGTGCATACATGGGGTACGCGGAGGCGGTAGCCGTCTTAACGCCGTCCAGCACCAGAGCCGCCAGCTTGTCTGGATCACCGCCAAAGGCCCAGGCTTCGTAAGGCGTATCCTCCGGCAGGCCCCGCGCCGCCGCGAAGCCCCGCCACATCTGTTCACCCGTCATCGTATGTCGATCCTTTCCACTTCTACGCACAGGCCGGTGTGGCTGTCCAGCCCGAACACCGCCCCCTGCATTTTGCACGGCCCGTCCGGCACCTGGTACCGCCCCGGCAGGCCGCCTAAAAACTGTTCCACGCTCTGCTCCGGGCGGATGCCCAGAACGCTTTCCACGGGTCCGGTCATCCCCAGGTCGCTGATATACCCGGTGCCATTGGGAAACACCCGCTCGTCGGCGGTAGGCACATGGGTATGGGTCCCCCAGATGGCGGAGACCCGCCCGTCCAGGTGGTAGGCCATCGCCAGCTTCTCGCTGGTAGCTTCCGCGTGGAAGTCCACCAGCGTAAACAGGGGCTTGTCCGCCTTTAAAATCCTGCTGGCGGTCAAAAACGGGTTATCCGCGTTAAAATCCAGCCCGCAGCGTCCAATCAGGTTCATCACGCCGATTTGAAACCGGCCGCAGTCATAAACGCCCCAGCCCTTTCCCGGCGCGCGGCCCGTGTAGTTGGCCGGCCGCAGCAGATAGGGGTCATCCTCCAGCCGGGCGGCGGTCTGTGGCTTGCCGAAGGTGTGGTTGCCCAGGGTCACCACGTCCGCCCCGGCGGCATAGAGCCGGTCCGCCTGTTCCGGGGTAATGCCGGTAACGGCGGCGTTCTCACCGTTCACCACGGTAAAGTCGATGGCCTTGAGCCGCTTAAGCGGCCTGAGGTTCTGTTCCAGGTGGGCAAGCCCCTGCTCGCCCACCACGTCGCCAACGGCCAAGATGTGTAAAATCATGTCGGGACCTCCCTTATGTTTAAAAGTAGTATATCCGGGTTTGCCGGAAAAAGCAAGGGAGAACTCCGCAAAACGCGGTGAAAAAAGGCCTCCCCGGAGACGCCGGAGAGGCCTTTGCACTATGTAGGGATTTACTTTTTAGCCAGGTACTCGTCGATGGCGCTGGCAGCGGTCTTGCCCGCGCCCATGGCCAGGATGACGGTCGCCGCGCCGGTGACGGCGTCGCCGCCGGCGTACACGGCTTCGCGGCTGGTCAGGCCGTCCTCGTTGACGATGATGCCGCCCCGCTTGTTGATCTCCAAGCCCTTGGTAGTGGACTTGATGAGGGGGTTGGGGCTGGTGCCAAGGGCCATGATGACGCAGTCCATCTCCATCTCGAACTCGCTGCCCTCTTTGACGATGGGGCGGCGGCGGCCGGACGCGTCAGGCTCGCCCAGCTCCATCTCCACGCACTTCAGGCCGCAGACGGAGCCGTTCTTCGGGTCGCGCTTGTCCTCGGGGTTGTTGTAGCCCAGGATTTCGGTGGGGTTGTTGAGGGTTTTGAAGATGATGCCTTCTTCCTTGGCATGCTCCACTTCCTCGGCACGGGCGGGCAGCTCGGCCTCGGAGCGGCGGTAGACGACATAAACATCCGCGCCCAGGCGGCGGGAGCAGCGGGCGGCGTCCATAGCCACGTTGCCGCCGCCGACCACGGCCACCTTCTTACCCTTAAGGGGCATGATGGGGGTGTCGGAGCCTTCCTTGTACGCCTTCATCAGGTTGATGCGGGTCAGGAACTCATTGGCGGAATAAACGCCCTTCAGGTTCTCGCCGGGGATGTGCATGAACATGGGCAGGCCCGCGCCGGAGCCGATGAACACGGCTTCGAAGCCCTCCTGCTCCATCAGCTCGTCGATGGTAATCGAGCGGCCTACCACCACGTTGGTCTCGACCTTGACGCCAAGGGCCTTCAGCCCGTCCACTTCCTTCTGGACGATGGCCTTGGGCAGACGGAACTCGGGGATGCCATACACCAACACGCCGCCCGCCAGGTGGAGGGCTTCATAGACGGTGACCTCGTACCCCTTCCGGGCCAGGTCGCCCGCGCAGGTCAGGCCGGAGGGGCCGGAGCCGATCACCGCCACCTTATGGCCGTTAGAGACGGGCTTGACAGGCTTTTCGGTGGCGTTGGCGTTGTGCCAGTCGGCCACGAAGCGTTCCAGGCGGCCGATGCCCACGCTCTCATGCTTGATGCCGCGTACGCATTTGCTTTCGCACTGGGTCTCCTGGGGGCAGACCCGGCCGCAGACGGCGGGCAGGGCGCTGTCCTGGGCGATGATCTGGTAGGCGGCTTCAAAATCGCCTTCGGCCACCTTGGCGATAAACTCAGGAATATGAATCTTCACGGGGCAGCCGGAGACGCAGGGCATATTCTTGCAGTTCAGGCAGCGCTGCGCTTCGTCAACGGCCTGTTCCTTAGTATAGCCCAGGGCCACCTCTTCAAAGTTGCCGCTGCGGACCACGGGGTCCTGATGGGGCATAGGATTTTTATCCGGACGCATATTAGCCATATCACTTTACCTCCTGCTTGAACAGATTGCAAGTTTCCTCTCTTGCGTGAAGCTCGAAGTCCCGGTACATGGCGCCGCGGGCCATGGACTCGTCGAAGTCCACCAGATGCCCGTCGAACTCGGGTCCGTCCACGCAGGCGAACTTCGTCTCGCCGCCCACGCTCAGCCGGCAGCCGCCGCACATGCCGGTGCCGTCGATCATGATGGGGTTCATGCTGACCACGGTGGGGATGCCGTACTCTTTGGTCAGGGCGCAGACAAATTTCATCATGATGACCGGGCCGATGGCGATGACCTTGTCGTACTTCGCGCCGGATTCGATCTGCTCCTTGAGCAGGTCGGTGACCAGGGCCTTCTTGCCGTAGGAGCCGTCGTCGGTGCCGATGATGAGGTTGGTGCTGGCGGCCTCGAACTCTTCCTTGAGGATAATGAGGTCCTTGTTGCGGAAGCCCACGATCAGGTCCACATGGCACCCGTCGTCATGGAGCTTCTTCGCCACGGGGTAGGCGATGGCGGTGCCAACGCCGCCGCCGATGACGGCCACGCGTTGGAGGCCTTCGGTCTCGGTGGCCTTGCCCAGGGGTCCGACGAAGTCCTGGATGTACTCCCCCTGCTCCTTGTGGTTGAGCTTTTCGGTGGTAGCGCCCACGATCTGGAAGATAATGGTGACAGTTCCGGTCTCGCGGTCATAGGCCGCGATGGTCAGGGGGATGCGTTCGCCGTTCTCATCCACCCGGAGGATGATGAACTGGCCAGGCTCGCACTTGCGCGCCACGGCAGGCGCTTCGATTTCCATCAGGGTGACGGTAGGGTTTAAAACCCGCTTTTTTACGATCCGATACATAGTGTTTCCTCTTTCCACTCAGATTCGGTTTCTTGTATAGGGGTATGGTATCCGCACATAGTAAGCATTTTATCACAACGGCGTAACGCCGTCAATTCCATTTTTGCCTGCAGCGCGGAAATACCGGCCGGGGCTTGTTTGACCCCAGTATGGGAAGGCCGGGGGCGGGATATATTTTCCACAAAGCGAATACTTTTTTGGCGCACAGCATAGCTTTTTTGTGCGCGCCGGGGGCGGCGTCCGAGGCAGGGGGACTCTCCCTGCGTGATGTTCACCAAAAACAGCCCCTCAAAACTGGCAATGTTTCATAAAAAGCGGGACATGGGAAAATATCTGTTGACAAATCGAAATTTGTGATATATCTTATGGATAGAGAAAAACAATAGCGAGAAAATATTTTGATTCCTGATAATTAAATATTCGGATGAACGGCTTAGGAGAGTCCGCGCATGCGGCGCCGAAGGAGCAAACTGCCATTCTCTCTCAGGTAAAAGGGACTGAGCCGGGACGAAAATCTGGAAAGCGCTGCGGCGCACCGACGGGGCAACCAGGCGTATAGGCCTGGGAATCTCTCAGGTTATGATAAACAGAGGCGTGACGGTATCGTCGCGCCCTGTTTTTCTTTTCCGGCAAAACGCTGCGGACCCTTGCCAACGCTGAGCGGACAGGGCGGAGACCCCGCCCTGCCTTGTTCCTATTTTCCCCAGAAAATTCAAAAAAGGAGACATTGATATGAGCGATCTCAAGCGTACCCAGCTCTACGGCGTCCATATAGCCGCAGGAGCCACGATGGTGGACTTCGGCGGCTGGGAGATGCCCATTGAGTACCCGGCCAAAATCGTGGCGGAGCACCTTTACACCCGCCACGCATGCAGCCTCTTCGACGTATCCCATATGGGGCGGATTCTGGTGGAAGGCCCGGAGATGGTGCCTTTCCTCCAGCATGTGCTGTCCAGCAACGTGATGGCCCTGGACCTCAATCAGGCCCAGTACGCCATCATCCCCAATGAAAACGGCGGCGCGGTGGACGACGCGTACCTCTACCGCTTCGAGGAAGACCGCTATCTGCTGGTGGTCAACGCGGCGAACACCGACAAGGATTTGGCCCACCTCCAGGCGCAGATTAAGAATTATGACGCGAAAATGACCGTGATTACTGGCGAATGGGCCGCCATCGCCGTCCAAGGCCCTAAGGCGAAGGAGGTCTTGCAGGCCCTCTCCGGCGGAGAAGCCATTACCGAGCCGGTGAAGAACGCGCTGAACACCCTCCAGTTCGAGGGGCGCACCGTGCGGGTGGCCAAGACCGGCTACACCGGCGAGCCGATCGGCTATGAGGTCTACATTGAGAGCGGGGAAGCGGAGTGGCTGTGGAACCGGCTTGTGGAGCTGGGGGCCAGGCCCGCCGGCTTAGGCGCGCGGGACACCTGCCGCCTGGAAGCCTGCCTGCCGCTGTATGGGCATGAAATGGGCGGCGGACCCGAGGGGAAGGAGATTCCGGTTTTCGCTGTACCCCTGGCGAAGTTTGCCGTCAGCTTTTCCGGGCAAAAGGGCGATTTCATCGGCCGGGAGCCGCTGGCGAAGCAGTATGAGGCATTCAAGCGCATCCAGAACCGGGACTTCTCCGATTTGGCGGACCTGCCCCGGCGGGTCATGCCGGTTACCCTGCTGGACAAGGGCGTTATGCGGGCGGGGATGCCGGTTTATAAGGGTGATAAGCACATCGGCTACGTTACCAGCGGCACAATGGTTCCCTACTACCGCCATGAGGGCGAGGGCTTGCAGACCGTGATCCTGGACGAGGCCGCCAAGCGGTCAATTGGCCTTGCCCTCGTGGACAGCGACACCCTGGAAGACGACGAGGTGCAGATCGACGTGCGCGGACGGCGGCTGAAGGCTGTCATCCCGCCGTACCACATGCGGGTGGACGCGCCGCCCTTTGCGCGGCCTATCATCTACCGCCCCGATGAGGAGGACGGCGCCGCGGCGTCCGGCGACCGTGCGCCCAAGGCCCTGGAGCTGATTGGCCGGGCTATTGAGAACCATGTGTGGCGGCAGGAGCAGTGCGTAAACCTGATCCCCTCCGAGATGACGCCTTCCCGGGCGGTGCGGCTGCTGTGCGCCAGCGACCCTTCCTTCCGCTATGCGGAGCACAAGAAGGTCAAGAGCTTTTATGACGCGGACGTGTTCTATTATCAGGGTACCGGGTTTATCGACGAGGTGGAGCAGCTTTTAGTGGAGGAGATGAAGGCCTTTATGGGCTGCGCCGAGGCGGAGACCCGGTGCATCAGCGGCCAGATGTCCAACACCTGCGTATTCTCCGCGCTGATGGATTGGAAGAACAGGCTCAACCGCAAGCAGGACCCCCAGCGGCTGGGGTATATCATGAACAACCATATCATTAAGGGCGGCCACCTTTCCGCCCAGCCCATGGGGGCGCTTCATGATTATATAGCCATCGACCCCGTCACCGAGCGCCACGCGCTGGTGAACTTCCCCGTCCTTAAGGACAATATCTACAAGATTGACGTGGAGGAGACGAAAAAGGCTATCGACCAGTACCGGCCCGAATTCATCATTTTCGGCAAGAGCATGGTGCTCCACAAGGAGCCTGTGGCGGCCATCCGGAAGCATGTGGACGAAATGGGGCTGCAAACTACGATTATGTACGATATGGCCCACGTCCTGGGCCTCATCGGCGACTACTTCCAGAAGCCCTTCCAGGAGGGGGCGGAGATCGTGACCGGCTCCACCCATAAGACGTTCTTCGGCCCCCAGCGCGGCATTGTGGGCGTGAACTACAAGAAGGGCGAGTTGAAATACGGCCTTTGGGAGACCATTGAAACCCGCGCTTTCCCGGGCAGCGTCTCCAACCACCATCTGGGGACCCAGCTTGGCCTGCTGATGGCGGCGTATGAGATGAACCAGTTCAAGGACGAGTACCAGAAGGCCGTGGTGAGCAACGCCAAGAGCTTTGCCAGGAGCTTGAAGGCGGCGGGGCTGGATGTGGCCGGCGATCCCGCCAACGATTACACCGAGACCCATCAGGTCATCGTCAACGTGGGCTACGGCGCCGGGCCGGATATAGCGATGCGGCTGGAGCGCAACGGCATTATCTGCAACTACCAGGCGACCCCCGAGGAGGAAGGGTTTACCGCTTCCGGCGCGCTCCGGATGGGCGTGAATGAAATGACGCGCTTTGGGTTCGGGCCTGCCGGGTTTGACAAGCTGGCACAGATCATGGCGGACTGCATCCTGCGGGGCAAGGAGGTCAAGGAGGATATTGCTAAGCTCCGCCAGGGCTATACCGAGATGAAGTATTGCTTCACCGAGGGGCAGGTTCTGGACGCCCTTAACGAGCTTGCCAAGAAGTCTGGGATTTGACGCGCTTTCTGCGCGAAGATTCATTTCAATAACATTTTTTTAAGGAGGAACCAAACTATGAATTTCCCTGCCGGACTGAAGTATTCCCAAGACCATGAGTGGGTCAAGGCCATCGACGAGACCACCGCCCTGGTGGGCATCACCGACTTTGCCCAGAGCGAGCTGGGCGACCTGGTATTTATTAACCTTCCCCAGGAGGGCGGCGAAGTCACCGCCGGGGAATCCTTCTGCGACGTGGAGTCCGTTAAGGCCGTATCCGACGTCATAAGCCCTGTGACCGGCGTGATCGAGGAGGTCAACACCGGGCTGGAAGACGAGCCGCAGCTTTTGAATGAGGACCCCTATGGCGCTTGGATTGCAAAAATCAAGGATATTTCCGTTTTCGGCGAACTGATGGCCGCCGATGAGTACGAAGCTTTTGTTCAGAAGCAGTAACCCCCTATGCCGGGGCAGGGCGCTGCCCTGCCCCGGTCACTTTTCTTGAGAAAGGATTGACGCTTATGGGAACGTATGTCCCGAATACCCAGGTTCAGAAAAAGTCCATGCTGGACGCTGTTGGCGTGGGCGCGGTGGAGGAATTGTTCGCCGCCGTCCCGAAGGAAATGCTTGTAGATCAGCTTGACCTGCCCGAGGGGCTGAGCGAGCTGGCCGTCCGCCAGAAGGTCTCCGCCATGGCCCGGAAAAACCGCGTCTATGGCGCCGTCCTCCGGGGCGCGGGCGCGTACCGCCACTTTATCCCCGCCGTGGTGAAAAGCGTAGCCAGCCGCGAGGAGCTGGTTACCGCTTACACCCCCTATCAGGCGGAAATCAGCCAGGGCATCCTGCAATCTATTTTTGAATATCAGACGATGATCTGTGCGCTGACCGGCATGGAGGTCTCCAACGCGTCCGTTTACGACGGGGCAACCGCCGCCGCCGAGGCGCTGGCCATGTGCCGGGAGCGGAAGCGGAACCGGGCTTTCGTCTCCGCCTGCGCGGAGCCGGGGGTCATTGAGACGATGAAAACGTACTGCTTCGGCTCCGGCATGGAGCTGGAGTTCATTCCCGAGAAGGATGGCCGGACGGATTTGGACGCCCTGTGCGCCGCCCTGGGGGCGGACGCCGCCTGCGTGTATGTGCAGCAGCCCAACTATTACGGCAATCTGGAGGACGCCAAGGCCATCGGGGAAGCCGCCCATGCCGCT
The DNA here is from genome assembly GCA_947649615.1 of uncultured Clostridia bacterium. GTDB lineage: Bacteria > Bacillota > Clostridia > Oscillospirales > Oscillospiraceae > Pelethomonas. Next base: position 180,333 of record CANSSG010000001.1, on the reverse strand, counting down.
GGCGCCAAGTACATTATGGGCTGCAACCCCATCGCGCTGGCCGTGATGGAGACGCCTGCTGCCTGCGGCGCGGATGTGGCCGTGGGCGAAGCGCAGCCCTTGGGGCTGGATATCGCCTTTGGCGGGCCGTACCTGGGGTATATGGCCGCCAATAAGGCCATGTTCCGCAAGCTGCCCGGCCGCATTGTGGGACAGACCCGCGATGTGGACGGCAATGTAGGCTACGTCCTGACGCTGACCGCCCGGGAACAGCATATCCGCCGGGAAAAGGCATCTTCAAACATCTGCTCCAACCAGGCGCTATGCGCCTTTATCGCCGGGGTGTATATGTCCGCCATGGGCGCTGAAGGCTTGCGGCAGGCGGCAGTCCTGTCCATGTCCAAGGCCCATTATTTTGCCGGCGAACTGGAAAAAACCGGCTTGAAGCGGGTTCATTCCGGCGCGTATTTCCATGAGTTTGTTACCGAGGGCGGCGACCCTGACCGGGTGCTGAGGGCTTTGGACGCGCATGATATCCTGGGCGGTCTGCCCCTGGGCGGCGGACGGATTCTCTGGTGCGTCACCGAATTGGTGGGCCGGGAGGAATTAGACCGCGCCGTGGCAATTATTAAGGAGGTGTGCTGAGATGAAGCTGATTTTTGAAAAAGGCGCGCCCGGCCAGCACTTGACCCTGATGCCCCCCTGCGATGTGCCGGAAGCCGCCCTGGACAATCCCCGCACGGAGCCGCTGGAGCTGCCCCATGTCTCAGAGACGGAGCTGACGCGCCATTACTCTGCATTGGCTAAGCGGGTCCACGGCGTCAACGACGGGTTTTATCCTTTGGGTTCCTGCACCATGAAGTACAACCCCAAGATAAATGAGGATATGGCGGCGCTGCCCGGCTTTACCCAGATCCACCCCCTCCAGCCCGAGGAGACGGTTCAGGGCTGTTTGGAGGTTCTGCACGAATCGGAAAAGCTGCTGTGCGAGATCACCGGCATGGACGGCATGACCTTCCAGCCCGCCGCCGGGGCGCACGGGGAATTCACCGGGCTGCTGCTGATCAAGGCGTACCACGCCCACCGGAACGACCCGGCGCGGACGAAGATCATCGTTCCTGATTCCGCCCACGGCACAAACCCGGCTTCCGCCGTGATGGCGGGGTTCTCGGTGGTGAATATTCCCTCGGGTGAGGACGGGTGCGTGGATGTGGACGCCCTCCGCGCCGCCGTAGGGCCTGATACTGCGGGGCTGATGCTGACGAATCCTAATACAGTGGGTATTTTTGATAAGAATATTTTGGAAATCACCCGCATTGTCCATGAAGCGGGCGGCCTGTGCTACTACGACGGCGCCAATCTGAACGCGGTCATGGGCGTAGTCCGGCCTGGGGATATGGGGTTTGACGTGATCCATCTTAATCTGCACAAGACCTTCTCCACGCCCCATGGCGGCGGCGGACCCGGCTCCGGTGCGGTGGGCTGCAAGGAATTCCTGCGGCAGCATCTTCCCGGGCCTGTGGTGGTGAAGGACGGCGGCGGATATCATTTCACTAAGCCTGAGCGCTCTATTGGCCGGATGAAGGATTTTTATGGCAACTTCCTGGTGGTGGTCCGTGCGCTGGCGTATGTGCTCACGCTGGGGCGCGAGGGGATTCCTGAGGCGGCGAAGAACGCGGTGCTCAACGCCAATTATATGCGGAAGCTGCTGTCGGAGAAGTATACGATGGCGTATGCGGGGCCGTGCATGCATGAGTTTGTGATGACGCTGCAGGATTTGAAGGACGCCACCGGCTGCTCCGCCATGGATATCGCAAAGGGGCTGTTGGATCACGGCATCCACCCGCCGACGATGTACTTCCCCCTGATCGTCCACGAGGCGTTGATGATCGAGCCGACGGAGACGGAGAGCCAGGAGGCCATGGACGAGGCCTGCGGCGTGTTCCTGCACCTGTGGGATGTGGCCCATAGCGACCCGGCCGCCCTCCACAGCGCCCCCACGAAGACCCCGGTCCGCCGCCTTGACGAGGTCGGCGCGGCCAGGAACCCGGTGCTGCGGTATACGCCCCATGCTTGAGCGCATCCTGACCTATCGAACGGGCTGCACAGACCCTTACCGCAATCTGGCGGTAGAGCAGCACCTTTTGGAATCGGTCCCGGAGGGCGTGTGCATCCTCTACCTGTGGCAGAACCGCCGCACGGTGGTCATTGGCCGCAACCAGAACGCCTGGAAGGAGTGCCGCACCGCGAAGCTGGAAGCGGACGGCGGGCATTTGGCCCGCCGCCTCTCCGGCGGCGGCGCGGTGTTCCACGACCTGGGCAACCTGAATTTCACCTTCCTGATGCACAAAGGGGACTACAGCCTGTCCCGCCAGCTGGCGGTAATTGTGGAGGCCTGCCGGTCCATAGGCGTTCCGGCGGCATGCGCAGGCCGCAACGACGTGCTGGCCGGCGGGCGGAAATTCTCGGGCAGCGCCTTCTGCGAACGCGGCGGCAGGCGGTATCACCACGGTACGCTGCTGGTAGACGCGGACCTGTCTGCGATGGGGGCATACCTCAGCCCATCCCGCGCCAAATTGGCGTCCAAGGGCGTGGCGTCGGTCCGCTCCCGGGTGGTGAATCTCAAGGAGCTGAGGCCGGGCCTGACCGTTGAGGAGATGGCGCGGCAGATGGAGGCGGCGTTTCAGTCGGTCTACGGTCTCACGGCGGAGCGGCTGAAGGAGGGCGTACTGGACTGGGAGACAGTGGACGCCTTGGCGGCGCATAACGCCAGTTGGGCGTGGCTCTACGGCCGGGATTTGGCATGCACGTTCCAGTGCGGGGACCGCTTCGCCTGGGGGGAGGTTGAACTGCGCCTGGCCGTAGAAGGCGGGATCATTACCCAGGCGGCGGTTTATACGGACGCCATGGACTGTTCCGCCGCCCCGGCGGTGGAACGGGCCGTTACAGGCCGCCGCTTCCGGATGGAGGACATACGCCGTGGGCTGTGCAGCGCGGGATTGGAGCGCGGAATGCAGGAGGACCTGTGCCGCCTGCTGGCCGCACAAGACATATAAAACCTACCGGCATAGCCCCTATGGCGCTGTGCCGGATATTAATAAGGAGAGACGACCGTATGGAGCACTATGGATTAATTGTCATCGGCGCAGGACCCGGGGGTTATGAAGCCGCCCTCCGCGCCGCCAGGCTGGGGATAAAAACCGCTGTTGTGGAGAACCGCGACGTAGGCGGCACCTGCCTGAACCGCGGGTGCATCCCCACCAAGAGCCTCCTCCACGCCGCCGAGACGGCAAAGAGCCTGGAGAAGGGCGCGGCCTGGGGGATTACCGCCGGAAGCCTGTCTGTAGACTTTGCCGCCGTCCACCGGAAGAAGGCGGAGGTGGCGGAGAAGCTGCGCGCCGGCGTAGAAGGGCTTCTCAAGCAGAAGAAGGTAGACATCCTCCGGGGTACGGGGACGATCCTGGCTCCGGGCCGGGTGGCGGTGGCCGGGGAAGCGTACGGCGCGGACAACATTCTGATTGCCACCGGCTCCATCCCCGCCCGGCCCCCGATTCCGGGCCTGGAACTGGCCGTCACTTCAGACGAGGTGCTGGCGGGCCAGGAGCGGGTGTATGAATCCCTGGTCATCATCGGCGGCGGCGTAATCGGCGTGGAGCTGGCGTGTGTGTATAACGCGCTGGGTTGCCATGTGGCCATCGTGGAAGCCCTGGACCGCATCTTGCCCAACATGGACCGGGAGATTTGCCAGAATATGTCCATGATTCTCAAGCGCCGGGGGGTGTCGGTGAACACGGCCTGCATGGTCAGCGCGGTGGAGCGGGACGGGGAGGGCCTGGTAGTCCGCTACGCCTGCAAGGGCCAGCCCGGCGAAGCCCGCGGGGAAGCGGTGCTGTGCGCCATTGGCCGCCGGCCCCATACGGCGGGGCTTTTCGGGGAAGATTTTGCGGTGGACATGGAGCGGGGGCGCATTTTGGTAGACAGTCAGTTCCGGACCAGCGTACCCGGCGTGTACGCCATCGGGGACGTGTCGTCCAAGGTCCAACTGGCCCATGTGGCGGCAGCCCAGGGCGCCGCCTGCGTGGAGGCCCTGGCCGGCCGTGGGCCGCAGGTGGATGTGAACTGCATCCCCAGCTGCATCTACACAAGCCCGGAGATCGCATCCATTGGCATCACCGCCGGTGAGGCGAAGTCCGCCGGCCGCGCGGTGAAGGTAGGCAAGGCCCTCATGTCCGCCAACGGCAAGACCGTGATTGCTGACGGCGAACGGGGATTCATCAAAATCGTAGCGGACGCCTCCACCGGCGTAATTCTGGGCGCCCAGCTTATGTGCGAGCGGGCCACGGACATGCTCTCGGAGCTGACCGAAGCGGTAGTCAACGGCCTCACCGCCCGGCAATTGGCCCGCGTTATGCGGCCCCACCCCACCTTTGAGGAGGCGGTGTCCGCAGCCGTGGAGGATTTGCTGGGGAAGCTGGAAGAGACGGCGTAGGCGCGGCGTGGTGCGTATCGCCCGCCCCTTTCGTAAAAGTGCCTAAATTTTGCCCGGGAAAATCGGCGTTTCGTGGAACTTCTTTTATACTAAAAACTACCGTTTTTATACTTTGCGCTCTTCCAAAAAAATGATAAAGTTACGAAGATAAAGGGCAAGAGTGCTGGGGAAAGGAGAGGGGCCGCCTGCCTTGGGGCGCAGCCAAAGGAGAACAGAAAAAGGCGTACGCCTTTTTCTGGAGACTATATAGTCTCCAGAAAAGCCCTTTGATGGCGTAAAAATGTCAAAATCGAAGGAAAGGTGCAAATATTCGAGATGAAAAAACGCACAGTAAAACGCTTTTTGTCGCTTGCTCTGGTATTTGTGATGGCGGTGTCCGTGCTGCCCGCCCAGGCGTTTGCCCGGGCCGGTGGGGCGGGTACGGGGCGGTCGTCAGCCGGAGCATCCAGCGAAAGCTACGAGCCGTGGATTCACGGCTACCGGTACGTAGACCTGCTGACCTTTGACCCGGAGACGGACCCCTACGCCGAGGAAATGCGGGCGTGGGTTCCCCTCCAGGAGCGCAACGACACTTTTGCCGCCACCCAGGCCAACCCCTGGCTGGCGGACAGGGCGCAGCTCTATGCGATGTCTGCCAGCAACTACCGCTCCACCGACACGGTGGAAGCGCCCTGGAACGGCAACACGTCTTATGACGAATTCAGCTACAACCCCTTTAAATTCTGGCAGTATGTCAACATCACCGGCACTGGCGGCCGGCCCACTGCCGGCATTCCCATCAACTCTGGTGACAAGGAATACGGCACGGTGGCGATCCCCATGCCCGCCGCGACCAACACCGCCCACCGCAACGGCGTAATTTCCATGGGTGAATTTTTCATTCCCCGCCTGCCCCAGTACTCCGAGGAGTGGCTGTATAAGGCGGAGGACGGAAGCTTCCCCTACGCCGACAAGCTCCTGGAAATCATGAACTACTACGGCTTCGACGGATACTTCATCAACCAGGAAGAGGGCATGGACGCCGGTTATGTGCCGCTTTACAAGGAGATGCTTCAGTATCTTCGTGAAAACGGCGCGTATATCCAGTGGTACGACTCCATGCTGAACAACGGCAGCGTTTCCTATCAGAACTCGTTCTATGACGCCAACCGCGACTGGGTCTGGGACGACGAGATGGGGCAGATTGCCAATTCCATGTTCATGAACTATTCCTTCGGCGCGTTCCGCGATCCCCTTGGCCCGACCTCCCTGGAGCAGTCCGCTGGGAAGGCGGTGGAACTGGGTCTCGATCCCCATGAGACGGTTTTCGCCGGCGTGGAAGGCGGCCTGTGGAAGTTTATCGGCGACTTTGACTCCGATAAGCTGACCTGGTGGGGCAATGGCGACCCCGAGGAGACCGGGGACGGCAGCGACCGCTTCAACAGCGGCTACCTCAAGGCGATTGATGATGAGACGGGGAATCCCTTCGTCAGCTTCGCCATCTGGGGCAGCGACTTCTATCATGAGCAGTACAACAAGCCCTCCAACCGCTATGAGATCGGCTACCAGTGGGAAGCTGAGGAGCGCGAGCGCATGTACTACAACAGCCGCACGGAGAATGCCGGCGACTACAGCGAGGTTGACCGCTCCGACGTGGGCGTGACCGGCTTTGTAGGCACCTCTGAGTATCCTGAGGACGGCCGCTCCTTCAAGGGCTTCTCCAAGTATGTGGTAGAGAAATCCGTAATCAACGGCAGCGTATTCGCATCTGACTTCAATGTTGGCCGCGGTATGCAGTATTGGATTAACGGCGAGGTCTCCCGCGACATGGAGTGGACGAACTACGACCTTCAGGACATCCTGCCCACCTGGCAGTGGTGGATTGTGCCTGACGGCGATATCCCTGCTCCCACGATGTTCGTTTCTGACGATGCTGATGTGGAAGAGCCGGATGAAGCGGAGGTTCCCGATGCTTCCGAGGACGTCCAGGAGCCTTCCGATGAGGAAGAAACGCCCGTGGAGCCTCCTGTAGAGGAGGAAGAACCCCCCGTAGACGAGGAAGAACCCCCCGTAGACGAGGAAGAACCCCCCGTAGACGAGGAAGAGCCTCCTGTAGATGAGGAAGAGCCACCCGTAGGCGGCGAAGCCAATGGCGTCACGCTCTCTGAGAATGAAGAACCCGTCGAGGACGAGACCCCTGCGGAAGACGAAGACCCCGCTGAGGACGAAACCCCTGCCGAGGACGAAACTCCCGCCGAGGATGAGACCCCCGTCGAGGACGAAACTCCCGCCGAGGATGAGACCCCCGCTGAGGATGAAACTCCCGTCGAGGACGAGACCCCTGCTGAGGACGAAACTCCCGTCGAGGATGAAACCCCTGCGGACGTCTACGCTTTGGACGCGGCCAGCGACCTGCTGGATATGGACTGGGACTATGGCCCGGACTTCTATATCCACGACCGCGAGGTACCCTACACCCAGATTGGCGCTTACAACGGCGGTTCCTCTCTGGCCATCTACGGCGACCTGACCGGCAGCCAGACCGTGAACCTTTACAAGACCGCCCTGGATGTTTCCAGCACTTCCACGCTCACCCTGACCTATTACAAGCCCTCCGCTGACGATACGTCCCTGATGTATGCCGTGCTGGCGCTGGAGGACGGCCAGGATGTGGAGATGGTCTATCTGCCCATTGAGGACTCCAACCTGCGTACCAGGGATTGGACCGCCGCTGAGTTGGATCTGGGCGATTACGCGGGCCGGACCATTGCCGCTGTGGGCATTGGCTTTACCGCTGCCAGCGAAGTGTATGACTACCAGGTCAATCTGGGCCGCCTGGAAATCAGCGACGGCCGGAACTACACCCCTGCCCAGCCCACCGGCCTACATCTGAAGAACCGCTTTGACACTACCGGCGAGATTCAGATTGGCTGGGACTGCGGCCAGTACGGCGATGTCACCGCCTACCATGTCTACGCTGAGTACGCCAACGGCTCCGAGCGGTTTGTAGGCGGCGCTTTCAGCGAGAACTTCTACATCCGCACCCTGGAAAACCCGGGCCAGGTCGTCGGCCTGAATCTGTACGCCATCGGCCCGGACGGCTCCAAGAGCCGCCCCGCGTATCTGCCCTTGGCGTCCTCCGGCCGGGTGTCCGGCGTGGAAGCGGTCAGTGAAGACAACATGCTGACCGTCACCTGGACCGACCCCACTTCCTCTTTTGACGAGGTGGACGTGGAGTTGAACTACTGGTACGCCGGCAAGGAGAACCCGGAGGCCGTCACCGTAGCCGCCGGCACGGAGATGGCGCAGTTCCCCGTTCCCGTGGAGGATGGAAGCCGCTACATCCTGCGGCTGACCGCCTACCGCAACGGCGAGGCGAACGAGACCGTCAGCTATTTCGGCGAACTGGCAGACAATTACTGCGCGCCTTACGATGGAGAAGCCCGGGTGATGCCCAACGGCCAGATCATCCTGACGACTCCTCCCGCCAGCGACCACAGCAAGACGTACGTGGAGATCGCGGGCAGCGTCAAGGAGTACGGCCGCTTTGACAGCTCCTCCGTGCTGCGCTACATCACGGTGCCTTCCGACGGCTATCAGACCGTCGTGGTGACCCTGGAGGATATGGACGGCAACCTGTCCACCCCGGTTACCCTGCTGTTTAAGGACGGCGTACCCGCCACGGGGGACATGGAATTTGGCGACGAGCTGTTCCCGGATCCCGTTTTGCGTGAGCAGGTCCGTGCGAAGGTGGGGACCACCCTTGACGCGCTGACTTCTTACAGCGGGGTGCTGGACGTGTCCAACACCGCCGTGTCCGACCTGACCGGCATCCACCTGCTGACGGGCCTGACCGGCCTTGATTTGAGCGGCACCCAGATCGCTGCCGTCACCTCCGACATGCTGCCCGGCAGCAGCCTGAAGACCCTGAACCTAGCCAACTGCCCCAACCTGGTTACTGTGGACCTCTCCAGCAATCCGGGGACGGAGGTAAGCGTAGCTGGCTGCGGCAGCCTGGAAAACCTGTATCTGCAAGGGACCCAGCAGACCTCCCTGGACATCCGGGGCCTGGCGAAGCTCCATAACTTCGACATCTCCGGCAGCCAGATCGACACGCTGGCTTCCGACGGCGCGGGCGCTTATACCAACGCCTTCCGCTGGAACTGGCAGAACGCCAAGCTGGACCTCAGCAGCAGAACCCAGGAAGGCCGTCTGATGGAAGGCCTGGTAGAGTATTTCGCCAACACGGAGATGGCGCCGGAAGTTTATCCGGAGGAGCAGCTCTACTATAACAGTGGCAACTGGTACGTCTATCTTGCAGGCGGCGCCTATGAGGTACACCTGGACGGCGAAGCGATCATTACCCGCATCAGCTTCAATAATACCCGCCATGACAGCCATAACGGTGAGGAAGACCTTACCGGCGCGGTGGTGCATGTTTCTCTTGACGGCGAGAATTATACGCCGGTTTATACCCTGAAGAATTCCGACAGCGCCGCTGTCGTCATGGAAATGCCGGAGAACACCCATGCCCGGCACATCTATGTCGAGTTCACCGAATCCGGCAATCAGAGTACGGTTTTCACCAACAACTGGAGTGTTGAGGGACATCCTGTCATGCCCGCCAGCTTTGTTTATGACAACCAGCATCCTGATTTTGTCCAGGACGACATCAAGTCCATGACGGCCAAGGCCGACGGCAAGGTCTACCAGACCCTCGACCTGCTGAAGGCCAGCTACGATTCCGCCAAGACCACCAAGGGTACGCCTGCCGTTGATTTGGTGGGTGCGGAATGGATTGACAGCGATTACCTGGCAGCGAACGCCATCATGCCCAGTTCCGTCCGTGTAGAGATCACCGGGCCTGACGGCAAGTATGTCTACCCCACCAATGGACCCACTTTGGGCGAGGTTGATACCAAGAATCCCCTGGCTGTCCAGAACGTGATTGAGAGCGGTTCCCAGGGCGACGACGCCACCGGCGACATGCTCTTTGACCACGACGACGCCACGAAATGGTGTGCCGGTCCCACCGGCTGGGTTGGCTTCGAGCTGAAGGAGCCGAAGGTACTGGGCCAGTGGTACACCCTCCACGCGGGCAGCGAGAGCGCCGCATACATCACCTCCGGGTTCCGTCTCCAGTACCTCGATCCGGAAAAGGTCTCCGAGGCGGATTACCTGGCCTTGGATGCAGCCGGCAAGCGCGCGGTTTTGGAGAACGCGGAGAACTGGAAGAACCTTGACGTAGTCACCGGCAACAAGATCAATGCGCTTACCCGCGAATTTGATTTGAACGCCCTGACCAAGGCGCAGGTTTACCGTTTCGTAGTAGACGAGTACTGCCAGCCCGGCCAGCAAGGCTGGAACGCGCTGCGTGTTTACGGCATTGAGCTTTATGCCTACACCGGCGAACTGGGCGGCGAGGACATCAACGGCCTGCTGAAGGCGGATAAGGTTGGGACCTATCAGGTCAAGTATTTCGCCGCGGGCAACGTGGACACCAACCTGATTGATTCCACCACCGTCATCCTCACGGAAGACAGCAAGCCTGTTGATCCTCCCGTTGATCCCGATCCTCCCGTACGGCCTCCCTATCCCGGCGGCAGCAGCGGCGGTTCTAGCCAGAAGCCTGATAAGCCGGCAGAACCCACCGAACCCACCGAGCCAACCGAACCCACTGAGCCTGGTACGCCCACGGTCCCCAGCACAAGCTTTACGGACGTGGCGCAGGGCGCGTACTATTATGACGCAGTCCAGTGGGCTGTTGCCCAGGGCATCACCAACGGGACTGGCGAAGGAACGTTTAACCCCGCCGCTCCCTGCACCCGTGGGCAGATTATGACCTTCCTGTGGCGCGCTGCCGGCTCCCCGGTTGTGGCCGGAAGCAGCCAGTTTGCCGACGTTGATTCCAGCGATTACTATTACAATGCGGTTCAGTGGGCCGTTTCGCAGGGCATTACGAATGGGTCTGGCGGCAATAAGTTCAGCCCAGACGAGACCTGCAGCCGCGCCCAGGCCGTGGCGTTCCTGTATCGCTACGCCGGTTCTCCCGCTGTCAGCGGCGCAAGCGCTTTCACGGATGTAGCCGAGGATGCTTATTATGCCAGCGCCGTCCAGTGGGCGGTTGGCGAGGATGTCACCGCAGGCACCAGCGCGAACACGTTCAGCCCCGATGACACCTGCACCCGCGGGCATATCGTGACCTTCCTGTACCGCGCTCTGGCGGACAACACCTAAGCAGGAGCGGGCGGCTGGCTTCGCCCAGCGGCAAACTCCTTGTGTCTGAGCAAAAGAATCCCGCAGAAGGCCCGTCCTTCTGCGGGATTCCAACCTTTTTCTTGAAAGAAAAAGGTTGGAAAAGAACTTTTGCCCCGAGGCTGGGGGACGCTGCTGTTCCGGGATTTCCGCCCGGTGACGGTACGGTCCCCGGGCTGGGGGCAGGAGACGAAAACTCCGCCAAACTTTCCCGAAAAAAGCCTTGACACGCCCCGAAAGCCCTGTTATAATAAACCAGCCGCATGGAATGGGCTGTAAGAGCGCGGAAACGCGCCGCCTACGACAGCGCGCCCGTAAAGAAGCGCGGTTAAGTGCTTCATAATAAAGGAAAGCGAGGTGCAAAAGGAATGCATGCAATCATTGTTACCGGCGGCAAGCAGTACAAAGTGGCGGAGGGGGACACCCTTTTCATTGAGAAGCTGCCTGCGGAAGCCGACAGCCAGGTGGTGTTTGACCAGGTCTTAGCGATCCTGGACGGCGAGAACGCCACCATCGGCACCCCCACCGTGGCGGGGGCCAAGGTAGAGGCCACCGTTCTGAAGAACGGCAAGGGCAAGAAGATCCGCATCTTCAAGTACAACCCCAAGAAGGGCTACCGCAAGCGTCAGGGCCACCGTCAGCCCTATACGAAGGTTGAGATCAAGAAGATTTCCGCCTAAGAGATGACGACGGTCACGTTTTATACGGAGGGGAGCCGCATCACCGGCTTCGACGCGTCCGGCCACAGCGGCTACGCCCAGGCGGGCGGGGACATCGTCTGCGCCGCCGTCACCAGCACGGTGCGGCTGATTGAGTGCGTGTTAAACGATGTCATGGGCCTGTGCGCGTCGGTGAAGGTGAACGGGAAGGCGGCGCATATCTCCCTTCGTATTCCCGGCTCTTTGGGACAGGCCGCCGAGGACACCTGCCAGACGTTGCTGGCGGGGATGATGGTCTATCTCACGGAGTTGCACAGCGAGTATCCCGGCTATATAGAGGTCTTGGAAGCGGAGTAGGCTTCCGCGCCGCATCTTACAGAAAGGATGGCAAAACGAACATGATGAACATTGGTTTACAGTTCTTCGCCCATAAAAAGGGCGTTGGTTCCACCAAAAACGGCCGTGATTCCGAGAGCAAGCGTCTCGGGCCGAAGCGGGCCGACGGCCAGCACGTATTGGCCGGCAACATTCTCGTCCGCCAGCGGGGGACCCACATTCACCCCGGTGTGAATGTAGGCCGCGGCAGCGACGATACGCTTTTTGCCAAGGCGGACGGCGTTGTCCGCTTTGAGCGGCTGGGCAAGGATCGCAAGCAGGTATCTGTTTACGAGGCTTGATTTCATGAGGAGGTCCCGATGGAATCGGGACCTCCTTTTTCGCTTCTGGATTTGCTTTCTGCTTCTGGGCATAATAGGGGGAAGGGGCGGCGCGAAAAAAATTTCATGGGAGGTTGCACAAAACACGGCAACTTTTGCCCAAATGCGCCCTATGGTTGTAGCGGGCGTCACCTACCGGAACTTCGCGCGTTCAAACAAAAACGCCCACAGGGGTTGATCTCCCTGGCATTTCCCCGCGCCGGTTGCAAACGGAGGCACCTTGACAAATCCATATTCCCCGCGCCCGGAGGCCGGAGCGGCGCGGAGAAGGCAAGCATACGCCGGCCCTTCCGGGCCAAAACGAAGAATCTTCCGCGCCCCAGGCGCAAAAGGAGGGATTGCAATGGCAACCACATTTATTGACAAGGCAAGAATTTCCGTAAAAGCAGGCAACGGCGGCAACGGCTCGGTGTCATTCCACCGGGAGAAGTACGTTGCGGCCGGCGGCCCTGACGGCGGCGACGGCGGCGCGGGTGGCCACATCATCCTTCAGGTGGACGACAACCTCTCCACGCTGATGGATTTCCGCTACAAGCGCAAATATGTAGCGGACAACGGTGCGGACGGCCAAGGCAAGCGCAAGAGCGGCCGGGACGGCAAATCCCTAATCATCCGCGTCCCCCGGGGTACGCTGGTCCGCGACCTGGAGACCAACGAGATCATCCAGGACATGTCCGGCGACGAGCCGTTCATTCTCTGCCGGGGCGGCAAGGGCGGCTGGGGCAACGCCCATTTCGCCACCCCCACCCGCCAGGCCCCCCGTTTTGCCAAGAGCGGCCTGCCCGGCGAGGGCTTTGAGGTGGTTTTGGAGTTAAAGCTATTGGCGGACGTAGGATTAGTAGGCTTCCCCAACGTAGGCAAATCCACGCTCCTGAGCGTAGTCAGCCGGGCCAATCCCAAGATTGCCAATTACCATTTCACCACCCTTTACCCCAACCTCGGCGTAGTCTATGTAGACAGCGGCGCAAGCTTTGTAATGGCCGACATCCCCGGCATTATCGAGGGCGCAAGCGAAGGCGCGGGCCTGGGCCACGAATTCCTGCGCCACATTGACCGCTGCCGCCTGCTGGTTCATGTGGTGGATGTCTCCGGCAGCGAGGGCCGCGACCCGGTTGCCGATTTTGACGCCATCAACCAAGAGCTGGCCCAGTACAGCCCAGAGCTGGCCAAACGCCCCCAAATCGTCGCCGCCAACAAAACGGACGTCATGGAGGACGACAGTCTTTTGAACGCCCTGCGGGCGCATGTAGAAGCCCTGGGCTGGCCCTTATACACCATTTCCGCCGCCGCCCACCAGGGTACCCGGGAACTGGTTTTTGCAGTTGCCAACCGTTTGCAGGAGCTGCCGCCGGTGGCGGTCTATTCGCCTGAGTTTGTCAAGCGCCCGCCGAAGGTAGACATGAGCCAGCCATTGGAGATCACGGTAGAGGACGGCGTCTATCTGGTGGAAGGACCCTGGCTCCAGCGTTTGATGGCGAACACGAACTTTAGCGACTACGAGAGCCGCAACTGGTTTGACAAGATGCTGCGGGAAAGCGGCCTGTTCGACCGTCTGGAAGCCATGGGCATCAAGGACGGCGATTTAGTCAGCTTGTACAACCTGGAATTTGAGTACCAGCACTAGCCCATTGCAAAAAGCAGGCGGCGTCCACAAGACGCCGCCTGCCGCACTATACGCGGTTCAGCCAAAAGGGATTTGCATTAGATGCTGGTCAGGACATACTTCAGGATGAACAGCACGGAGATGATATACACCAGCACAGGCACATCCTTCGCCTTGCCGCGGGCCAGCTTGATGATGCTGTAGCTGATGAACCCGAAGCCGATGCCATCAGAGATGGAATAGGCAAAGGGCATCATGGCAATGGTCAGGAAAGCCGGGCAGGCTTCCTCGAAATCGCCCCAGTTGACCTCGGTCGCGCCGCGGATCATCAGAACGCCCACAATAATCAGCGCGGGCGCGGTGGCGGCAGAAGGAATAATCCCCGCCACAGGAGCCAGCAGGCAGGCCAGCAGGAACAGAACGCCGACAACGATAGAGCTGAGACCAGTACGGGCGCCCTCGGAGATACCGGTGGAGGACTCCACGAAGGTGGTAACAGTGGAAGTACCCAGGCAAGCGCCGCAGCAGGTAGCGACGGCGTCGGCAATCAGGGCGCGGTCGCCGCCGGGAAGGTTGCCGTTCTTATCGGTCATGCCCGCGTTCTTGGCGGTGCCGATGAGGGTGCCGACGGTGTCGAAGCAGTCCACCAGGGCGAAGCTGACGACAGCGGTGATCAGGGGCAGGAGACCCTTGGCCATAACGCCGGGGATGTCCAGCTTGAAGGCCACCTCGCCGAAGTCCTTGAATACGCTCATGGTGATGGCGTCGGGCAGATGGGTCTGGCCCATGGGGAAGCCGATGATGGTGGTAATGATGATGCCGATGACGATAGCGCCTTTCACCTTATAGGCCATCAGGATGGCGGTGATGAGCAGGCCGATGATGGTCAGGATGCCGGCGGTGTTGGCAACCATGTTGCCGGCGCCATCGTCCACCAAGAACTGCAGGGCGGGTACACCGGCGCCAAAGCCTACCAGCTTTACATTCAGCAGGCCGATGAAAGCGATAAACAGGCCGATACCGGCGGAGATGGCGCTCTTAAGGAAGGCGGGGATGGAAGAAATGATCTTGCTGCGCAGGGGGCTGACGGCAATCACCAGGAACAGGATACCGCTCAGCAGCACGATGGCCAGGGCCTCCTGCCAGGTGTACCCCATGCCGAAGCACACGGTGAAGGTAAAGAAAGCATTCAGGCCCATGCCTGGAGCCTGTGCGAAGGGCGCGTTAGCCAGCAGGGCCGTCAGAAGGCAGCCGATGGCCGCGCTGATGCAGGTGGCCAGCATGACGCCGTTGAAGTTCATGCCGGTTTGCGAGAGCAGGCCCGGGTTGACGAAAATAATGTAGGCCATGGCGAAAAACGTGGTCACGCCGCCTACGATCTCCGCGCGGACGCTGCTGCCCCGTTCAGAAATCTTAAAGAATTTGTCCATAGTTCTCCTCCTCTTTCGTAAACCCCTGCCCAAATCAGGGCGCGGGATTGCGTCCTCTTGCAGGGGTGTTTTTATATTTTACACGATTTTCACAAAAAAGAAAAGCATAACGTTGGTGTTTTTAGAAAATTTGTTTAATCCGCCAAAAATGCCCGTCATTTTGCTGGAAAATTCTGGTGGACACACAAAAGCAAATTTGGCTTCTCAAAAAGGGAAAAATGTGGTAAATTGATAATCGAATGAGAATTGAGAAAGCGAGGATGATATCTATGGAAACTCCCGCAGGCGATTCCGCCCTGCTGGATGACGTTATGAACGCCTCCCCCGCCTCTGCCATAGAGGGCTGGATGCAGGCCGGATGGGGCAGCCTGACGGTAGGGCGCATCCTGTCCGCCGCCGTGCTGCTGCTGGCCTGCCTGGCGGCGTCCCGGCTGCTGCTGGGCATTATCCGGAAGCTGGCGGACCGGAGCGGCATGGACGGGCGGATGAAGCGGTACCTTCTCCAAGGCGTGAAAGCCCTGCTGTATCTGCTGACCGCCCTGATCGTGGCGGGGAGCCTGGACGTGGACGTAACCAGCCTGATCGCCGTGGTCAGCGTACTGGGGCTGGCGGTGTCCCTGGCCGTCCAGGATGTGCTGAGCAATATTGCGGGCGGCATGGTGCTGCTGTTTTCGAAGCCCTTTACCCTGGGGGATTACATCTCCACCGGCGAGGGCGACGGGGAAGTGGCAGAAATCAGCCTGACCCACACCAAGCTGGATACGCCCGCCGGACAGCGCGTGATGCTGCCCAACAGCAAGCTGGTGGCGGGGCAGATCGTCAACTACACCGTCCGGGGCGTACGCCGGGCGGACCACGCCGTCTGCGCGTCCTATGACGATAAGCCGGAGGACGTCCGGGCCGCCTGCCTGAAGGCTTTATCCAGAACCCCCGGCATTCTGAAGGACCCCGCCCCCCAGGTGGTGCTTGCCGCCTACGGGGACAGCGCCATCGAATACCATGTCCGGTTCTGGGCCAAGGCGGAGGAGTACTGGGATGCCCATTTCCAATCCCTGGAGGAGATTTACCGCGCCTTCGCCGAGGACGAGGTGACGATGACGTATAACCATTTGAATGTACACATCGTGGAAGGAGAGAAAAATGCCTGAAACTGCGCATTATATCCTGGAATACATTCAGCAGGAGTACCAGCCGTTATCGGTGATCGCCTATGGCTCCTACGCCGACGGTTCCCACAACGCGGACAGCGATTTTGACGCCCTGGTCATCACGGAAAGTCATGAGGTATTTCATGATGTCTCGTTTGTGGAGGGCATACAATTGGATGTGTTCGTCTATCCCGCGCCATTTTTTGCGGGGGATTTCGATTGTGGTGATTTCGTCCAGATATTTGATGGGAAAATCCTCTTAGACAGGGATGGAACAGGGGCCGCCCTACAAAACCGCGTCTTGTCCTACCTTCAGAAGCTTCCGCTGAAATCGGAAGAAGAGATCCGCGGCGAAATCGAATGGTGCCGGAAAATGCTCCTGCGAACCAAGCGGGGGGACGCGGAAGGGTTTTTCCGCTGGCACTGGCTGCTGACCGACAGCCTGGAAATTTTCTGCGGCGCGGCGGGACATCCCTACCGGGGGCCGAAGAAGGCGCTGCGGTGGCTGGCGGGCTATGACCCGGAGGGCTTTGCCCGCTATCAGGCCGCGCTGTCCGGGTTCCGCCGGGAAGACCTGGAAGCCTGGGTTTCTTATTTAGAACAAACGGGGTCACAACAACAGCCCCATTAAAACGAAAGAGAGCAAGAACCTTTATGCTGCAATTTACACCGGTATCCCTGGAACATGAGACGCTTCTGCGGAAATATTACAGCCAGTGTGCCTACGGCCTGTGCGAATACTCCCTGGGCGTAACGCTGATGTGGAAGGACCATTGGCATCCGGAATTCGCGGAGGCCTGCGGCTGCCTGGTGGTGCTTAACCACAGCGCCCATTACGGCTGCATTTTTGACTTCCCCATCCCTCTGCCGGAGGAGGGGGATGTGGACGGCGCTTTGGATGAAATCGACAGATGGTGCGTGGAAAAGGGCGTCCCGCCCTCCTTCGGCGTGGTGCCGGAGAGCGAGCGGGAACGCCTTATGAAGCGGTACCCCTACACCGTGGTGGACAACAACCGGGTCTGGCAGGACTACATGTACCGCGCCGAAGCCCTGTCCACCTTCGCCGGACGGCACTACTCCGGCCAGCGGAACCATATCAACAAATTCCGCAAGCTTTACCCCGAAGCGGCCTACCGGGAACTGACGCCGGATGACCGGGAGAAGGTGGAGGCCTTCTGGCGGGAATTCCACCTGATCTTCAACAAAGAGGACGCAGATGCGAAAATGGAGGTCTGCTACGCCCGCAAGCTTATGGAACTGGTGGGCCATGCGTGGGTTAAGGCGGGATGCGTGGAACTGGACGGCAAGCTGCTGGCGATCTCCCTGGCGGAGGTTTGCAGGGATACGCTGGTGTGCCATATCGAAAAGGGCCTGCCCCAGTATGAGGGGGTATACCCCTTTATGGTCCAGTCCTTTGCCGCCGCCCACAGCGAAGGGCTGGCCTGGATCAACCGGGAGGACGACGCCGGTGACAAGGGGCTGCGCACCAGCAAGCTGCAATACCTGCCCGCCTTTCTGGCGGCGAAAATCCGGGTGCTGGCGCGGAACGAACTGTCGGCCCTGGATGCCGTCCCCGTGCTGAAGACCGGGCGGCTGACCCTGGACGCCCTCCGGGAGGAGGACAAGGAAGCCTACAACCGCCTCTGCCTGGACGATGCGCGCAACCGCTGGTGGGGGTATGATTACCGGGACGATTTGGACGGGGAATGGACGGAGGACTATTTCTTAAATGTGGCCCGGGCGGATTTTCAGAACAAGCTGGCGGTCAATTTCGCCATCCGGCTGGACGGGGCTTTGATTGGGGAAGCGGTGCTCTACCGGTTCGACTACAAGGGCGGCGCGGAGCTGGGGTGCCGCATCCTGCCGGAGTTCGCCGGGAACGGCTACGGCGGGGAGGCGTTCCGCCGCGCGGCGGATTGGAGCCTATACCACTTGGGGCTGTGCAGGCTGCATGCAAAGTGCCACCATGAAAACACCGCTTCTAAGAAAATGCTGGAGAGCTGCATGCGCCCTGCGGGAGAGGATGCGGACTTCCTGTACTTTGAGAAAAAAGTGTGAGTAAAGATAAAGCCGCATCTCCGGAACCTGACCGGAGATGCGGCTTTTCCTATTCGCTTGGCGGTTATTCACACAGCAGGCCGTCGTCGTAATCATCGAACTCGGAACAGCGGCAACTCTTGCCCGCCAGCTTGCCCCGTACGGCGGCGGCGTCCTCCGCCAGCTTGTCCCAGAAGCCTACCAGCAGGCAGATCATGCCCGCCGCCGCCAGGGATAAGCCCACAATTTTCAGCACGAAACGCCATGTACTTGAACTTTTCATGTCGGACCTCCTAACAAAATCTAATATGCGCTTCTAGTATATATCATTTTATTGAAAATTACAATCCTTTTTTCGGGGGAAGCCCCCGGAACCGCCGTCCTGCACCCTGCGAAAAAATTAAGAAATCCCCCCTCTCCACAATCCCGCCAAAATGATGTATGATATAGCCAGCGAGGCCGCTGCGGCGGCTTCCTGCGGCTATAAGATGGAGGAAAGGTGGGATACCCTTGCTGCGCGTACTGATTGTTGAGGACGAAAAGCCAATTGCAAGCTTGATCCGCATGAGCCTGACGAAGGAGGGCTTCCATTGCACCTGCGCCTACGACGGCGGGGAAGCGGCGGATTTGTTGGAGAAAAATATGTATGACCTGGTTCTTCTGGATGTGATGCTGCCGGAAATTGATGGGTTTGAACTGATGGAGTATATCCGCCCGCTGGAAATACCCGTCATCTTCCTGACGGCGAAGTCCGCTGTGGCGGACCGGGTCAAGGGCCTGCGGCTGGGCGCGGAGGATTACATCGTCAAGCCCTTTGACACCATCGAACTGCTGGCCAGGATTGATGTGGTGATGCGGCGGTATCAGAAATGCGATATGGTCATCGAAGTGGGCGGGGTGAAGATTGACACCGCGTCCATGCGGGTCTGGCGGGGCGGGGAAGAAATCAGCCTGACGAAAACCGAGTACGACCTGCTGCTCCTGTTTGCCAGAAACCCGAGGCGGGCGATGTACCGCGAGACCATCTACGAACGGGTCTGGGGGGAGGAGTATCCCTTCGGCAGCAAGGCCGTGGACCTCCATGTCCAGCGGCTGAGAAAAAAAGTGGGCTGGGAGACGACCTTGCAGGCGGTCAATAAGGTCGGCTACCGGCTTGAGGTGTGACGATGAAGTTCCGATGGAAAATAACGCTGTGCATGCTCTCCGTGCTGTCCCTGCTGTTCGGGGCGGGGGGAAGCCTTCTCATCTCCGGCTTCTTCCAGGACTCCCTGGAGCGGGAGAAGGACGCCGCCTTCGCCTCCTACCGGATGGCTTGGAGCGCGCTGCAAATCGTCAACGGGCTGTCGTCCTATTTGGACGAGGAAGCCATTTCGCAGACGATGGAGCAGCTCTGCCGCCAGGATGGGGCCGCGTGGACCGCGCTGCGGCTGACGACGGTGGACGGCGTTGTGTTTGAATCCAGCCCCGTCCGCTACCCCTTCCCCGAGGACCGGGCCATGCCGGAGCCGGGGGCGTGCCAGTTCCGGGTGGTGGACACCGGGACGGGGCGGCATTGGCTGCTGCTGAGCGGCGCGGTGAAAACCAACGGGGAGACCTTGTACCTTCACACCGCCCACAATATCACCAGTCTCTATACCATGCGCCAGAGCCAGCAGCAGATGTACCTGCGGGTATTCGCCGTTATGGCGGCGCTGTGCGCCGTGCTGTCCTATACGGTGTCGAGGCTGCTGACCGCGCCGCTGGTGGGGCTGTCGAAAACGTCGAGGGCTATAGCTTCCGGCGACTTTTCCAGCCGGGTCCCCGTGCGGAGCGAGGACGAGATCGGCGCGGTGTCCCAGGATTTCAACGATATGGCCGGCCAGATGGAGAAAACCGTGCTGGAACTGCACCAGGCCGTAGAGAGGCAGGAGCGGTTTGTGGGAAGCTTCGCCCATGAGATGAAAACGCCGATGACCAGCCTGATCGGCTACGCCGAGCTGCTGCAAAGCGGGACGCTGAACCCCGCCGAGCAGATGGAAGCCGCCGGGTACGTCTACTCCGAAAGCAAGCGGCTGTCCAACTTGTCCCGGAAGCTGCTGGAACTGCTGGTGGTGAAGGAGCAGGGGCTTCCGCTGATGAAGGTATCCCCGGAGGACTTGATTGGGGAACTGGCGGTACAGCTCCGGCCGCTGCTGGCGAAACGGCGGATTTCCGTGGAATGCCGGTGCGAGCCGGGGTCCTGCCTGCTGGAACCGGATTTGACCTGGTCGCTGCTGCTGAACCTGGCGGACAACGCCCAGAAGGCTATGGAACGGGGCGGGGAACTGCGGTTTCAGTCGGAAATGCTGGAGGATGGGGTGCGGGTGCAGGTGTTGGATACCGGGAGGGGGATCCCGGAGGAGGCCCTGGCCCATCTGACCGAGGCCTTCTACCGGGTGGATAAGGCGCGGAGCAGAAAACAGGGGGGATTCGGCCTGGGGCTGGCCCTCTGCCAGGAAATCGCGGCGCTGCACCACGGCTCCATCCGGTTTGAAAACCGGGACGGCGTCCAGGGGTGCTGCGTTACGGTGGAGTTGAGAGGAGGCAGGGCTTGAAGGGAGTGAAAAACGGGCTGCTGGTTTTTGTCACCCTGCTGCTGGTGGCGGCGGGCGCTGTGATGCCGGGGGTCGCGGGGTATATACAGGATTCCTACGGGGCCGGTATGCAGGGGAGCCGCTCCTTCGACTCCTTCAGTCTCACCCTGCGGCAGGATTCTGAGCTGGCCCGGGTGCTGCGGCTGCTGGTGGAGCAGAATTATGTGGTGGTGGACTGGGACAACCATACCGCCTATAATAAAAAACAGGCGGAAGGCCTCGCAGAGAAGACCTTGCAGATGATGTACAAATGCGGCCTGATGGAGGATGACGCCCTGGATGCCCTGGGGACGCCGCATGTTGAGCCATACGCGCTGGCCGCCTATTCGGAGGAGGTCCGTTATAACGGGGAAGAGACGGATTCGGCTGGGGCCGGCGCCGTGCTGGGTCCCAGCGGAGGCGAATTGTATGCCGTGGCCTGGGACTGCCAGTGGCGGGATGAGGAGGGCCGGATGGAGTATATGCTCCGCATGGACGATGAAACCGGGAAAATCCTCATGGCGTTCATCTGCACACCGGTGTTTGTACCGGGGGAGGAGGTCTATGACCGGATGGACCATTGGAAAACCTTTGTGGAAGACCACTATGGGTTCGAGGTGACCAGCGTGGCGGAGATGTATATTGACGTGGATATAGCGGAGTTTATTTTCTATCTGGATTTGGAGGATGGCGGGGAGCCGCTTACCTTGTGCTTGCAGATGAGCTACGACATGGCGTATCTCGCGCCGTGCGCGATATGACGCCAAAGGGCCTTAAAAACCGTTGCCCGGCGGCGGGGAAGCATTGTTCATTGGGCGGCCATATTTTTGATGCCGGATTGATGCCGGAATAATCGCGTTTTTATGAAACGCCTTCCTATAATGAGACCATCTCATTAATAGGAAGGTGTTTTTGATGTACGGAAGAAAACCTTTATGCGGCCTGGACCGCAGTGTCCGGCGGTTCAAACGGCGTCTGCCGCTGTATATGTTCGTACTGGCGGTGGCGGCGTTTGCCCTGGCCTTTGCCTTCCCCCAAGAGAACGGCGGGGCCGTGATACATACCCCGCCGGTGAAGGCGCTCACCGCTGGGGGGACTGGCCCTGTGAGACCGGAGAGCCATGGCGTGGAGCCGGACATTCCCTCTGGGGAGGACGGCGAATGGATGCTCGCGCTGGTGAACCCCTGGAACCCGCTGCCGGAGGATTACACGGTCAAGGTGAAGGCCCTGTCCGGCGGACACTCCGTAGACGAGCGGTGCTATCCGGATTTGCAGGATATGATGGACGCCTGCCGGAGGGAGGGGCTGTCGCCGGTGATCTGCTCTTCATACCGTACGGCGGAGAAGCAGGCGTCCCTGTTCCAGAACAAGGTGGCCCGGCTTATGGCCCGGGGCTTTTCCCGGGAGAACGCGGAGACGGAAGCCGCCAAATCAGTGGCCCGGCCAGGCACCAGCGAGCACCAGCTGGGGCTGGCGGTGGACATCGTGGATGTGGGCAACCAAAACCTGGACAGCTCCCAGGCCGGTACCGCCGTGCAGAAATGGCTGATGGAGCACTGCTGGGAATATGGCTTCATCCTGCGGTATCCCGAGGATAAGAGCGAGGTTACCGGGATCATTTACGAGCCGTGGCACTACCGGTATGTGGGTAAAGACGCGGCGGCGGCGATTTATGAGGAAGGCATGTGCCTGGAAGAATATTTGGCCGGGGAGGCCGTTTGATAAGTACGCTATATAAAGAAAAGGGACGGGCTTTGCCAGCCTGTCCCTTTCTGCGCCTCTATTCGATTTCCCCAAACAGCGCCCAGGTGTTGCTGTCCGTGATTTTGACGTTGGCGTACTGGCCGGTCAGGGCTGCGTCTCCTTTGAGGTGAACCAGCCGCCCGCCCTGGGTGCGGCTGGACAGGGGCCAGGCGGCGCTGCCGCTTTCGCCGTCTATCAGCACACGGACGGTCTGGCCTACATAGGCACGGTGCAACTCCGCGGAAATACGGTTTTGGGCGTCCAGAAGCTTGTCAAACCAGGCCTGCTTCTCGCTGCGGGACGCGGGGTCCGGCAGCTTCGCCGCCGGTGTGCCGGGGCGGGGGGAGTAGATGAAGGTAAACAGGGCGTCATAGCGGACCTCTTCGATGAGGGAGACGGTCTCCATGGCCTCCTCCTCCGTCTCCCCGGGGAAGCCGATGATGATGTCGCTGGTGAGAATCAGACCCGGCATGGCCGCCCGGGCCAGGCGTACCTTTTCCAGGTATTGCGCCCGGGTGTAGCCCCGGTTCATGGCCTTCAGCACCCGGCTGCTGCCGGACTGGACGGGAAGATGGAGCTGCTTGGCTACGTGGGGACACTCCGCCATAGCGCGGAACAGTTCTTCCCCCGCGTCCTTGGGGTGGCTGGTCATGAAGCGGATCAGATAGCTGCCGGGAATTTTGTCGATCTCCCGGAGAAGGCCCGCAAAGTCCACCGGTTCCTCCAAGTCCTTGCCGTAAGAGTTGACGTTTTGGCCTAACAGGGTAATTTCCCGGAAGCCCTCTTCCACCAGGCCGCGGACCTCCGAGAGGATGTCCGCCGGTTGCCGGCTCCGCTCCCGGCCCCGAACGTAGGGGACGATGCAGTAGGAACAGAAATTGTTGCAGCCGTACATGATGGACACCCAGGCCTTGACGCCGCTCTCCCGCACGACAGGCAGGCCCTCGGCGATGGAACCCCGCTCGCTGGCAATGGAAAAGGCCCGCCCGCCGCCGGTGAGGACGCCGTACAGCAGCTCCGGGAATTTCCAGAGGGCCTGGGGTCCGAACACCAGGTCTACATGGCGGTAGGAACGCCGGACACGTTCGGCGACCACCTCCTGCTGGGCCATGCAGCCGCACAGGCAGATCACCGCGTCCGGGTTCTTCTCCTTGACGTGGACAAGCTGGCCCACAACGCCGAACACCTTCTTTTCCGCGTTCTCCCGGATGGCGCAGGTGTTGATAAGGATGACGTCCGCCTGATAGGGGTCCTGGGTGAAGCCGCAGCCCATCTCTTGCAGCATACCCATCATCCGCTGGCTGTCGGCCACGTTCTGCTGGCAGCCGAAGGTCTGTACGCAGGCCAGGGCCGGCCCGCCGGGACGGCCCTCCCACCGCTTTTTGATCTCCTGGCAGATGGCGAGCTGCCGCTGGACGTCCGTCTCGCTGATCCGCTGGGTTTTTCCGTTGTCGTTCATGATTCCCGCTCCTTTTCCCGGTTTTTTTCGCTTGGGGTTCATTATAGCATTTTCGCCGCGCCCCGTCAATTTTCATTTTCCGGGCGGGTAGTTTGCGCCTGCTTGTCCCTAAATGCGACAAGCAGGCGCAAAAAACAGCAAGCGCGGCGCATGACAAACGGCGGATTTATTGGTAAAATTAAATAAAAAAAGCGAAGCGGAGGGGCGCTGTTCCGTTGATTTGCAGACAGCCCCGCCGGAGACTGGGAGAGAGGGAGGATATGACGTGCGTTCGATGAAAACAAGCAAACCCGCCGCCCTGAAAACCGGACGGTTCAGCAAGGCGAAAAAGACCTTGGTTTTGCTGACCATGGTGGCTCCGGCGGCTATCTGGATGCTGCTGCTGCGGTATCTGCCCATGGGGGGGCTGGTGCTGGCCTTCAAGAATTACAAGATCAACCCCCGGAACCCGACTTTTATCAGCAGTCTCTTCAACAGCGCGTGGGTGAAGTTCGACAACTTCAAGTTCCTGTTCATGACCGAGGACGCCTGGGCGGCGATCCGGAACACGCTGGTGTACAACCTGGTGTTTATCGTGCTGGGCGTTATCATCCCCGTGGCCTTCGCCATTATGATGAACGAGCTGACGAAGAAGTTTGTGGCAAAGGCCTACCAGACCTTGATGTTCTTCCCGTACTTCCTGTCCTGGGTGGTGGTCAGCTACTTCCTCAACGCTTTCCTGGACGCGCAGTATGGCCTGCTCCCTTCCCTCCAGGCGGCGGCGGGCGGGCCGGTGACCAACTGGTATACTACCCTGGGGCCGTGGCCGTACATCCTGGTGTTTTCCAACTTGTGGAAGAATGTGGGGTACTCCACCATCCTCTACCTGGCGGCCATCGCTGGTATCGACGCCACCCAGTATGAAGCCGCCGCCATCGACGGGGCGACCAAGTGGCAGCAGATCCGCCATGTGACCATTCCCAACCTGCGGGGCATGATCGCTATTTTGTTCATCCTCAACATCGGCAAGATTTTCAACGCGGACTTCGGCCTGTTTTACAACGTCCCCATGCAGAACGGCGCGCTGTTCCCCGTGACCCAGGTGGTGGATACGTACATATATTACGCCATGCTGAACACCGGGAATATCGGCATGACCTCTGCCGCTGGGCTGCTGCAAAATGTAATCGGACTATTCTGTATCCTGGGCGCCAACCGGGTCATCAAGCGCATCGACTCGGAAAGCGCACTGTTTTAAGGAGGCGGCGGTATGAGCAGAAAAAATAAGAGCCGCCGGCTGACCTCTGTCAGCGCGGGCGCGGAACTGGTTCTGCATGTTATTCTGGGGCTGTTCGCCCTGTGCTGCGTGATCCCCTTTGTTTTCGTGGTGATTATATCCTTCTCCTCGGAGGAGTCTATACGGACCATCGGTTACTCCTTTATCCCCCAGGAGTGGAGCCTGGAAACCTACCGGTACGCCTTTGAGAAGCTGCCCCAGATCTGGCGGTCCTTCTTCAACAGTATTTTTATCACGGTGGTGGGTACCCTGCTGAGCACCGCCATGTGCGTGATGTACTCCTACGCGCTGTACCGGCCGGATTTCAAATTCCGGAACTTCTTTACCTTTTTCAGCTTCTTTACCATGATCTTCAGCGGCGGTCTGGTCCCTACCTATATCATCTCCAAGCAGCTTTTGGGCCTGAGCGAGAACTACGCGGCGCTGATTGTGCCGCTGCTGGTCAGCCCCTTTAACATCATCGTCATGCGCACCTTCTTTAAAAGCTCGGTGCCTATGGAACTGATCGAAGCCGCGACGGTGGACGGCAGCGGCGAATATTCCACCCTGCTGCGCATCGTGGTGCCTATTTCCAAGCCGGGGATTGCCACCATCGCCCTGCTCAACGCCCTGGCCTATTGGAACGACTGGTTCCAGGCGTTGCTGTACCTGCGGCAGAATAAGGCGCTCCAGCCCTTGCAAGCGCTGCTCATGGAACTGCAAAAAAACGTGGAGTACCTGAACCGGATGGCCGGGCAGCTTGGCACCGCCGCCATCATGGAATCGACCAAGGCGCCTACCCAAACCCTGCGCATGGCCCTGGTGGTCATGCTAGTGGTGCCGATCGCCTGCGCGTACCCCTTCTTCCAGCGGTATATCGTGGCTGGGCTGACCATCGGCTCAGTGAAAGGCTGATCCAGCGGAAACGCTGCTTGACGGTCGAAAAAGATGCCGGCGCATCTTTTTCGAGAAGGAAGGCCCGGGCCGGGTGCGGCCCGCAGGGGGCTTTTTCGACGTACACGCCGCCGAAAAAGCGATTGGATGTATTCGCGCCTGCGGGCGCGAACTCCTGCGGAGGGCTTGTTTGACGGCTGATCCAGCGGAAACGCTGTTTTATGCAACAATTTTGAATGGAGGATAAGAGAATGAAAAAGTTTTTTGCGCTGCTTCTGACGGCTGTTATGGTCCTGTCCCTGGCGGCCTGCGGCGGAGGTAATGACGCTGCGCCAGGCAAAACCGACGCCCCCGCCAAAACCGATGCGCCTTCCCAGACGGAAGCGCCTGTGTCCGACCTGGAGCCTGTGACCTTGAAAATGTGGTTCCACGGCAGCACCGTCACCCCGGAGGCTTCCGCCAAGGTGCTGGAAACCCTCAACCCCTATTTGCAGGAAAAGCTGAACGTGACCCTGGAGCCAATCTGGGGTACCTGGGGCGATTTTGACGACAGCGTGGTTACCGCCCTGGCGGGCGGCGACGATGTGGATATTTACTTCACCTGCAACTGGTCCCCCAACGAGTACAACCGCTACGCCCGGGACGGCTACTGGGTCAAGCTGGATGAGCTGCTGCCCACCTATGGCGCGGACCTGCTGAACACCATCCCGCAGGAAATTTGGGACTGCGCCGAGACCAACGGCTATGACGGCAAGGGCGTTTACGCCGTTCCCGGACTGAAGGATACCGCTACCCAGTACTGCTGGGACGTCAACGGCACCCTGCTGGCCGAGCTGGGCTATAACGTGGACGAAGTCTGCGCCGCCGGGCTGGACTACTACTCCGACGATTTCGAGGCCCTGCTGAAGGCCGCCAAGGACGCCAAGGGCGCCAACTTCTACCCCCTGCTCATCGAGGCTGTGGTCCTGGAGCGTATGGGTACCACCACCGCCATCGTCACCGGCGACCTGGGCAACAGCAATATCCTGTCCTACTACTACGACAAGGCGAACCCCTCCAAGGATATCGGCTCCAACATTGTCAACAAGTATGCCACCGAGGAGTTCAAGAAGTTCGCCGAGCGCACCTACTATCTGGCCCAGCAGGGCTACATCTCCCCCAGCAGCCAGAATGAGGCCACTGCCAACGACTACCGCACCGCCACGACCCAGGCCGGCGACTACCTCATCAGCACCCAGTCCTACGCCTTCGGCTGCGAGCTGGATTATTCCACCGCCCGTAAGATTGATGTGCGCATGGTACCCGCCGCCGCCCCCTACATGGACGCTACCTCCGGCCAGGGCGCGATGATGGCCATTTCCGCCACCTCCAAGAACCCTGAGCGGGCGCTGATGTTCCTCAACCTGCTGAACACCGACCCCACGGCCATGACCATGCTCAACTACGGCGTGGAGGGCTATACCTATAATAAGAATTCTGACGGCACCATCACCTTCATCGACGATGCCCGCGCCAACTACAGCCCGTGGACCAACGGTGCAGGCAACATCCGGATCCTGCCCCCCACCGACGCCCAAGGCCTGGATTTCTGGGACCGCTTCACCGCTTACTATGATTCTGCGGAGAAGCTGCCCATGGGCGGTTTCGTCTTCGATTCCTCCGCCTATGAGCAGGAAGCCGCAGCTATTGCCAACGTGTACGCCGAATATGGCTTCAACCTGATGTGCGGCGCGGTTGACCCCGCCACGGTGCTGCCCGATTTCCTGAGCAAGCTGGAAAGCGCGGGCATCAGCAAGATCATCACCGGCGCCCAGGAGCAGCTTGCCGCTTACCTGGGATAAGGGACGCCGTTTCGCATTGACTGGCAGCAATTGTCCGCCCCGCACGGCTTCCGTGCGGGGCGGAAATTTCCCCTTGCGCCGGAGAGGAATCAATTCTATAATGATAGCAATGGCTCCGGGGCGGCCTGCGGGCTGCGCGGATGTGAAATGGAGGACGCATATGATTCGATTTGGCACCGGCGGATGGCGCGCCATCATCGCTGATGAATTTACCAAGAGCAATATCCGGCTGCTGACAGCCGGACTTTGCCGCATGATGGAAAAGGAGGGCCTTGGCGGCGCGGAAATCTGCGTGGGCTATGACCGGCGGTTCCTCTCCAAGGAATCGGCCCAATGGGCCTGCGAGGTGCTGGCGGGGTATGGGTTCCGGCCCTATGTCATCAACCGCTCGTCGCCAACGCCGCTGATTATGTATATGGTCAAGCGAAGGGGATGCCCCTACGGCATGGCGGTCACCGCCAGCCACAACCCGGCTATCTACAACGGCGTCAAGCTCTTTACCGCCGGCGGCAAGGACGCGGACGTCTCCGTCACCGCCTGGGTGGAGGAGGAGGCCGCAGGCGTTGACCCGGCGGAAATCCGCTCCGTGGATTACGCCCAGGCCGTGGCGGAGGGGGTTGCCACCGAGGACAATCCCGCCAACGAGTATATTGACAGCATTTTGGCCTCCGTAGATGTGGAAGCTATCAAAAAGGCCCGGCTGCGCATCGCCCTGGACCCTATGTACGGCGTGAGCCAGACCTGCTTGAGCATGATCCTCATGACCTGCCGGTGCGACCTGGAAATCATCCATGACCGCCACGACACCCTCTTCGGCGGCAAACTCCCCGCGCCCAATGAGGACACCATGGGTCCGCTGGCGGCGGTGGTGCTGGACCGCTACCGCTGCGACCTGGGCATCGCCACCGACGGCGACGCGGACCGGCTGGGGGTCATCGACAGCCGGGGGCAGTTCGTCCACCCCAACAAGCTGCTGGTGCTGCTGTATTATTACCTGGTAAAATACCGGGGCTGGCAGGGTCCGTGCGTACGCAACAACTCCACCACCCACCTGCTGGACCGGGTGGCGGAGGGGCTGGGGCAGAAATGCTACGAGGTCCCCGTAGGCTTCAAGCACGTCTCTGCCAAAATGGCGGAAACCGACGCCATCATCGGCGGCGAGTCCTCCGGAGGCTTGGCGGTAAAGGGCCATATCGCCGGGAAGGACGGCATCTACGCGGCGGCCCTGCTGGTGGAGATGCTGGCGGTAACAGGGAAGAAGCTGGCGGTATTGTACGATGAAATTTGCAGCCAGTACGGCGAGCCGTTTTACGCGGAGGCCAATTTCACCATGACCCGCCAGCGGAAGGAGCAGCTTCAGAAAAGAATCTTTCAGGATATGGAATGCCCTGACTTCGGGCGCCGGGTGGACCATGTCAGCCGGGAGGACGGCTGCAAGGTCTATTTTCAGGACGGCAGTTGGGTGATCTGCCGCTTCTCCGGTACGGAGCCGCTGCTGCGTATGGCCGCCGAGGGCGGCAGTATGGAAGAGGCGGAAAACGATATCCAGGCCTGGAAGGCGTTTTTAGACCTGTGAGGGGGCGGAAGCCCGGGTCCCTGCGGACAGGACTGGCCCTGGCGGCGCTGGTATGCTGGCTGCTGCCGATCCTCCTTATCACCGTTTCCGCCGGGGTGATGCTCAACGCCGGGTACAACGAGAGCCTGCGCCGGAGCGTGGACGCGGACGCCCTGGCGGCCATGGGGCAGGCGGAGCTGCGCCTGGGGGCGGTGATCGAAGATTCCAAGGCGGTGTCCTACGACGGCGTGGTCCGGCGGGCGTACCGGGACTATAGGCTCAACCCGGTGCGGTTCTTCGTCTACCGGGATGTGACGGAGTACCTGGCCCAGGAATTTGCCCGCAACAGCAGCTACCGGGCGGTGTTCATCTCCTTCCTGGCGGAGGACCTGCATACCTACTCCGCCGCGCCGGGAACCGCCAAGCAGAACCTTCTGCGCGATTATACCGAAGGGGTGCTGCCCGCCGTCCGGGACCTGCTGGCAGACCGGGATACCGGTATTTACTTCCTGTCGGAGGGCGGGGGGCTGTATATGGTGCGCAACCTGCTGGACCAGGACTTTCAGCCTTACGCGGTGCTGGTGATGGCGCTGGACCAGGCGGAGGTCTTTCAATCGCTGTACCACATCGACGGCCTCCGCGCCCCGGCCCTGACGGTGGACGGCGTCCCCGCCCTCCTGGAGGAGGACGGGGAGGAAGCGGGCGCTTCCTCCAAAGCGGTGTCCTACACGGCGGAAGCGGATGGGCATGTGCTGGAACTGACCGCCCTTATGGACGCGGATACGCCGTGGCGCAATGCGCCTATGCTGCGCTGGGCCATTGCGGCGGCGGCGGCGCTGGTGGTGCCGCTGCTGGCGGTGATCGTGTGGCTGTTCCGGCGGCATGTGAGCCACCCCGTTGAGGTGATGATTGATGCGGCCGCCCATGTGCAGGCGGGGGAGCGGGGCTACCAGATCGCCGAGGAGGCCCGCAGCCAGGAGTTTACCCTGCTCTACAGCCATTTCAACATGATGTCCGCTGAGTTGGAGAGCCAGTTCGACCGCTCCTATCAGGAACAGCAGGCCTTGCAGCAGGCGAAAATCAAGGCCCTCCAATCCCAGATCAACCCCCATTTCCTGAACAATACCCTGGAAATTATCAATTGGGAGGCGCGCCTGGCGGATAACCAGCGGGTGTGCTCCATGATCGAGGCGCTGTCCACCATGCTGGACGCGGCCATATCCCGGGACGGCCGGTCCACGGCAACCCTGGCGGAGGAGCTGAAGTACGTGGACGCGTACCTCTATATCACCAAAGAGCGGCTGGGGGACCGGCTCACCGTTACCCGGGATGTGGACGGGGAGATTATGGGGTGGAAGGTGATGCTGCTGATGCTCCAGCCCATTGTGGAAAACGCGGTGGAGCACGATTTGTCCCGCAGAGGCGGGGAACTGTGCCTGCGGGCCTATCCCAGGCGGGGCGCCGCCGGGGCGCGGCTGTGCGTGGAGGTGGAGCATGACGGGGCCATTCCCGCCCAGGATTGGGAAAATATCCGCCGCTCCTTGGAGCCGCAGAGCGGCGGGGGGAAGCCGGGGGGCAGCGTGGGCATCCGCAACGTCAACCAACGGCTGCGGCTGCTGTATGGGGAGGATTACCGCTTTGATATGGCGGAAATCCGTCCCGGACGGATTTTGACCCGGTTGGAGATTCCGGGGGAGGAGGGAGCGAAGTGAAGCGGATATGGATACCGGCCCTGCTGGTCCTGGCGGTATTGACCGCCTGCGGGCAGAAAAAGGCCGCGCCGCAGGATGCGCCGGATGTGGCGATCCGGGTGGTGACCAGCTTCGGCGGCGACGATGGAAACCGGAAAAATTACGAGGCCGCCATAGCTGCCTATGAAGCGGAGACGGGGTATGTGGTAAAGGACGCTTCCGCCGTTTCCAACGAGGAGTGGAAGGCCAGGGTGCTGGCGGACTTCGAGACGGGGTCCGAGCCGGATGTGCTGTTCTTCTTCGCCAACGCTGACGCGGAGCCGTTCATTCGGGCGGACCGGGTGGTCTCCGTAGAGGAGATCCGTTCCGTCTACCCGGATTACGCGGGGAACATGGACGGCGGGAAGTTGCCGGCGGCGTCCGACGGGCGGCATTACGCGGTGCCTATCCTGGGGTATTGGGAATACCTGTACGTGAACAAGGCGGTGCTGGCGGACTGCGGCGTGGCCCTGCCGGGGCCGGATTACCGCTGGGAGCAGTTTTTGGAGGACTGCGAGGCCATCCGGGAGAAGGGCTATACCCCTATCGCCTGCTCCCTGGCGGAGGTTTCCCACTATTGGTTCGAGTTCGCCGTGCTCAACAACGGAGACCCGGCAAAGCACCTGGTACCGCCGGTCCTGGACGGGGAGGGGCGGTTGGTGCGCAATGAAGCCGCCAGCGCGTGGCTGGCGGGGCTGCGCGATATCACAGACCTTTACGAGCGGGGCTATTTCCCCGAGGACACGCTGGCGGCCGGGGACGCGGAAACCACCGCCCTGTTCGGCGAAGGCGGCGCGGCCTTCCTTTTGGACGGCTCCTGGAAGGCGGGGTATTTCACCGAGCACTATCCCGAGCGGCTGGAGGACTTGACGGTGTGCTGCGTCCCGGCCAAGGGCCTGCGGCGGGCTACGGACACCATCGGCGGGATTTCCACCGGCTTTTTCATCACCCGCCGGGCTTGGAACGACCCGGAGAAGCGGGAAGCGGCGGCGGCGTTCGTCTCCTGGCTGACGTCGGACGAGGTTGTGTCCGCCTTCGTTACTACGGAACTGACCGCCTTGAAGGAAAACGCGCCCCGGGGGGCGCTTGACCCCCTGCGCCAGTCGGCGGCGGACGCCCTGGATGGGGCTACGGCCCTGGTGGGCGCGGTGCAGGACAGCATATCCAGCGAAGCGCGCAGCAGCTTGTTTGCCAATATACAGAACGTGGTCACAGGAAAAATGACGGCCCAGGACGCGATAACCGCCGCTATGGCGCTCAACGGGCCGTGAGGGAGGGTCCATCCATGTATCGAGTGGTTTTGATCGACGATGAACAGATTATCGTCAAGGGCCTGAGCAAGGTGGTAAAGTGGGCGGACTACAACTGTGCGGTGGCCGGAACCGCCGGGAACGCCGCCCAGGGGACGGCGCTGATCCGGGAGGTGAAGCCCCACATCGTATTCACCGACATCCGTATGCCGGACCAGGACGGGCTGACTATGCTGGCAGGCCTGCGCAGCGAGTTCCCGGAGATGCGCATAACCGTGCTGACGGGGTACCGGGACTTTGCCTACGCCCAGGAGGCCATCCGCCTGGGCGTGGTGCGGTTTCTCCTGAAGCCGTCCAAGATGGATGAAATCCACGAGGCCTTGGAGACTATGACCGCGCAGCTTGGCAAAGGCCAGGCGGAGGAGGACCCCGGCACCGGCAACTTTATCGTCCGGCAGGCGGTTGCCTTTATGGAGGAGAACTACGCCCGTAAGCTGACCCTTCTGGATGTGGCAGACCACTGCTTCGTCTCCCAGTGGCACTTGTCCAAGCTGATTAACCGGCATATGGAGAAGAGTTTCTACGACCTGCTTAACTCCATCCGGGTAGAGGCGGCCAAGCGGCTGCTGGAGGACCCCAAGCTGAAAATCGGGGAAATCGTAGAGCTGGTGGGCTGTTCTGACGGGGCGCAGTTTGCGCGGATTTTCAAAAAAGCGGTGGGCGTCAGCGCCAACCAGTACCGCAACCAGAAAATATAACGGGCCGGGAGGAAGGAACGCTATGGAGTGGAGCAGCATCAAAACCGAGGAGCGAAACCAGCGCACGGAACGCATTGACCGGCTTTCCACCCTGGAAATGGTCAGGCTGATTAACGACGAGGATAAAAAGACCGCCCTGGCCGTGGAGCGGGAGGCGGAACGCATTGCCGCCGCCATCGACCTGATTGCAGCGCGGCTGCAAGAGGGCGGGCGGCTGGTGTACTGCGGATGCGGCACCTCCGGGAGGCTGGGGGTGCTGGACGCGGTGGAATGCCCGCCCACCTATTCCACGGACCCGGGGACGGTGTTAGGCGTGATCGCCGGAGGCTATCCCGCCGTATTCCAGGCGGTGGAGGGCGCTGAGGACGACCCCGCTTTGGGGGAAAAGGATCTGCGGGACGCCGGCTTTTGCGAAAAGGACGTGCTGGTGGGCATCGCCGCTTCCGGGCGGACGCCCTATGTATTGGGGGCCATGGATTACGCCAAGAGGGCGGGGGGCCGGGTAATCGGCCTGAGCTGTTCCCCCGGCTCTCCGGTGGAGCGGGCGGCGGAAATCGCCATAACCCCGGTTCCCGGCCCGGAGGTGATTACCGGGTCTACCCGGATGAAGAGCGGCACGGTGCAGAAAATGGTGCTCAATATGCTGTCCACCGGCGCGATGGTCCGGCTGGGGAAGGTTTACGGCAATCTGATGGTGGATGTAAAGCCCTCCAACGAAAAGCTGGCGGCCCGCTGCCGCCGGATTGTCTGCGACGCCGCCGGGGCGGGCGAGGCTGCGGCGGCAGAGGCGCTGGAACAGTGCGGATACCGCCCTAAGACGGCGATCGTCATGCTGCGGCGGGGCGTGGACGCAGAGCGGGCGGAGGCGCTGCTGGAACAGGCGGGGGGCCGGGTGGCCGCCGCACTGGGAGAGGAGGGGTGAGGGATGATCTCCTACGGCGTGGACCGCGTCGGAGAGGAAGGCTTTCGCCGCCTGCTGTCCGGCGGGAGGGTGGCGCTGCTGACCTCCATTACGGGGCGGAGCAGCGGCAATATGCCCACCATCTCCATTTTGAACAGCATGTGCCGCCTGACGGCGCTGCTGGGACCGGAACACGGCGTTCGGGGGGACCGGGACGCCGGGACGCTGGCCGGGGACTATACGGACCCGGAGACGGGCCTGCCGGTATACAGCCTCTACAGCGCGGCGGGGAAGGGCCTGCGGCCGGAAATGCTGGATGTATTTGATATCCTGGTTTACGATATCCAGGATGTGGGCCTGCGGTTTTACACCTTTATTTCCACCTTATATAACATGCTTCATGACTGCGCCGCCGCCGGGAAAAGGCTGGTGGTGCTGGACCGCCCCAACCCGCTGGGCGGCAGCGCCGTAGAGGGCGGGATGCTCCAGGAGGAGTACCGCAGCTTTGTGGGCTGCCAGCCCATGCCGGTGCGCTACGGGCTGACCGCCGGGGAGTTTGCGGCAATGGTCAACTGCCGGGAGGGGCTGCGCTGCGACCTGCACATCGTCCCCTGCGGCGGCTGGCAGGGGGAGGCCTTCCCCGCCTGGGGGAAGATATGGCAGATGCCCAGCCTGGGCCTGCCTACCTTCGAGGGGGCGGCTTTGTATGCGGGTACCTGCATTTTTGAAGGCACCGCCCTTTCCGAAGGCAGGGGTACCGCCGCGCCCTTCCGGATGATCGGCGGGCCGGGGATAGACGGGGAAAAGCTGGTCCGGGAATTTGCCGGACGCAGGCTCCCTGGCGCGGCGGCTACGCCGGTCTATTTCTCCCCCACCGCCTCCAAGCACCGGGGAACGGCCTGCGGAGGCGTGATGCTCCATGTGACGGACTTCGCCGCCCTGCGGCCGGTGGAATTGGGCATAGAGCTGCTGGACCTGTTCCAGACATGCTATCCGGAACAGTCGGCCTTCCTGCCGCCGGTGGAACCGGAGACGAGGCCGTTCATTGCCCTGCTTACCGGCTGCGGCGATTTTGTCCCGGGATGGGATAAAAGAGAAATCTTGGAACGCTATGCCCGGGAGAGCCGCGCGTTTGCGTCGCTTAAGGAGGCTTACCACCTCTATGAAAGGAGGCGGATATGAGATTTACGGCAGGAATCGACGGAGGCGGCACGAAAACTACGGTGGAGTGCCGTGACGCCCAAGGCGCCGTGTTGTGCCGGAAAACCTTTGGGGCCTTTAACCTGAACAGTATAGGAGAGGACGCCTTTCGCGGGCTGCTGGCGGAAATTACCGGGTTTTTCAGTGGGCTGGGCGGCTGCGGCGCCCTCTGCATCGGCGCGGCGGGCGTCAGCAACTCCCGGGTCCGGGAATTGACGGCGGAGGCGGTGGGCCAGGCCGGTATCCGCCGCTGGCGGCTGGCAGGCGACCATGAGACCGCCCTTTACGGCGCGCTGGCAGGCGGGCCGGGCTGCGCCCTGATTGCCGGGACTGGCTCCATCTGCTGCGGCAGGAACGCCGCCGGCGGCTTCGCCAGGGCCGGAGGCTGGGGCCACCTCATTGACGACGGAGGCAGCGGCTACGCGCTGGGCCGGGACGCCCTGGCGGCGGTGGCCCGCCAATGGGACGGCCGCAGGGAGGAGACCCTGCTGGCGGAGCTGATTCCCGCCCAACTGGGAACCGGTTCGCCGCAGGAATTGACCGCCTACGCCTACGGCGGCGGCAAGAGCCGTATTGCGGCCCTGGCCCCCCTGGTCCAGCAGGCGGCGGAGGCCGGAGACCCCGCTGCCCGCCGTATTGTCGCGGAAAACGCAGGCGAGCTGTGCGGGCTGGTCCGCGCCGTAATGAAGCGGCTGGGGTTCGAGCGGTGCGAGACGGCCTTGCTGGGGGGCCTGCTGGCCCATGACACGCTGCGGCGGCGGACGCTGGTTGGGCGTCTGGCGGAGTAGCTGCCCCAGGCGCGACCCACCACCCCTAAAATGGATGCTGCGGCGGGCGCGGCGATGATGGCGCATATGATGGGAAAAGAATAGAAAAGCGCACGGAAATAGAGGGTTTTCGTGCGCTTTTGTGCTTTTTTCGGGGAAGGGTGGGCGCGGGGCGGGGGTGCGGCCCGTTTTGCTGAAAAGTTTTTTGAAAAATTTTTGCTTTTTCGCCAACACTTTGCCCCGCCCATCCGGTATATAGTTGAACACGCAAGAAAGGAGCCGCCCGGACATGGAAATCAATGACCTCTACGGCGCGTTCTATAAGGAAATGCTTACCTACTGCACCGCCTTGACGAAAAACCGCTCCACAGCAGAGGACCTGGTCCAGGACGCCTATGTGCGGGCCATGACCCACTGGGGCGACCTGTATAAGCTGGAACGGAGCCAATGCCGGGCGTGGCTCTACAAGACCGCCCGGAACCTCTTCATCGACCAGACCCGGCGGCAGGCCAGGGAAACCCCTGCGGAGGAGGAACAGCTTGCGCTGGCGTCCTTCGAGGAGGACTTGTCCCAGGCCGCCGTGGCCCAGTTGGTGGGGCGGCTGCCGGAGGACGAGCGGGCGATTTTCTCCTTGCGGTATTTCGAGGGTTACAATTCCAAGGAGCTGGGGGAGATATTTTCCCTGCCCCCAGCGACCATACGCTCCCGGCTGGCTTCCGCAAAGCGGCGGCTGCGGGAATGGCTCAAGGATTAATATGAAATGATATGGAGGAAACGACAATGAAACGTACAAGAAAAGACCATCTTTGGTACAACTCTGCCCCTAAAAAGTCCTGTACGCTGTTGGACGAAAGCTGTCTCCCCGGAAGGGACGCCGGACGGCTGGCGGAAAGCCCGGAGGGACGCTCCTTGTTGGAGTCCTATAGCCGGTTCTACACCATGCGCTGAACAAATCTAACATAAACAATCATTTTTTGGAGGTCAATTATCATGGAAAACAAGAAAACATTAAAGATCAACTGCGCGCTCTGCAACGCCCGCAACATCACGGAAGAATTCCTCGCATCCTATGAGCAAGTCCGCATCAACTGCGCCCATTTGATTACTAACACCGCCGCCCAGCTTTTGCTGGGCAAGTACGCCAGCAAAATCAACACCGCCACCACTACCAGCGTAGAGGAGGAGGTCCGGGTCTCCGTAGCCAACGGCTCCCTGGAAATCGCCCCCGGCCAGAAGGTTCCCCAGCAGAAGACCATTCTGGTGGTCAACGGCACCCTGGATATTGCCCCCGGCAGCGAGGATATACTTAATAGCTATGCCCATATCACGGTTAATGGCAGCGTTTCCTGCCCTAAAAGCATGGTATCCCTGCTGAGCATGATGTCTATCAACGGCTGTACTGATGCCTATCCCGATGGCTGCATCCGCCTGAAGGACACTGCGGTACTGGACCGTACCTTTCGCCTGCGGGCCAAGCAGGACGCGCTGTACTACGCTTCCAGCCAGTTGGTAGCGGTGGCCCCGGACATCGACTTTGCTGCCCTGGCCGCGAAGAACGTGCGGTTTGAGACGAGGGAGCTGATCGTCTGTGAATCCCAGGCGGAGGCCGCCGTGGCCCTGGTGGACGAACGGGCGGAGATCACCATTGTTCCCGATGGCTGCGCCTATGTGGGGGACAGCCTGGAGCTGGACGAAGGCGATGTGAAGCGTTACGGCACCAAGATGTATGTGAACGGCGATGTGACCATCATGAAAGAGAACGCCCCCTGTCTGGATCAAATCGAGTTTTTGCAGGTGGATGGAACCGTCCGGACGGTGCGTTCCCTCCGGGACCGGGTTTTGGCGATGAATATTAAGTGCGAGGATATGGAAACCTGCGCCGGGGAATTCTACTGCGACAAGAAGCGCCTGACGGTGACGGCCAATATGCTGGAGCAGGCGGAGGACGGCGTGGAGATTGCGGACTGCCTCTATGTGGCCTTCCAGGAGGACGTGTCCCCGGAACTGATCCGGGCGAAGCTGATGCGGCTGGCGGACTGCCCTTATGTGATCTGCACCGAAGCTCAGCAGGCGGCGCTGGAACGGATTGCCGAGGGTGTGGCCCACATGGGTCCTGATGCGGACAAGGACGAACAGCCGGAGGACGACGGCAGCGTTGTCAAGATCAACTGCGCGACATATACGTTCTAACGTCCATCGGAACGTGAAAAAATCCCCGCCGGAAGCAGACGCTTCCGGCGGGGGCTTTTAGATTGTGGGTTTGTCAAGCGGCAATGCCGTTAACGTCCCCGGTTTTCAGATAGTTCTGCACACGCCAGATGATGGCGGCAAATTCACTGCGCTTGATGGCGTAAGCGCCGTTGTAGATAGATTGGCCCTGCTTGTTGGTGTCGCCGGTTACGATTTTCAGGTTATACAGGGCCATTACCGAGGGGGCGGAAGCATGGTTGGCCGGCATATCCACAAAGGGGGAGCTGGTCACGATGGTGGTAGGCTGCTTCATCGCCCGGATGGCGATTTCCGCGATGGTATAGCGGTCCACGGGGCGGTCCAGGCGCTCCACGGCGCCGGCGGGGAGGAGGTTGTCGGCCTTGGCCTTGGCTAGATAGCCGCTGGCCCAGTGGGAATCGGTGGGCGCCTGCTCGGCGTAGCCTGCGCTGGTCATAATCATTTTCAGGGCTTCGCCCATGGTCACCGCGCCATTGGGCCGGAAGGTGTTGTCCTCATAGCCGTTGAGGACGCCGCTGGTGGTCAGATCCGTTACATATTTGTAGAACCATTCCGTGGCAGGCACGTCCTTAAAGGTCTTGGGGGGCTGGGTAGGCGTGGTGGGATTGGTCGGTGTGGTGGGGTTGGTGGGAGCAGTGGGGGTGACGGTAATCCGGACCGCGCCGGTGGAGCGGACGCCCGCCGTATTGATGGCGGTGAAGGGAATTGTTACCAGGCCGCCCGCATAGGATGCCGCAGGAACAAAGGAGATGTCATTAACGCTGATGGTCCCTACGCCGGTAGACAGGTTGAACCAGATATTGTCGGTCGTAATGGGCTGGCCCGCCGCTACGGCGGTGCGGCCATAGTACAGAGACCCTACCGCCGCCTGGGGGGGCGTGAAGGTTACGGAGGACAGCTTAGGCGCGCCCACGCCGCCGATTCCTTCAAAATCGCTGCTCTTGAAGGCTACGCCGCTGCTGGTGCAGCGGTAGTCCACGTATTGGTTGGACACCGTAGGCGTACCGGAGGAGGTAAACTGGATGTTCCCGGCGAACAGGGGCTTGCCCTGGGTGCTGCTGGCCACGTAGCGGACGGATTCCAGCGCAACCGCGCCAGGCACGTACGTCAGCCCCCCGATGGACTCCCCACGGGTGTCGCTGTAGGAGAACAGACGGCCTTCAATGGTGTCTGTTGTAAGCAGTACGCCGGTCTTTCCTGCGGTGCGGCCAAAGTACAGGCTGCCGCTCTTGGGTACGTCGATAAGCTGGATATAGAAGTTTGCGGCGGTTTCGCCCATGACGGACTGGTACGCCTTTTGGAAATCGGCGGGTTTCAGCGCGGACCCGGCGGAGGTGGCGGGGACGGTGATATCCGCGCCCTTATCGCCGCCGTTGAAGAAAATGTAGACCAGGCCGGAGCGGTTCACCTCCCGGGTGCCGGTCCGGGTGCCGTGGGCGGTGAACTTGAGGGTGATGTAGTCGCTCTGCCGCACCCCCACGCCGGGGACGAAGGTGACGGAATCCAAAGCGGACTGGTTGCGGGGCGGGTCCACGAACAACTCGTCGTTGGTGCGCACATAGCTGCCGGGAAAGGCTGCGGAGACGAAACCGGCGTAAAGGACGCCCTCCACAGATTTGGGAAGCTGGTCAAAGACCACATATTCCAACTCGCCCTCGGGGCAGACCACAGACCAGAAGTCCTCAAACTCCTCGGAACCCAAGGCCAGCGGTTCGGTGCGGGAAGCGATGTACAGCACGTCCATATCCCCTGCGTACTGCTGCACGGTGATGGACAAGACGCCCTTGTAGCTTTCACCCTCGGTATCATAGGCGGTA
The DNA here is from genome assembly GCA_947649615.1 of uncultured Clostridia bacterium. Taxonomy (GTDB): domain Bacteria; phylum Bacillota; class Clostridia; order Oscillospirales; family Oscillospiraceae; genus Pelethomonas. The sequence goes on along the minus strand of CANSSG010000001.1, from coordinate 140,048 downwards.
AAGCCCACGGTGAACTCCCCGGGGACGCCCTCGTGGGTGAAGTACACGTCTCCTAAGTCCCGCTTGGTGTCGCCGAAGGTGTACTGGGTGTTGACGCTGGCGGCGCTCAGCCTGCCGGTGGAGGTGGGGGCCACGCTGTCGAAGCTGACGGAATAGGGCTTGGCGTCCCGCCCGCAGAGGCTCTGGACGCCGTCATAGATTTGGTTGACCAGGGAATCGGAAGACCAGCCGTCCAGCTCGCTGAAATACAGTTCCTCGTCCTGGGTCGTGACAACAGCGGAAGCGGTAATCAGGTCTTCCACCTGGACGGTAAAGCGGCAGGTTTTGCTGACCGGAGGGCGGGAGAGGGTGCTCTTGGGGCTGGCGAATACCACCAGGTTGTAATAATAGGTACCCTCCTTGCCATAAACGGAAGCGGGCAGGGGGAATTCCTCGCCGCTGCCGACCTCCCGGCCGTTCTGGTTGTTATCGTACCAGTGGTATTGCAGCGTATAGTCCTCGGTGATGTTGGCGCTGCCCAGTACCAGCCGGATGCCGGCGGCGGAAAGCTTCGCCCCGGCGTCGCCCACGGCTACGGGGACCACCTTGTCCGAATCCAGGCCCACCATCTCCACGGCGGTGTAATTAGGGGCGGCGCACAGCTCGCAGGCGCCGTTGACGTACTGGTGGGCTTCGGACTTAACCGTGTAGGTGGCGTGGTAGCGGCAGGCGCCGGAGTGGGTGCCGTCGCCGTTGTCAGTGTAGATTACGTCGTGGCGGTTGGGGTTGACGTCGGTTTTCCGCAGGGTGGTATAATCACAGTACTGGTTGGTGCAGGTATCCTCTATGACGCCGGTATCGTGGCAGGTGGCCTCGTGCAGCACCGAGGATTCCAGGGTCATTCTCTCACATTTCGGGCAGCGGCTCATAGCCGCCGATGCGGCGGGGGCCAGGCTCAGCGCCATGACCAGGGCCAGCAGGGCGGCCAGGGACCGCATATGATTTTTTCTCTTCCTCATCTGTTCGCATCCTCCTTTGGAATGAAAATCCGGCGGACAAGCCAGGTCCGCCATACGCGCAGAATCATTATAGCACATCCTGGAATAAAAATCTGTTACAATTTAGCAACAAGGCTTAAATTTTTTATAAGGGGGCTATAACGTTCTTGAAACCCTATTGCATTTCCTCAAAAATGGAGTATGATGGAAGCAGAACTATGCGGGAGGGGCCGAGATGAAACGAGACAACCACTATTTTGCTTGGGGTATGACGGCGGTGTGCGTGGTATGCGCCGTCATGCTGATTTATGACCTGGTGTTCCGGGACAGCATCGTCGTAGCCTATACCGGCAAGGTGGTGTCGATTCTCGCCCCCATCCTGTACGGCGCGGTGATAGCCTATCTGCTGGCGCCGGTGGTGAACTGGTTCGAGCGGGTGATTTTCCGGCAGGGCGGGAAAAAGCTTGCCAAATGGGCCAGGCCGCTGTCCATGGTGCTGACGTGGGTGGTGGTGTTCGCGCTCTTTTACGCGCTGCTGAGCGTCCTGCTGCCGGAACTGTATAAGAGCGTGATGCAGTTGGGCGGCAACTTAAAGGGCTATTACCAGACCATAGAAGCCTGGATACTGCGGCTGCTGGAAAACAACCCCGACCTGGCCCAGAAGGCGCAGGAGTTGTTCAACCAGTATTACCGGCAGGCCCTTGATTGGCTGCAAACCAACCTTGCGCCGCAAATCCAGGTGGCGGTCCAGGCAGTCACCGGCGGCGTGGTGGGCGTACTGACCTTCTTCAAGAACCTGTTCCTGGGGATCATGGTATCCCTGTACCTGCTTGGCTCCAAGGAGCGGTTTGCCGCCACAAGCTGCAAGCTGTGCTATACCTTTTTCTCCGAGGACCGGGCGGCGTGGCTGATCCGGGGCGTAAAGGCTACAGACCGGATTTTCTCCGGCTTTGTCCGGGGCAAGCTGCTGGACTCCCTGATTATCGGAATCCTGTGCTTCATCTTTTCCAGCTTTTTCGAGTTCCCCTACGCCCCGCTGGTCAGCGTGGTGGTGGGCGTGACCAACGTGATCCCCTTTTTCGGACCCTTCCTGGGCGCCATCCCCAGCGCCTTCCTGATTTTGCTGGACAGCCCCATCAAGTGCCTGTATTTCATCTTTTTCATCCTCGCGCTTCAGCAATTTGACGGCAACATCCTTGGCCCCAAGATTCTGGGCAACAGCACGGGCATCTCCGGCTTCTGGGTAATCGTCGCCATCTTGGTCGGCGGCGGCCTGTGGGGCGTGGTGGGCATGTTCTTGGGCGTCCCCATCTGCGCCTGCATATACGCGGGGGTGCGCACGTTTTCCACCTACCGGCTCAAAGGCAAGGGCCTGCCGGTTTCAGCGGAGAGCTACGCCACCCATAAGCCCGTTTGGCCGGAGGATGCGCAAGCCCTCCAGAAGGACGGGGAAGGGGAAAAATAATACAGGGAACCATCATAAACAAAGGGCTGCGGATTTCCGCAGCCCTTTCTGCATATTTTGTTTCGGCGCAGCCGCCCTTATCCGAAAATCGACAGCCCTGGCGAGCCGTCCTCCGGCGGGAGGGCCGGCCCGTCGTCCTCATAGCCATAATCCCCTTCCGGCGGAACCGTTGGACCCTCGGGCGGGACATACCCTTCGCCGCCGCTTCCGCCGCCGGAGCCGGGATCGGAGCCGCCGCCAAAATCAGGGATCGTGGTTCCCATAGCGGGCTTGCCCCGGGTGCCGACCAGGATGATTTCATTCCGGCTTTTATAATTGCTCTTGGCTTCCAGCTCCTGGGAAATCAGCTTCCCGCTCCCATCATAGACGTTCCGGTAGGACACCACCTGATGGCCGGTATACGGGCTTTGCTTCTGCTGCTTGGCGCCCCAATCCAGGTCCTCGGTCTCCACGTACTCCGTCTCATAGGGCGTGTCGCCCAAAACGTCGTAGGTCATTTTTACATAGGTGTCGTCCAGCTTAGTCCCTACGATATTGACGGTAATCCGGCTGTTCTCATAGGTGACATCCAGGCGGACGGGATAGCCGGTATCGTTCTTAAACCGGAATTCCGGCCCGCCCCAGCTTACGGTGGCGTCCATGCCCCAGGTGATGTAGCTGGGGGCGTAACGGTGGGCGTACCGCTCCACAATTTCCAGGTTGGACAGGAGGGCGGCGTAATATATGGTGCTGGACACCTGGCAGATGCCGCCGCCGACGGTATCGACGGTTTCCCCGTTCACATAGGCGGGAGCCGCGCCGAAGCCCCGGTCTGTGGTCCGCTTGCCCACCACGGCGTTATAGTCGAAAATGTCGCCGTCATTGAGCACCACGCCGTTGCACATGTCGCCCGCCAGCTTCACATTGTTGCGGCGGACGCTGGTGCCACCCACTTTTGTGGATGTAGTCCCCAGCACGTCGCGGAACAGCACCGCTTCCAGTTCGGCGGCGGTCATTTTCGGATAAGTAACCTCGGCGGGCAGCAAGATGCGCTCTCCCGGTGCCGCCGCGTCCAAAGCGAAGGCCGCAGCCTGGGGGTCCAGGTTCACGCCAATCTGGCCGTCCACCACCTTGCCGGAGGGGATGTCGTACCGGGCGTTGCTTGGCTCGGCGTTCAGCTCCCGGGCGATGGCTTCCAAATCCAGTTCCGCGCCGGGGACGGCGTCGTAGTCCGCCTCCACCTTCCCCCCAGCGCCGTCCAGGGCCTTGATTTCATCAATCAGCTCCGGCTGGTCCAGGGTGCGGCCCTCGACGGGCTTGACGGCGTAAATGCCGTCCTTCGTCAATTCATAGCTGCCGTCCACCTGGGTCTGGTCGAAAGCCGCCGCCATTTCCTCCGCTGCGGCCCGGAGGGCGTTGTCATCATAGAAGACCTCCATATCCCCGGAATGATGGACGCCCAGCCAGCCGGAGAGCATCGCCCAGCCGTTTTTCAGCCAGCCCATGCCGCCTTCCTCCCGGCCTACGCCCCAGGCTTCGTCCGCCAGCTTGCCGCCGTCGATGTACGCGCCCAGCTCCTCCTGGGTATACCGCCCCAGTTCCTCGCCGGCGGCGGTAATGGAAACTTCCCCCGAGAGCAGGCCGCCGGCAGTCAGCTCCTTCCGAAGCTGCTGCTCCGTCATGCCCGATAAGTCCTGCTCCCCCAGCGAGACGCCGGGGAATACCTTGTCATATTGGTTTGCGTATACGCAAAGGCCCGCCGCGCCGGCTACAAGCAGCGCGGCAATCAGGCCCAGGGCGATCCACCCCGCCCTGGAGCCTTTTGTTCTGGTCTGCGCCGGCGCATCCGGCGCGACCCGTCTACCAGCCATGGCAACCTCCTTCTTCCCCTCAAACGGAGGGGAAGCATCTGCATAAAATCACATTCTCTAGTGTAGCACACTCCCGGCAAAAAAGATTTACAATTTTGTAACAAGTATCAGGAAGTTTTTTGTTTTTTTACGGATTCTCCCCAAAAGCGCCCTGCCGCCCGGTAGAAGAAAGGGGGATGGCGGGGAAAACCGGAGGATCGTACATAAAAATCGGACGATTGTACATATAATGCGCCCGATCCTCTATTGCTATTTGGCCTTAATCGAGCTACAATAGAGCCAGCATCGGGGAAAAACGATATATGGGAGGATTTTTCTATGAACAAACCGGTATTGATCATCATGGCCGCCGGTATGGGCAGCCGCTACGGAGGGCTTAAGCAGCTCGACCCCGTGGGGAACCATGGACAGCTTATTATTGACTATTCCATCTATGACGCCCGCCGGGCGGGGTTTGAGACGGTGGTTTTCGTCATCAAGCCCGAAATCGAAGCGGATTTCAAAGCCGCCATCGGCGACCGCATCGCCAAGGTCATGGACGTGAAGTACGTCTACCAGCTTAAGGAGGACCTGCCGGAGGGCTACGCCGTGCCGGAGGAGCGGACCAAGCCCTGGGGTACCGCCCACGCGGCCCTTGCCGCCCGGAAGGTGGTGGACGGACCCTTCGCCATTATCAACGCCGACGACTACTACGGCCCGGAAGCGTACCAGGAGATTTACGACTACCTGTGCGCCCACGCCGACGGCGCGGTGTATGAGTATGCCATGGTGGGCTACCTGCTCAAGAATACCGTCACCGAGAACGGCACCGTGGCCCGCGGGGTGTGCGAGGAGGACGGCGGGCATTTCCTCACCCAGGTCACCGAGCGCACCAAGATTGAAAAGGGTACGCCCCCCCGCTACACGGAGGATGACGGCCAGACCTGGACCGGCCTGGCGGAGGATACGATTGTATCCATGAATATGTGGGGCTTCACCCGCAGCTTTTTGGACGAGGTGTGGAAGGGCTTCCCGGCATTTCTGGACAAGGCCCTGGCGGAAAACCCCGCCAAGGCGGAGTATTTCCTGCCCAGCGTAGTGAGCCGCCTCATCGGCGAGGGCAAGGCCCGGGTGAAGGTGCTGCGCAGCGAGGACAAGTGGTACGGCGTCACCTACCGGGAGGACAAGCCCACGGTAGTGGCCGCGATTGCGGAAAAGACCGGTTCTGGCCTGTATCCGGACCGTCTGTGGGAGGTTTGAGCGATGAAAAAAGCTGAGGATACTTTGCGGGAAGTCCTGGAAGCCTTTGACTTCGGCGACCCCGTGGTGGGGGCCGTCCGGTACGGCCAGGGGCATATTAACGACACCTTCTGCGTCCATACCCAGCCGGAGGACTGCTGCTGCCGCCGGTTCATTCTCCAGCGCATGAGCGCCGCCGCCTTTAAGCGGCCCGACCAGCTTATGGAGAACATCACCGGCGTAACGGAATTCCTGGCGCGGGAGATCAAGAAAAACGGCGGCGACCCCAGCCGGGAGGCATTGCAGGTGATCCGCCCCAAAAACGGGGAGAGCTATTACACCGACAGCGCCGGAGGGGCGTGGCGGCTGTATCCCTATGTGGAAGGCACCGTTTGCTACCAGTCCGCCCAGACTGCGGAGCTGTTCGCCGCCTCAGGCCGCGCCTTCGGCCGGTTCCAGCGGCTTTTGAAGGATTATCCCGCCGAAACCCTCCATGAGACCATCCCGCATTTCCATGATACGGAGGACCGGCTTGCCAAGCTGAAGGCCGCCATAGCGGCGGATAAGATGGGCAGGGTGAAGGACTGCCAAAAGGAAATCGACTTCGTTCTGGCCCGGGAGAAAGACTGCTCCGTGGCCCTGCAAGCCCTGCGGGATGGGAAAATCCCCCTGCGGGTCACCCATAACGACACCAAGCTGAACAACGTCCTTATGGACAAGGACACGGGGAACGGCCTGTGCATCATCGACCTGGATACGGTGATGCCGGGGCTGTCCATCAACGACTTTGGCGATTCCATCCGCTTCGGCGCCAACCACAGCGCCGAGGATGAACGGGATCTGAGCAAGGTGAACCTGGACGTGGACTTGTTCGCCGCGTATACCAAGGCCTTTGTGGAGGGGGCGGAAGGCTCCCTTACGGACGAGGAGATTATGCTGCTGCCCTGGGGGGCGAAGCTGATGACGCTGGAATGCGGCATCCGGTTCCTCACCGACGACCTGGCCGGGGACGAGTACTTCCACATCAGCCGGGAACGGCAAAACCTGGACCGCTGCCGCACCCAGTTCAAGCTGGTGGCCGGCATGGAAGAGCAATGGGAGCGGCTGATGGCTATAGTGGAGCCTTACCGCCATGAACGTACTGTTTGATTCCGAGCAGCTCCTCAAGCTGGTGACCAACCTCTACGTCCTCACCGGGATGACGGCCAATATTCTGGACCCCCAGGGGCGGGACATCAACCTGTTTGAGGGGCATCCCCCCTTCTGCAAGGCCATCAACGCCCTGCCGGAGGGCCATGAGCGGTGCGTGGCCTGCGATATGTGGAAGGTTCGGAATTATACCGTGTCCGGCGGCTTCCAGTTTTACCGCTGCCACGCCGGCATCTGCGAGGCGGTCATGCCGATCTACAGCAAGAGCGACCCGCTGGCCTATCTGATTTTCGGCTGCTTCCTGGACGGCCAGCCCATGGAGGAGCAGTGGGCGGTTACCCGGAAGCAGGTTGCCTGGTATCCCGGCGGCGCGGACCGGCTGCGGGACGCCTTTTTCCAGTTCCGCCAGTATACCCAGGAGCAATTGCAGGCCTATTCGGAGATTTTGGAGGCGCTGACGGCGTATATCCACCTCAAGGGCCTGATCTTCGCGGCGGAGCAGACCGACGTGCAAAGGCTGGAAAACTTCCTGGACGAGCACTATATGGAAAAGCTGTCGCTGGAATCCATCTCGGCCCAGCTCCACATCGGGCGGACCAAGCTGTGCTGCCTGGCCAAGGAGCTGTCCGGCGGCAAGACGCTGAATTACCTTATCGCCCAGCGCCGGATCAGCGCCGCGAAGCTGCTTTTGCTGCAAAGCAGCCTGACTGTCTCCGCCATTGCGGAGACAGTAGGGATTACTGATTACAATTATTTTTCCAAGGTCTTCCGCTCCATCACTGGGATGACGCCCAGCGCTTTCCGCAAGGGCGGGGGGAAAAATCTGCGGTAGGGCGGTTTTTTGCCTGTAAAATCGTACGAACTTTCATAGTTCGTACGATTTTACTATATTGCGAACTCTGGTTACTATAAAACAACAGAATAAACAAGTATACTAAAGCTATGAGCGATGATTTTGTGAGAAATTCCCACGGCTTCGCTCTTGCATTTTAATAGGAAAAAGGAGAATGAAGATGAAGAAGTTACTTGCACTGCTGCTGGCCCTGGTTATGGTTATGGCCCTGGCCGCCTGCGGCAACAAAAACGACGCGCCCCCCGCAAACGACGGCACCCCCAAGGAGGATACCCCCAGCACCTCCGATCCCGCCCCCTCCGGAGAGAAGATCGACATTAACGTGATCGCCGCCCAGTACGGCCAGAACACGACCCAGTGGTGGGCTGATTTCCAGAGCGAGTTCAACAAGACCTATGAGAACATCAACCTGACCGTGGAAGTCGTCTCCTGGAACGACATCTACACCGTGGTCAACACCCGCGTGTCCAACCAGCAGGCCCCCGACATCCTGAACATCGACGTGTTTGCCGATTACCAGGCCGATGACCTGCTGCTCCCCGCCAAGGATTTCGTCTCTGAGGAGACCTATGCCAAGATGTATCCCGCTTTCCTGGACCAGTCCGTGGTGGACGGCACCGTCTGGGCGATTCCCGACCTGGCTTCTGCCCGCGCTATGTATTATAACGTGGACATCCTGGAAGCTGCCGGCGTGGAAGTCCCCACCACCTGGGACGAGCTGAAGGCCGCCTGCGAGAAGATCAAGGAATATGATCCTGAGATCTATCCCTGGGGCATCGACATGACCACCGACGAAGGCCAGGCTGCGTTCGCTTACTACATCTGGAACAACGGCGGCGACTTCACCGACGCTGACGGCAACTGGACCCTCAACAGCGCTGAGAACGTGGAAGCCATCGAGTACGCCATCAGCCTGGTGAAGGACGGCCTGACCAACTCCGACCCCGCCACCGATACCCGTTATGACCTCCAGGATATGTTCGGCACCGGCAAGGTGGCCATGATGATCGGACCCAACAGCATCCCCACCTACATCCAGGAGGGCGGCAGCACCATTAACTACGCTTTCGCCGCCATCCCCACCAACGGCGGCAACCCCTCCGTCTCCGCCGGCGTTATGGACCGCTTCATGTGCTTCGACAACAACCACTCCCCGGAGAAGCTGGAGGCCATCAAGACCTTCTTCGACTTCTTCTATGACGATGCCCGCTACTCCGACTGGGTGCTGATGGAAGGCTTCCTGCCCGCCACCTCCGCCGGCGGCGAGATCGTTGCTTCCTCCGACCCCAGCATGGCTCCCTGGGTGGACATCGTTGGCTCCTGCAAGTTCTATCCCACCGCCAAGGCTGAGTGGGCGGACGTGAAGCAGGGCGTCATCAACGTCGAGCAGCAAGCGCTGCTGGGCGGCAGCGTCCAGGAGTTGCTGGACGGTCTCCAGAGCGAGATCGCCGGCTGATCCTGCGCTTCCCCATCATATAGGCAAAAGCCTGCGGGCCGGGCCGCTTTGGCTCGGCCCGCGCGGTTTCCAACGGATGAGAGAGATTGATTGAGAGAACAGGGAGGTGTTCCCGTGAGTAAGTCTGCCCCTGCCGCCCCCGCGAAGCAGAAAACCACCATCCCCGCGAAGCAAAACTCGCTGAAAAGAAGGCCCCGCTCCTCCGGAGCAAAGGCCCTGCGCAGGATCGAGCCATATCTCTGGATTGCGCCCAGCATGATCCTGATGGCGGTATTTATCCTGATCCCCATTATTTCCGTGTTCCAGATGTCCATGAGCGACGTCAGCAAGGCGGGAAAGATCAAGGGGTTCAACGGTATCGCCAATTTTACGAAGGTTATTAACGGCTCCGCCTTCAGCCTGGTGCTGAAAAACACCCTGGTCTGGACGGTGGCGGTGGTGGTGCTGTCCACCATTTTAGGCTTTGTGCTGGCGCTGATCCTCAACAACCAGTTCAAGGGCCGCAAGATCGCCCGCGCCATTGTGGTATTCCCCTGGGCTACCACGCTGGTCATCCAGGCCAGCGCGTGGAACTTTATTATCAACACCGACTACGGTACGCTGAACACGCTGCTGATTAAGCTGGGAATCCTCCAGCAGGGCATGAACTGGACGCCGACGCCGGAAGCGTACTTCGCCTGGGAAATCGCCTGCGGCATCTTCGTCACCATACCCTTTGTCACCTTCTGCGTCCTGTCCGGGCTGCAAAGCATTGACACCAGCTTCTACGAGGCCGCCACCGTGGACGGCGCCAACTACTGGCAGAAGCTCTTTAAGATTACCCTGCCGCTGGTGAAGTCCTCCCTGACGGTGAGCACCGTGCTGAACATCATTTACGTGTTTAACTCCTTCCCCATCATCTGGACTATGACCAAGGGCGACCCGGCCAACCATACGGACACCCTTGTCACATACCTCTACAAGCTGGCGTTCTACAACGGGCGCCAGGGCGAGGCGGCGGCAGTATCCGTGATTGGCTTCCTGATCCTGCTGCTGTGCGCCAGCGTTTACATGATCTACACCCTGCGGAAAGGAGATGACATGTGATGAATGAAGCCGCTGTGAAAAAGCCCGTTTCCGTGAAAAAGACGATTTTGCGGGTGCTGCTGTACTTTGTGGTGCTGGATGTGTGCATTATCACATTGTACCCCTACTTCGCCATGCTGTGTACGGCGCTGAAAAGCCGGGTGGAGATTTTCTCCCCCAACGGCACCATTCTGCCCATCACGGCCCTGTGGTCCAACTTTATTGACATCTGGTCCCGGGCGCCGATGGCGAAGTATCTCCTGAATTCCATCCTGATTGCCGGCGGGTCCACCCTGATTGCCATGCTGTGCGGCATCCCCGCCGCCTACGCGCTGGCCCGTATGAGGTTCAAGGGGCAGACGGCGTTCCTGGGATTTGTGATTGTCTCCCAGATGTTCGCGCCGGTGGTGCTTTTGATTGGTATTTACAAGGTTATGATGACTTTGGGCCTGACGGACAGCATCCTGGGACTGATTTTCATCAACGCGGCCTTCAACCAGGCCTTCACCATCTGGCTCCTGCGGGGAACCTTCATGGGTATCTCTGCCGAAATGGAGCAGGCGGCCACCATTGACGGCTGCAACCGGCTGCAATCCATGCTGCGTGTGCTGCTGCCGGTTGCCGCGCCGGGTATTGTGACTACGCTGATTTTTATTTTCATCAACGCCTGGAACGAATACACGGTGGCACTGTGCCTGATTTCCACGGACACCAATAAGCCTCTGACCGTAGGCATCAATATCTTTAACGGCTACAACATGATTGAGTGGCAATATCTGTTTGCCGCCTCCATCTTCGCCATTATTCCGGTTGTCATTATGTTTATGGCGATTGAGAAGAACCTGGTCAGCGGGTTGGCGTCCGGCGGTGTGAAGGGATAATACGATTCCCCAATGGGGAGAGCAATACCGCTTTCGACTAGAAAAGCCGCCTGGAAATCTAGGATTTCCAGGCGGCTTTTGCGTGTCCCAATTTATTTACGCCTGCGGAGGGCGTTTGCGTACAATTTCCGGTTTAACCCATGCGCTCCTTTGCGATGGCGAACTGGGCGCGGTAGCCGTCAAAGGCATTGCGGAAGAAGGCGTCTCCCCCGGTTTTCAGTGCGTTCAGATACTCATGGGCCTGGTAGGCGTTCAGGGCGGTTTCAATCTGGGCCACGGCGATATTGGAGCAGTGGTCGCTGACGCGCTCGCAGTTGGTCAGCAGGTCGCTGAGGACGAAGCCCATTTCAATGGTGCAGTGGCCTTTTTGCAGCCGGGCGATATGGTTCGACTTGATATCCGCCACGATGCCGTCAATGACCTGTTCCAGCGGTTCTACCTTGGCGGCAAGGGTTAAATCCCCTTGGGAGAAAGCCTTGGTGGTAAGGGAGAGGATTTCCTTCAGCGCCCCCGTCAGCACATGCAGTTCCGCGTTGGCGGAGCCGGAGAACTTGATGCCCTTTTCGTCGATCTCCTGGGCGGCTTTCAGCAGGTTCACCGCATGGTCGCCGATGCGTTCAAAGTCGCCGATGGTGTGGAGCTGCTTGGAGATATTGCGGCTGTCCTCGTCGGAGAGGGCCTTGCCGCTCAGGCGGACCAGGAGCGTACCGAGCTGGTCCTCGTAGAGGTCCAGCCTGTCCTCGTCCTTAATGACCTCCGCGGCGGTTTTCTCGTCGAACTTTTCCAGCAGGGTCAGGGCGCGGAGGATGGTTTCTTCCGCAAGGCGGGCCATATCCACCGTTTTATTGGCGCATTCCGCGATAGCCACCGAAGGGGTAGCCAGCAGGCGCTCGTCCACGAAGGCGAATTTTTCCTCCTTTTCGCTCTGCTCCTCCTTGACTACCAGGTAGGCCAGCTTTTCCAGCTGCCGGGTGAAGGGCAGGAGCAGGAGGGTGGTGGCGATGTTGAAAATGCTGTGAACCATGGCGATCCCCGCAGGGCCGATGGCGGCGTCCATAAAGGCATACTGGAAGAAAAGGTCGCTGCCGTAAAACGCTGCCAGGCACACCGCTGTGCCGATCAGGTTGAACGAAATATGGATGACGGACACCCGGCGGGCGTTGCGGTTGACGCCGATGCTGCTGAGCAGGGCGGTGACGCAGGTGCCGATATTCTGGCCCATGATAATGGGCAGCGCCATGCCGTAGGTGATGCCGCCTGTAAGGGAGAGGGCCTGGAGGATGCCCACCGAGGCGGCGGAGGACTGGATCACCCCGGTAAACACCGCGCCCACCACCACGCCCAGGAAGGGGTTGGTGAAGGCGGTGAGGATGGCGGAAAATTCCGGCATGTCCGCCAGGGGGCTCATGGCGTTTTTCATCAGTTCCATGCCGGTCATCAGCACCGCGAAGCCCACCATAATGGACCCAGCGCTGCGGACCCTGGTTTTCTTGGAGGACATGGTCATAATGACGCCCGCCAGGGCTACCACAGGGGAAAAAACCTCCGGCTTCAGCAGCCGCAGCCAGATGGTGCTGCTCTCGATCCCGGAGAGGGAGAGAATCCACGCGGTAAGGGTAGTGCCTACGTTAGAACCCATAATGATGCCCACGGTCTGCCCCAGTTCCATAATGCCGGAGTTCACCAGGCCCACCAGCATAACGGTCATAGCGGAGGAGGATTGGATGGCGATGGTAATGCCCGCGCCCAGGAGAAGGCTTTTCCACTTGCTGTCTGTCATTTTTTTTAGGAGCTGCTCCAGCCGTCCGCCCGCCAGCTTCTCCAAACTAGCGGACATGGTTGACATCCCAAAGAGGAAAAAGGCAAGGCCGCCGCATAGGGTAATGATTGAAAAAATATCCATAGGGTAATTATCCTCATTTCTTTATCCGGGCGGTTATCTATTAAAATGCCCGTAAATTCCCACTTTACTTATATCATAGCATTTGGAAGGATTTTCCGCAAGTGGTTTTCAGAATTTTCCGGAAAATTCCGGGAATTTTTCTCCGCGCCCAGGGCGGGGTGGGGCCGCTTTTCCCCTTGACGGCGGCGGGCTGGGAATTTATAATAAACACAAATATGAAGAAGGGAGGGGACTGCCGTGTCCGTACCCAAAATAGCCGCCGTCCATGACCTGAGCGCCTACGGACGCTGTTCGCTGACCATCATACTGCCAACCCTTGCCGCCATGGGAGTCCAGTGCTGCCCGGTACTGACGGCGTACCTCTCCACCCACACCGGCGGCTTCCAGGGCAACACCTTCCTGGATCTGACGGACCAGATGGGGCCGCTGACTTCCCATTGGAAGAGCCTGGATTTGGCATTTGACGGCATTTACACCGGATTCATGGGCTCCGCCGCCCAGTTGGAGCGGACGGCGGATTTCATCCGGGCCTTTCAGTCTCCGGGCTGTCCCGTCATCATTGACCCCGTCATGGGCGACCACGGAAAGCCGTACCGCACCTATACGGCGGAAATGTGCCAGAAAATGGGGGAATTAGCTACTCTGGCTGATATAATTACCCCTAACCGCACAGAAGCGGCTATTTTGCTGGATGTAGGCTATGCCGCCATCCGTCTGGACAGTGAATTGGAAAGCCGCCGCTGGGCGGAGCGCCTGAGTGCAAACGGAACCCGTTCCGTCGTATTGAAGGGCGTATCCCTGCGCCCGGGCCGTATAGGGGCCGTCTGCTTCGACCGTGAGACAGGCTGTACAGGGTTTGTAGATGCCCCCCAGATGCCCGGCCAATTCCACGGCACAGGCGACCTGTTTGCCAGCGTATTATCCGGTGCGCTAGTCCGGAAATGGTCTTTAATAGACGCGGCAGGGCTGGCGGCGGAGTTTGCCAGCCTGTGCGCCAAGGCCCAAGGAACGCCCTGCCGGGAGGGGTTGGATTTTGAACCGCAGCTCTGGCGGCTGGGGCGGAGGATGGCCCATGCCTGAGTTGACCACTAACGTCCGCTATATCAAAGGTATTGGGGAACAGCGGGCCAAGAGCCTGGAAAAGCTGAACATAACCACCCTCCGGGATCTGATTTCCTATTTCCCCCGGGCCTACGACGACCGCCGGACCTATAAAAAGATAGCGGACCTGGCGGAGGGCGAACCCGCCTGCGTGGAAGCCCTTGTCGCAGCCCCGCCCACCCTCAGCCGCATCCGCGCCGGCCTGGAACTGGTAAAGCTGCGGGCGGTGGACGAAACCGGCGCGCTGGACATCACGTTTTTTAATCAAGCCTACATGCGCGACAACCTCCAAGCCGGGGAGACTTACACGTTTTTCGGCAAACCCGAAGGGGCGGGCCGTAAAAAGTCCATGGCCAACCCTGTCGTGGAGCGGGAAGGCTCCCGCCTTGTGACAGGCCGCATGATGCCCATTTATCCCCTTACCGCCGGCATCAGCCAGCTCACGCTGGTCAAGGCGGTGGAGCAGGGGCTTGCCGCCTGCCGGAAGCTTCTGCCGGACCCCCTGCCAGATGAAGTCCGGCGGGAGTACCAGCTTTGCCATACCGGCTACGCTTATGAGCAGATACATTTCCCTTCCAGTGAGGAAACCCTGGCGATCGCCCGCCGCCGCCTGGTGTTTGAGGAACTGTTTTTGCTGGCCATAGGGCTAAAGCGCCTGCGGGGCAGGCGTGACGAACAGACCTGCCCTCCCTGGGGAGAAACAAACCTCACAGACTTCGCGGCCGCCCTGCCCTTCGCCCTCACCGCCGCCCAAAAGCGGGCCGTCGAAGACATCCGCGCCGACCTCGTCTCCGGCCGCCCCATGAACCGCCTGGTGCAGGGCGACGTAGGCAGCGGCAAAACCATGGTAGCCGCCGCCGCTTTGATTTGCGCGGCGCGCAATGGCAGGCAGGCCGCGCTGATGGCCCCTACGGAAATCCTGGCGGAGCAGCACTACAAGGGCCTGTCCCCCCTCCTGGAGAAATTGGGCGTTCACGCCGCCCTTCTGACGGGCGCCATGGGCGCAAAGGCCCGCCGCGCGGTGCTCGCCGGCCTATCCGGCGGGGAGGTGCAGGTAGCCATCGGCACCCACGCCCTCATCAGCGGCGATGTGGCATATAAAAACCTGGGCCTGGTCGTTGCGGATGAGCAGCACCGTTTCGGCGTAGGCCAGCGGTCCGCCCTGGCGGCGAAGGGGGAGCGGCCCCATCTGCTGGTCATGTCCGCCACCCCCATTCCCCGCACCCTGGCCCTGATGATTTACGGCGACCTGGATGTATCCATTATCAACGAGCTTCCCCCAGGCCGCCAAAGGATAGACACCTTCGCGGTGCCTGGCAGCTATCACCCCCGCATATACAAGTTCTTGGAGAAGCAGATAGCGGAAGGCCGCCAGGCCTACATGATTTGTTCGATGGTGGAGGAAAACGACCAGGTTCCCGACGACCGCAAGGCCGCCATGGCCTACGCAAAAGCCCTGCAAGAGAAGGTTTTTCCCCATCTGCGGGTGGCCTGTGTCCATGGCCGCATGAAGCCCAGGGAGAAGGAAAAGGTCATGGCCGCCTTTGCCAATGGAGAGATACAGATTTTGGTGTCCACCACCGTGGTGGAGGTTGGCGTGGACGTCCCCAACGCCACGGTAATGGTGGTAGAGGACGCCGACCGCTTTGGCCTCAGCCAGCTCCATCAGCTTCGCGGCCGGGTGGGCCGGGGCCGGCACAAATCCTATTGCATCCTGATTTCCGACAACCACAGCGAAGAATCCCGCGCCCGCCTTAAGGTCATGACGCGCACGGGCAACGGTTTTGAGATTGCCGAGGAGGACCTCCGCCTGCGCGGACCCGGCGATTTCTTCGGCCGGCGGCAGCATGGCCTTCCGGCCTTGAAGGTTGCCGACCTGACATGCGATATGGCGCTTTTGAAGGAAGCCCAGGCCGCCGCCCTCGCCCTCCTGGCCCGCGACCCCGGCCTGCACACCTGCCCCGAAACCGTCCGGCGGGTGGAGGAGATGTTCACCGCGCATGGGGATGCGATGAATTAGTGGGTTATGCGGAGGCAGGCGCTTTTTGTGGGCAAAGGAAAGTACCAGAAGAAAACCGCTTTCCTTTTTCCCTTTTTCGCATACAATGGGGGAAAAGGAGGACGGATGATGGACCCAAGAGAGCTAACGCTGATGATATCCGCCATTGCCAACAGCCTGTATGAAACCCTCCCGCCGGCGCGTCTGGCGGTTCTGGCCGCCGTATTTACCCAATTGGGCGACACGCTGGAAACCCTGGCGGCGCAGAGCGCGTTCTTGCAGGGGGAATAGCCCCGGCGCGGCGGGAAGGCCTATTCACATCCCGGTTAACAATTCATGCCTTGAATTGACAAGGGAATGGATTCCTGGTATAATAACAGGCGATCTAGGAGGTGAAGGCCTTGAGCGGCATAGGCGCAAGAATGCGGGCGCTTCGAGAGGGAACCGGCCTGTCCCAGGCAAAATTCGGCAGGATGGCGGGCCTTTCCCAAGCCACCATCAACAGATATGAAACCGGCTATACCGCCGTTCCCGTAAAAGTCCTGGTCTGGTATGCGGACTATTTCGGCGTGTCGTTAGACGACCTCTGCTGCCGTACCGGCAGGGCCATGGACGGACCCTGCAAGCCCGGCGGAAATGCCGGGGCAAATGCGCCGGGGGCTGTGGAACAATCCCCTGTGGAGGGCCTTTTTCATGACATTTCGGCGCTGCCGCAGGTGGAAGCCATGGCCTTGGGCGGCTCCCGGGCGGGGGATGCCTTTGATGAAAAGTCGGATTATGACGTATATCTCTACTGCACCGCGCCCATAGAGGAGGACGTCCGGCGTACGCTGCTGGGCCGGTATTGCTCCGTGATAGAGGTGGGGAACCATTTTTGGGAGTACGAAGATAACTGCACCTTGCATAACGGCATAGATATTGACATATTGTATCGGAACCTGGACGGCTTCACCCAGGACGTAGCGTCTGTCGCGGAGGACTGCCGTCCCCGCAATGGCTACACCACCTGCATGTGGCACAACCTGCGGACCTGCAAGATCATTTACGACCCAGCAGGACGGCTTGCCGCTGCGAAAGCCCGGTTTGACATACCGTATCCGCCGCTGCTGAAAGCGCGCATCATCCAACGGAACCGCCGCCTTCTGCGCGGCTCCATGCCCGCCTACGAAACCCAGATTGCCAAAGCGGCGGCCCGGGGCGACGCTGTCAGCGTCAATCACCGGACTGCGGCGTTTTTGGAGAGCTATTTTGATATCCTCTTTGCCCTCAACCAGCAGACCCATCCCGGGGAAAAGCGGCTGGTCCAACTCTGCCGCCGCCAGTGCAGGATTCTTCCGGGCGCATTTGAGGAAAACCTGGAGCGCCTGTTCGCGGATTTGTTCGTGCATACGGAGCGGGTGCCGGAAGATATCGAGCGAATCATTGACGAGCTGGAGCGGATATTATAAATGAAAAATGGAAATAAAATGAACATAAGGGGAGAAGGACCATGGCAGAAAAAGACAAGAAGCTAACCAAAACCGCTTCCATAGCCAGCGACAAGAAGGAAGCGATCCAGACCGCCATGAAGAACATCGAAAAGGTCTACGGCAAAGGCTCCATCATGCGCCTGGGCGACCAGACGAATCTGAACGTAGAGGTCATCCCTACCGGTTCTCTTGCGCTGGACTTGGCGCTGGGCATCGGCGGGGTGCCAAAGGGGCGCATTATAGAGATTTACGGCCCGGAGTCCTCCGGTAAAACAACCCTGGCCCTGCACATTGCAGCCCAAGCCCAGAAGGCAGGCGGCGAGGCGGCCTTCGTAGACGCGGAACACGCGCTGGACCCCACCTACGCCCGCGCTTTGGGGGTGAACATAGACGATCTGCTGATTTCCCAGCCGGATACCGGCGAGCAGGCCTTGGAGATTACCGAAGCCCTGGTGCGCTCCGGCGCGCTGGACATAGTCGTGGTAGACTCCGTAGCCGCCCTGGTGCCGAGAGCCGAAATCGAGGGTGAAATGGGCGACAGCTATGTGGGTCTCCACGCCCGCCTGATGAGCCAGGCCCTCCGGAAGCTTGCGGGAGCCATCAACAAGACCAAGTGCGTCGTCGTCTTCATCAACCAGCTACGCGAAAAGGTGGGCGTCATGTACGGCAACCCGGAGGTTACCACCGGGGGCCGCGCACTGAAATTTTATGCGTCCGTGCGCATCGACGTGCGCCGGGTGGAAACGCTGAAATCTGGCGGCGAGATGATAGGCAACCGGACGAAGGCGAAGGTAGTAAAAAATAAGATGGCGCCGCCCTTCCGGGAGGCGGAATTCGACATTATGTACGGCGAGGGCATCAGCCGTCTGGGCGAACTGCTGGATTTGGCGGTGAAATTGGAATTGATCCAAAAATCCGGCTCCTGGTTCTCTATGGGCGAGACGCGCCTGGGCCAAGGCCGCGACGCCGCCAAGCAGTACCTAAAGGACAACCCCGAGACAGCCGACGAGCTGGAAGCGGCCATCCGCCGCGACTTTTTCAAGCTGATGAGCGCCCAGTCCCAAGTGGCGGCCAAGGCGGCGGGGCGCGCGGTGGACGTATCCGCCGATGATTTTGACGACAACGATGACAGCGAAGCGTAAACGGATGAAGGAGGACAGCTCATGTTGAAGAAAGCGCGTATCGTATCCATGATCGTACTGGCCGCGTCCATCACCATCACCGCAGGTTTGGCGGTAGAGAACCTGGTGCTGGCGGTCATCGCTCTGGCGAAGAAGCGGGAGCGGCGGTAGGACGGCAAATTTTGCTTCTCCGGCGGAAGCCGGGGGAGCAGAATTTTTATATGTGGGGTAAGAAGGGCGGTTCTTGCCCGGGCAAACATGAGGGTTGATTGCAGGGGACGGGCGTAGTATAATAAACAGGCCAATTACATGCAAAATATAAGCAAGGAGACATATTATGGTCGAAATAAATTCTTCTCTCTGTACGGGGTGCGGGATTTGCAAGGAGAACTGCGCCGTCCATGCCATTGTGTTGAACGAGGACGGGACTTGCAGGTGCAATAAAACCTGGTGCTTTGGCTGCGGACAGTGCGTGGCGGTCTGCCCCACAGGCGCTACGGCTATGCCGGGGCTGGAAGCGCCGGTGGAATTTGACCCTGCTTCCTTCGAATTGGACCCCCGCGTACTGCTGAACGCTATGCGGTTCCGGCGGAGCATCCGGCGCTTTTCCGGGGAAAAGGCCAGTCGAAAGGAACTGGAAATGCTGCTGGACGCCGGGCGGTGCGCCCCTACCAGCTCTAACAGCCAGAGCGTTGGGTTTACCGTCCTGGACCGGGAGTTTGAGACGCTGCGGCCTAAAATCTGGAAAGCTTTCGCCAGGATGGCGCAGGAGAATGGGCGGAAGCTGCTCTATAGGCGGTATGAAAATTATTTGGCCGGCCCCGGCCAGCCGGATACCTTGTTTTACGGCGGAAATCAAATGATTGCCGTTACCTCCGAGGTCAGGCCCGACGGCGGGCTGGCGCTGGCCAATATGGAACTGATGGCCCACGCGCTGGGGCTGGGCGCGTTGTACTGCGGGTTCGCCGCCAGGGCTATCGAGGGAGACCCGGAGCTGCGGGAATACTTCGGCATTACGGAGAAGCGAAGCTTGGATGGATGCCTGGTCGTCGGGCATACCGGCTTGAAGTTTTACCGCACCGCCCCCAGAAATCCAGCCAGGGCCGCATGGCAGTAGGGGTTGACAATGCCGCGCTTTTCTGGTATGGTATTTGTACAGAAAGGCAGGTGGATGATATGAATATGATCCGATTCGGGATTCTCTGTCATCCATCCTCTACGCCTTAACGCGGCAGCGCAGGCCGCTGGATGTGGAAATTGACGTTCCCGTTTTCGGGAACGTCTTTTGTTTTGCCGCGAAAAGGAGTTTTTTGTATGAATACCAATTTGATCCTGCTCTCTGATTTTTCGGATGTTCGCTTTCGCAGCGCCTTTCAACAGTATTTTGCGGAACTGGATATTCATGTGTCCGATTGGGACGGGCTGTTTGACGAGATGAACCGGGAGGGAAACAACCTGGCATACCTCCTGCCGGCGGACGGCGGCGGTGCGGCGGCGTTTCTCCAATTCCAATTGACCGGGTTCTCTAACTGGTTCCTGGAGGAGGATTTGGGGTTTATCCGTGAATTCTGGGTGGATCCCGCCCGCCGGTCCCGTGGGATTGGAACCATGCTCTTGGTGGCGGCGGAGCAGTATTTTGTCCAACGCGGCGTTTTCCACGCACTGCTTACCGCTGATAACGCCGTGGGATTTTATCTCGCCAGGGGATACCGGAAATCGCCTGGGATTAGGGCAAAAAACCAGATGGAAGTCCTCTCGAAGTATTTGGCGTAGCGCACAGCAGCCGCCCTGCGCAGGTGGTGGTGAGGTGTTTTGTGTTTTTTGACACGAAAAAGCGTCCGGCAGGATATCCTGCCGGACGCTTCCTTGAGGGATTAAAGCTTCTCGCGGACCTTCGCAGCCTTGCCTACGCGGTCGCGCAGATAGTAGAGCTTCGCTCTGCGCACAACGCCGTGGCGGACTACCTCGATCTTGTCGATGGTGGGAGAGTGCAGCGGGAATACCTTCTCCACGCCGATGCCGTAAGACACGCGGCGGACGGTAATCGTCTCCTCAATGCCCCCGTGCTTCTTGGCGATGACAATGCCTTCGTATACCTGGATGCGCTCGCGGGCGCCTTCCTTGACCTTGACATGTACCTTCACGGTGTCGCCGACCTGGACGGCGGGCATTTCCTTGATCTGGGATTTGGTCAGTTCTTTAATGAGATCCATGGATTTTTCCTCCTAATTTATAGGCGTTCTTAACAATTTTGGCGGCGCAGGGAGACTTTGCTCCGCGCCTTGGCAGAGGACCGCCCTTTATCGCCATGATAGAATACCATATCAGCCAGAAAAATGCAAGGTTTTTTTTGATAATCTGCCGGTTTCCTCGATACTCCCGCCGGGAAGGCTGTCAATACTTTTCTCGGGGCCGCCCTGCGGCGTATAACCCGCAGTAAAAACTTTTCAGGTTTTTTAGCAGCAAACAGCATTATAGATCCAGGACGCCCATGATCGCGATGCCTGCAACAATCAGGATGATCATCCCATAGTGTTTCCAGGACAGCTTCTCCTTGAGGAAAATCCGGCTCCACAGCACCGACGCCGCGCAGTAGGATGAGATGATCGGCGCGGACATGGCTAAGTGCTCCGTGTCCGCGATGGCGTAAATGTACGCGAACTGGCCCGCCGTCTCGAAAACCGCGCCGGCATACTTGGGGGCCTCCATCCTGGGAATGAGACGGTCCTTCTTAATCACAACCGCGTAAATAAAGCATACCGCCGCCGCGCAGAGGAAGGTCAACTCGTAGGCTACGTTGGCGCTGTCCTCGTTGAGCGTCTCCAGCACCCGGTTATCCGCAAAGGTACCCGCCGCGTCCAGGACGCAGTAGGCTACCGGCAGGGCCAGGGCCACCCAGCTTTTGGCATATTTGTAGTTGCCCGCCTGCTGGCGGGCGGCGCGCAGCGCCGCGTCCTCCGTGGAGTCTACGACCCCCAGGCCGATGGCCCCTACGCACACCAGCGCGACCGCAAACAATGCCAGAGGGGAATAGTCCTCCGCCCCGACAAACAGCAGCGTCATAACCGCTACCAGCGCACCGGAGGAGTTGCAGATGGGGGAGGATACGCTCAGTTCAATATACCGCAGGCCAAGGTAGCCTAAGGCCATGGACAGGATGTACAGCAGCGATACCGGCAGGTAGGTCAGCAGAATGCCCAGATTAATCTCTACGCCGCCTGCAAAAATCTCGTAGCAGGCGTGAAGGCCCATGACTGCGCCCACGGCCATGACCATTTTCAAGTGGCTGTATTTGTCAGATGCGTCCCGGCACCCTATTTTCGAAAATAAGTCCGATCCGCTCCAGCACAATAGTGCAATAATCGCAAGCCAAAACCACATATAATTTCTCTCCTTTACACATTTCGTTTTTTTGTCCTTATTCCGAAATGTGCGCCGGAGGAGGCCTGCGCCGGAAATAACGGTTGGCTGTTCCCCGTCTCACAGTGCGGCTACCCCGCTGTCTATCATCTTTTGCAGCGACAGCAGAATCCCCAGCTTGGCATGCTGCCAGGTCAGTCCGCCTTGGAAATATACCGCGTAGGGCGGGCGGATGGGTCCGTCGGCGCTCAACTCGATGCTGCTGCCCTGGACAAAGGCCCCCGCAGCCATGATGACCTTGCTGTCATACCCGGGCATGCTGCCGGGGACCGGGGATGCGAAGCTGTCTACCGGAGCCGCGCCCTGGATGCCCGCACAGAAGGCGCACATCGCCGCTTCGCTGCCAAGTTCCACCGCCTGGATGATGTCATTGCGCGGCTCCGACGCGCCGGGGATGCAGCGGAAGCCCAGGCCCTCATAAAGATTGGCGGCGAAAATCGCGCCCTTCAAGGCGCCGGCCACAACCGTGGGGGCCAGGAAAAAGCCCTGGTAAAAGGCGGGGAGGATGCCCAGGTTTGCGCCCACCTCCTGGCCCAGGCCGGGGGCGGAGAGACGGTAGGCGCAGCGGTCTACACACGCCTGCGTCCCGCAGATATAGCCGCCAATGGGTGCCAGGCCGCCGCCGGGGTTTTTGATCAAGCTCCCTACCACCATGTCAGCCCCGGCGTCCGATGGCTCTACCGTGTCTACAAATTCGCCGTAGCAGTTATCCACCATGCAGATGACGTCCGGCTTGACGCTCTTGCAAAATGCTATCAATTCACCAATCTGCGCTACGGAAAAGGAGGGGCGGGTGGCATAGCCCTTGCTGCGCTGAATCGTCACCAGCTTTGTCCGGCTGTTGATGGCGGCGCGGATGGCGTCATAGTCAAAGCTGCCGTCCGGCTTCAAATCCGCCTGGCGGTAGGCCACGCCATACTCCGCCAGGGAGCAGGGGGAGGGGCGGATGCCGATGACCTCCTGTAAGGTGTCGTAGGGCAGGCCCACCGGGGAGAGCAGCTCGTCCCCCGGCAGAAGATTCGCTGAAAGCGCAACGGTCAGGGCGTGGGTGCCGCAGGTGATCTGCGGGCGCACCAAGGCCGCCTCCGTATGGAATACCGCGGCGTAGACCTTTTCCAGGCGCTCCCGGCCGTCGTCGTCGTAGCCGTAGCCCGTGGTGGCCGCAAAGTGGTTGGCGCCTATCCGGCTGCGCTGCATCGCCAGAAGGACCTTGGCCTGGTTGTACTCGGCGGTTTTGTCGATGGCGCGGAAGCGGGGGGCCAGCCTCTCCACGATCTCCTCCCCCCGGGCCAGAACGCCGCCGCTGATGCCGAAGGACTGATATATGGGTAAAAGTTCCATCGGGATTTCTCCTATAAACGTGAAATGACTGTGAAAGTTTACCATGAAAATGGATAAATTGCAAGAATAAATCCGGGCGGGGACGGTGCAAATTCCGCCAAACGGCTTGCATTGGGCGGCGGAATGGGATACTATAAAGGCAGCTATATCAATGGAGAAAGGATTTGCGCTATGTATACGATTGGTATTGATTTAGGAACCTCCGCTGTGAAGCTCCTGCTGATGGACAGCGGCGGGGAGATTTTGAACATCGCCAGCAGGGAATACCCAATCGAGTTCCCCCGCCCCGGCTGGAGCCAGCAGAATCCGGAGGACTGGTGGAGCGCCGTCCTGGACGGCGTTCCGGCGCTGCTGGACGGCTTTGACGCCGCCCAGGTCCGGGGCATCGGCGCGGGCGGCCAGATGCATGGGCTGGTGGCCTTGGATGAAAACGGGGCGGTAATCCGGCCCGCTATACTCTGGAACGACGGGCGGACGCAGAAGCAGGTGGAATTCCTTAACGATACCGTTGGGCGGGAGACGCTGAGCCGGTATACCGCCAACATCGCCTTTGCGGGGTTCACCGCGCCGAAGCTGCTGTGGATGCGGGAGAACGAGCCGGAGCTGTTTGCCCGCATCCGCAAAATCATGCTGCCCAAGGATTACATCAACTACCGGCTGACCGGCGTCCACTGCACCGATTACTCCGACGCTTCCGGGACGCTGCTGCTGGATGTGGCGCATAAACGTTGGAGCCGGGAGATGCTGGACATCTGCGGGATAAAGGAAGAACATCTGCCCAGGCTCTATGAAAGCTGGGAGCCGGTGGGGCGTCTGCTGCCGGACGCCGCCGCTAAGCTGGGGCTGCGGGAGGATACCGTGGTCTGCGCGGGGGCGGGCGATAACGCCGCCGCCGCCGTGGGCTGCGGCGTGGTGGGCGGCGGCTGCTGCAACATCTCCCTTGGCACCTCCGGCACCGTGTTTATTACCAGCGATTCCTTCGGCGTGGACAAGCAGAACGCCCTCCATTCCTTTGTCCACGCTGGCGGCGGCTTCCATCTGATGGGGTGCATCCTGTCGGCGGCGTCCTGCAACAAATGGTGGCAGGAGGACATCCTGGGTACCGGCGATTACCAGGGCGAAGAAGCAAAAATCGACCCCAAACGGCTGGGACGCAACGACGTGTATTATCTCCCCTACCTCATGGGGGAGCGCAGCCCCCACAACGACCCATCCGCCCGGGGGGCGTTTGTTGGACTGCGGATGGATTCCGGCAGGGCGGACTTGACCCAGGCCGTACTGGAGGGCGTGGCCTTCGCCATCCGGGACTGCGTGGAAACCGCACGGGCGCAGGGCGTCGAAATCCATTCCAGCCGCATCTGCGGCGGCGGGGCGAAAAGCCCCCTGTGGCGGACGATCCTGGCAAATGTGCTGGGGATTCCCCTGGAACTGCCCCAGACGGAGCAAGGACCCGGATACGGCGGCGCAATGCTGGCGGCGGTGGCCTGCGGCGCGTATCCCAGCGTGAAGCACTGCGCCGGGACGCTGGTCAAGGTCCGGGGCGCCGCTTACCCGGACGCCGCCTTAACGGCGGCCTATGAAAAACGCTACCAGTTGTGGCGGAAGCTGTTTCCCGCGCTGCGGCCGGTTTTCCACGAGATGGCGGAAATCCGGGGGGAGTAGGCAAAATCCGCCTTTATTTACGCCTGGGGAGGGCTTTTGGGACAGCCTGTGACGCTATTACCATCATTTCAGGAGGGGGATTATGGAAAGGATCAGTAAAGAGAACTACTACTTGGATATTGCGGAGACCGTCATAGGCAGGGCTACCTGCCTGCGGCGGTGCTATGGCGCGATTATCGTCAAAAATGACGAGATCATATCCACCGGCTACAATGGGGCGCCAAGAGGACGGAAAAACTGCGTGGATTTGGGCCGCTGCACCAGGGAAGCGATGAACGTCCCCCAGGGCCAGCGGTATGAGCTGTGCCGCTCCGTCCATGCGGAAGCAAACGCCATTATCTCCGCCGCGCGCAGGGATATGGCCGGCGGAACCCTTTACCTGGCGGGGAAAAATGCCGCTACCGGCGAACTGCTGCATGATACGTCCTCCTGCTCCATGTGCAGGCGGATGATCATCAATGCCGGATTGGAAAAGGTCATCGCGCGGACCGGGCCGGGGACGTACGAGGTTACGGATGTGCGGGATTGGATTCAAGGCGACGATACGCTGCCGGAACAGGATGGGGAATGAGGACACGCAGAACCGCCGGACTTTCTAGTCCGGCGGTTCTTATGATTCCATCATCGCCCTGGCAAACGCCGCGCCCCGCTCCGCTACGCCGGGAAGCTTGGCCAGGCTCCCCTTCTCGTTGGCGGTCTCCAGCATACAGAAACGCGGCGGCAGATAAAAACTCTTGTTCATGTTCAGGCTGGATATCAACTGCCTCGCCAGCAGGTCGCCGCCGGAGTAGCCGGAGACAATCAGGCCGTATAGGCGCTTGTCATAAAAACGACTCTGGCGGAATAGGGCCGTCAGGCGGTTGACAAATGCGGTCAGATTGGCCGACAAGGCGTCGTTATAATTCGCGCACAGCATGACCAGCGCGTCGCAGGCCCGTACGGCGGGGAATACTTCGTCCACCATCGGCCCGCCGTAGAAACAGCCCCCCTGCTCCCCAAAATGGAGACAGGTCGTGTACGCGCAGCCGTTGCAGTCCGCCACCGTGTTGTTCCGCAGGCACAACTCCTGAACCTCTATCTCCCCGGGCAGGTTCCGCCGGACCATCTCCCAGAGAGCCAGGGTGTTGCTGGTGGAGCGGGTGGACGCGTGGAGGGCCAGCAGCTTCCGCACCGGGGGCGGCGGCGGGCGGTGCAGCAGGCGGGTGAGAAGTTCCTCTGCCGCCATGCGGAACGCCGACGCTTCGTCGGTGCCGTGAATCTCCGCCTGGACGCGGAAATTGCGCAGGGAGCCGGTGGCTTCTACCAGCGGCCGCCCTATAAAGGCGCAGCCCGCCAGATTTGCCGCCAGCACCAGGTCCCGGGCTACGTCCTTGGTGTACAGTTCCCCTTGGCCGGTGACTACCACCCCTGCCGTGCAGCCCGCCAAACGCCCGCCGCCGCGCCGCAAAACGGACAGCATCCGGTAATACTCCAGCCCGCAGCCGCTCTCGTCCAGGGCTACCGCAAACAGCAACTTTTCCCCGGCCAGGCCGGTCAGGCCCTCCGCCGCCGTCAGCCACCCGCTGCCCTCCGGCAGCAGGGGGGACAGGAAGTCCCGCAGCCTGCCGCTGTATGGCGGGTTTTCCGGAAGTATGACAATCATAGGCTCAACTCAGATGGACGAGCTGCTCTACGCCTACAGAACTGACCATGGCCCCCGCTTCCGTGCGCAGGCCGTGGTTTTTTGTCACCGCATCCATGATGCCGTTGCGCAGGTCCGTGGGGACTACTATGAAAATCAGTTCCTTTTCCTCCTGCAAGGTCGTGATGCCGTAGGATTCCGCAAAGCTTTCGTCCCCCGCCCAGCGGCCCCGGATGATGGTGCCGCCTCTGGCCCCCGCCTTCCGGGCCGTTTCCATAACTACGTCCGTGTAGCCTTGGTTGACCGTGACCAATATCATGCTGGTCTTCTGCTGGTTGTCCATGCTGCCGCTCCCTTCGCTGTCCAGTTTTGTTTTCAGGCCGATGTAGGCGGCCATCAGGCTGCTTACCGCCGCCAGGGGTATGGCAAAGGCTATCCCGCGCCCAGGCGCCGCCCCGCGCAGCTCATCGTCCAGACGCTCCAGCAGGACGCGGGCGGCGGCGCGGGTGGTCATGCTCAGGAGAATGTCCTTCTCCGACCCGCCCAGGCCCAGGATGTCCAGGATCTCCGACGTGGCGGTACCCTGGCCCTCAAACCGGATGTGGGTAAAAACCTGGTTTTTCTTGTAGAGCTTCACCAGCTTGCCGCCGCTGCCCCGCTCTACGATGGACATAATCAATGCCATTTGTTCTGGTTTTTTCATAGGCGTCCTCTCCTATAACGCAGGGGGAATTTGTTGATTTGACCGGCGGGCGGCACTGCGCCCCCCATCTGCGGCCGCATCAGTCGTAATACACCACGCAGTCCTTCACGCGGGACAGCTCCGCCTTCAGCGCGTCGTCCGCCAGGCGCTTGCGCACACGGCCCGCCAGGCCGAGAAGCTGGATTGCCACCAGTGGCGTCATGGCTACCAGCGCCACCAGGCCAAAGGCGTCGGTCATCAAATTGCCCCCTGCCGCTTCACAGGCGCCCATGGCGAAGGGAAGCAAAAACGTGGCCGTCATCGGACCCGACGCCACCCCGCCCGCGTCGAAGGCCACGCCTGTAAACAACTGGGGGACAAAAAAGGTCAGCGCCAGGGAGACCGCATACCCTGGAATCAAAAACCACAAAATCGAAATGCCCGTCAGCACCCGCAGCATGGCGATGCCGATGGATATGGCCACCCCGATGCTCATGCCCCGGCGCATGGCCGTCTGGGAGATGGAACCCATGGAGACCTCCTCCACCTGCTTGACCAGCACATGGACCGCCGGCTCGGCCGCGACGATGAAATAACCCATTATCATGCCCACGGGAATCAGAAGGAACTGCGCCTCGCTTCCGGCGATGGTGGCCCCAATGAGCTGGCCCGCGCCCATGAAGCCTACGTTGACCCCCGTAAGGAACATCACCAGCCCTATGTAAGTATATACCATGCCGCTGACAATGCGCAAAAGCTGGGTCCGCTTGAACCGCCGGGTGAGAAGCTGGAACAGCGCAAACACGGCGCATATGGGTATCATCGCCGACGCGACCTCCCCCGCGTAGTGGGGAATGGCCGCGGCAAACTCCCGGGCCGCATCCTGGGTGGTGACAATCTCCGCCAGGGACACGGGGGTATAGCTGGCGCTGTCCGGGGAGTAGCAGACGCCCAAAATCAATACCGACAAAATCGGCCCAATACTGCACAGTGCCACCAGGCCAAAGCTGTCGCTGGTGGCGTTTTTGTCGTTGCGCACAGAGGCAAGGCCCACGCCCAGGGCCATGATAAACGGCACCGTGATCGGACCCGTGGTCACGCCGCCGGAGTCGAAGGACACGGGAATGAAGTCGTTGGGCGTAAATACGATGGCCAGCACAAACGCCGCCAGATAAAAGCCTACCAGCAGGAAAGACAGCGGGATCTTCCGCATGACCCGCAGCAGGGCCACCGCCAAAAACAGCCCTACCCCCGCCGCTACCGTGAAAATCAGCACCCAGTTGGGGATGGCCGGCACCTGCTGGGCCAGCACCGTCAGGTCCGGCTCGGCCACGGTGATAAGCATTCCCAGCACAAAGGCGGCCGCCAGGGGGACGGCCACATGCTTCGCGCGGCTCATGGACACGCCTATGGCGCTGCCCATGGGGGTCATGGACATGTCTACGCCCATGGTGAACATGCCGACCCCTACAATCAGCAGCGCCGCGCCAAACAGAAACAGCACCAGCGTCCCCGTGGTCAGCGGAACGATGGTAATGCTCAGCAGCAGCACGATGGCGGTGATGGGCAGCACGGAGGACAGGGATTCCCGAATCTTTTCCATCAGCAGGGGGTTGATACGCACAGGCGGCTCCTTTCCCGCCCCGGCGGGGCGCGGTGGATTTTCTTTATTTTATTATAAATAGGTGTTCTTGTCAAGGCAGCGGCGGCCGCGGCTCCGACAGTATGCGGTCTACGTTCCCGCTGACCTTTTCCAGAAGCCGGAACAGCTCCCGCCGCTCCTCCTCTGAAAAATCCTCCAGTAACATCTGCCCGTACTGCTGCTGAATGGCGCGGCCCTCCTCTACCACCGGCGCGGCGGCGGCGGTGAGGCGGAGATGGATGGTCTTGCGGTTGCCCGCCTGCTTCCGGCGTTCCAGCAGGCCGCAGGCCGCCAGGGCCTCTACCCCGGCGGATACGTGGGATTTCGCCAGGTGCCGCTTTTCCACAATATCGCGGGCGGTGTCGCAGTCCGGGTTGTTGGCCAGAAAGAGCAGAATGTCGGTCTCTAACTGGGTCAGGCCGCGGCGGTCCAGCATGCCGGTGAACAAGCTGCAATACAGCTTGCGCAGGCCTTGGGACCGGGTAAAAAAGGCGGGCAGCATAGGCGGAAACCTCCCTGTTTTTCTGCTCTATAGCATACCTTACCCAGCGGGCGCTGTCAAGACGCGCGCCAACGGCCGGCAGGCAGGTTTTGCCGGCTTTTACGCCGCGCGGTGGGTTTTGAAAAAATTTTTTGGAAAAGGTTGCCGTTTTTACGGCAACTTTTCTTGAAATGCGGCCTTAGGGTGTACAACACTTGAAAGGAGGCACTTGATTTGCGAACCGTAATCAACAGCCCGGGAACGCTGTACCTGGGCAAACAGGGGGAGCATTTGGCCAGGGAATTGGTCTTCCCTGAAACCGCCCGGTGGGCGGCGGAATCCGGAGGGGGCGCGGCCCTGCTCCTGTACCGCCCGCCGGACGGCGGGCCGGCTTACCCTGTGGCGCTGGAGACGGACGGGGCCGGCAGGGCCGTGTGGCGGGTCGCCGCCGGCGACGTGGCCCAGGCCGGCCATGGCTGCTGCGAGCTGCGCTGGTGCGCCGGTGAGCGGGTGGTGAAATCCCACACCTACGCCACCTATGTCGCCAAGGGACTGGCCGACGGGGAGGAGGACCCATGGGGGGCCTATCTGGAGAAAATCCTGTCCGCCGGGGCGAAGGCCCTGGAGGCCGCCGGGAAAGCCGAAGCCGCCGCCGTCCATGCGCCTATTATCCAAGACGGCTCCTGGTGGGTCTGGGACCAGGAGAAGGGCGCCTATACCGACACCGGCTCCGGCGTATCCGGAGGCGGCGAGGGCGGCGCGTTAGACCACCGGACGCTGACCTACCGGGACGCGGAAAATCAACACCCTATCGCGTCCATCACCGGGCTGGCGGAGGCCGTGGAGCGCATCCCGGAACCCGTCCGGCCCATCACAAACATTGAATTGGAGGAATTGATGCATGAATAAGTACTTGGACGCCAACGGGCTGCTCTATGTCTGGGAAAAGGTCAAGGGCCAGCTCGGCGGGAAGGTGGACAAGGTGTCCGGCAAGGGCCTGTCCGCCAACGACTACACCGACGAGGAAAAGCGCAAGCTGGCAGGCCTGTCCGCCTACACGCTGCCCGCCGCTACGGCGGAGGTCCTGGGCGGCGTGATGGTGGGGGCGGGGCTGTCCATCTCCGGCGGCGTGTTGTCCGCCCAATCCGCCGTCTGGGACCAGATTTCCGGCAAGCCGGACCTGGCGCTGAAAAGCGATATCACAGGGCTGTACCGCTTCAAGGGCAGCGTGGCCGATATCGCCGCGCTGCCGGGGGAAGGCAATGCCCTGGGGGACGTGTGGAACGTGGAATCGACGGGCATGAACTACGCCTGGGACGGACAGCAGTGGGACGCCCTGGGCAGCACGGTGGAAATCGAGTCCATCTCAAACGCGGAAATTGATGCGCTGCTGGCCGGTTGAGCCGCTTGGAAAGGAGGTATCCTATTTGGCAAAATATTTGGATGAAACCGGCCTCCGGCGCCTGGCGGAATGGCTCCGGGACGGCTTGGCCGGAAAGCAGGACGCCCTGTCCGGCTCGGCGGGGCAATACCTGGGCTTTGACGAAGGCGGCGCCCCCGTCCCAAAGGACGGCATGGCCAGTAAGGCATATGTGGACGGATTGCTGGGGAATATCGGGGCAATCCTGGATGAAATCAACGGGGAGGAAATCTGATGGGTACCATCACGGAAAAGCTGGCGGCGCTCCAGGATACCAAAAACGCGATCCGGGACGCCTTGACCGAAATGGGGCAGGAGGTCTACGACGACGACCCCTTCTCCTTTTACCCGGAATTGATTCGCACCATGCCCTCCGGCGGGCAGCTTCCGGCGGGGGTCTGTACGATTACGGTGGAAAGCGCCAACGCTGCAATGGGGACTGTATCCCCGGGCGGCGCGGTCTCCTCGGGAATGACGGTGACCATCGAAGCGGAGCCGAAGGCCGGGTACGCCTTCAAGCAGTGGAACCGGTTCACCGGCGGCAGCATGTTCCCCACTACCGTCACCACCCAGAGCCATACCTTCACCGTGGCGGGAGACGCAAGATATGTGGCCGTGTTCCAGGCGGTATGACGAGACCCCGGGACAGGCACAAGCGGGCCGCCCGGCGCATATTAATACAGCGGGGGCAATATATCCCCGGAATTTTTACATGGGAGAGATGCAGTATGCATGAAGCTTTTATCAGGCGGGTGAACAACCTGTTGAGCATTAAAAGCCTGGTGACCCTGGCCCTGACCCTGGTATTCGCCATCCAGGCGCTAAAGGGCGAGGTGGGCCAGGACTTTATGACCATTTACGCAGTGATTATTGCCTTCTATTTCGGCACCCAGAACCAGAAAGCCCTCAATCAGCCAGGGAATGGAGGGGGCGATGTACGCTGAACTGCTGAAAATTGCCGCAGGCGAGTTAGGCACCAAGGAAAGCCCCGCAGGGAGCAACCGGACCAAATACGGCCAGTGGTACGGCTGGAACGGCGTACCCTGGTGCATGATTTTTGTCCAGTGGTGCTTCCAGCAGGCGGGGACGCCCCTGCCCTGCCGGACGGCAAGCTGCTCCGCACTGCTGCGTTGGTATCAGGCCAATCAGCGGGAGCGGGTCGTCTCCCAGCCAAGGCCGGGAGATATCGCGATCTACCGTTTCGGACATACCGGCATCGTGGAGCATGCGGCGGGCAGCTCCGCTACCGCTATCGAGGGCAACACCTCTCCGGGGGAGGCAGGCAGCCAGTCTAACGGCGGGGGCGTCTTCCGCCGCACCAGGACCCTTAGTGCGGCCTTGGCATATATCAGACCATTTGACGAAGGAGATGATATCATGACCGGACAGGAAATCTACACCGCGCTGAACGACTACCTGAAAAACCAGTCCGTCCCGCTGTGGGCGGAAAAGGAGTTCCAGGAAGCCGTTGATATGGGCCTGACCGACGGCAGCGAGCCGCTGACGTTGATTCCCCGCTATCAGGCGGCGATCCTGGCGAAGCGGGCGGTAAAGGGGAAATAAGCCAACACCGCCCCTCACATCTGAAGAAGCGGTATGCGCCACGGCGCATACCGCTTCTTCGCGTCAAAAAAGGGCCGGGCGCGGCCTGCAAAGCGCTTTGCCAAGCGCTCCCAGGGTTTTGGCCTTGCCCGCCGAAAAGCCGCCCGGCTCTGGTTGCTCCGTCATTTAGCAGGCATGCCCGCGTGAGTCTTCCATATTTCTTAATAAAATACCTCTTGACAGGAAGCACTATGTGTTGTATAGTATCATGTGAAAGGGGGCATGAACGTGATTGATCCTCAACTCAAGCGCGGGCTGTTGGACGTATGTGTGTTGTCCCTGCTGCGGAGGGGAGATTCTTACGGCTATCAAATCATCAAGGATTTATCCAGCGTGATTGAGATATCGGAATCCACCCTCTATCCCATCCTGCGAAGGCTGGAGGGCGCGGGATGCCTGACGGTCTATTCTGTTGAGCATGCCGGGCGGCTGCGGAAATTCTACCGCATCACGCCGGAAGGCGTGGGGAACATCCAGCAATTCTTGGAAAGTTGGCCGGAAATCCAGCGGGTATATCAGTTGATAAAGGAGTGTGCCGGAGATGACACGAGTGCAATTTCTGAATAAGCTATATCACAACCTGTACGGCATGACACGGGAACAGGCCGAACAGCACCTAACCTACTACGCGGAAATGCTGGCCGACCGCATGGAGGAGGGTATGGGCGAGGAGGACGCCGTCGCCAGTTTAGAGGACGTGGAGACCATCGCCCGCCGCATCATGGAGGAGGAGGGCCTGCCCTACACCCCGCCGGACCAGCGGCCCATTGCGCCCCTCGCCTACCCCGCCGTCTCCCGCCCGGGCGGCGGAGACGGCGCCAGGGCCTATCAGACCCCCAAGCAGGTGAAATGGTGGAAGGACTGGCGCAGGATCACGCAGATTGCACTCTGGACCATAGCCATTATCGCTGCCATAAGCGCGGTGAACCGCTGGCAGTGGAACCGGAATGTGCGGGACTACCCAACAGAATCCTCCGCATTCGAGACTGCTTACGCGGAAGGCTGGGACTTCGGGGAAGCGCCCCTCAATGAGGGCTTTGCGTACGCCGAGGGGGAGAATTACTTTGAAACCAGCGACGTGAAGAATATTGATATCGAATGGGCGGCCGGTATGGTCTGGGTGGATAGCTGGAACGGGGATAAAATCTGCATCACCGAATATTCCGAAAACGAGCTGAACGAACGCACCCGGATGAAGATGGAGGTAAACGGTGAGACGCTGAACATCCGCTACCGCCAGAACGGGGTGCTGGGGAATGTGAAGGGCCAGAAGTGGCTTAACATCCTCATCCCCGATGGGATGCTGGGCGAGATCAATATTACCACCGCTTCCGCAGAGGTACAGGTCTACCGCGTGGAGTTGGACACTTTGCACATCGCAACTGCCAGCGGGCCTGTGACAGCCGTTTCCTGCTACACCCAGGCCGCCTATATCCAGACCATCAGCGGGGAAGTCATGTGCAACGAACTGCATGCCGGCCAAGCGGAGGTGTCCACCACCAGCGGGGATGTTTACGGCGAGTACTACAGCACGAAAACGAACGTATCCACTGTCTCCGGCGACATCCAGCTAGACTACCTGGAACAGGTAGAGGAACTCTATCTGAACACCGTCAGCGGCGACGTCTGGGCCAATATGTCCAACACCGCTGCCCGGGCGATTGGCATAGGGAGCATCAGCGGCAATGTAAGCCTCGCGATGCCCGGCGACAGTGGCTTTACGTTGAACTATGCCACCATTTCCGGCGAGATCAACGTCTCTAACTTTGACGGCGACATACGCGGAAAATCTGGCTCCTGTGTTTTCAACGGCGGCGGGTGCGTGGTCACCGCAGAAACCACCAGCGGGGATGTGGAAATCTATTGACAGAGGGGAGAAAATGATGCGGCGTATGAAAAAAGGATACATCGCCACCGGCGTTTTCTTGGCATCTGCCTTCCTATTGGGCCTGTGGCTTCTGACCAGCCCGAGGCCGGTATGCAGTATACACCGCGCCTGTCCCCAGCCGGAAACCAATATCGCCAATGTCTCATTTTCCGGCGAAGCAGGCGGCAGGATAAAATGCGCAATCTCCACCCATGCCGAAAGCGGGACAGTGGATTTCTTCCTATATGACGGGAATGGCGCCGTAGTCAAGGAATTTGACCGGGCGGATGCCCTGACAATCTGTCTCCCCCTGGCGCAGTCCCAGAGCTATACGCTGGAGGCGGCGTACAAGGATTTTACGGGAACCTTTTCCGCAGCTATATATAAAGTGAATTAACCGCAAAATTTCAGATAAGGCTTGCCCATTGGGGGGCAATTGTGGTACAATCGGCCTGTTATTTATGAACGGGAGGTCTATCCTATGAACCCCTTTGACGAGATTGATTTGCAGGACTGCCCCAGTTGCCACGGCGCAGGCGTAATCGAGGAGGAAGGCGGCTGGTGCCTGTATGTGCAGTGTGTAGATTGTGGCTGCCATACCGCCGAGCTGTCCTATAAAAACGAGGAGGAGCGGCTGGACGCCGCCCGGAAGGTCGCCAGGAATTGGAATATCGGGAAAGTCATCTACCCCGGTCCCGGCGATTGAATGAAAATGAATCAGCCCAAAGACGAAAGCGCCCGGAGGATTTTTCCTCCGGGCGCCGGTTCTTTTTTACGCGTCAATTCCGCGGCTGGTTAAATATTTCTTGACCATCAAGGCGACCTTGAATGTAATCGCGTCATCAAACTCCCGCAAGTCCAGCCCCGTAAGCTTCTTGATTTTTTCCAGCCGGTAAACCAGGGTATTCCGGTGTACGAACAGCTTCCGGGCGGTTTCGGAGACGTTTAGGTTATTCTCAAAGAACTTATGGATGGTAAACAGCGTTTCCTGATCCAGGGAATCAATGGGGTTCTTCTTAAAGACCTCCACCAGGAACATTTCGCACAGAGTAGTAGGGAGCTGATAGATCAGGCGGCCAATCCCCAGGTTTTCATAGTTGATGATGTATTTTTCCGTGTCGAAAACCTTCCCCACCTCAATGGCGATCTGGGCTTCCTTGTAGCTCTTGGCCAGGTCCCGCAGGTGCATCGCCACGGTGCCGATGCCGACCACCACCCGGCCGTCGCCGCCTACCCGCAGGGTGTCCTCCAAAAGGGACGCCATCCGCTGGACCTCCTTCTCCCCGCTGTTTTCGGGAAGCTGGTGGATCAAGGCTACGTCGCTGTCCCCCACGCTGAGGACGAAGTCGTTCTGCCGGTCGGGGAATAAGCCCTGCACCACGTCCATCAAGGCCGCGTCGCTGTCCTCCAGCTGCCGCACCAGAAAGACGCTGCGGGGGACCTCCGGGGCCACATGCAGTTCCTTCGCCCGCATGTAGATGTCGCTTAGCATAATATTATCGGAAATAATATTCTTAATAAAGGAACCCCGGTCATGTTTTTCCTCGTAGTAATTCTTGGCTCCATTGAGGGCGACGCTGGCCATAGAGCAAACGGTATGGCTGACCTCGTCCTCGCCCATGGTGAACACGGCGTAATCAAAGTGGGAGCCCCAGCCGCCCAGGGCATGGAAGGTCCTCCCGTCAACGGCGGTGATTGCGCCGTCCGCCTGGTTGATATGTCCCACATATTCCGGCCACTTTTTGCCGATAAGACCAAGATCGCTGCAAGAGATCACAGTCCCCTCGCCGTCAATCACGCCCACGACCCGGTCTGTGGCTTCCTTAATTTGCAGGACAACGTTCTGAAAAATTCTTCCTGACATAGCGACACCCCTCCATCAGCGATGATATCCACATGGTCTTTTGTGCAATCTGTCGGACTTGCTCTCTATTATACCGTGCCTTTCGACAGTTTGCAAGACATTTTTTCTTTTTTTCACAAAAAAGATTGTTTCATTTTGGCTGATTTGTGAGTTTCCTTGTTTTTCACCTGTTTCCGCCGATTTTTGAAACTTCTTCCTGGGTTAAAAGCCGGTATTCGCCTTTTTCCAAGGTTTCGTCCAGTACAAGTGTTCCCATAGAGAGCCGCTTCAACCGGCACACTGCCGCGCCCCTGCTGGCAATCATGCGTTTAATTTGGTGAAATTTGCCCTCATGCAATGTGACGAAGGCCTCGTCGCCCCTGCCTAAAAGTTCCAGGCCCGCCGGACGGCAGGCCGTCCCGTCCGCCAGGACCACGCCTTTGGCAAAGGCCTCCTGGTCCTCCGCCGCCAGGGGGCGGTCCGTACGGATGTAATAGACCTTGTCCACATGCATTTTAGGGGAGAGCAGCCGGTGGGCCAAATCCCCGTCATTGGTCAGCAGCAGCAGGCCTTCGCTGTCCTTGTCCAGCCGCCCCACGGGAAACAGCCCTCTGCGCCGCAGCTCCGGCGGCAGCAGGTCCAGCACCGTTTTCTGCCGGGCGTCCTCCGTAGCGGACAGTACGCCCTCGGGCTTGTTCAGCATCACGTAGGTATATTTTTGGAGTTCCAGCCTCTCGCCGTCCACCTGCAAGCAGGCCGGGTCTGCTTTCTGCTCCGGCGCGGCGGCGGGGACGCCGTCCACCAGCACCCTGCCTTCCTGCACCAGCGCCTTCGCCTCCCTGCGCGACCAGCGGCCTGTGGAAGCCAGGAGTTTATCAATACGTTCCATGGCGGATGTTCCCTTCTTCGGTGGTTTTTGCAATATGGAAAAGGAGAAGAATCAAGGGAGCGGGTGGCCGGCAGCCAGATACAGCCGGTACCACTCTTCGCGTGTCAGGCAGATGTCACAGGCCTGGATGATTTCTTTGAGACGGGACGCCTTCGCCGTTCCCGTAATAAGCTGCATTTTGGCAGGATGCCGCAGGATCCATGCTGCGGCGATGGCCGCAGGGCTGACGCCATATTGGGAAGCCAGCTCGTCCAACACCTGATTCAGCTTCTCGTAGCAGGGGTCTCCCAGGAAGCATCCGCCCCAATTGGGGGCCTGGAAGGGGGACCATGCCTGGATGGTCATATGGTTCAGCCGGGCGTAGTCCAGTACGCTGCCATCCCTGTCAGGGGAGCCGGGCGTATCCATATTGACCTCCATGCCGTTGGCCACCATATTGGAAACGGGGAGGCTGAATTGCAGTTGGTTGATAATAAGCGGCTGCCGGACGGTTTGCTTAAGCAGTT
Source organism: uncultured Clostridia bacterium (assembly GCA_947649615.1). Taxonomy (GTDB): domain Bacteria; phylum Bacillota; class Clostridia; order Oscillospirales; family Oscillospiraceae; genus Pelethomonas. The sequence goes on along the minus strand of CANSSG010000001.1, from coordinate 102,565 downwards.
CGACCTGCATGGGCTTGTGGTTGGAGACGCCGAAGCAGCGGACTTTTCCCGCCTGCTCCAACTGGTCAAAGGCCGCCGCAATTTCTTCCGGTTCGGCCAGCGCATCCGGACGGTGGATCAGCAGCACGTCAAGATAGTCCGTCTGCAAACGCTTCAGGCTTTCGTCCACCGATTTCAGTATATGCTGTTTGGAAGAGTCGTAGCATCCTTGCCGGATGCCGCATTTGGACTGCACAATAAGGTCATCCCGCCGGATGGATTGTTCGTTCCGAAGAACTGCGCCAAAATGCTCCTCGCAAACGCCTCCGCCATAAATATCGGCGTGATCGAAGAAGTACGCGCCGTTTTCCACTGCGGTATGGATAAACCGGCCCAGCGCTTGCGCGTCAAGGCCGCCAAGGCGCATGCAGCCCACAATAATGGCGGGCGCGGTTAATTTACCAGCGCCCAATGAAATTTGTTTCATGGTATTTTCTCCTATGCGTTCATATTGTTTCCGGCGGCGTGGGTCAATGTGGAGACGCCAAGCTTGACGGTGATATTCATTTTCTCTCGCCTCTTTGGCATGTTTATACACAGTATATCACAGCTTCCGTTAAATTGAAATCGACAATTGCTACAGTTTATGTTATAATCAAGGCATATTTTCAGTTTCTTTGCGTCAAAAGGGGTGAAGGGAGGGATGCTCCATGGAGGACGTCCAAATCATCGACTTGTATTGGCAGCGTGACGAACGGGCTATCGGAGAGACCGACAGCAAATACGGCGGCTTCTGCCACAAGATCGCTATGAATATTCTCCACAGCTTCCAGGACAGCGAGGAGTGCGTCAGCGACGCCTATGGCCGCTGCTGGGACACTATGCCGCCGCAGCGGCCGGCCAGCCTGCGGGCCTATTTGGGAACCATCCTGCGGAATTTGTCCATCAGCCGCTACCGCGCCGCCCACGCTATGAAAAGGTTCGGCGGGGCAGAGGTTTTGCTCAGCGAATTAGAGGACTGCGTCCCCTCGCCGGAGAACGTCCAGCGGACGGTAGAAGCGGCGGAACTGGGGGGACTGATTGCCAGGTGGCTGCGGGGCTTAGGCGCGGAGGACAGGAGCCTGTTCATCCGGCGGTACTGGAACGGCGACGGCGTAAAGGAACTGGCAGGGGAGCTTGGGGTGCGCCCCAACGCGCTGACCAAGCGCCTGCTGCGCCTGCGGGAAGCCCTGCGCCGGGAGTTGGAACGAGAGGGGGTGGGCGTATGAATCCGAAACGTGAAATTTTCTTCGACGCCATCACCTGCCTGCCGGAGGAAATGGTGGAGGAAGCGCAGGGCTATGTATTCCGGACAAGCCGCGCCGCGTGGAAAAAGGCCGGAAGCTTGGCCGCCTGCATGGTGCTGGCAGTGTCCCTGGCGTTCCTGGCGGCAGTTCCCAGAGGGTGCGGCGGCAGCGCGCCGGGGTTGAACAGCAGCGCCCCGGCGTCAGGTGAATCCGCTCCCAGCGACGGAGCCATGCCGGATTATGATTTGACTTTCCCCGGAGAAGCGCCCCAGAAACCGGAGGGCGTTTATGACGGCGCGGAGACGGGGATGGTTCAATTCAATGCCAAGGTGCTGGAAATCCTGGATGCTGGGACAAAGCCGTCTGTTTTGGTAGAGCCTTTGGAGGGCGAGGATGAGAGGAATTCGGCGGACCGGATCGTGGTATCCGCAGACGGAGAAATCCCGTCTCTGGCGGTTGGGGATTTGGTGCGGATTACCTATGACGGGACGATAATGGAGAGCTACCCCGCCCGGATTTCAGGGGCGCAGGCGGTTGAGAAAATAGACGGATAAAGGAGGGGTCCTATGCTGGACCTGCACCGGCTCTGCCGGGATATGGATAATCCGAAATCCGCCCTGCGCCGCCAGGCGGACGGACTGGTGCGGGAGATTTACGCTTTCCTCCGGGACCCTTCGCCCCAGGGGAAGGCGACGCTGGACGGCTGGCGGGAGGACTTCCGGGTGATTTACGGGGAGGCCACCCTGTCCGCCCACAAGCGGCTGGACCCGGAGAAGATTTCCAGCGCCTTCGGCGTCCTGCCGGAGGGGGACTTGGAGGAGCAAGCCCGGACGCTGCTGTTTGCCGTTCAGACCTATTTCTCCCTGCTGCTCAAAACCGCCGTGGCGGCGGCGCTGGGGGAAATCGGGACGGATTGGCGCGGGCTGATTTTCGGAACCTTCGCCGCCGCCCGGGGGGTGGACAATTACTGTGAGCCGGACTGGTACTGCTGGCCTGCGGAGGAATTGGAGAACGGCTTCGACCGGGTGATGGCGGCCTTGGCCGGGCAGGCCGGCGGCTACATGGACCCGGGGGGCGGCTCCCTTCAGGCGGGCCGGGACGATGTGAAGCGGCTTTATGAAGCCATGATCCCCCGGCAGCTCCGCCACGCGCTGGGGGAGTACTATACCCCGGACTGGCTGGCGGCGTATACGCTGGACAGGGCGGTTGGTTTTCAAGGCGGGGATATCAAATGCCTGCGGGTGGCGGACCCGGCCTGCGGGTCGGGGACTTTCCTGCTTCAGGCCATCGCCCGCAAGCGGCAGGCCGGGGCGGCGCTGGGAGAAATCCTGGATACCGTCTGGGGGTTCGACATCAACCCGCTGGCGGTGCTGACGGCGAAAAGCAATTACCTGCTGGCAGTGCTGGATTTGCTGGGGGACGGGCAGAGGATGGAAATCCCGGTTTACCGCGCCGACGCGCTGGAACTGGGTCCGGAGGCGAAAAAGGCGGACCTGGCGGTAGGCAACCCGCCGTGGATCAACTGGGAATACCTGCCCCGCGCTTACCGGGAGCGGAGCCTGCATTTGTGGGATGCCTACGGCCTGCGGGGCGAGCGGGGCATTTCTTTTAGCTTCCTCAAGACGGATGTGTCGGATTTGATCACCTGCGTGTCGGCGGACCGGCTGCTGGCGGAGGGCGGCGTACTGGCGTTCCTGGTGAGGCAGGGGGTCTTTAAATCTGCCCAGAACGGCGCGGCGTTCCGGCGGCTCCGGCTTCCGGATGGGACCGGGCTGCAAGCGCTGCGGGTGGACGACCTGTCGGGGTTGAAGGTTTTTGAGGGGGCGGCAGCCTCGGCGGCGGCGTTTTTCCTGCGGAAGGGTGCGGAGACGGCGTATCCTGTACCCTACGCCGTCTGGACGAAGGCGCCCGGGGTGAAGCGGGGGCCGGTTGACCCGCATTTGCCGCCGGAACAGGCCATGGCGCTGTTCCGGATACAAGAGCAGCAGGCCGCGCCCTCCGGGACGGCAGACGGGCCGTGGCTCACCGCCCCGGCGGGGGAGTTGGAAGCCCTGCGGCATATGCTGGGGAGCAGCCCTTACCGCGCCAGGACAGGGGTCTTTACCGGCGGGGCCAATGGGGTGTACTGGCTGTCGGTCCGGTCCGCCGGGGAGGGGACCGCGCTAGTTTCCAATATCCAGGCCCGGGCGAAGCGAAAGACGCGGACGGTGGAAATGGAAATTGAGGACACTTACCTTTACCCTATGCTTAAGGGAAGCGGCGTCCGCCAGTGGCGGGCCGGATATGACGCCTACATCCTCTGCCCCCATACGGCGGAGACGAAATTGCGGCCTGTACCCTGGGAGCGGCTGCGGGAAGAATCCCCGAGGACGGCGGAATATCTGGCCTCTTTCCGGGATACGCTGGACCAGCGGAAGGGATTCGCCGGATGGGAACGGGCAGTTCAGCAGGAGGAGTTTCACGCCGTTTTGCGGGTGGGGCGGTACACTTTTTCGCCGTGGAAGGTGGTTTGGAAGTATATCGCCTCCGCCTTTGTCTGCGCGGTGGTTGGGACGGTGGACGACCCGTTTCTGGGCAGAAAGCTGCTGCTTCCAAATGAGAAGGTGATGTATGCCGCTATGGACTGCGAGGAGGAAGCGTACTATCTGTGCGGTGTGCTGTCCTCTACGCGGGCGGCGGGGTGCGTGAAGGGGTTTATGAATCCTACCAGCATTTCCGCCCATGTGCTGGGGCGGCTGCGGATTCCGAAGTTTGATGCCGGAAGCCCTGTGCATCGGGAGATTGCTTTCTTTTGCCGGGAGGGGCATGGCGCGGCGGAGCCGGGGCCGTTTATCCGGGAAATTGATGGGCTGATGGATAAGTTATACTGATTTCCAATGGAGGAACACAATTCTCTTATTGGGCCGCCGGAAACAGGGGGAAGGCGAAGCATTGCGGGTAATTGCCAGAATCCGGATTTGATTTCCCTTAATTTGTGTGGTAATATGGAAGAAATAACTGCCGGCGGCCTGCCCACCGGCGGGAGGGAGGCTGCCATGGAAACCATTGATGTGAACTACGGCCCGCTGAAACGCTACGATACCGCAAAGCCGCCCCTGCGGCAGAGGAAAATTTTCACCGCCATCCTTCGCGCGCTCTGCGGCATGAGCATGATGGGGCAGGATTACCATATCGAGAAAATAAATATGGAGGGCTTGAAGCCCCCCTATATCCTGCTGAGCAACCATATGTATTTCGTGGACTTCCACCTTTGCGCCATCGCCACCTGGCCTCATCCGGTCAATAATATCGCTACCATTGACGGGTATTACCGCCGGCCTTTTATTATGGAGTGGCTGGGGTGTCTCTGCAAAAGGAAATTTACCACCGACATGGCCTTGCTGCGCTCCGTGAAAAAAGTCCTCCATGAGTACGGGGACATCCTGTGCATGTACCCGGAGGCACGGTATTCCCCCATCGGGACCACTGCGATCCTGCCGGATTCCCTGGGAAAGCTGGTGAAAAAGCAGGGCGTACCGGTGGTAGTGCTGCTCCATCATGGGAATTACCTCCACACCCCTTTCTGGAATTACCGGAAGCCTAGAAAAGTCCCCCTCTACTCCACTATGACCCAGGTGCTTACCGCCGGAGATGTGGCGGAGATGTCCGCCGGGGAAATCGGGGAGGCCATCCGGTCCGCTATGGCGTACGATGAGTACCGCTGGCAGAGGGAACGGGGCATCCGTATTACCGAGCCATTCCGCGCCGAGGGGCTGCATAAGGTCCTCTACCAGTGTCCCCGCTGCCTGGCGGAGAGCCGGATGGAAAGCCAGGGGGCGGTCCTGCGCTGCGCGGCCTGCGGCAAAGAGTGGGAACTGGACGAACTGGGCGTACTCCATGCCCGGGCAGGGGAGACGGAGTTCGCCTATCCGCCCGACTGGTTCGAATGGGAGAGAAGCCAGGTCCGCGCACAGATGGAAGCCGGTACATACCATTTCGAGGACGAGGTGGAGGTGTTCTCCCTGCCCAACGCGTGGCGGTTCCAAAAGCTGGGGAAGGCCAGGCTTACCCACGATATGGAGCGGGGGCTTGTGGTGGAAGGGGAGCATAACGGTTCCCGCTACTGCATCCGCCGCCCGCCGCTGGGGATGTATGGGCTGCATGTGGAGTACGATTACTGCTACCTCCGGCCGGAGGACTGTGTGGATGTTTCTACCGATAACGACAGCTTGTACTGCTATCCCGTCAAACAGAATGTGGTGACGAAGCTCAGCTTTGCCGTGGAGGAGCTGTATAAGATGAAGATGGAAGAGAAGAAGCAGGCAAGACTGGGAAAAGTTCGATAAACACAAGGAGAATGCGCACTATGAAGCCGCTTTGCATCATCGCCGGGGCTATGGAGCCGGAGTGGGTTCCTATGCCGGGGCCGGGGGACCTGCTTATTGCCGCAGACGGAGGATTGGCCCATCTGTCCCGGCGGGGGCTGACGCCCCACCTTGTGGTGGGGGATTTCGATTCCCTGGGCTGGACGCCGGAGGGGGACAACGTGCTGCGCCATCCCGCAGAAAAGGACGATACCGATACGATGCTGGCCGTCCGGACAGGGCTGGAGCGGGGACACCGGGACTTCCTGCTGCTGGGCTGCTCCGGCGGACGGCCGGACCATGCTTACGCCAACTGGCAGACATTGCGTTTCCTGGCGGAGCGGGACGCGGCGGGATGGCTGCTGGGCCAGGGAATGGCGGCGACGGTCATTCGCAACGGACGGCTGGACTTCGCCCCAGGCCACAAGGGGGTTGTCTCTGTGTTCTGCCCAGGGGACCGGGCGGCGGGGGTGGACCTTGCCGGATTGCACTACCCCCTGAGGGACGCGGCCTTGAGCGGCGGCTTCCCGCTGGGGGTCAGCAACCAGTTTACCGGGGAAGCGGCTTCCGTTTCCGTCCGGGAAGGGTTCCTGCTGGTGATGTGGGAGCTGCCGCAGGGGACGCTGCCGGAGCAGCTTCGATAGAAAACGCCCGGATGCAGCGGCATCCGGGCGTTTTCATGTAGGCGCAGGGAAATAGTATTACGGCTTCCTCCACCGCTTCAAGGCCGGGAACCAGCTGCGCATCATCTTCTCCGCCTCCTCCTGGGAGCCAAAGGGATGGCCGTTCTCCTCGTTGAACTTCAGGTTAATGGCAATCATATCGTCCATAGTGGCGTCCGGGGCGGTAAAGGCCCCGCCCTGGTAGCAATAGCGGCAGTAGTCGCCATTCGGGGTTCCGTCCGTCTCCGTACCCATATCCTCGGGCTTGTCCAGGGGCATGCCGCAGCACTGGCAAAATTTGCGTTCTTCCATGGGAAGTACCTCCTTATTTCCGGCGGGGCTGTTTCCTCCGCCTATGACACAAGGGTACGCCTTCAAACCCGACACGGTCTGTCCAGTTTCATAGACCGCCAAAAGTTTTTTTGCTTCCCGGGCGAGGATGCCCCGCCAGCGGGCCGGCGAGAGCACCTCCAACTGACTGCCGAAGGACAGCAGGAAGGATGCCAGCCATTGGTCCTCAGGGAAGGTACACGCTGCCAGCAGGCGGCCGTCTGGCTCCCGGATGACCTGCTTCGGGTGGAAATAGTCCTGTACCCGCCAGGCGGCGGAGGGCTGGAACCGCAGCAGCAGGTCTGCTCCCGGCCCCTTGCCGGGGGACGGGGATTCCAGCCGCTCCGGGGGATGGCGGGGCGGGCAGCTTCCCTCATCCAGCACCAAATCCTCCATCCGCGCCAGGCGGAAAATGCGCCAGTCCTGTCTCGTCCGGCAGTAGGCCGACAGATACCAGCACCCGCCCTTGAATACCAGCCGGGCTGGCTCCACGGTCCGGCGGCTTTTTTCCCCGGCAGAGCTGTAGTAGGTGAAGGTCAGGGGCCGCCGTGCCAGGATTCCCCCCTTTACCAGGGCGAAGGTTTCCCGCTCCGCCGTCCCGCTGCCCCAGCCGGTGAAGTCCACTTCCAGCCAGTCCCCGCCCTCCCGGCGGAACAGGGCGGTCAGTTGGGCGAGTGTCTCGCCCTCCGCCGCGCCGCCGGAAGCCAGGACGGCTTGGAGGGCGAACAGGATTTCATCCTGCTGGGCCTGGGAGAGCAGGGCCTTGTCCAGCACAAACTGCTCCATCAGCCGGATGCCGCCCCCTTGGCCCTTCTGGGTGAACACCGGGATGCCGGCGGCGGAGAGGGCGTCGATGTCCCGGTAGATGGTCCGTTCCGATACTTCCAGCCGTTGGGCCAGTTCCCCGGCGGTGACCGCCCGCTTTTCTACCAGGAGGTATAAAATTTTGAAGAGACGGCTGTTTTTCATGGGAGGTCTCCGCTTTACCAGCCTTTGCTGGTCAGGATTTTATCAAACTTCTTCTCCGACAAAATCTCATGGGTCACGAACTGGCCGTCATAAAAGAGGGAGAAGGTCGTAAAGGGCGACGGCGCGTTTTGCGCGTCCTCTGTAGTCTGGATATGGACGGCCTGAAAAACGGCGTTTCGGGCCTTTGCCATATCTTCCAGCACCGGCACATATTCCGCTGTAAACGGACACTGGTTTGTGTAATACAGCACAAACCCTTTGGGCATATCCCTATGGGAGCGCACCGTATCCCGGAAACGCGGCCGTTCCACGCCCTCCCCAAAGGGCAGGTATAGCAGCGAAAAATAGGGTTCAGCCGTGTCCGCCAGCTTGAATCCCTTATATTCCATGTATTTGGGATCAGAGAGAAATCCCAGCTTCTTTTCAGAGGACAGGGCCACAAGGCCCTTTTTCCCTTTCGCCCTGCTGTCCTCGATACACGCATTGAGCAGAAGGTTTGCGTATCCGTGTCCCTTGAACTGTCCGGACACCCACAGGCAGTCAATATACATATAGCCTTCCGCCTCAATGGGCGCCCAGGCGTACCTGGCGGGGATGTACTCGATGAAGCATTTCCCCCGGACGCTGCCTTTCAAGAAAACAAGCCCCTCGTCCAGCCGGTCCTTCAGCCAATTCTTTTTGGAGAGGACCTGCACGTCCTTGCTGTTGGATATGGCGCAGCAGATATGCTCCTGGTAAATATTGCCGTGGGTCAGTTTTACAAGTTCCATGGTGGTTTACCTCTGTATCGTTCGATTTATATTGCCGGCCAATCCCCAAATCGTGGGGCGTGTTTGAAAAATGCCGGTTAGCAAAAAAGATGGTGAAAAGAAGCCCTGGATATGCTATAATGCATATTATTGGCAGGGGCCGCTGCAAACATGCCCCAGGGGAGGCAATGCCGCCGCCGGGCAGGAATCCTGGAATGGCAATGGTTCCAGCAGCCGTCCGCCTTTCTTGCCGTATGCCGCAGCCCTTGGAGAGGGGCTTTAATCACTACTACTTTACCATACAAGGAGCTGCCTATGTTCTTTCAACAAGACTACAACGCCCCCCCGGAGGAAGAATCACCGGAAGCCGTTGGGCCGCGCCGGTTCTTCCAGATTATCAGCCAGGAAACCGCCGCGCTGCTGAAGCTGAATCTGATGTTCCTGCTCAGCTGCCTGCCGGTCGTTACCATCCCCCCCGCCTTCCTTGCGCTGCACCGGCTGGCGCGCAGTCTTGTGGCCGGGCGGGCCGTCAGATGTTGGCCGCAGTTTCGGGAGGTTTTCCAGAAGGAGTGGAAAAAGGCGTACGGCGCGTTTTTCCTGACGGCCGTCCCCCTGGCGGGCGCAGGATACGGCGCGGGATTTTACCTGGGGTTTGCATCTGCCAATGCGCTGTTTTACGTGCCGTTCATGTTCTGCGCCACCGTATTCCTGGTGGTATTGCTGGCGGCGGGGTATCTGTATGGCCTGCTGGCGGATGGGCGTCCGCTGGCAAAGGAAACCGTTTTGCTGGCGGTGAAGCTGGGCCTGGGAAAGCCCCTGCGCTCCATTTTGGCGGCGCTGTGCTGGTATGGGCCGCTGGCGGCGGGCGTGTTATGGTTTCCGTTGAGCGGTCTCTATTTGCTGCTAATCGGCTTCTCCATCCCATGCCTGCTGTGGCAGTTTTTTATCCGAACGGTGCTGGAACGTTTTGCCGCCAGCTGATTTCTGGTTAGGCGCTGCTATATACCGGTAGGGGAGTCCGCAGATTGGACTCCCCTACCGTCTGTTTATGGAGACGGGCCGTCACTTTTTAATGCCGGTAATGCGGTACACCAACTCCATATCCAAGTTTTCCCGTACGGCGTCCGCCAGCAGGTCATATTGGCGTTCCCGGTAGGCCGCCAGGTCAAAAGAACCCAGCAGGGCCGGGTCCACGCCCTTTTTTCCGCATAACGCCGCTAAGACCGCGTCCGCCACCCCTGGCGCGTCAAATATGCCGTGGATGTACGTGCCGTAAACGCCGCCCTGCCCGGAGAGCGCGGGCTTCGTCTCCTGGCTGCGGCCCATGTGGATTTCGTAGCCCTCGTAAGGCAGAGCTGACAGCGGGGCCAGCAAGCCGCCCACGGTTCCGAATACGCCCCGGGTCTGGGCCTGCACTTTTTCTCCATGAAATACGGTGTCCATATCCAGAAGCCCAAGCCCGGCGGCAACCGTCCCGGGACTGGCTTCGACCCCCTCCGGGTCGGCAACCGTGCGGCCCAGCATTTGATAGCCGCCGCAGATGCCCACGACCGGCGTCCCCCGGGAAGCGGCCTGCTTCACAGCCGCTTCCAAACCGCTCTGCCGCAGCCATTTCAGGTCTTCGATGGTGCTTTTCGTCCCCGGCAGGATAATTAAATCCGGCGCGCCCAGTTCCCGGACGCCCCCTACATAGCGCACCGAGACGTTTTCATACCGCTCGAAGGGGGCAAAGTCCGTAAAATTGGAAATCCGCGGCAGCCGCACCACGGCGATGTCCAACAGTTTTGCCGCCGCATCCCGGTTGAACCGCTCCGACAGGCTGTCCTCGTCGTCGATGTCCACATGCAGATAGGGGATGACCCCGGCCACTGGTACGCCGCACAATTCCTCCAGCTGAAGCAGTCCAGGCTCCAGGATGGCCCGGTCGCCCCGGAACTTGTTGACGACAACGCCCTTTATCCGCCTTTTTTCCTCTTCTTCCAGCAGCGCGATGGTGCCGTAGAGCTGGGCAAACACGCCGCCTCGGTCGATGTCGCCCACCAGCAGCACCGGCGCATCTACCATCTTCGCCAGCCCCATGTTGACAATGTCGTCCTGCTTGAGGTTGATTTCAGCAGGGCTGCCCGCCCCCTCAATCACAATGATGTCAAATTCAGCTGCAAGGCTGTCGTAAGCCGCACGGACTGCCGGGAAAAATTCCGGTTTCCGCCGGTAATATGCAGATGCCCGCATATTTCCCAGGACAATGCCGTTGACGATGACTTGGCTGCCCATGTCGGTGGTGGGCTTGAGAAGGATGGGGTTCATGCGCACGTCAGGCGCAATCCCGGCGGCTTCTGCCTGTACGACCTGCGCCCGGCCCATCTCGCCGCCGCTGGACGTGATGAAGGAATTGAGGGCCATATTCTGGCTCTTGAAGGGCGCGGTTTTATAGCCGTCCTGCTTGAACACCCTGCATAGACCCGCGGCAAGGAGGCTCTTCCCCGCATTGGACATGGTTCCCTGGATCATAATGTTTTTTGCCATCTTCCCAACACTCCCGTTGACCTAAAAATCCATTTTCATTTCTGGGCGGAGGATACGATCTCCCCCAGCGATTCCAGCAGCTTTTGGTTCTCCCATGGCTGTTTTACCGCCACGCGGTAAAATCCTTCGCCCAGCCCCGCATAATTCCCACAGTCCCGAATCAAAATCCCACGGGCTAGCAATGGCTGGAAGAGCGGAACCCTGCTTTTGAACAGCAAATAATTCGCCTGGGAGGGGAAGACAGAAAAGCCTAATTTCTCCAGGCCTTTCGCCAGCTTGGGCCGCTCTTGGCGGATCAATTCCCCCGCCTTTTCCAAAAAAGCTTCTTCCTTTAAAGCGGCCGCGCCCGCCAACTGCGCAGGCAGGGAAACATTCCACGGCTGCGCCCGGCGGCTCATGGCGGCCAGCAGCTTTTCCTCGCCGCAGAGACAATACCCCAGCCGCAGCCCCGCCATGCCGTAACTCTTGGTAAACGCCTTCAAAATGAACAGCCCCGGGAAACTGGCCAGCATCCCGGCCAGGGAGCCGCCATGCCCGCTGTCGCTCAATTCCAGAAAGCATTCGTCGATAAACAGCCGGATACCCCTCTGCCTGCAAACTGCGCAAATTTCCGCTAAAATAGACGTTTCGATTAAAATTCCCGTCGGATTGTTTGGATTACAGAGAAAAACCGTATGGCAGTCCGTTTGCCGCAATGCCGTCAAAAAGTCCTCTTTGACGGCAAAACCGTCCTCCTCCCGCAGGAAAAAGCGGACGGCGCCCACCCCTGCGGCGTCCAGCGCGGCTTCATATTCGGAAAAGGCCGGCGCCGTCAGCAGCGCAGCCCCCGGCCCAATCACCCCGCAATAGGCGTAAATCAGTTCCGCCGCCCCGCAGCCGCACAGGACCGCTTTTTCCGCGACACCCTCCCGGCTGGCCAGCGCCTTGGTCAACTCCCGGCACCCGGGGTCCGGATATTGGCACAGCCGCCCTGCGGATTCTACCACGGCGCGCACTACGGATTCGGGTGTACCCAGCGGATTTGTATTGACAGAAAAATCCAGGTTTACGGCATGTCCGAACAAATCGCCGCCGTGGGGGTTCACGGTCTGATACAGCATAACCAAGCCCTCTCATTGCACAGGAAATAGGAGACCGCAAACGCAGTCTCCCGACCCTTTTTCTGCGTAAAAAGAATCCTAAAAAACCCTTGCCCCAAAACGATTTCCTCTGTTATTCCGGGATTTCCGGCCGGCGGCGATGGGCCGCACCGGGCCGGGATGGGGTCAATACTGGCGGACCACCGCCGTCACGCGGCCTAAAACCTGGGCGTCGTTCCCGTTGATAGGCCGGTAGGCGTCGTTCTCCGGCAGCAGCCAGATTTCGCCGTTCTTTTTGGACAGCCGCTTCACCGTCGCTTCCTCGCCCAGCAAAGCCACGACGATCTCGCCGTTGACCGCCGTGGGCTGGCGGTGGACCACGACCAGGTCGTCCGGCAGTATGCCCGCGTTCAGCATGGATTCCCCGCGCACACGCAGGGCAAAATACTCATCCTCCCGGCTGCCGCACTCGAAGGTCAGGTAATCTTCTATACACTCCTGGGCTAAAATTGGCGAACCTGCCGCTACATTGCCAACAATGGGGATTTTATTTTTCTCCCGCTTTCCGGTCAGCACAATGGCGCGGCCTTTGAAATCCCCCTTCTCAATCAAGCCCTGCTCTTGCAGCCGCTTGAGGTGGAAATGGACCGTGGACGGGGACTTCAGCCCCACAGCCTCGCATATTTCCCGCACGGAGGGCGCATAGCCCTGCTCCGGGATGACCTGCTGCAAGTACGTATAAATCCGGTCCGTCATATCGGTTTTCTTTGGCATAATCCATCCTCCCAATCGTTTCCCGTGGTGACTTGGCTATAGTATACCACAAATTTCCCGCTCCTGCAACACCTGTTCTTGTATTTTGTTATAATATTTTTTTGACCGCACTTCTGCTGGGGTTACCGGGATGGTTGGATATTGGGGGTGTTGGATCATCAATGGTGCAAGTGAAGCACCGTACTAGAACTAAACCGGCAGACCGGATTGCATTACGACCGTACAGGTTTCCGTAGTTTTTGGACAAGTCCGGCGTACGCCGCGCTTGCTACTACTTACTATCAGCACTTATAGATGAGAGGTTGAAAGCCGCTTGCGATGGTGGTATACTTTTCTCATATCAAACGGATAAATCTAAACTTGTCAGAGAGTTGATAATCCCTAACGGAGCTAAATGTATGTGGAGGAAATGCTTATGGGAACCCTAAAATTGGCGGAAGCAATTGTGAACGGATTACAAGATGCACTCAGTCACGCATATCTGCCTGCCATCCGCTCGGTATATTTATCCGGTTCTTATTGCAGAGGTGACTGGTTGGATTGCAGCAGTGACCTGGATGTCGGTGTGATTATACGGGGTGCAGATAACTCGCTAATCGAGCGGGATATCCAATGGCTGCAAAATACACTGGAAGAGTTGAAGGGAACCAGGGCTTTTCCCTCACATTGTCCTGGCGGGATTGATTTCAGTACTTCCCCAGAGAGTGCGCTGCCGAAAACTCAGGAAGAGGCTACTGTTCCGACACCGTATTCGTTGTTTTCGACCACAATGTTCGATTTATATGCTCACCATATCCTGCTGTACGGGGACGAACTGAACCGCGTCCTGCCGCCCTGCCCCAACCCTGCTAAAGCTGCCGGTCCATGGCTTGCCATGCTCGATAAGCGGGTGGAGACCATGGAGCCGACTCATCCGAAAGCTATGTTTTTGGCCTATAAAGCGGCTACGGCTGCACAGTTGCATTTCGGAGAAATGACGCTAAACAAATACCGGATTCTGGAACTATATCAAGAACATGTGCCGGATTTTGAAGGAAAAGAATTTGGCGAACGGGTTATCCGGAACTATCTTGGATCATTTTATCCTGAGCGCCCACCAATGGGATTTTCAGGCGCGGAGTGCGCCGAATTTGTCCGAAAACTGTGGGAACTGGTGCGGTCGTAATGCACAATCCGGGCTACCGGTTTGGCTCTATAACATGTAGCTTTCTCCGGCTTCCAATTCCAGTTTGCAGAGAAGTTGTATTTGGATGAAATCCCCCTTGACAAATGATCTCCTGAGAAAAAGTATGGGGAAAACAGACGGGAAACGGCCTCCGGCGATGGCGGGTGCGCCGGCCGAAAAATAAAATTCCCCCTCCGACAGGATTTGCTCCCTTTTGCGGCGGACAAGCCGTAAAATGGAGAAAAACTGCGGAGGGGAATTTTTATGCAGACTATGAAAAACACCCTGTTTCAGTCTGGGCGCATCCATATGCTGCCCATCGAGCGCATCAGCCCTAACCCACGCCAGCCCCGCCGCCATTTTCCGGAACAGCCCTTGCGGGAGCTGGCGGAATCTATCCGGCAGCACGGCGTCCTACAGCCCTTGAGCGTACAGAAAACGCCCAGGGGATATGTCCTGGTGGCGGGAGAGCGGCGGCTCCGGGCCGCTGGGCTGGCGGGGCTGAGCCATGTGCCCTGCATCCTTGTCAAGGCCTCGCCGCAGGACAGCGCGCTGCTGGCCCTGGTGGAAAACTTGCAGCGAAGCGACCTCCATTATCTGGAAGAAGCTGCCGCCATCTCCAAGCTTATCACCACCTACGGCATGAGCCAGGAGGAAGCCGCCCGGCGGCTGGGACGCTCCCAGCCTGCGGTGGCAAATAAGCTGCGGCTGCTGAAACTCAGTCCCGCCTGCGGCGAGCTGCTGCGGAAATATGAACTAACCGAGCGCCACGCCCGGGCGCTACTGCGGCTGGAGGGCGAGGAGGTGCGGATGGACGCCCTGCGGTACATCGGCGAAAAGCAGATGACTGTGGCGGCGGCAGAGGAGTACATAGAAGCCCAGCTTCAAAAAAAACAAAAGGAGGGGAAGGGAAAAAAGCGGCTCTACATCATCAAAGACGTCCGGCTGTTCCTCAACAGCGTGGACCGGGGCATGGAGACCATCCGCCGCGCCGGAGTGGACGCGCAGTTCCAGCGGCAGGACAGCGAGGAGAAAATCACTATTACCATCCAAATCCCAAAGCAAAAGGCTACGGGATAGCCTATTTTCCCACGCAGAACCGTTCAAAAATCCGGGCCGTCAAATCCTCCCGCAGGGTTTTGCCCGTAACCTCCCCCAGGGCGGTCATAGCCCGTTCAGCGTCAGACAGAACCGCGTCCGGAGTCAGGCCGTCCGTAAGGGCGGCCTTTGCGCCGCGCAGGGCTTCCAAGCTGCGGGCGATGGCTTCCGCTTGGCGGGCGTTGGTGAGGATTTCACCGGTGGGAGCACCGCCGTTGGGGTAGAGAGCCTGAATCGCTTCCTCCAGGGCGGCCAGGCCGGTTCCGTCCTTGGCGGAGATGGGGAGCGCGTTGGGGAACGTTAATTGCTGGGGCAGGTCGCACTTGTTGGACAGCACCAGCAGGTGCGGGGCCTGCTTCGCCGCTTCCAGGGCGGCTTCATCCTCCCCGTCCAGAGGGCGGGAGCCGTCCAGCACCAGCAGGGCCAGGTCCGCGCCTGCCGCCGCCTGCCGGGAGCGGGCTACGCCCAGGCGTTCAACCTCGTCCCCGGTCTCCCGGATGCCGGCAGTGTCGGTGAGACGCAACAATACGCCGCCGGTTACCACCCGTTCCTCTACCGTGTCGCGGGTGGTTCCCGCCACATCGGTGACAATGGCGCGGTCGTAGCCCAGCAGCGCGTTGAGAAGGGAGCTTTTGCCCACGTTGGGCTTGCCCAGGATGGCGGTAGGGACGCCCTGGCGCAGGATTTGCCCCCGGCGGGCTGTGGCGGAGAGGGCTTCCAGGGTTTGCTCCGCCTGGGTCAGGGTTTTTAGGATGGCTTCCTTTGGCAGATCCTCGATGTCTTCGTCGGGGTAGTCCACTACGGCATAGAACTGGCTGGCGATATCCAGCAGACTGTCGTAAACTGGTTCCAGCTTCCGGCGCAGGGCGCCGCCTAACTGCGCTGCGGCGTTATGGGCCGCTTGGGCGGTTTCCGATTCAATCAGGTCGATGACGGCTTCCGCCTGGGTCAGATCCAGTTGGCCGTTGAGAAAGGCCCGTTTGGTAAATTCCCCACGACCGGCCTGCTGCGCCCCGGCGGCGAACAGGGCGCGGAGGGCTTCGCTGAGTACTGCCGGTGAGCCGTGGCAGTGGAATTCGGCGCAGTCCTCCCCTGTGTAGCTGCCAGGGCCGGGGAAGCGGACGGCCAGGCAGGAGTCGATGACCCGGCCTTCGCAATCCATGAGACGGCCCAGTGTCATTTCCCGGGGGCGGAGGGCGGCGAAGGGCTTGCCCGACAGGGGGCGGAATACGGCTTGGCACACATCAAAGCAGCCCTCTCCCGACACCCGGACGATGCCGATGGCGGAGAGGGCGTTTCCGGTAGATATAGCGGCAATAACGTCCATAAGGGTTCTCCTTTCAGAGGGGCAGGATGTAGCTGCGCCCTTTTTCCGTCTTTCCCTCCGGCTGGAAGCCCAGGGAGGTGAACAGGGCTTGGGAAGGGGCGTTGAAGTCGTAAATGTCGCCAACGCGGACGCATGCCCAGCCTAAGCCCCGGGCGCGGGCTATCAGCGCGGAGGCGGCAGCCTTGCCTACGCCCTTGCCGCGGAGGGATTTATCTCCGATGACGATGGCGAAGTCATCTAGTGAGAGACAGACGTCCCCTATGGGACGCCAGCAGGCATTTTCTTTCCATTCGATGAAATACAATTCGCCGTGGGTATCCTGATGGGTGTACATTTTATGCAGCTTTTCCGGTGTGTAAATATCCCGATCACCGTCTACCAGCCAGACGGTCTCCGGGTCTGTGTACCAGGACAGGGCAAAATCATGGGTTCCATCGTATTTTCTCAGCCGAAGGGTCTCAGAGATTGGTAAAATGTCCGGTTGGGGGATATGGTCAATAGGCATAGAGTTTCTCCTTTTTGTCTGAGAGGGCGCGGAGTTACTTTTTGTGTGAACAAAAAGTAACCAAAAAATCATTTAAACCTGCGGTTTAAAAATCCCTTATTATTACGGGGGATATTATTTTTCGCTACGACCTTTGGCTGGTTTTGTCTACCTCCGGTGCATTGGGCCGATGCCGGTGCTTGCTTCTGCGCACAGTTCTATCGAGGTGCTGGTTGCCGCGTGAGACGCGGCACGGGGGATTGTTGCTCCCCGCGCGCGCCGGGAGAACCCAAAGCAAAAAAGGTAGGCACCTACAAAATGCCCGTGGGCAGATGCAGTATCCGGCGCACAAAGTCCACGCAGTATCGGCAGAACACCAGCAGCGTACCAAAAGGCAAAACTAAACAAAGATTTCAGGAGGGATTCGCAAGGGGGGCTGGCCCCCCTTGCGCGGGCTTTTGGTTACTTTTCGCCCGTACGAAAAGTAACCCTGGGGTTTGGGGCCGGGCAGGCCCCAAGAACCAAAGGGCAGAACTATTTCCCCGCCTGGGTCTCGCAGTAGAGACAGCGGTATACCCGTTTGCTCCGGTCCGTCAGCTTGAATACCTGGGGAAGCTCCTGCTCGATGGAAGTGATGCAGCGGGGATTCTTGCAGTGGATCACGCCGGTGATGGTCTCAGGAAGCTTGAGTTGCCGCTTCTCCAGACGTTCGCCGTCCTTGATGATGTTGACTGTGATGTTTGGATCTACATAGCCGATGATGTCCCAATCTAATTCTAAAATGCTGTCAATTTTGATGATGTCCTTCCGGCCAAGCTTGCCGCTGACTACATTTTTTAAAATCGCTACCGTGCAGTCCAGTCCGCCTAACCCCAAAATGCTGTATAGCTCCATCGCCTTGCCGGCGGCAATGTGGTCGATCACAATCCCGTTTTTAATCGAATCAATCGTCATTTCTTTTCGCCCTCCCTATCACGCAATGCCCAGCAGCTTCATAATCAGCGCCATGCGGATATACCGCCCATAACGTACCTGCCGGAAATACGCCGCGCGGGGGTCTTGGTCCACCGCTACCGAAATTTCATTGACGCGCGGCAGAGGATGCAGGATGCTCAGGTCCGCCTTCGCGTTGTGAAGCTTGTCCGGGGTCAGGATATAGCTGTCCTTCAAGCGAAGATAGTCTTCCTCGTTGAAGAAACGCTCGCGCTGGACGCGGGTCATATACAAAATGTCCAGCTCCGGCATGACCGATTCTAAGTCCGTGGTCTGCTCATAAGGGATGCCGTTTTTCTGGAGGACTTCCTTCTTGACATAGCTGGGCAGCTTCAGTTCCTCCGGGGAGACCAGGACGATCTTCGTCCCGGTATACCGGCTCATGGCCGAAATCAGGGAGTGAACCGTGCGGCCAAACTTCAGGTCGCCGCAGAAGCCTACGGTCAGGTTGTCAAAACGGCCCTTCTCATGGTGGATGGTCAGCAGGTCAGTGAGGGTCTGGGTGGGGTGGTTGTGGCCGCCGTCCCCCGCGTTGATGACCGGCACCAAAGAGTGCTGGCTGGCAACCAGAGGCGCGCCCTCCTTGGGGTGGCGCATGGCGATGATATCGCTGTAGCAGCTTACCGTGCGTACGGTGTCCGCTACGCTCTCGCCCTTGGCGGCGGAGGAACTGGACGCTTCCGAAAAGCCCAACACCTGCCCGCCCAGGCTCAGCATGGCGGACTCAAAGCTCAGACGGGTGCGGGTGGACGGCTCGAAGAACAGGGTGGCTAAGATTTTGCCGTTGCACTTGTGGGCGTAGGCGGCAGGGTCCGCCAGCATCTTGGTGGCCAGGGCCACCATCCCGTCAATCTCTTCCACAGACAGATCTAAAATGTTAATCAGGCTTCTTACGTTTTCCATTTACTTGTTTCCTCCAATCCAGCTCTCGTCCGACGGGTTGTTGCGGAAGGCAATCAGGCGGGCGACGTCCTCGGGCTTGATATAATTTTCGTCAGCCGCCACTTGGGCGATTACGTCAAAGTTGGTCAGGCTGACGTTTTTCACGTTTGCCGCCGCCAGGCGGTCCAGGCCCTTCTGCATCCCGTAGGTGAAAATGCTGACAATCCCCAGCACCTCCGCCCCGGCTTCCCGCAGGACGTTGACCACCTCGATGACGCTGCCGCCGGTGGAGATCAGGTCCTCCACCACAACTACCTTCTGGCCTTTTTCCAGCTTGCCCTCAATCTGATTTTGACGGCCGTGGTCCTTGCTGCCGGAGCGGACATAGCCCATGGGCAGGCCTAATATATGGCCTGTGATGGCAGCGTGGGCGATGCCTGCCGTGGATGTACCCATGAGGACTTCCGCTTCCGGATATTCCCGGCGGATGGTCTCCGCTAACGCGTTCTCTACGCCGCTGCGCACCTCCGGGGCGGTGAGGGTCAGGCGGTTGTCGCAGTAGACCGGGCTTTTGATGCCGCTGGCCCAGGTGAACGGCTCCTCCGGGCGGAAAAATACGGCCTTGATTTTGAGCAGATCCTTTGCAATCTGCTGAGAAATGTGTTCCATAGTGCTCCTCCTCAATTTATCGAATCATGTTCAGATACTATCCGTCCAGGCAGCAGAAATACGGTCCCATCCACCCATCCTCATGGGTGTGTACATATGTCCACCGGAAGTCCCTGTCCACCACATACACGTCAGAACCATGTATCTGCTTCAGTCCGGCGGCGGTGACTTTGCAGGTGACGCCCGCCTGGGTAATGCCCTCACGAAAAATATAGGCGGCGTCATAGTCCAGCGCGTCAAAGGCCCGCTTCGCTTCCTCGCCTTCCAGCACAGGCGCGCCGTTCCGGGGCGCGGGGGGCCACAGGCAGCCTTGATAGCAGGCGTTCCGAAGCTGTTCCAGATTCCGCCCCGCGCCAAAGGCTTTCAGCCACCGTTCCGCCAGCTTTACGTCGAAGAGCAGCAGATGCTTCAACGCCGCCAAATCCTCCGCAAGGAACTCCGCGTCCGCGTTTTGCAGTTCCTCCCGCCCGCCGTAGCCGTAAAGCACCCCGATGCAAGGCAGGCCGTTCTCATGCGCCCCTGTGACATCGTGCCAGCGGTCGCCTACCATGACCACGGAGGACGCGTCCTTCACATAGCTGAGGGCGGCGCGGACGACGGAAGCTTTCCGCGCCCCGTCCTCGTTGCCTAAGGGCGCGCCGCAGATACGGTCGAAATACATCGCTAAGCCGAAGTGCTGCAAAATCCGCACCGCCTGCACCTCCGGCTTGGAGGTGGCAACCATTAGCTGCAAGCCGGCGGCTTTCAAGTCCTGCAAAAGCTTCCCGATGCCGGGGTAGGGCGCGTTCTCCAGCCAGCCCTTCTCCATGAAGTATTCCCGGAAGACCTCTACCGCTTTTACCGTCTGCTCCGGTGTGAAGCCGTAATATTCCGGCAGGGATTCGTTCAGCGGCGGGCCGATGAATTTCAGGAGGTTTTCCGGCTTCTCCGCAATCCCCAAATGGGCCAATGCGCGGGACACCGCGTTGGTAATGCCTGGCGCGGAGTCCGTCAGGGTGCCGTCCAGGTCAAATAAAATCGTTTTCCACATAAATCAGCCTACAAACTCCGCCACGCACCGGCGGTACGCCGCCACCGGGTCCGCCGCCTGGGTGATGGGGCGGCCGACCACGATGTAGTCGGAACCAAGCTCCTTCGCCTTGGCAGGGGTGGTGACGCGGACCTGGTCGCCCACCTCGCCGTCGGCAAAACGCACCCCGGGGGTGACGGTGACAAAGCCGCCGCCGCAGGCTTCATGGACTTTTCCTGCTTCCAGCGGCGAGCAGACTACGCCGGCCAGCCCCGCTTCCGCCGCGCATTTGGCATAGTGCATTACCACCTGGTCAAGGGGCTTGTCAATGAGCAGGTCGGCTTCCATCCGCTCCTGGCTGGTGGAGGTGAGCTGGGTGACCGCAATCAGCAGGGGACGGGTGCCGTCGGGACGGGTCAGGCCCTCCAGGGCGGCCTCCATCATGGCCTTTGTACCGGCGGCATGGAGGTTGGTCATGTCTACGTCCAGGCCGGACAGCACCGCCATGGCCTTTTTGACCGTATTGGGGATGTCGTGAAGCTTCAGGTCCAGAAAAACCTTGTGGCCCCGGGCCTTGATCTCCCGGACAACCGCCGGCCCTTCGGCGTAGTACAGCTCCATGCCGATTTTTACGAAGGGCTTTTCCTCCGTGAACTGGTCCAGAAAGGCCAGGGTTTTCTCCCGGCTGTCAAAGTCCAAAGCGATGATGACGTCCTTACCCATTGTGCGCTCCTCCTATGATTTCAGATAAATTCTTGATTCCATATTTTTCCATCACTTCCGGCAAATCCCGGACGATGTCCCGGCAGGCGAAGGGGTTTACCAGGTTCGCCGCCCCTACCTCTACGGCGGACGCACCCGCCAGCATCATTTCTATCACGTCCTCCGCCGACGACACCCCGCCCATGCCGATGACGGGGATTTTAACCGCTTCGTAGACCTGGTATACCATCCGTACCGCTACCGGGAACACCGCCGGGCCGGATAAGCCGCCGGTGCCGTTGGCCAGCAGGGGCTTGCGGGTTCTTAAGTTGATGCGCATGGAAAGCAGGGTGTTGATCAGGCTGACGCCGTCCGCGCCTGCGTCTTCGCAGGCCTTGGCTATGGCGGCGATGTCGGTGACGTTGGGGCTGAGCTTCATATAGACGGGCTTGGTGGTGACGGCCTTCACCGCCCGGGTGACCTCCGCCGCCGCGTCCGGGCTGGTGCCGAAGCTCATGCCGCCGTTGTGGACGTTGGGGCAGGAAATGTTGACCTCAAGCCACCCTACCTGCTCCTCCTTGTCCAGCAGGGCGCAGGTTTCCGCGTACTCCTCCACAGAAAAACCGCTGATGTTTGCCATCATCGGTTTATGGAATACCTGCCGCAGCTTGGGTAGCTCTTCGGCGGCGACCTTCTCTACTCCGGGGTTTTGCAGGCCTACGGCGTTGAGCAGCCCGGAGGGGGCCTCTGCAATGCGGGGGGTGGGGTTGCCAAACCGGGGGGCATGGGTAGTACCTTTGAAGGAAAAGGTTCCCAGGCAGTTGATGTCGTACAGCGCCGCGAACTCATATCCGTATCCAAAGGTCCCGCTGGCGGGAATGATGGGGTTGTCCAGCTTGATACCGGAGAGAACTACGCTTGTGTCTACCATATAACCTCCTCCTTTTCCAGTACCGGGCCATCTTTACAGATGCGCTTATTGCCGTATTTTGTTTTGCAGGTGCAGCCCATGCAGGCGCCGAAGCCGCAGCCCATCCGCTCCTCAAAACTCAGCAGCCCGGAGGTGGGGGCGGCGTCATATACCGCCTTCAGCATGGGGAGGGGTCCGCAGGCGCAGTAAAAATCATACGCTTCCGGCAGGGCGCCGGTGACGAAGCCCTTTTGGCCGTAGCTGCCGTCTGCGGTGGTGACGGTGGTTTCCACGCCTAAGGCGCGGAAACGGTCCTCGTAGAAAACCTCATCCTTTTTGTTAAAGCCCAAAATGGCGATTGGCGTTTTCCCTGCCGCCAGGAGGGCCTTTGCCAAAGCGTACATGGGCGGGACGCCCGCGCCTCCGCCGATGGCCAGGGTGCGCCGGCCGCACTTCGACACATCGAAACCGTTGCCCAGCCCGCAGAGAATGTCGAGGTCCTGCCCAGGCTCTACGCCGCTGAGGGCGGCGGTGCCTTTGCCAACCACCTTATATATGACAGTAATGCCCTCGCCGTCCCAATCGCATACCGAAATGGGCCGGCGGAGGTAAAAGCCGTCCAGCTTGATGTTGATAAACTGCCCCGGCGCGGTGAGGGCGCTGGTATCGCCGGAAAGCCGCAGTTCACAGACGCCGGGCGCTAACGCCCTGTTATATTCTACCCGGTAAATCCCCTGCGTCATCATTCTTCCTCCTTCCAGACGGGGTTTCCGTCCACCATGGTCAGCTTGCAGGACCCATACAGCGTCATCCCGGCGAAGGGGGTGGCCTGGCCCATGGTCTGGAATTGCTCCGGGTCCACGGGGAAGGGCTTGTCCAAGTCAAAGGCCGTCAAATCCGCAGGCGCCCCTTCCGCCAGGGGCGTTCCAAAGCCGAAGCGCCGCGCCGGATTGCCGTGGAGCAGCTCCACCAGCCGTCCTAAAGACAGCCTGCCCGGTTTGACCAGGTGGGTGTATACCGCCGCAAAGGCGGTCTCCAGGCCCACTACGCCCATGGCGCTTTTTTCCAGGCCGCGACCTTTTTCCTCACGGCTGTGGGGGGCGTGGTCGGTGGCGATCATGTCGATGGTCCCGTCCAGCAGGCCCTCAATCAACGCCTCCCTGTCTTCTGCGGAGCGGAGGGGGGGATTCATTTTGAACCGCCCGTCTTCCTGCAAATCCTGGTCGCAGAACACCAGATAGTGGGGACCGGTCTCGCACGTCACATCCACCCCGCGGGCCTTGGCCTTGCGGATGAGGCTTACGCTCTCTTTCGTGGAAATATGGCAGACGTGGTAGGCGCAGCCGGTTTCCTCCGCCAGTTGGAGGTCACGGGCAATCTGGCCCCACTCGCTCTCGGAACAGATGCCCCGGTGGCCGTGGGCGCGGGCGTAGGCGCCGTCGTGGATATAGCCGCCGTGAAGCAGGCTGTTGTCCTCGCAGTGGGCGGCGATGATCTTCCCCAGGCGTTTGGCTTCCAGCATGGCCTGCCGCATCATGCCGCCGTCCTGTACGCCCCGCCCGTCGTCGGAAAACCCCGCCACATAGGGGGCCATGGCGTCCAAATCCGCCAGGGCTTCCCCCTGCTCCCCGCAGGTGATGGACCCGTAAGGATGGATGTGAACCGCGCCGTCCCGGGCAATAATGTCCCGTTGGACATTCAGTGCCTCCAGGCTGTCCGGAACAGGGTTCAGGTTCGGCATGGCGCACACATGGGTATAGCCGCCCCGGGCGGCGGAGAGGGAGCCGGTGCGGATGGTCTCCTTATAAGAAAATCCCGGCTCTCGAAGATGGACGTGAACATCAACGAAACCGGGAAAAACAACGGCGTCATGGAGGTCAATGGCAACATAGCCGGCGGCGGAAAGCCCCCTGGCAATGGAAACAATGCGGCCCTCCGCGATAGCGATATCAACAGGGCGAAGGCCGTCTTTGGTAAACATCTGTCCGTTTTTCAGCAGGCAGTTCAAGAAACACGCTCCTTTCCCGGCACGGGGGCCGGACGCGAACCTAATTTGATTTATTATACCCGCTGAGGACAGAAGATGTCAATATGGAAAATTGCCCTATATCCTGGGAATCCATCCCCTTTGATTTTAAAAATTGGCGAGATAACGATTGACAGAATCCGGGAAACCTACTATCATCAGGTTAGCGAATAACCGGCGGCCCCGCCGCCGGATAAAAGGAGAAGCCATGAACATTTTTTATAATGAACAGGAGCGGGTATTCCGTCTGAATACCCCAGGCTCCACCTACCTGATCGCCTTGGCCGACCAGGCGGGGTTCCCCGCCCACATGTATTACGGGCGGCGGATTCCTGACGATAATATGCGCCACCTGCTGCGCCTGGACCCCGCCCAGCCCGCCTTCGCGGACAGCGGGAGCCAGCTTGCCTATCTGGGCGAACTGCCTACGGAGTATCCCGGCCACGGCCTGGGCGACTACCGGGAAAGCTGCCTGCGGGTGGAAACCGCCCAAGGGTACCGGGCCTGCAACCTGACCTACCGTTCCCATGAGATATACGGCGGCAAGCCTGCGTTGGAAGGCCTGCCCGCTACCCGCGGCGGAGAGGAAGACTGCGCCACCCTGGAACTGGTGTGCGCCGATGAAGCGCTGGGGCTGGAAGTCCATCTCTGCTACACCGCGTTTGAAAAGCTGGACGCCGTCTGCCGCAGCGCGAAAATCGTCAACCGGGGCGGGGAAGCCCTCAAGCTGACCGCCGCCCTGTCCGCCTGCCTGGATATGGACAACAAGGATTTCGACATCATCACCCTCCACGGAAGCTGGGCCTATGAACGGATGATCCAGCGGCGGAAGCTGGGCTGGGGCAAGCAGGGCGCTTCCTCCACCTGGGGGATCAGCTCCCACCAGATGCAGCCCTTCCTGGCCCTCCTGGAGCATGACGCCAACCAGGAGCGGGGACAGGTCTACGCCATGAACCTGGTCTACTCCGGCAACTTCCTGGCGCAGGCGGAGATGACCCAGCAGGAGAACGTCCGGGCCGTTATCGGCATCCATCCCGAGGGCTTCGGCTGGAAGCTGAACCCCGGCGAAGCCTTCCAGACGCCGGAAGCGGTGCTGGTTTACTCCAGCCATGGCCTGGAGGGGATGACCCATACCTTCCACGACCTGTACCGGAAGCATCTGATTCGCGAGCCATGGCGGGATAAGGCCCGCCCCTCCCTGGTGAACAACTGGGAGGCCACCTATTTCAACTTCGACACGGAAAAGCTTCTGGATATCGCCCGCACCGCCGCAGGGCGGGGCATCGAGATGCTGGTGCTGGACGACGGCTGGTTTGGCTGTCGGGACACCGATGACAACAGCCTGGGCGACTGGGTGGTCAATGAGAAAAAGCTTCCCGGCGGCCTGCGGTATCTGGCGGAGCAGGTCAATGCTATGGGCATGAAATTCGGCCTGTGGGTGGAGCCGGAGATGGTCTGCCCCAACTCCAACCTCTACCGCGCCCACCCGGACTACGCTTTGCAGATTCCTGGCCGCAAGCCCATGGAAGCCCGGCATCAGCTTGTGCTGGACATTTCCCGGCCCGAGGTTCGGGCGTGTGTGTACGCCCAGTTGAAGGAGGCGCTGTCCTCCGCCAACATTGAGTATGTGAAGTGGGATATGAACCGGACCCTTACCGATGTGGCAAGCTTCTGCCTGGAGGCGGACCGGCAGGGGGAATTGTTCCACCGGTATGTGTTGGGCGTCTACGAGATGCAGGAGCGCCTGCTGGCGGACTTCCCCGACCTGCTGCTGGAAAACTGCTGCAGCGGCGGCGGACGGTTTGACCCGGGCATGCTGTATTACAGCCCGCAAATCTGGACCTCCGACAACACCGACGCCATCGACCGTCTCCGCATCCAGGAGGGTACGGCCCTCATTTATCCGCTCTCTACCATGGGCGCCCACGTCGCCGCCTGCCCCAGCCACACCAATGGCCGGGTGACGCCCTTTGAGACCCGGGGGCTGGTGTCCCTGCCCGGGTGCTTCGGGTATGAACTGGATTTGACCCAGCTTACGGAAGATGAGCTTGCCATGATTCCCGGACAGTTGGAAAACTATAAGAAGTATGGTCCCGTGTTCCATGACGGCGACTACTACCGTATTGCTTCCTACGGCGAGAACCAGGAATATGACGCGGTGCTGGCCGTCAGCAAGGATAAAAAGACCGCTGTGCTGGATTATATCCACGTTATGAGCCGCCAGCGCCGCCGGGCCGTCCTCCTGCCCCTGCGGGGACTGGATGAGGAGGCCCTCTACCGCTCCAGCGAGACCGGCGAAATCCGTTCCGGCGCGGCCTGGATGTATGGCGGGATGGTTATGCCCTGCATGACCGGCGATTTCGCTGGGAAATTGATTGTATTGGAGGCTGTATGAAAGAATTTAACTATCAACTGACCAAATCCCCGGCATTTTTCCAGGACCACCGGGAGCCGCCCCACTCCGACCATAGTTATACCCTCCCGGAAGGAGACGCAAAACTCTCCCTGAACGGCGACTGGTACTTCCACTACGCAGAAAACTACGAGGGGACAATCCCGGACTTCTTCGCCGCCGGTGTGGACTGCCGGGGGTGGGCCACCCTCCCTGTGCCGTCCCATCCCCAGCTTCACGGCTATGGACGGCCCCAGTATGTGAACACCCAGTACCCCTGGGACGGCTGCGAGGATGTGAAGGTAGGCGAAGTCCCGGAGAAATTCAACCCGGTTTGCAGCTACGTCAAATATTTCACCCTGCCGGAGCATATGGCGGGGAAGCGGGTTTTTATCTCCTTCCAAGGCGCGGAAAGCGGTCTCGCCGTGTGGTGCAACGGCCGCTATGTGGGCTACGGCGAGGACGGGTTCACCCCCTCTGAATTTGAATTGACGGCCTGCCTCCAGCCCGGGGAAAATAAGCTGGCGGCCCAGGTGTTCCAGTACACCAACGCAAGCTGGATTGAAGACCAGGATTTCTTCCGTTTCTCCGGCATTTTCCGGGAGGTGTACCTGTATGCCGTCCCGGCGGTTCATATCCGGGACATGAAAATAACTACGCCCCTCAGCGATGATTTCACCTCCGGGGAAGTCCGCGTTGCCATGGAAGCCATTGGCGGGGGAAAAGCCCGCTGCCGTCTCTACCAGGGCGGCGCGCTGGTGGCGGAAGCCTGTTCCCAACTGCCCCAGGACGGCGAAGCTGTCCTGCCTGTGCCGAATCCCAAGCTCTGGAGCGCGGAAAAGCCGTTTTTGTACAGCCTGGCCATCGACGTGTTTGACGCTTCCGGTACGCTGGCGGAGACCATCGGGGAGGAAGTTGGTATGCGCCGGTTTGAGATCAAGGACGGTCTGATGCTCCTCAACGGCAAGCGTATCCTTTTCCGGGGGACCAACCGCCACGAATTTTCCTCCCGCGCAGGCCGCTGCGTTACGGAGGAAGAGACGGAACTTGACATCCGCACCATGAAGCAGAACAACATCAACGCCGTCCGCACCAGCCACTACCCCAACCAAAGCTTTTTCTACCGCCTGTGCGACAAATACGGCATGTACGTCATCGACGAGATGAACCTGGAATCCCACGGAAGCTGGGAAATGCGGGACCGGGATCTTATTGCCAAGGACGAGCACGTTCCCGGCAGCGTCCCCCAGTGGCGGGAAGCGGTCCTGGCCCGGGCGGAAGCCATGCTGCGCCGGGACAGGAACCGGCCCAGCGTACTCATCTGGTCCTGCGGCAATGAGTCGGCGGGCGGGGACAACCTGCTGGCGGTTTCCGAATATTTCCGCTCCATGGACGACCGGCCCGTCCACTATGAGAGCGTAGTCCATGAGCCGGAATATGCCAAAACCAGCGACATTTTCAGCAACATGTACTGGCGGGCGGAGAGCATCCGCAAGGCCCTGGAAAAGGATTCCAGCCGTCCCGCCATTTCCTGCGAGTACGCCCACGCTATGGGCAGCTCCTTCGGCGGGCAGGACGTGTATATCAAGCTGGCGGACGAGGTTCCGGCCTACCAGGGCGGCTTCATCTGGGACTATATTGATCAGGCCGTTACGAAAAAGGACCGCTACGGCCTGCGCTACCAGGGCTACGGCGGCGACTTTGACGACCGTCCCCACGACGGCGATTTCAGCGGCGACGGCATTGTGGACAGCCTTCACCGCGCCCCTACGCCGAAAATGCAGGAGGTGAAGTACCTCTATCAAAACCTGCAAATCCATGTTTCCGGCGGCAGGGCGGAGGTTGTCAACCGCTACCTGTTTACCGGCAGCGGCGAGTTTGACTGCGTGGTTCAGCTCTGCCGGGAAGGCGTCCTGGTCTCCCAGGCGCCGATGGAGACCGCCGTGCCG
Organism: uncultured Clostridia bacterium; assembly: GCA_947649615.1. Taxonomy (GTDB): domain Bacteria; phylum Bacillota; class Clostridia; order Oscillospirales; family Oscillospiraceae; genus Pelethomonas. The sequence continues at coordinate 74,262 of CANSSG010000001.1, read as the reverse complement.
CCCTGTGAGAGCCGGACGTATGACCTGCCCCTGTGGCCGGAGGAACTGGATACAGAGTACAGCGTCATCGTGTCCTTCCGCCTGCGCCGGGACGAGGAGTGGGCAAAGCAGGGCCATGAGGTTGCCTTCGGCCAGTGGTCCGGCGGCGAGATGCCCAAGCCCGCCTATCCCAGCGGGGGTCCGGAGGTTATTGACGGCGCATGGAACTTAGGCGTTCGCGGGAAGGATTTCCACGTTATATTCTCCAAAACCATGGGCGGGATCATCTCCTACCGCTACAAGGGCCGGGAGATGCTGAAAACCATGCTTGTCCCCAGCTTTTGGCGCGCCCCTACGGACAATGACCGGGGCTGCAAGGCGCCTGTACGCTACGCCCAGTGGAAGCTGGCCAGCTTGTACCCGGTGAACCAGAATCCCGACGGTCTCAAGCCCGGTGAACAGACCTGGAGCGTCCAGCGGGGTGAAAACTGGGTGGAGATGGCCTATCTCTATGAGATGCCCACCACCCCCGCCGCGTCCTGCCGCCTGGCCTTCCGGGTATTTGCGGACGGCGCGGTGGAAACGACCCTCTACTCTGACGCCCCCAAGGTTTTAGGCCCCGCCCCGGCGTTCGGCGTAACGCTGAAAATGGACGCGGATTTCCACCGCCTGCGCTGGTACGGACCCGGTCCCGAGGCCACCTACTGCGACCGGAAGTCCGGCGGCAGGCTGGGCGTCTGGGAAACCACGGCGGAGGATAGCCTCGCCCCCAACCTCCTGCCCCAGGAGTGCGGGAACCACACGGACGTCCGCTGGGCGTCCGTCACGGACGGGGAAGGCTTGGGGTTGCTGTTCGAGGGGGACAAGTTCGAGTTCTCCGCCCTGCCCTGGACCCCCAACGAACTGGAAAACGCCGCCCATCCCCATGAGCTGCCCGCCGTCCACTATACGGTGGTCCGGGCGTCCCTGATGCAGATGGGCCTTGGAGGCGACAACAGCTGGGGCGCGGAGCCGCGGCCCGAATACCTGCTTCCGGCGGAGGAAATGACCTTCCGCTTCCGCTTCCGTGGGATTGGCGGCTGATATGGGGCGTGTATTGATTGCAGCCAGCTTCGGCACCAGTGTCCCTGAAGCCCGCAGGGCGGTAACGGCAGTGGAGGAAGCGCTGTGGCGTGAAGCGCCGGCGTATAAGCCGGTCCGCATCTTCACCAGCCCCACCATCCGCCGCATCCTCGCGGGACGGGGGGAAAACGTGCCAAGCTTGACGGAAGCCTTGGAACAGCTCAGCCATTCCGGTATCCGGTGCGCCGCTGTCCAGCCCACCCACCTGCTGTATGGAATCGAGTACGACAAGCTGAAGGCAGAAGCGGAAGCGTTTGCCGGTAAATACGGCGCCCTGGCCGTAGGCCGCCCCCTCCTGGCGGATGCAGCCGCCCTGCAAGCCTTTGCGTCCCGCCTGTGCGGGGACTACCCGCCGGAGGATGGCGGCGCGGTGGTATTCATGGGCCACGGCACGGAGCATTTTGCCAACGCCGTCTACCCCGCCCTCCAGACCGCCCTGCGGCTGGAGGGACGGGAGGACCTGCTGGTTGGCACCGTGGAGGGCTGGCCCGCCTTAGAGGACGCCGTCCGGCAATTGGCGGCGGGCGGGCCGAAAAGGGTGCGGCTGGTTCCCCTGATGCTGGTGGCCGGGGACCACGCCCGCAACGACATGGACGGGGAATGGAAGCCCCGGCTGGAGGAAGCGGGCCACGCCGTCCTGTGCGAGTTCACCGGCTTGGGGGAGCGTCCCTGGGTGCGGGAGATGTACGCGGAGCGGGTGAGGGAACTGCTGGAACGCATAGAGCGGGAGGAGGAAGCGGCATGGCAATCAGACTGAAATCCACCCGGCCGGAGGACCGGCGCATCCGTTTCTCGGAGACCGCCCTGCATTGGCTGTGCCTATGCGTTGTCTGCCTTGGGACTCTGAGCGTGGCGGTCATTCAGCGGGGCCAGCTCCACCTGGACGATGGCGAGGCATTGGCGGCGCTGAACCAGGCGGTGATGGAGGGCGGCGCGGTCATGAGCCGGGTCAGCATGTCGGTATTGTATGCCGCCCTTGCGATGCTGGCGCTGCCGGTATACGCGAAGCTGTTGACGGCGGCTATGGCCCGGACGGAAAACCGGAAAGCGGTTCTCTTATATCTGACCGGCTGCGCCCTGCTTTCGGAAGCCCCCTACGACTGGGCCATGCACGGCCAATGGTTTGACTTAAACGTACAGAATCCGGTATGGGGGCTGCTGCTGGCCGGCCTTATGCTGGCGTTTTTCCAGGAGAAGCAGTCCGCCGGGCTTGGGCCGAAAATCCTGATGGCCTGCGGCGCGGCGGCGTGGGCGCTGCTGCTGCGGGTGTATACCGGCCCGGACCTGGTGCTGCTGTGCGCCCTGATGGCCCTGGCAGAGAAGAAATGGGTTGTACTGGCAGGGGGCGCGGCGGTATCCCTGCTGCATTTCCCCGCGCCGCTGGGGATGTTCCTGGTTCCGCTGTACGATGAACAGTCCCAACCGGCAAAGTACTGGCTGTTCGCCCTGCTGTATCCGGCGCATTTGCTGCTGTGCGGCGTACTGGGGCTGCTGGTGGGGGGCTGATACATACACAGCCTAAAAACTGCATGGCCTGCCATCCGGCAGGCCATGCAGCTGCGTGTCAAAAAAGATGCGAAGCATCTTTTTTGAGGAAAAGGACCGGGCCGAGTGCGGCCCGCAAAGTACTTTTTCGAGGTACACGCCCCCGAAAAAGTGATTCGAACTGATTCACGCCTTCGGCGTGAACGCCTGCGGAGGGCTTTTTTGACAGGCCCTTAAAAACTGCATGGCCTGCCATCCGGCAGGCCATGCAGTTTTTAATATTCCGGGCAAAAGACCTCTCCCCGTAAATTGGAGACACGATATCTTTCTTGCTCCACGAATCCAAGCGCGTCCCTGTCAATCCGCCGCCTTAAGCTGGCGGAGACATCGGGCGCAGACATTTTTGCCCTTAAACTGGGATACGTCCCGGCTGCTGTCGCAGAAAATGCAGGCGGGGGCGTACTTTTTCAACACGATGGAAGAGCCGTCCACGAAAATTTCCATCGTGTCCTTCTCCTCAATCTCCAGCGTACGGCGCAGCTCAGCGGGCAGGACGATTCTGCCCAGTTGATCAATCCGTCTGACAATTCCAGTCGATTTCATACAGCAAACCTCCAATCTGCCAGTGTCAGGTGAAAAGGTCCAGAATGGCAAAACTGCCCGCCCTCGACCGAGAGCGGGCAGTTTCCCGATAGGTCTTACTCAGCCACGATGGCCTCGGTGGGGCAGTTGGCAGCGCAGGCGCCGCAGTCCACACAGGCATCGGCATCGATGACGTACTGAGTATCGCCCTGAGAAATCGCCTCAACGGGGCAGTTCTCGGCGCAGGTCCCGCAGCTTACGCAGGCATCGGTAATTTTGTGAGCCATAGTATGTATACCTCCTTAGAATGGTACCTCCATTGTAACATGAACTGGGAAAAATGCAAGGGTAAAATCATCCGTTTCGGGAGAAATGTGTAAAAGCCGTTGGCAGGGGAATACTGAACGGGTAAAACTGCGTGAACTAAGGATGGGATCGTCATGTATGAAAATAGATTTACCCCCCGGGCGCAGAGCGCCCTGCGGCTCGCCCAGGCGGCGGCGGAGGAACTGGGCCACAGCTATGTGGGCAGCGAGCATCTCCTGCTGGGGCTGCTGCGGGAGGAGGGCGGCGCGGCCCACCGGTGCCTGCTGGAACAGTCCGTCACCGGGGAGCGGGCCAGGGCGGCCATTATTGAAATCGTCGGCACGGGCCTGGCAGGGCTTGCCCCGCCCCAAGGGCTGACGCCCCGGGCCAAGCGGGTCATAGAAAACGCCGTAGGCGAATCCAGCCGCACCGGCGGAGGCTATGTGGGTACGGAGCATCTGCTGCTGGGCATTCTGCGGGAAAACGGGACGATGGCCATGCGGGTGCTGGGCGCGGTTGGGGCGGACCCCCGCCGCTTGCAAGCGGCGCTGCTCCAGCGCATGAGCGTGGTGCAGCGGCTCCCCCGGGAAGCGCCCACCCGCATCGCCCCGCCCCGCCGTGAGGAGGTCCCCCGTTCCAAGGCCTTGGAGCAGTTCACCCGCAGCCTGAATACCCTGGCCCGGGAGGGCAAGCTAGACCCGGTGGTAGGCCGTGACCGGGAGATCGCCCGGTGCGTACGCATCCTGTCCCGCCGGACGAAAAACAACCCCGTCCTGGTCGGGGAGCCTGGGGTAGGCAAAACCGCCGTGGCGGAGGGCTTGGCCCAGCGGCTGGTCAGCGGCGACGTGCCGGAGGATCTGGCGGGGAAAAACATCCTGTCCATCGACCTGTCGGCCATGCTGGCAGGAACCAAGTACCGGGGGGAATTTGAGGAGCGGGTCAAAAACGCCCTGGCGGAAATCCGCCGCATGGGGAACGTGATCCTTTTCATCGACGAGCTGCACACCATTGTCGGCGCAGGCAGCGCAGAGGGCGCGGTAGACGCCGCCAACATCCTCAAGCCGGCGCTGAGCCGTTCGGAAATCCGGGTCATCGGGGCTACCACCCGGGACGAGTACCGCCGGTATATTGAGAAGGACGCGGCCTTGGAACGCCGTTTCCAGCCGGTGTCGGTGGAGGAGCCGTCTCCGGAAGCCGCGCTGGAAATTTTGACCGGCCTGCGGGACAAGTACGAGGCCCACCACAAGCTGGCCATCAGCGACGGGGCCATACAAGCCGCGGTAGAGTTAAGCCGCCGCTACCTGCCGGACCGCTACCTGCCGGACAAGGCCATCGACCTGATGGACGAAGCCTGTTCCCGCGTCCGGATGGAGTGCGAGACCCGCACACCGGACCTCAAGGCGCTGGAGGAGCGCCTGGCGTCGGTGTGCCGCGAGAAGGAAGAAGCCATCGCAGGCCAGGACTACGAAGCTGCCGCCCAGCTGCGGGATGTAGAGGAGGACTTCACCGAGCAGGTAGAGGACGCGCGCCGGCGCTGGGCGGAGGACAGGACGGATGCCCTGATCTCAGTCACGGAGGAGGATGTGGCCGCCGTAGCGGCGGAGTGGACGGGCATCCCTGTCCAGCGCATCACCCAGGACGAGGGTGAAAAGCTGCTCCACTTGGAGGCCGAACTGAAAAAGCGCATCGTGGGCCAGGACGCGGCTCTCGCCTCCATTGCCCGTGCCATCCGCCGCGGCCGGGTGGGTCTCAAGGAGCCGAACCGCCCCACAGGCAGCTTCCTCCTCCTCGGCCCCTCGGGCGTTGGCAAGACGGAATTGTGCCGTGCGCTGGCGTCCGCCATGTTCGGCCAGGAAGAAGCCCTTATCCGCATTGACATGTCGGAGTACGCGGAATCCCACGCCGCCAGCCGCCTGGTCGGCTCACCGCCCGGATATGTCGGCCATGAGGAAGGGGGGCAGCTCACGGAAAAAATCCGCCGCCGCCCTTACGCGGTCGTTTTATTTGATGAAATTGAGAAAGCCCACCCGGAGGTCTGGAACCTTCTCCTGCAAATCCTGGAGGATGGCTGTCTCACCGACAGCCATGGCCGCAAGGCGGATTTCCGCAACGCGGTGGTGGTCATGACCAGCAACGTGGGGGCGCGCCAAATCACCAGCGGCCATCCTCTCGGCTTTGGCGGGCCGGGGGACGGCGAAGCGGGCCGCCAGGAGCGTGTCAAACGGTCGGTGACGGAGGAGCTGAAGCGGACTTTCCGGCCCGAATTTTTAAACCGCATAGACGATACGATTATATTCCGCCAGCTTGGGGAGGAGGATTTGCGCGAGATTGCCCGCCGGATGCTGGCGGAGAGCGGCCGCCGGATGGAGGCGCTGGGCCTGACGCTCCACGCCGGGGAGGACGCCATAGCCCAGTTGGCGGCAGAGTGTTATGACCCCGGCCACGGGGCGCGGCCCCTGCGCCGGGCCTTGCGGCAGCGGATAGAGGACGTAGTTGCGGAGGGCGTTCTCAGCGGCCAGTTCCGCCAGGGGGATAAGATTATTTTAACTGTTCACAAAATGGACCTTGTTATTGAGAAGGAATTGGGGTAAAATAAGAAAAAAGTTCCATTTGAGACAGGTGTCTTTGCCGCGCTCCGCGCGGCAGGGGGATTTTTCTTGGAACTGGCCCTGGGGCCTACGCGGCCCCAGCCCCCTAGATTCCGCACGGCCACATCGAGTGGCCGTGCAGAATTAAACGCGCTTAAACCTGCGGTTTAAGAATCCCTCATTTTATTACGGGGGGTGTTTGTTTTGCGCTACGACCTTTGGATTTGTTGTCCTATCTCCGGTGCCTTGGGCCGATGCCGGTGCTTACTTCTGCGCACGGTTCTAACGATGGTACTGGTTGCCGCGTGAGACGCGGCACGGGGATTGGCGGGCGGCGGGTGCAGCGCCGGGAGTACCCAAAGCAAAAAAGGTAGGCACTCACAAGATGCCCGTGGGTAGACGCAGAAGACTGGCGCACGAAGTCCACGCACCATCGGCAGAACACCAGCAGCGTACCAAAAGGAAAACAAACCAAAGATTTCAGGAGGGATACTTAAGGGGGGGCCGGCCCCCCTTAAGTAAGTTTTTGCTACTTTTTCCTTACGGAAAAAGTAGGACCCGTCCCCCGGAGGGGGGAAAATCAAGCGAAAATATGGGAAGACAAAGAGGAGGCCGCAAGGCCGCGAAGAAAGGAGAAAAACTATGGGATTTTCAGGCAGTGACGCAGGCGGCTTCCAGTGGGAGGGCTTTGAAAGCGGCGCTCCATCCCAGCAGCGTCCCAAGAAACCAAGGAAACCCCGCAAACAGATCAAAAGTCCCGCTGTCCGGGTGCTGATCAATCTTGGCGTAACCCTGGCGGTGGCATTTGTTTACTTTTATTTTGAACTGCCCGCCATCAACCTGCAAGCGCCGGACTTCTACACCTTCGCCCTGCTGCTGTGCGCTGTCTACTGCGGCTGCGCCATCTTCACCTCCGGCTTTAAAGGCCAGGGCGTGGGGCAGTATTTCAAGTTTCTCAAGAAGCAGTGCAGGATACCCCTTATCATTGCGGTGGCCCTGGTGGCGCTGTCCTTGGTAGGGACGTTGGCCGGCAGTGTGATTTTCCGCGCGAAAACCTACGCGGAGCTTCTTCCTGTGGAACCGGGCGATTTTGCCGCCGAAGTCAACGAAATTTCTTACGACCAGATTCCCATGCTGGACAAATACTCCGCCGAGCGCCTGGGCGACCGCAAGCTGGGCGAGTTGAGCGACATGGTGAGCCAGTTCGAGGTCGTAGACGATTACACCCAGATCAACTACAAGGGCCGCCCGGTGCGCATCGCTACCTTGATGTACGCCGACCTGATTAAATGGTTCACCAACCGGGGCGACGGCCTGCCCGCTTACCTGCTCATCGACATGGTAACCCAGAACGTGGAGTTGGTTCGTCTCCAAGAGGGCATCAAATACACCAACGTGGAGCACTTTGGCCGGAACCTCTACCGCCATCTCCGTTTCCACTACCCTACCTACATGTTCGCCAACCCCGTAATGGAGGTCAACGAAGAGGGGACGCCCTACTGGATCTGCCCCCGGCTGGTTAAGACCATCGGCCTTTTCGGCGGCATGGATGTGAAGGGCGCGGTGCTGGTCAACGCCATCAACGGCGAGTGCGAATATTATGAGGAAGTCCCCCCCTGGGTAGACAATCTCTACCCCGCTGGGCTGATCGTCCAGCAGTACGACTACTACGGCATGTACCACAACGGCTTTTTGAACTCCATTTTCGGCCAGCGCGACGTTACGGTGACCACTGACGATTACAACTACATCGCCATGGGCGACGACGTGTGGGTCTACACCGGCGTCACCTCTACCGGCGGCGACCAGTCCAACATCGGCTTCATCCTCACCAACCAGCGGACTAAGGAGTCGAAATTCTACTCCTGCGCCGGGGCTACGGAGCATTCCGCCATGGCCTCCGCCCAGGGCCAGTTGCAGCATTTGCAGTATAACGCCACCTTCCCGCTCCTGCTGAACGTAGGCGGCCAGCCCACCTACTTCATGGCCATGAAGGACAAAGCCCAGCTGGTCAAACAGTACGCCATGGTCAACGTCCAGCAGTACCAAATCGTCGCCACCGGCGACACGGTGGGCGAGTGCGAGCAGAACTACCTTGCCTTGCTCAGCCAGAACGGCGTGGTAGACGGCTCTACCGGGCTGTCCGGCACAGAGACGGTAGAGGGCGCCATTGCGGAAATCCGCAGCGCCGTGCTGGATGGCAACAGCTATTACTTTATCAAGCTGATCGGGGACGGCTATTTTTATTCCGTCAGCGCGGCGGAACAGCCGTTAGCGGTCATCTTGAACGCCGGCGACCAGGTCGCCATCACCTACCGCCCCGATACCGGGAGCATCTTGGAGGGCGTATCCCTGGAACTGCGGTAAAGCAATAAAAACGCCCGGTTTTGAGAGAAATCTCAAGACCGGGCGTTTTTTATATACCTTGCGTTTCCGCGCCCTTTGGCTTGTTTATCCTCCTGTTTTTTACTATTCTGCATGTTGAACAGCTTCGCTTGTTCTTATTGTATACTAATTGGGCGAATTTTGGCTGCGGATTATCCTGTTGAAATTTTTTACAATTAAGGGCTAAACTTTTAAAAAACGGAGCCGATACAATAAGTAGCTGCGCAAAAAAGAATGCGTCCAAATAGTATACAATATGTGCGCCGCCCCGCTTGCCATGCGCCGGGGAATGGCGCTGCGGACGAAGCTGACGCCCAGCGAACCCAATCATGCCGGATTGTCCCAGCCTTCTGGGCGGACGGCCTGGCAAATCTGTAATCATCTCGGTTTCACCCGGCTGCGCGAGCCGGTTGGAATATATACCGCGTCAAACCGTTCATGTGACCAAAGGCCACGGAACTTGAACGGGATGGCGTACCACCCAAGCGCAGGGAAAGGATTGCCCTGGCGCAACGGAAACCGCATTACCTCAAATTTGTTTTATTGAAAGGAAGCAATAAAATGAGAATTCAACACAATATTGCGGCAATGAACGCCTACCGCAACTACACCATCAATACCTCCGCCGTCTCCAAGAACCTGGAGAAACTCTCTTCCGGCTACAAGATCAACCGCGCTGGCGACGACGCCGCCGGCCTGGCCATTTCCGAAAAGATGCGCGCCCAGATCACCGGCCTGGAGACCGCCCAGAAGAACGCCAAGGACGGCATCTCCCTGGTGAAGACCGCCGAAGGCGCCATGCAGGAAGTCCACGACATGCTCAACCGCATGGTCACGCTGGCCACCCAGTCCGCCAACGGCACCTATGACAACGAGACTGACCGCGCCCAGCTCCAGAAGGAAGTGGAGCAGCTCAAGACGGAAATCAACCGCATTGCTGACTCCGCCAACTTCAACGGCATCAAGCTGCTGGACGGCTCCATGGACGCCGACGGCCTGCGTGAGACCACCGAAACCATTTTCAGCGGCTTGACCATGGCGGACAACGCCAACAACAAGGTGGAAAATGGTACTGCAATTGGTACCGCCGGAGACCCCGGCAGCTCCACCGACAGCGGCGGCCTGGAATTGACCGGCACTACCGCAGCCAACGGCATCCGTTACCACAAGGACGCCACCGGCGCCGGCAAGACCTCCTTTACCATCGACCTGGATGGCGCCAATTTCAGCGCCGCAGCCGGCACAACATTTAAAGACCTGATTTTTGGCCTGGACTCCAATACCGCGCCGGCTAACAGTGCTACTGCGCCTAAAGCCGCAAACAACGGCCTGTTTTTGACCAAATCTTCCGCTGATGCCACCGCCGTTGCCGCTGACAAGCTGAAGTATTCTGTTACCGCCGTAGACGGCGAGGGCATTACCTCCGAGGCAATTGCCACCGCCATCCAGGAGGTCATTGACAAAAACGGCGGCAAGGTGTATATTGAGCCGGAAGCGGGCGGTAAGCGTATTGAATATACCGTTACCCGCGATGGGGATAAGTTGAAGTTCGAGATGACCGACGATGGCTACAACGCCGCCGTGGCAGCGACCGAAGCCGATGCGACCAAGAATTATTTCCAGGGCAACTTCAACTTCGGCGTGAACTACAAGAGCATTACCGCTGGTGTTACCGGCGACTTGGACAGCACTAATGCCGCTCATGCCGATGAAGTTGCGTTCACCAACGCCATGAACAAAATCCAGCACTGCGCTTCCTCCAACGTCAAGGAAGGCAGCCCCAGCGCCGGCACCATTTACGCCGAAGCGGTCATCCGTTTCGATGATAATACTGGTAGTACTACCACTACTGCCAACAGAGGGGACGGTCTCAATAAGACCAGTGACGTCTTCAAGGATGGCGCGGGCATTCAGATTGGCGATGAGTATTATATCTTCGCCAAGAGCGATGAAGTGTTCAAGGCCAAATACGGCGACAACGTAAAGGTGGTAGACCTCCGCGACCTGGAGAACCTGGGTAAGGGTACCGGCGGTACGACGGATGTTGACAAGGCCGCCGCCAAGGAACTGCGCATTGCCCTGGACCGCCTGTCCGTTGCCGCCAAGGACAACGAGATGTTCAACGTCCAGGTGAGCAAGAACGACACCAGCCTCATCCTCAACGAGCGGAGCACCTATACCGGCGACGCCAACCTGACCAAGTTTGACCGCGGCCTGGAAAGCCAGATTCAGGTATTCGACAGCGCCACCTCCAAGACCACCGTCCTCAAGGAAGCTGGCACGTCCCTGACCCTGCAAATCGGCGATACCGCCGAGGACTTCAACCAGATGAAGGTCAACATCAAGGACATCCACACCGACTCCCTGGGCATCAAGGACATGAACATCGGCACCCAGGAAGGCGCTGCCGCCGCCGTGGATGCCATCCGCGCCGCCATCAACTACGTCTCTGATGTCCGCGGTACCCTGGGCGCCACCCAGAACCGCCTGGAGCACACCATTAACAACCTGTCCGTCATGACGGAGAACATCCAGGACGCCGAGTCCACCATCCGCGACACGGACATTGCCGAGGAAATGATGGCCTACACCAAGAACAACATCCTGGTGCAGTCCGCCCAGGCCATGCTGGCCCAGGCCAATCAGATTCCCCAGGGCGTCCTCCAGCTCCTCGGCTAATTACAGCATTATTTTCTCGCATACCCAAAGAGGGGGCGGGCTTTGGCCCGCCCCCTCTTTTTTGAGATTTTGCCGCCGTCTCCCGGCCTTGCGGCCATGGGCGCCGCATTTATGCGCAAAGTTCATGGGAAATCGCCCGCATCCCCCTTGCAATCTAAGGAAAAATCCGATATAATACCCCCTGTGTGAAATTTTGCTGGAACACGCCGGACATCGGACGATATTAATACAAAGAAAGTGTGATTTGTTTTGAAGTACGATTTTGCCGCCATTGAGCCGAAATGGCAGAAACGCTGGGAAGATGGCAAAGTCTTTGCCGCCGCCGACCACAGCGATAAACCTAAGTTCTACGGGCTTATTGAATTCCCCTACCCCTCCGGACAGGGGCTTCATGTGGGCCATCCCCGCCCTTACACCGCCATGGACATCGTCACCCGGAAAAAGCGGATGGACGGGTACAACGTACTCTTTCCCATGGGCTTTGACGCCTTTGGCCTGCCCACGGAGAACTACGCCATCAAAAACCACGTCCATCCCGCCGTGGTAACGAAGGACAACATCGCCCATTTCACCAGCCAGCTAAAAATGCTGGGCTTTGGCTTCGACTGGGACCGGGTGGTGGACACCACCGACCCCAAGTATTACAAGTGGACCCAGTGGATTTTCCTCCAGCTTTTCAAGAAGGGTCTGGCCTATAAGGCCACTATGCCCGTCAACTGGTGTACGTCCTGCAAGTGCGTTTTGGCTAACGAGGAAGTCGTTGAGGGCGTATGCGAGCGGTGCGGCGCACCGGTCATCCGCAAGGAAAAGAGCCAGTGGATGCTCAAAATCACCGAGTACGCCCAGCGGCTCATCGACGATCTGGACGGCCTGGACTTCATTGAGCGGGTCAAAACCCAGCAGAAGAACTGGATTGGCCGTTCTACCGGCGCGGAAGTCGTGTTCAAGGCCACCACCGGCGATGACATCACCGTCTTCACCACCCGGCCTGACACCCTCTTCGGCGCGACTTATATGGTGCTGTCTCCGGAGCATGAGCTGGTGAAAAAGTGGCTCCCCGCGCTGAAAAACGCGGATGAGGTGCAGGCCTATCAACGCGCCGCCGCTTCCAAGAGCGACCTGGAGCGTACGGAACTGAATAAGGAAAAAACCGGCGTGTGCCTGGACGGCGTGAAGGGCGTGAACCCGGTCACCGGCCGGGAAATCCCGATCTTCATTTCCGATTACGTGCTGTCCACTTACGGCACCGGGGCCATCATGGCCGTACCCGCCCACGATGACCGGGACTGGGAGTTTGCCAAGAAATTTGGCTGTGAAATCATCGAAGTGGTCTCCGGCGGCGAGGATGTGCAGAAGGCCGCCTTTACCGCCAAGGACGAGACCGGCATTTTGGTGAACTCCGACTTCCTCAACGGCCTGACCGTCAAGGACGCCATCCCCGCCATTACGAATTGGCTGGAAGAGAAGGGCATTGGCGCGGCAAAGGTCAACTATAAGCTGCGGGACTGGGTGTTCTCCCGCCAGCGGTATTGGGGCGAGCCAATCCCCATGGTCTGGTGTGGGAAGTGCGGGTGGCAGCCGTTGCCCGAGGACCAGCTTCCCCTGCTGTTGCCGGAGGTGGAAAGCTATGAGCCTACCGACGACGGCGAAAGCCCCTTGAGCAAAATGACCGGTTGGGTCAGCACCGTCTGCCCCTGCTGCGGCGGGCCTGCCAAGCGGGAGACCGATACCATGCCCCAGTGGGCGGGTTCAAGCTGGTACTTCCTGCGGTATATGGACCCCCACAATGACAACGCCCTGGCTTCCAAGGAGATGCTGGACTACTGGTCCCCGGTGGATTGGTACAACGGCGGCATGGAGCACACCACCCTGCATCTGCTCTACAGCCGGTTCTGGCATAAATTCCTCTATGATATCGGCGTAGTCCCCACGGAAGAGCCGTACCGGAAACGCACCAGCCACGGCATGATCCTGGGCGAGGGCGGCGAGAAAATGAGCAAATCCAGAGGCAATGTGGTCAATCCGGACGACGTGGTGAATGCCTACGGCGCGGACACCCTGCGGCTGTATATCATGTTCATCGGCGACTTCGAAAAGGCCGCCACATGGTCCGATAACGCCGTGAAGGGCTGCAAGCGGTTCCTGGATAGGGTCTGGAATCTGTCTGAGGGCTGCAATGACAGCTTGGCGCATACGCCCGCTAACGAAGCGTCCATCCATAAGACCATCAAAAAGGTCTCTGACGATATCGAGGCGATGAAGTTCAACACCGCTATCGCCGCCATGATGGCGCTGGTGAACGATTTCTACGCCAACGGCTGCTCTAAGGGAGATTTGCGCACCCTGCTGTTGCTGCTCAATCCCTTTGCGCCCCATATGTGCGAGGAGCTGTGGGAAGCGATGGGCTTCGCCGCCGCTGAGGGGAAGATGGCCTGCCAGTCCGCGTGGCCTGCTTACGATGAGAGCAAGACTGCCGCGTCCGCTGTGGATATGGCCGTCCAGGTCCAGGGCAAGCTGAAAGGCACCATCCATGTCCCAGTGGACAGCGAGGAAGCTGTCGTGGTGGACGCAGCCAAAGCTGTGGACAAGGTGGCTAAGGCGCTGGAAGGAATGGAAATCGCCAAGGTTATCCATGTGAAGAATAAGCTCGTGAATCTTATCGTTAAGCCTGCTAAATAAGAGGTTTCAAACACTGTACACGCAATGAAGAAGGACCGTCCGGCGGCTGGATGCCGTGGGACGGTCCTTCTTTATGCACTTTTCGATAGGGGAAGAATGTATCGTTAGAGTTCGGGGCCGGCCGGCGTACCGGGCAGGTCCTCCGCACGTTTCAGGCCGGAGCCGTACTTGGAAAGACGGTAGCCCCGCCGGAAAAGCAGCGCCCCCAGCAGCACCAGCACAAAGCCGATGGCCGTCATAATCCAGCAGGCGGTAAAGTTCACATACCGGACGACCAGCGGGTCGCCCAGGCTCTCAATGACATCGTCCGTCAGTTCCAGTTCGTCCCGGAGATAGTCCTTGAAATACCCGGCAAGCTGCGGCTCCAGAACCTCGACCTTGCCGTCCATGGAGAACTCCGCCACAGGCTCCTCGCCGGTCATCATATAGGTCCAGGTCTCCTCAATCAGGCCGTCCAGAAGTTCCACATCCGCCTGACGGCCCTTCATGGCGATAAAGGCGTCCGCCGTGGGGACCAGGTAGTACATGCCGGAAGCCTTGCCCGCACTGCGGGAGCCGTCCTTGTACTGGGTATAGGTTTCCTCGGAAGCGAAGGTGTCAAAGACATAGGGAACCTTGCCGGAAACATGGTCACCGGCCTTCACCTGGGTCCCTTCCTCCAGCAGCTCCTCAAAGCTGATAGCGGGTTTCAGGGCAATGATGTCCTCCGGGATGGATTGAAACAGCAGCATACCGCCGATGGCGAACAGCATAATCACGCCCCAGTTGATCCCTCTGAAAATATGTTTCATGGTTGTTGCATCCTCCTTATTTGGGCCGCAGCATACGGCCCTTTTTATCCACGCCCAGCGCGTTGTTGACCTTTTCCTGGAAGGCCTCCGCAAAGGGCGGGAAGGCTTCGGCTTCCTCAGGCTGCTGGATGTTGACCTGGCATTCCTTGCCCAGCTTGGTATTGCTGGCGTCCACGGAGAGCTGGTAGAAGTTGTTCCGTTTCCCGGGGAATTTCAGCAGCAGCAGATGGCCGTTGCCGCCCACATATTCCAGGTTTTCCGCGCTGGCGCGGACAGGCTCGGTGTAAACGATCCGGTCGCCCTCCACGCCGATGGGAACGACCCAGATATGGTCCGTCTGGTCGGGGCGGAAACCGACGGCGTAGTAGTGGTAGTAGCGGATGCGGCCCTGATACTCTGTGCTGTGGGCATAGGCGGCGGTGTACTGCCCGCCGTCGGGGACCAGATTGGTGATGATTTTGCGGATTTCGTCCTTCTCCTTGCTGTTTACGCCTTTTTTCTCGTCGAAGGACATTTTGATCCACAATACGGCGAAAGCCGCGGCAAAAAGGACGATCGTAATGATAAATACCTGGGGCGTAACGCCCACCATATCAGCCAGTTTTTGAATCATCGTCTGCTTCCTCCAATGAACACAGTTTCCCTTTTGGGGTTATTTGGCGGCGCGAAGCGTCTCCGCCATGTCCAGCTTCTCCCAGGGCAGGTCGATGTCCGTGCGGCCAAAATGGCCGTAAGCGGCGGTCTGTTCATAAATGGGGCGGCGCAGGTCCAGACGGGTGATGATTTTGCCGGGGCGGAGGTCGAAGAGACTGCGCACCATCTCGCCCAGGCGCTCGTCGGAGACCACGCCGGTACCCTGGCTGTCCACCAGGACGGAAACCGGCTCGCTGACGCCGATTGCATAAGCCAGTTCGATGTGGCAGCGGCGGGCCAGCCCAGCGGCCACCACGTTCTTGGCCGCGTAGCGGGCCATGTAGGCAGCGGAGCGGTCTACCTTGGTGGGATCCTTACCGGAGAAGCAGCCGCCGCCGTGGCTGGCGGAGCCGCCGTAGGTATCAACGATGATCTTCCGTCCCGTCAGGCCGGAGTCGCCCACAGGGCCGCCGATGACAAAGCGTCCGGTGGGGTTGATAAAGAACTTGGTGTTCTGGTCGATGTACTGTGCGGGGACGACCGGCTTGACCACTGTTTCCACAATGGCTTCCCGCAGGTCCTCAATCGCAATATCCGGGTCGTGCTGGGTGGAAACCACGATAGCGGGGCAGTGCAGGACTTTGCCGTCCGGGTCGTACTCCACCGTGACCTGGCTCTTGCCGTCAGGGCGCAGCCAGCTCAATTCGCCGCTCTTGCGCACAGCGGCCAGACGGCGGCAGATTGCGTGGGCCAGGGAGATGGGCGCGGGCATTAGTTCCGGCGTCTCGTCGCAGGCGTAGCCGAACATCATGCCCTGGTCGCCGGCGCCGATGGTTTCGTCATTCTCGCCGTCCACGCCCATGGCGATGTCGCCGCTCTGCTCGTCGATGGTAGTGAGCACCGCGCAGCTTCTAGCGTCAAAGCCGTAAGCGGGGTCATTGTAGCCAATTTTGTCCACAGTACGGCGGACGATGCTGGGGATGTCCACATAGCATTTGGTGGAGATCTCCCCCATCACTGTCACCATGCCGGTGGTGGTCACGGTCTCACAGGCTACGCGGCCATTGGGGTCCTTAGACAGGATGGCGTCCAGGACGGCGTCGGAAATCTGGTCGCAGACCTTGTCGGGATGTCCTTCTGTCACGGATTCGGATGTAAAAATACGGTGTGCCATAGTAAATTCCTCTCTTTCATGTTTGGGTGGAGACGCACAAAAAAGCACGCCTTGGCGGCGTGCTTGGAAGGGTTTAGGTTCCTCATCTTTCGCTGACCGCCGGAATTGGCACCTTGCTGAAAGCAGGTTGCCGTGGCTTCATCGGGCCGTTCCCTCCGCCACTCTTGATAAGGTATTAAATTTTCTGCTTGACTTTCTTATTATACGACGCAAGCGGCTGGTTGTCAATGGGGGATTTTGCGCGTGTAGGGGTGCAGTGTAGGGGTAATACATATTTATCAAACAAGCCCCAGAGATTATGCTTTACACCGCCTGCCCTCCTATGGTATAATGCAACCCGACTGGTTTCCACACCCAGTCCAAGCGCGGGGCTTTGCTCCGCGTTCGTTCGGCGGCCTGCTCCCACGGCAGGCGTCGTTCTCTAAACAAAAAATGGAGGCTGATTCATCATGAAAAAACTGACTGTCCGCGAAATTACCTTTGCCGCCTTGGTGGGGGCGCTCTATGTTACCTTGTGCTACTTCGGGAATATCTTTGGCCTGACCTTCGGCATCTTTCAATGCAGGTTCGCTGAAGCCTTGACCGTCCTCCCCTTCTTTTGCCCCACCGCCGCGTGGGGACTGTTCGCAGGATGCATCCTGTCTAATATTATCAGTCCCTATGGCCTGCCCGATTTGATCTTTGGTTCGCTGGCCACGTTGATTGCCGGGCTGCTGACCGCCCGGTGCAAAAACAAATGGCTGGCTCCCCTGCCGCCTGTCATCTGCAACGGCCTGATCGTCGGAGCGCTGCTGGCGTGGTCCGAAACCGGGTTTTCTGCCGCTTTCCCCGGCGTGTTCGCCTTTAACGCCCTTAGTGTCGGCGGGGCGGAATTGATGGTTTGCTACATCCTTGGGATCCCCTTGCTGGAGTTATTGTCCAAAAGCCGCATTGTACCGCAGGTGGTGACTCCGCCGCGGTCTTGAACGGTCTGCTCTACATCTAACTAAAAAGCAGCAAAGGCGCAGTCGCGCAAGGCGGAGTGAGACCGGGAGATTTATGCTCTGCACAAAGAGACGATTGAGCTTGTCTTTTGTTTTCGCCCTGTATTTCCTTAGCTGAAATGGTGATTTTTTGACACGCAAAGCCCCTCCTCAATTCCAAATTGAGGAGGGGCTTTTTTAGCGGGACAGGATCAATCTGAATGGCATCAGATTTTACCTAGCTCCTTAGCTGCGGAGCGTGATTCTTACAGGCTCTTCTCGTAGGACTCAATCATCTTCTTAACCATCTGGCCGCCCACGGAACCGGCTTCACGGGCGCTGATGTCGCCGTTATAGCCTTCCTTGAGGTTCACGCCGACCTCGTTGGCAGCCTCCATCTTAAACTTGTCCATCGCCTCACGGGCCTCGGGGACGTTGATACGGTTGTTTTTCTTAGACATTTCCTTTTTCTCCTTCTCCAGTTTTGCGATGGCTCGGCGTTGTCAGAGAAGGCATGGGCGGCATCCGCTCCGGCCTTATCTGCTATTCGCTTTGCCGCAGAGCGGAGTTTTTTACGCCGCCCTTGTCGCACCCATAGCATTTGCAGACCGGCAGAGAATATGCCCGCTGCGTAAGCGGTAATTTTATGGGAAAAAGGTTGATTATCTCAAAAAACTTGGTTTACAGGCATAAACGGAGGATTTCAAGCTGAATTTACTGCTCTTGAGAGAAAGAGCCGTATGTCTTTCCTTTCTAAACCGGCGTCTTACAGAAAGATGCGTCTCTTTCCCCACGCATCTCTTTCACGCTCTCAGGAACCACGCGCAGCACTACCCCAATTTCCCAAGCAGCCGCCAAGCACTCTCCACCGTGGGTCAAAACGATTTTTCCGCATTTTGAATCCAGCACACTTTTGCCTACAATTTTAAAAGCAACTGCAAAAAACTGCCCTTGTCATACCCCTGCTGCTTGTGGTATAATATGAGTTTGATACAAGAATAACGCTCCGGCGGGCCGGACCATGGCCGGAGAGACGAGGGGAGATGCTTTCCATGTATAAGAAGCTATCCCGGCTTATCGAGCCGAATTTGCAGCCCTACTTTTTATGTCTCGCCCTGTTTGCCGCCCTGACCATGACGGTGAGGCCGGAGCTGGCGGCGCTTGAACTGGTGGTTCTGGTGGCCCTGTATATCTTTCACCGGCGGCAGAGTATGCGCCGCCGCCGCAATGTGATGCAGTACATCGAATCCATTACCGGCGGCACCAATTCCATCAGTAAAAACAGTATGCTGAATACGCCCCTGCCTGTGGTGGTTTTTCGCGGCGACAACGGCGAGGTCGTCTGGGCCAACAACGGTTTTGTGGACCTGGCCGGCGGGCGGGACGATGTGTTCAATATGCACATTGAAGAGTTGGCCCCGGACTTCGACTACCGGTGGCTCCTGGACAGCGCCAACAGCGAAGAAGCGGTGGAATTTACCGAGATTGCCGGACGCACCTACCGCGTTTATGGCGCCGCCAGCCGTTCCGGAAGCAGGGCTTCCAGCCAGGACCAGATTATCACCGCCTATTTCATTGATGTAACAGAGTATAAGCATTTGGAGTCCCTTTATGCCGCCAGCCGTCCGGTAACCTGCCTTTTGGTGCTGGACAACTATGAGGAGATGCTGCGGGCCGGCGGCGAGGCCGCCAAAAGCGCGGTGCTGGCCCAGATTGATGAAAAACTGAACAACTGGATCACCGGGTCCGGCGGAATGCTGCGGAAATTTGACCGGGACCGGTACCTTTTCCTCTGCGATGAGCAGTCCTTCCAGCAGTTGTTGGAGGATAAGTTCTCTATTTTGGAAACCATCCACCAGATTACCAGCGAGGACGGCGTGACCGCCAGCTTGTCTATCGGCGTGGGCAAGGACTGCGACACCTATGAGGAGACCTTCCGCTGGGCGGAAAAGTCTATCGAGATGGCCCTCAGCCGGGGCGGCGACCAGGCCGTGGTCAAGGACAGCCTGGACTTCCAGTTCTATGGCGGGCGCTCTAAATCCACCGAGAAGCGGACGAAGGTAAAAAGCCGGGTTATGGCCAAGGCCTTGGGCGAACTGATTGGCGACGCGGGGCAGGTCTACGTCATGGGGCATGAGTATGCGGACATGGACGCGGTGGGCGCGGCGGCAGGCATCTGCTGCGCCGCCCGGAAGCGGGGGAAGAAGGCCCAAATCGTCATCGACATGGAGGGCAACAACGCCCGGCCCCTGGTGCGCAAGCTCAGCGAGCTGCCGGAATATGAGGACGTTTTCGTCAGCGGGCCGGACGCCTTTATCCACGCCCAGCCAGGGGCTTTGCTGGTGGTGGTGGACACCAACCGGCCGGATATGGTGGAAAACCGGCAGCTTTTGGACGCCTGCAACCGGGTGGCCGTCATCGACCACCACCGGCGGGCCGCCACCTACATCGAAAACGCCGCGCTGAACTTCCATGAGCCTTACGCCTCCTCCGCTTCGGAGCTGGTGACGGAGCTGCTGCAATATCTGGTGGAGCCAAGCGATGTGCTGCGGGGGGAAGCGGAGGCCTTGCTGGCGGGCATCGTGCTGGATACCAAGAATTTCGTTATGCGGGCGGGAAGCCGTACCTTTGAGGCGGCGGCGTTCCTGCGGCGGGCGGGGGCGGACACCTATGAGGTGCGCCGCTATTTCCAGAGCGACCTGCCCAGCATGATCCAGCGGTACGACATCATCAAAGGCGCGCAGATGGTCCACGGCGACATCGCCGTGGCCCTGGCAGAAAACGAGGTCAACCGGGTCACCGCCGCCAAGGCCGCCGACGACCTGCTGAACCTGCAAGGCGTTCAGGCGTCCGTGGTGCTGTACCGGCAAGGGGACGGGGTCTCTATGTCGGGCCGCTCCCTGGGGGAGATTAACGTGCAGGTGATTTTGGAGCGGCTGGGCGGCGGAGGCAACGGCACCAGCGCCGGAGGCCATGTGCCGGATACTACCTTGACCGAGGTCAAACGGCGGCTGTTGGAATCTATTGATGAGTATTATGCGGGGTAGCGGCTATGATTTGTTTGGAGACAGCGCAGATCGCCCCCAGGCTGGAAAAGCATGCGGAAGCCATCTCCCGCTGGCGGTATGAAGGCGAATACGCCTTTTACAATCCGGAGCCTTTCCATGCGGAACACCCGGACCGGGTGGCGGCAGAGGACAGCTTTGTGTGGCTGGATGCCAGCGGCAGGATACTGGGGCATGTCTCCTATGGCGCGGATGGCCGGATTCCTACGGCCGGGGGATATCTGTATTCGGAGGACTGTCTGGATATGGGGCTGGGGCTGCGGCCCGATTTGTGCGGGCAGGGGCTTGGCGGGAAATTTATCGCCCTGTGCCTGGCGTTTGGGGCTGAGCGGTATCGGGCCGGACGGTTTCGTCTGACGGTGGCGGCCTTTAACCGGCGGGCCGTGCGGGCTTATGAGAAAGCGGGTTTTTCCATCGTGTGCGAGACAACCCATGCGGTTTTACACAATTCATTTTATATCATGACCGGCACAGCCGGAAGATAAGGACCAATCAGGAGGAATGACAACATGAAAGTGATTTTGCAGCAGGATGTGAGAGGACAGGGCAAGAAGGGGCAGTTGATCGAGGTGGCCGAAGGCTACGCGCGGAATTTCCTGCTTCCCCGGAAGCTGGCGGTTCCCGCCACCGCGGATGCGGTCAACACGATGAAGCTGAAGGAAAAGGCAAAAAAGGCGGAGGACGCCCGTCTCAAGGCGGAAGCGGAAGCGGTGGTGGAGCAGTTGAAAAACGCCCCCGTCAAGGTGACCGCCCGGGCCGGCGCCAACGGGAAGCTGTTTGGCGCGGTGACCAGCAAGGAGGTTTCCGACGCCTTGCAGGCCCAGCACGGGATTGAACTTTCCAAGCAGAAAATTGTTATGGAGGAACCCATTAAGGCGTTTGGGAATTATGGATTGAAGGCAAAACTGGGGTATGAGGTCAGCGGCACCGTCTATGTGATGGTGGTGGAGGAGAAGTAGTCCCTGCTGCTTCCGGCGGCAAGGAATTGCCGCGCGTATGGCGGAATAAAAAGGAGGTGTCCGGATGGCTTTTGAGGACGAAATTTTAACCCGGCAAATGCCCCACTCTTTGGAAGCGGAACAGTCTGCGCTGGGCTCCATGCTCATTGACGCCGACTGCATCAAGGACGTGATGGACAAGCTTCAGCCCGATGACTTCTATATCAGGCAGAACCGGGAGATTTTTGAAACCATCTACACCATGTTCAGCTACTCCAAGGCAATTGACGGCATTACCGTCGCCGAGGAAATGCAGAAAAATGGCACCTATGACGACCAGACCACCAGAAACTACCTGGTGCAGTTGATGGAAATTACCCCTACCGCCGCAAACGTCATGGAGTATGTCAAAATCATCCAGGACAAGTCCCTCCTCCGCTCCCTGGCGAAAGCCGCCGGGGAAATCACCGCCATGGTCCAGGAGGGGCTGGGCGAGGCGAAGGATATCCTGGAAGCGTCCGAGCAGAAGGTCTACGCCATCCGCCGGGGGCGGGGGAGCCAGGAGATGACCCCTGTGGCGCAGCTCATCAAGCCCTTTCTGGACCAGTTGAACGACCTGGCTTCCGGTAAGACGGGGCTGCCGGGGCTGCCCAGCGGGTTCTCCGCTGTTGACCAGAAAATCCATGGATTGAATAAATCGGACTTGATCCTGCTGGCGGCGCGGCCCGGTGTGGGTAAAAGCTCCTTCGCCATGAACATGGCCCTGAATGTGGCCCGGCAGTCCCAGAAAACCGTGGCCGTTTTTTCACTGGAAATGAGCAAGGAGCAGCTCTTAGTCCGGCTGATGGCGTCCGAGGGGCTGGTGGATTTGAACAAGCTGATGACCGGGCGGCTCAGCGCGTCCGATTGGGGGAAAATCACCCAGGCCGCGCGAACCCTGCGGCAGGCTGACATCCGGATCGACGACAACCCCATGCTCACCGCCGCGGACATGAACGCGAAATGCAGGCGGCTGGAAAACCTGGGGCTGGTGGTGGTGGACTACCTGCAATTGATGAGTTCCGCCGGCGGCAAAAGCTACGCCGGGGAAAACCGGCAGCAGGCCGTCAGCGATATCTCACGTATGCTGAAAATTATGGCAAAGGAACTGAATGTACCCGTTATCTGTCTCAGCCAGCTCAGCCGCGCCAATGAAAAGCGGGAGGATAAGCGGCCCATGCTCTCCGATTTGCGGGATTCCGGCGCGATTGAACAGGACGCGGATATCGTACTGTTCCTCTACCGGGAGGACTACTACAAGGAAGAGACGGAAAACCGGAATGTAGCCGAGTGCATTGTGGCCAAAAACCGCCACGGCGAGACCGGGAAGGTACCCCTCCGCTGGGCGCCGGAGTATGTGACCTTCAGCACCTTGGAAATGCGGTTTGATGAGGAGGGCTGACGGTTTGGCCCGCCGGGTTTGGGCATACTGTGAACGGTTCCACATGCTGCCCCAGGGCGGGACCGTGCTGTGCGCCGTCTCCGGCGGACGGGATTCCATGGCGCTGCTGCATATTTTGTCCAGGCTGGCCGGGGAAGCCGGGTTCCAGGTTGCTGCCGCCCATTTCCACCACGGGCTGCGGGCGGCGGCGGACCGGGACGAGGCATTCGTCCGGGCGTGGTGCCAAGGCAAGGGCATCCCCCTGACCTGCGGGAGGGGGGACACCCGGGCGTTTGCCGGCCGGGAGGGGCTTAGCATCGAGGACGCGGCCAGGACGCTGCGCTATGCCTTCCTTGAAACCGCCGCGCAGGACATGGGGGCGGAACGGATCGCCGCCGCCCACCACCGGGAGGATAACGCGGAAACCGTACTGCTCCATTTGCTGCGGGGCGCAGGGCCGCAGGGGATGGGCGGCATCCCGCCGGTGCGGGGGAAAATTGTGCGCCCCCTGCTGGAAACCGGCAGGGATGAAATTGACGCGTATATTGCCCGGAACGCCATCCCCTATGTGGAGGACGAGAGCAATCAGGACGCCGTATACACCCGCAACCGCGTCCGTCTGGAGGTCATGCCCCTGCTGGAGGAGATTGCGCCCGGCTGCGCCGCCCGGATCGCTTCCGCCGCGAAGCTGCTGCGGGAGGAAAACGGCCATCTCCAGCGGGAGACGGACCGGCTTTTACCCGCCGGCGGCAAGGATTCCATAATGCTTCCCGCCGCCGTCCTGGACAGCCAGGACCAGGCCATACGCCGCCGCCTGGTGCGCGAAATGGCGCAAAGGCTGGGGGCGTCCCTGAGCCTGCGGCAGACGGAGGATGTGCTGGCGCTGGGAAGCGGCGGGTTTCTGGATCTGCCGGGAAACCTGTGCGCCGTACGGAGCCGGGAGCGGTTGGTTTTGCAAAAACAGCCCCCGCCGCTTCCCCCAATGGAGCTGCGGGAAGGGGAGCAGGCCTGGGGTCCGTGGCGCGTCCTGGTGGCGCGGGGAAGGGACCCAATAGCGGAAACGCCATACCGGGCCGTCCTGCGGGACACGGGGGGCGGGCTGTGCATCGCGCCCTGGGACGGCGGGGG
The DNA here is from genome assembly GCA_947649615.1 of uncultured Clostridia bacterium. Classification (GTDB taxonomy): domain Bacteria; phylum Bacillota; class Clostridia; order Oscillospirales; family Oscillospiraceae; genus Pelethomonas. The sequence goes on along the minus strand of CANSSG010000001.1, from coordinate 50,346 downwards.
CCGTCTGGCTGTGGAGAACGGCAGGAGAACCATCAAGCGGCTCTATCTTGACGCTGGCCTGTCCCTGGCAGACCGGGGACGCCATCCGGCGGTGCTGGTAGACGGCAAAATCGCGGCGGTGTTCGGCGTGGCGGCAGATTGGGGCTTCAGGCCGGAGGACGGCGGGCCGCTGGTAACGGTGACGCTTCTGCCGGATGGGGGAGGAACGGAATGACCATTCGATATGCCGGGGCGGAGGATTTCCCCGTACTGCGCCGGTATGACCGCCATGTCCCCGCAGAAGCTTTGCGGGACGGCATCGCCGCAAAACGGGTGCTCGCGGCTTTTCATGGAGAGTCGCTGGCAGGCTGGCTGCGGTATAATCTATTCTGGGACAATACGCCGTTTATCAATATGCTGTACTGTTTGGAGGACTGCCGGGGGCAGGGCCATGGGGGCCGCCTGCTCCGTTACTGGGAAGCGGAAATGGAAAAGGCTGGTTTCCGGCAGGTCTTGACGTCCACGCTGTCCAATGAGCAGGCGCAGTTTTTCTATCGGAAACACGGCTACGCGGACTGCGGCGCGTTGCTGCTCCCCGGCGAGCCGCTGGAGATTATTTTGCGGAAGGATTTGGCTGGCTGCGGCGCGGCGCATGGGCCGGCGTGAGGGGCCGCGCCCTGGGGGCGTACGGCCGCGGCCGGAAATCAATTGGAAAAGGAGAGAGGAAAATGGGAACAATGGATCAGGACATTTTAAAGGTGCTCTACACGGAAAAGCAGATTGCCGCGAGAATTGAAGCCATGGGCATGGAGATGTATGAGGATTTGAAGGACAAAAACCCTCTGTTCGTCAGCGTCCTGCGGGGAGCTTTCATTTTTATGGCGGACATCGTCCGGGCCTGCCAGGTGCGGTGCGACGTGGAATTTATCGCCGTTTCCTCCTATGGGAACGCGACCAGCTCTTCCGGGGCGGTGAAAATCACCCACGATATCCAGCAGGATATTACGGGCCGGAACCTGGTGGTGATCGAGGATATTTTGGACTCCGGCAACACCCTCTGCTTCCTGAAGCAGTATTTTGCCACTAAGGGGGCCGCGTCGGTATCCATCTGCACCCTGCTGGACAAGCCCAGCCGCCGGACAAAGGTCATTACCGCCGATTATATCGGCTTTACTGTACCCGACGAGTTTGTGGTGGGCTACGGCCTGGATTACTGCCAGAAATACCGCAACCTCCCCTACATAGGCGTCCTGAAGCCGGAGGTCTATGGCGGAAACGACGAATAAACGGGATTCATAACAGGCCGGGGCGCTCCGCTCCGGCCAAAGGAGTGATTTTTTGACCAAGCAGAGAAACCATCCCAGCATGGGGCTATATTTGGCGGTCATTCTGCTGCTGCTGTGCGGCTACTATCTGTTCTTCGGCGCACTGCGTACGCCGAAAATTTCTTACGCCCAGGTGGAAGAGCTGTTCCGCCGGGAACAGGTGGCCAGCTTCTTCGTCAAGGACGGCGATGAACTGTACCTCAACCTGAAGGATGGCTCCACAGTGCGCAACGACCTGGGCAGCGCGGAGCGGTTCCGGGCGGAACTGGGCGGGCTGATCCAGGAGCAGAAAGCCGCGGGGGTTCTGGCAGATTATGACTACGCACCGGTGTACCGGCCCCCGTGGTGGAGCGAGATCATGCTGTACGTGCTGCTCATTGGCGGGATATTTTTGGCGTGGCAGTATATGATGATGCGCGCCCAGGGTATGGGCGGCGGCGGCATGGACCAGGGGCGGCGGTTCGGAAAGGCCCGGATTCGCTTCGGCTCCGACAGCGATGGGAAGACCAGCTTTGCCGATGTGGCCGGGGCCAATGAGGAAAAAGAGGAGTTACAGGAAATCGTCGGCTTCCTCAAGGACCCGCAGAAATACCTGGACTTAGGGGCCAGAATCCCCAAAGGCGTCCTGCTGGTCGGCCCTCCGGGTACCGGCAAGACCCTGCTGGCTAAGGCCGTGGCGGGAGAGGCCGGGGTGCAGTTTTTGTCTATCTCCGGCTCCGATTTTGTGGAGCTGTATGTGGGCGTAGGCGCGAGCCGGGTGCGGGATTTGTTCGAGGAAGCGAAAAAGGTGGCCCCCTCGGTGGTGTTCATCGACGAAATCGACGCTGTGGGCCGCCAGAGGGGCGCGGGCCTGGGCGGCGGACACGACGAGCGGGAACAGACCTTGAACCAGCTCCTGGTGGAAATGGACGGCTTCGGCAGCAACACGGGGGTGGTTGTCCTGGCGGCGACCAACCGGGCGGATATCCTGGACCCGGCGCTGCTGCGTCCCGGGCGGTTCGACCGGCAGGTCTATGTGGGCCGTCCCGACAGCAAGGGCCGGGAGGAAATCCTGGCCGTCCACACCAGGAACAAGCCATTGGCGGAGGATGTGGATTTGAAGGTCCTGGCCCAAGGCACCTCCGGTTTCACCGGGGCGGACCTGGAAAACCTGGTCAATGAGGGGGCGCTGCTCTCCGCGCGGCGGGGGCAGAAGTTTATTACCATGGACGCCTTGCAGGAAGCGGTCATCAAGGTCATTGCCGGGCCAGAGAAGAAAAGCCGGGTGGTCCCCGCCCATGAACGCCGCCTTACCGCTTACCACGAGGCGGGACATGCGGTGATGCACCACTGCCTGTCCAGCGTGGACCCGGTCCATCAGGTGACCATCGTTCCCAGGGGGCAGGCGGGCGGCATGACCATCTCCTTGCCCGGGGAGGACCGGGGGTACTACTCCAAACGGTATATGGAAGAAGAAATCGCCGCCCTGCTGGGCGGGCGGGTGGCGGAAAGCCTTTTCCTGAACGACATCTCTACCGGCGCGTCCAACGATATCCAGCGGGCGTCCGATCTGGCAAGGAAGATGGTGACTGCCTACGGCATGAGCGACAAGCTGGGGGCGGTGAGCTTCAATTCCGGCCATGACGAGGTGTTCATTGGCCGCAGCATGGCCCAGGCAAAAACGTATTCCGAGGAAGTAGCCGCCCAGATTGACAGCGAAGTCAAGGCCATCATCGACCAGGGCTACCGCCGCTGCCAGGACGTTCTGGAAGCCAACCGGACCCAGATGGAAGCCGTGGCGGCATATCTGCTGGAGCATGAAACCATGTCCGGCGAGGACTTTGCGCGCGTCATGGGCTTTCCCAAGGCCAAGCCAGAGGAGTAGCCCAGGTTAGAAAAACCGGAACGGCATCGGGCCGTTCCGGTTTTTTATAGTTTATAGCCGCTGGAGGCCGCCTGAGCGGCTTCGCTGCGATTGGGAATCAGCATAAGAGCATGCTGTCCATCCCCGGCACCTGGACTTGAAGGCCGCCCTGGACAGCAACAAACTGCTGCCCAGACAGCGCGTCTGTCGCCAGATGTTCAGGCCAGGGAATGGATACCTTTGCCGCTTCCGTCCCGGCGTTGAGGACGGCCACGGTAACTTCATCCCCCTCCGTCCTGGCGAAGGCCAGCACCGGCCCGGCGGCATGGAGCCATTGCAGTTCGCCGCTCTGTAGGGAGGCCCGGCTGTTGCGCAGCCTGCCCAGTAAAGCAAAATGCCGCTGTAGTTCCTGGTCCTCCCGGCCCCAGGGGTAAGTCCCCCGGTTAAAGGGGTCCTCAAAGCCTTCCATGCCCGCTTCGTCGCCATAATACACCGTGGGCGCACCGGGGAAGGCGTACAGCAGTACCGCGCCCACCCGCAGTAGCCGCAGGCCCCGCTCCCGCTCTTGGGGGGACATGCGGTACGCCGCCCGGGCGGTCCGGCCGGCGGGGACGTCCTCCGGCTTCACCCCCAGCATGGTCAGCACCCGCGGCGTGTCGTGGGTGCCAAGCATATTCATGCCGCTGTAAAAGGCGGGGGGCGGATAGTTTTCCCGGATGGTTTCCATGGCTTCCATAAAGCTTTGCGCATCCCCGCCCTGCAAATAGGCCAGCGCCGCCACCCGGAAGGGATAGTTCATCAGCCCGTGGGTCTCCCGGCCCAGCAGGTATCTCCGCCGCTGGTCGTAGGCGATTTTATTGCTGCCGTCCTCCCAGACCTCGCCTAAAAGGAAGCTGTCCGGCTTTTCCTCTGCCATAGCGGCCCGGATTTGCGCAATAAACGCATCCGGCAGCTCGTCCGCCACATCCAGCCGCCATGCGTCCGCCCCGGCCCGGAGCCACCGGCGGATAATGGAATCTTCACCCTGGATGATATAGTCCACATAAGACGGGCGGCTCTCGTTCACCGCCGGAAGCGTCCGCACACCCCACCAGGCTTCATAGGCCCCAGGCCAATCCAAAAAGGTATACCAGGGATAATAGGGGCTGTCCTTGCTCTGTGCGGCCCCCAAACCGGGATAGCTGCCATCGGCGTTAAAGTATTTGCTGTTGCTGCCGGTATGGTTGAATACGCCGTCCAGCATTACCCGCATCCCCAGCTTGTGGGCTTTTTCGCACAGCCGCCGGAAGTCCCCGGCAGAACCCAGCATGGGGTCGATTTTCTCATAATCCCCCGTGTTGTAGCGGTGGTTGCTGTCAGATTCAAAGATGGGGCAGAAATAGATGGTTTTGGTACCCAGGGATTGGAGGTAGTCCAGCTTTTCCTCCACCCCCGCCAGGTTCCCCCCGAAAAAGTCCCGGTTTCGGATTTCGCCCTTCTCGTCCGGCAGGTATTCCATGCCCTCATCCCAATCCTGATGGACCAACCGGTCCCCCAGCATCCCGGCAGGGTCCGGCACGGCGGTGCGGCGGAACCGGTCCGGGAAAATCTGATAGGCCGGACCCCGTCCAAACCAGTCCGGCGTGGGAGCAGAGCCATCGTATACCGTCTGCTGCCAGGGGATCACGTCCTTTTCCGCACCCATTCCGTTTTTCCCCAGCCAAACGATTTCCCCGCTGCGCCGCTGGAGGCGGAAGCGGTACCAGACCAGCTCGGGCTGGCTGGCAGCTTGGCAGACGGTGGTAAAAAGGTCCCGGTCCCCGTCGGTTCCGGCGTAGGCCAGAGGAATTTCCTCCCTGCGGTCCGCAAACTCGGCGTACCAGAGCAGGGAGCAGGCCCCAAAGCCCTCCGCCCGGCTGGGGCGGAGGGTGACGGTAATCTTCGTGCCGCAGGGGACCGCGCCATAGGGCGACTTGCATTGGCTGTCTCTTGGGTCAAAGATATTTGTGCTCATAATGGATGTTTCCTTGTATGATTGAATTTTCCGAACAATTTATGGCAGCAGCGCGCCCTCCGGCGCGATGGCGTACCCGATGTCGCTGGGGGCAAAGTAATCGTTGAGAATCTGCACGGCGGTAGAGGCCAGGGCCGCGCCGCTCCGCCCCTGCTCGATGACGATGGCCACGGCGATTTCAGGTTCGTCAAAGGGAGCGAAGCAGACGAACACGCCGTTGGCGGCCAGGTCGCCCACCTGGGCGCTGCCGGTCTTGGCTCCGGCGGTGACGATGCAGTCTTTAAAGTCCCGCGCCAGGGACTTGTTCACCAGGTCGCCCATGCCCTTTTTAATGGCCGCCAGATTTTCCCCGGCCAGGTCCAGGTCCGAGAGCACCTGCGGCTGATGGGTATAGAGGACGGCGCTTCCGTCATAGCTGGTGACATCCCGCAGCAGGTGGGCGTCCAGCCGCTCCCCGCCCCGGAGGAGCACGGTGATATAGTTTGCAAGCTGGAGGGGGGTGTAAAGCTGCTGGGCCTGGCCGAACCCGGCCCAGGGGGACTGGTCCTCGCCGGGGGCGTTTTCGTGGCGCTGGCCGGTACGCTCGCTGATTTCAATGCCGGTGCGCTCCCCCAGCCCAAAGGCGGCGGCGTATTCGTTAAGCCGGTCCAGGCCGAGCTGGTACCCCATCTCCGCGAAAAAGTAGTTGCAGGAAACGGTAATGGCCTCGCTGACGTTAATGCGCCCGTGCCGCCCCCTGCTGCTGTTGTAAAGCCAGCAGTTGGCATGGCTGTTAGGGTCCCCGGGATACAGCCAGGAGCCGGTGGCATTGATTTTTGACTTTGTGTCAATGATCCCCGCTTCCAGCGCGGCGGCGGCGGTCATGGGCTTAAAGGTAGAGCCTGGCGCGTAGGCGCTGTTCACCGCCCGGTTGGTATAGGGGGAGGCGCGGTCCTGGGAGAGGGTCTCAAGATCTTCGGCATAGGTCTGCTGGCTGTAGGTAGGATAGGTCGCCAGCGCCAGCACCTCCGCGTCCTTGACGCTGACCACTGCGGCAGCGCCGCCGATCGTCAGCGCCCGCTTTTCCTCCTCCTCGTTCTTGGCGCTGGCCTTGGTGGCTTCCACGCCTGCGGCCAGGGCGGCCTCCACCTGGGCCTGGAAGTCAATGTCGATGGTCAGGGCTACCGTGCCGCCAGGTTTCGGCTCGATGGTGTACAATTCGCTGGTGATTTTCCCGTCCTGGTTGGTGGTAATGGCCCGTACGCCCTCCTCGCCCCTGAGGAATTCCTCAAAAGCCAGTTCAACGCCGTCCTTGCCCACTTGTTCATCCAGTTGGTAGTAATGCAGCCCGGTCAAGTCCGCCCCGCTCTCCTTGGCGGCGTTGTAGGCTTCGTTCAGCGCGGCCTGCTCCTCCCGGTCCCGGATGGAGCCGATGCGCCCCAGGATGTGGGCGGCGTTGTCGGTGTGGTACTGCCGCACGGCCTTGCTGTCCACCACGGCGCCGGTAAACGCGCCGTCGTTGAGCAGGGAGATCAATTCCACCGGCACATCCTCCGCAAGGAAGTAGGGTACCGTAGCCGCGTTCCGGTCCAGCGTCCGCAGCCGCAGTTCATAGAGGACGCCCAGCACTTTTCTCGCTTGCAGCTTGGTAAAATTCTCCGGAATCCCAAACTCCTTGCGCATCAGGACCATAAACTGCTCCGCCGTCATGCCGGAAGAGGTGGTTAGGTAAAACTCCTTGAGCACCTTCTGGCTCATGAGGGGCAGCTTTGTTGCAGCTGTGATTTCGGTGGCGGACCAGTCCCGGTCCGTCAAGAAATTCTGGAACCGTATCCGCTGCGTCCCGGTCGCTTCCGAGAAGGTATACGCAAAGGGAGACGACTGGGATACCGGCAGCCCGTCCTCCCATGCAATGCCCTGCTCCTCCAGCAGTTCCAGCAGTCTCAGCATAGCCTGGGCCACGCTTTCGGAGTGGACGGTATTTCCCCCGGCGGGGACGATTTCCGGGTTGTCCACAACCTTTTCCGGGTCAAAGGTTACGGTATATATCTCCCGGTTAGAGACCAGCACCTTCCCGTTGCGGTCGGTAATGATGCCTCGGTAGCTTTTCACCGGCTGGGTGGTGGTGACCTGGATGGTAGACTCGGACAAATAGTCCGCGCCGTGAACAATCTGCGCGTCGTACATGATGCCCACGAAGCAGATCAGGCAGGCCAGATAGGCGATGAGCAGAAGATTTGACCTTCTAAAAAAATGCTTTTCGTTATCCAACGGAATTTCCTTTCTTCATCCACACCATGCGCGGGTTCAATAATCCGCCGCGCACTTCCGAAAAATGCTCCGGTACACAGGCAGCGCCGCCAAAACAAAGGGGAGCGTTAAGAGCGTTTCCGCCAAAGAAATCCGGGCCATCAGCCCAAGGTACTGCCCGCCGCTTAGCACCTGCACCGCCAGGCGGAAAGCGCAGACCGTCAGCAGCCCGGCCGCCGACACCACCAGGGCGCACAGAACGCCCCGGGACAGCAGCCGGCTGGCGATTCCGGCGGCAAATACCGCCGCAGCAGGGAAAGCGATGGTAAAGAACCCCCGAAAGGGCGCAGGGACCAGCAAATCGCAAAAAATCCCCAGCACCAGCCCAAACACCGCCCCGGGCCTGGTTCCCTCGAACATAGCCACCATCGCCGGGAGCAGGGGATAGAGAAACGGCGTTACGCCGAATACCCGCAGGTTGTTGCAGAGCAAGGACTGTACGCCGCACAGCAGCAGCGTAGCGGCGGCATAGACCAGCCATTTAAAAACACGATAACTTTTTGGCAGCATACCCTTCCGCCTTCCCTATTCCACCACGTCAAAGCTGGTGACCACATAGATTTCCGTCAGCCCTTCCAGGGACATTTCCGGCTTGAGCACGGCGTAATGAGCCAGCCCATTGTCGCTGGTCCGAATTTCCTCCACGTAGCCGATGACGATTTGGGATGGGAAATACCCGCCCAAACCGGAGGTTACGACCAAATCCCCGGCCACCACGTCCGGCTCCGCCCCCAGGTAGGACAGCGCCATCCGTCCCTGGCCCATGAGGGAAAAGTCTCCTTGCGCCAGCGCACTCCCGCCGCTGCGGAACACGAGCGCGCCGATGGAAGATTCGCTGTCCAGAATGGTGCGCACAGTGGCCCAGTTCAGCCCCGTTTCCGTCACCACGCCTAAAAAGTACCCTTCCTCAGTCACCACGCAGTCGCCCACCGCGATGTCGTAGGAGGTGCCTTTGTTGATGGTCAGCAGGCTATACCAATTAGAGGAATCCTGCACCAGCACCCGGGCGGACTCCAGATGGAGGTCGCGGCGCTGTTCCCGCAGCTCCGCGACCTTCCGCAGATGGGCATTTTCTTCCCGGTCGAAGGTGGCCTGACGGATATCCTCTTCCATCTCGGCGATTTTGATTTTAAGCTGCCGGTTTTCCTCCTTAAGGCTGTCGAACTCGGTAAAATACCCGGTCAAGTCCCGTACCATTTCCGACACGGAAGCGGTTACGGAGCGAAAGGGCGAGACAATAATACCGGCGATATTGGGCAGCGCGGCGGAGGTAGTGGAAAAATAACTCATGACGCTGAACAGCACGGCCACCACCACAGCCAGGGAAAGGATCATGATAATGAATTTATTGTTGGATGAACGCTTCAATGGAGTTCCTCCTCATTGGAAAGCAGCTTCACACCGAAGTCCGCCAGCATATCCCCCAGCAGCGCCAGGGGCAGGCCCATTACGTTAAAATAATCGCCGTCAATACGCGGCACAAACAGGGCGGCAGGTCCCTGCACACCATAGGCGCCCGCCTTGTCGAAGGGTTCCCCGGTGCGGATATAGGCCCGGATTTCCTCTTCCGCCAGCGGCCTGAAGGTCACAGCGGTCGTTTCCGCCCGGGTCGCCGTCCGCGTCCCCTGGCACACGGTCACGCCGGTACAGACGAGGTGGGTCCTGCCTGAGAGGGCCGAAAGCATAGCGAAGGCTTCTTCTTCCGAATGGGGCTTCCCCAGCCGCAGGCCATCCAAAAAGACCATGGTATCCGCCGTAATAATGACGGCGGCGGGGTCGTCTGCCAGCACACGGGCGGCTTCCCCTTTTTTCCGGCAGATTGAGGAGACGATTTCCTCCGGCGGCAGGGCAGGATCATAGGATTCATCCCCTTGGGGGACGAGTATATCGAAATTCTTTATCCCGATTTGGGTGAGGAGCTGTTTCCGCCTGGGCGATTGGGAAGCCAAAATAATTCTAGGCATAGGTGCTTCTTTCTGCCGCCCCTGCGGGGCGGCACGGTAGATTCTTAATCATAACGGGGGCAATCAACTTATTGTATAAAAGGAAGAGGATTTATCTCCCGGTAGACCCGAAACCGCCCTCCCCCCGGGCTGTCGCAGGCAATTCCTCCACCATCTCGATTTCCGGGCAGAGGACCGGAACCACTAATAATTGAGCGACCCGGTCTCCCGGTTCGACGGTATACGGCTCTTTGCTGAAATTCCGCAGGACAACCCGCATCGGCCCCCTGTAGTCGCTGTCAATCACGCCGATGCCGTTGGCCATCCCGACCCCGTGGCGGAAGCCCATGCTGCTGCGGGCGGCCATAATCCCAACATACCCGCTGGGAATTGCCGCCGCGATGCCGGTAGGAATGACCGCCTGCCCACCTGGCGGAATCGTGGCCGCTTCGTCTATACAGGCGTGAAGGTCCATTGCCGCCGCCCCGTCCGTGGCGTAGTAAGGCAGCGGAATTTCCTTCCCGATTTTGTCCGACACGGCTTTCATTTGCAGTTTCATGAAAAATCCTCGTACTTTTTGTAATCTGAATAAATGATAAAACGCCTTGTAATCGTTTTATTCCACGCCCCGGAAAAAAAGCCCCCGGGTGTATCCCTCGGGCGGGACGCCATCCTGTCCAAGGTACTGCCGGAAAATCCCGACGCACTCCTCCGGCGTTTCGGTGGTAAACCGCAGATTTGCATACCGCAGGCCGCAGCGCCTATACGCCGGCTTATCCGCCAGATACAGGACCTTGCTGTTTTGGATCTCGCTCCGGCAGCCGAACACGGGGAGCACAGGGAACTCCTCCCCCTTCCGGTCGGTCAGGAGATGAACCCTGGCGCAGGGCGTAGGAATATTCTTTCTGCCGGGACAGCCCTTCCCTGCATTTGAGATTAAGCAGTTTTCTGTCAGCATCAGCGGCAGGCGTCCATACACAATGCCCTCGCAGGGCAGGGGCTTTTTCAAATCCCGGATCTGCTCGAACCGGAGTTCAAAGGAGACCGCCGCGCTGGCCAGCCCCCAGCTTTTGCACTGCGCCAGGGACCGGCTGTTAAAAATATTCAGCCCGAACGCGCCCCGCAAAGCAAACCCAGCCTGCGCGGCCACGGCGATCTGCCCCAAATTCTGTACGGCGGCGGAAACGCATCCCGCGCCCTTGGCTTTTTCCAACAAGGAGCGCAGGCCGGCGGTTTCATGGCCGGTGCAGATACGGGGCATCAGCGCACAAAATTCGATTCCCCGCCCCGCGTATTTCTCAAGGGAAAAATCCCCTATTCGTTCCAGCGGGATATAGACGATTTCCGGCCCGCATCCAGCCAAATCATCCGTAAGCTGTTCCGCCGCAGCCAACGCAACGGTCAATCCCGGCGCGGACGGGGCGGCGCAGTTATTTTCCGGCAGCGGCGGCGCGGCGCATGCCCGCCGTTCCGGCAGCGCAGTCCGTGCCGCGGCCAAGGCCTCAAGCCCATCCCGCCGCAGCGCGTTGACGGCGCTGGCCGGAAGGGACAAGCCATCCGCAAGCCGCACCTGGGCTTCCACGACCCGGAATGCCGTCCCGCCGGTTTTAGCCAACCGCGCCTTGACGCCGCCGGCGTCCAAGGGACGGCTCCTGGCCGGTTCCGGGACGGGTCCGGACACGGAAACGGCATGGCCATCCGAATCAACCGCTGTCAGCTTTGACGGCGCATCCGGCAGGATTTCCGACAAAAATTTGACCGGCACCGTGCGCATGTCTTCCCGGTCGTAGGCGGCTTTCGCGGCCTGGAACAATCCGGCCGGGTCCGGCGCATTTTCCGGCCGGGCGCCAAACATCTGCGGGCCTGGGGTTCCCGTCCAATAGGCGTCTGTAAAGCCCTCCCGGGAAAAAGCAAGCTCTAACTGCTGCCATTCCTCCGCCGACGGCCGGCGGTTTTCCCGCAGCAGCGCACTGTAAATCTGCGTAATAACCGCCACATATTCCGGCCGCTTCATCCGGCCTTCCAGCTTAAGGATGGACACCCCCATATCCGCCAATTCCGCCAGATGCTCTGCGAGACAGGCGTCCTTCAAGCTAAGCGGCCGGCCCTGTTTTCCGCCGTCAAAGCGGTAAGGCAGGCGGCAGGGCTGTGCGCAGGCCCCGCGGTTTCCGCTGCGCTGCCCGATGAGGGCGCTCATGGCGCACTGCCCGGACCAGCACATACACAACGCGCCATGGGCGAACACTTCGATTGCGATAGGGCTGTGTTTACAGATATAGCGGACGTCCTCACCGGATAATTCCCGGCCCAAGACGACGCACCGCATCCCCAGCCGCGCCGCTTCCTCCACCCCGGCAAGGCTGTGGACCGTCATCTGGGTGGAGCCGTGAAGCGGCAAATCCGGGACTGCGGCCCTTGCCAAGGCGGCAAGCCCCCAATCCTGGACAATCACGCCGTCTACGCCCCATCCGCTGGCCTGCCGCAGGAGGGCTTCCGCCTGGGGCAGCTCCCGGTCGGAGAGGAGGGTGTTGACGGTCAGATACACCTTCACCCCCCGCAGGTGGCAATAGGATACCGCGCCGGGCATTTGCTCCGGCGTAAAATTCTGTGCGCCCCGGCGGGCGTTTAGTTGGCCACAGCCCAAGTAGACCGCGTCCGCGCCGTTTTGGACTGCGGCGGTCATGGCTTCCCAGCGGCCGGCGGGAGAGAGCAGTTCCATCTTTATTTCTTCTGGGGCTGGCGCTGCTGGAGCTTGAGCAGCTCCCGCTTGCAATCGCCTAATTCGGCCTTCGCCTTGCTGGCGTCGTCCAAGTAGCCCTTCAACTGGCGGCGGAGGTTTTCGGCGGCGGCCTGCTGCTTGAGCAATTCATCCGCCAGATTGGCGGCGGCGAGAACTGCCGCGTCCATGCGGCTGACCCGGCCTACGGAGGTGATGTCGCTCATTTTCTCATCCACCAGGGCGGCTACTTTCTGCATGTATGCGGGGCTGTCTTCGCTCATTAGGGTGTAATCCGTGCCGTTGATGGTCACTGTGACTTTGTTAGCCATGGTTCGCTTCCTTCCTCTCCCGCGATATAATTCTACATCTTATTAGTATAGCATATTTTTCCGAAAATGCAAACAGGTTTTTTTACCGCCCGCTGCTTTTTCCTATCTTAACAAGGGGGCCGCAGGCGCGCTTTTAGGCGCAAAAAGCCCCGCCGTAAGGCGGGGCTGAAATAGATGTTTTCGTCAATCGGACAAATAGTTCCGTACCAGGATTTGCAGCAGCTCATCCCGGTCCACCTTGCGGATCAGCGTACGGGCCTGATTGTGGTTGGTAATGTAGGTGGGGTCCTCGGAGAGGATGTAGCCTACGATCTGGTTGATGGGATTATAACCCTTCTCCTCCAGCGCTTGATATACGGTCAGCATAATCCGGTGAATCTCCGCGTCCTGGTCGATGACGAAATCAAATTTCCGGGTGTAGTCGTCCACGCCTGCACCACCTTCCTTCAAGTTTTTCTCTCCTAGTATACTCGCTTTTTCCCCTTCTGTAAAGAGCAAAAATGCAATGTTACATAGATGTAATATTCGACATTTTTCCTAAGCACAGGATTTTTAAAAAAATAATATGGAAAAAAGTGTGAAAACCGCTTGACTTTTTTTCAGCATCCTATATAATAAATAAGCTTGCAGTTTGCGGGCTTATATCCTTGCTCCCATCTGTGAATGGGGGCCATTCGTCCAAAAGGAGGTGCAACCATGGCAAAAATCAATGGCAACTACGAGGTCGTTTACATCATCGACCCCGCCCAGGGCGAGGAAGCTGTTGCCGCCACCGTCGAGAAGTTCAAGGCGCTGGCAGAAAAGCACAGTTCTGCCGTCGAGGTGGAGGAGTGGGGCAAGCGCCGTCTGGCCTACGCCATCGACTACAAGACCGAGGGCTACTACGTGCTGATGAGCTTCACCAGCGACCCTGATTTCCCGAAGGAGCTGGACCGTGTGCTCGGCATTACCGACGGCATCCTGCGCTCCATGATCGTCTGCAAGGGCGAGTAAGGGGGATTCCACATGTTAAACCGCATTATCGTAATGGGCCGCCTGGTACGGGACCCGGAGTTGCGGACTACCCAGTCCGGCGTATCCGTTACCAGCTTCACCCTGGCCGTGGACCGGGACTTCAAAAACCGGGACTCCGGTGAGAAAAGCACCGATTTTATTGATGTGGTGGCCTGGCGGCAGACGGCTGAGTTCGTCTGCAAATATTTCGCAAAGGGCCGTAGGGCCATTGCTGAGGGCCGCCTGCAAATCCGGGATTGGAAAGACCGGGACGGCAACAACCGCCGCAGCGCCGAGGTCGTGGCCGATAACGTCTACTTCGGCGACAGCAAACGGGATAGTGCCGGCGACGGCTACGGCGGCCCCCCGCCTTACGGCGTCTCCGCTTCCCAGGCCCCCTCTTATGGCGGGGGATACGGCGGCGGCTATGGCGCCCCCGCTCCCGAGCCTTCCGGCTTTGCGGAGATTGACGACCAGGATGGCGACCTGCCCTTCTGAGCAGGCCGTACGCTCTCGTTTTGAAACTTCCATCCGGCGGAAGCCAGATGAACCTGAATTTTCGGCCGCGTCCTGTTGGCGCGGTACTCTGACAGGAGGTAAATGACTATGCCTATGGATCGTGAAAACCGGCCCACCCGCCCCGGCGCTCCCCGCAAGCGGAGAAAAGTCTGCCAGTTCTGCGTGGATAAGTGCGAGTATATCGATTACAAGGATGCCGCTAAGCTGCGCCGGTTCATTTCCGAGCGTTCCAAGATTCTGCCCCGCAGAACCACCGGCACCTGCGCGATGCATCAGCGCCAGCTCACGGAGGCCATCAAGCGCGCCCGCCAGATTGCGCTGCTGCCCTACGTGACGGAGTAATGCAATGAACGCAACGCCCTCAGCTTTTAGCTGAGGGCGTTTTCTTTTTTGATTCCAATAAGGAGAAGCACAAGCTAACGCCCGTGCTTCTCCTTATTCTGTTTAGCCAGCTACTCCGTGCGCAGGGCCACCACCGGATCCTTCTTGGCGGCAACACGGGAGGGGATCAAGCCCGCGATGATGGTCAGCAGGGCGCTGATGACTACCAGGATAACCGCGCCTTGGATGGGCAGGGCCGCTTTCAAACCGGTGATGCCGGTGAAGTGCAGCAGGATGGCGTTGATGGGGAGGATCAACAGCAGCGTTACCCCTATGCCGATCAGGCCTGCGCCCAGGCCCACAATCAGCGTCTCCGCATTGAATACGCGGCTTACATCCCGCTTGGACGCGCCTACGGCGCGGAGGATGCCGATTTCCTTCGTCCGTTCCAGGACGGAAATATACGTGATAATGCCGATCATAATAGACGACACCACCAGGGAGATGGACACAAAGGCAATCAGCAGGTAGCTTATGCCGCTGATGATGTCCGTTACCGAGCTCATAAGCAGCGCCACGTAGTCCGTGTAGGAGATTTCGTCTTCGCTGTCCGTCACGGTGGCGTTATAGTCGGAAATCTTCCCTGCGATAATATCCTTGTCTGCGAAAGTGGACGCATAGATATTGATGGAAGCGGGGCTTGCCAGATCCACATAGCCCAGCAGATCCATATTGTCCTCATAGGTGGAATCGGACTTTGTCGGGGGCATGTAGTTGTCGTAGAGATAGACAAACTGTTCCGTATCCAGCAGCGGCCCCGCAATGGCGGAAGCTTCTGTCCAGGCAATCGCCGCGTCCAATTGGGCGGCAAGCTGATCCTGGCTCATGGCTCCCATCTGGGCCTGGACGCCCTGGGCGTACTGCTCCCGGACCTGTCCGGCAATGGCTTCCTCAAAGCGGGCGAACAGGGTCTCATCATCCATATCCGCGATATAGCCGGAAACCGTCTCCTGGTCCACGCCCATTTCACCGGCATACTGTTGGGTGATGGCATCCTCGATGGCTTCCCGGGTTATCCCCTCCATCTGCTGGCTTACCACGCCATCTACATACTCCTCGCTGGGCTGGTTCATAACGTCCAGATACGGCCCGGCCTTCTCCACGGCCGTCAGGCCCGTCAGGTATTCCTTAATATCCCGTTCCTTTTCCCAGTCCGCAGGCTCCACATCGTCCTCGCTGGGGAAGGGGAGGGCGCTGATCACGTCCGTCTCCTTGTCCGCCATCTGCTCCTTGACGATGTCCATGGCTTCTGTCGTCTCTATGGCGTAGGTGGTCAGGGCGCTGGTATAGCCAATCGCCCCCGTTACCATCCCGGCGGTGGAGTCCTCGCTGGGACGGGCGATGCCCACCACCTTCAGCTTCGTGCCGGTGTCCTCGCTGTTGTATAGGAAGTCCATTCCCGTTTCTGTGGCGGACATGTCTACATAGGCGCCGGTGGACGCTTCGTACTGGTATTTCTCGGCGGGCAGGAGAAGCTTGAAATCCATCCCGCACAGCTCCTCATACGTCCAGCTCCGCTCCTCCATCTCCACGCTCTCGCCGTTCATGGCGGAGGTCATGCTCTCCGTCATGTGTTCCGAGGACATCAGGCCCAGGGCGTAGAGCATCAGGTCGGAAATTTCATTATTCCGGTCTACGAACAAAATCACTTCATCATAGCTTTCCGGCCATTTGCCGTAAAGCAGGTCATATTGGCTCTTGACCTGCTCGCCAACGGCTTCGCCGCTGTTTCCAGGCAGAAGCTCCTCCCAGACATCCATCCGGTCGTACATCCCGCCCATGGCGGAGAAATAGGAGGTGTAGTCCCCGCCGTACATCGCCGTCATGGCCTCCTGCATCAGCGTGATGACGTCGCTTTTGACAATGGCGCCGTCCTCGTCCTGGGTGTAGATGTCAAAGTTGAAATCATAGCCGTATTGGACGGTGGCCATATCTGTAATCCCGCCGCCGCCTTGATCCAGGTAGGTCTTGAATGCTTCCAGGTTATTTGTCTGAACTTCCGCATCGATCATGGAGTTGAGCATATCGTACATGACCGTAGAGGAGTATACCTTATCCCGGTCATGGCCGTCCTCCCCTCCGCCCCGGTGGGCGCCCATAAGGGAGACCATCAAGTCCGACATGTCCGTGCTCTCCGCCAAAATAGTAATGGGGTAGCTGGAGAGGGTTTCCTCCTGGACCTGGTTGATGTAGCTGTTAATGCCCGTTGACAGGGATAAAATCAGGGCAATGCCGATGATGCCGATGGAACCGGCAAAGCTGGTCAGCAGCGTCCGGCCTTTCTTGGTCATCAGGTTGTTCATGGACAGGGAAAAGGCTGTGGGGAAGCTCATGGAGGGCTTTTTCTGACGTTTTGTATCCTGGGCGGGTTTTTCAGGCTGGCTGTCGAAGGGGGCGGTGTCGTCTACTACCTGGCCGTCTAAGAGACGGATGGTGCGGGTGGCGTATTTATCCGCCAGATCCGGGTTGTGGGTGACCATGATGACCAGCTTTTCCTGGGCGATCTCCGCCAGCAAGTCCATGACCTGGACGCTGGTCTCGCTGTCCAGCGCGCCGGTGGGTTCGTCCGCCAGGAGGATATCCGGGTCGTTTACCAGGGCGCGGGCTATGGCTACCCGCTGCATTTGGCCGCCGGAGAGCTGGTTGGGCCGTTTTTTCATCTGATCCCCCAGGCCTACCTTTTCCAGCGCCACGGACGCGCGGCGGCGGCGTTCCGCTTTGCCAACGCCGGAAAGTGTCAGGGCCAATTCTACGTTGGCCAGGACGCTTTGGTGGGGAATCAAATTGTAGCTCTGGAAGACAAATCCGATAGAATGGTTGCGGTAAGCGTCCCAGTCGATATCCTTAAATTCCTTGGTCGAACGGCCGTTGATGATTAAATCGCCGCTGGTATATTGATCCAGCCCGCCAACGATGTTCAGAAGCGTGGTCTTTCCGCAGCCGGAATGGCCCAGGATCGCGACAAATTCATTTTCACGGAAGCTCAGGCTTACGCCCCGCAGGGCGGTGACATTTTCTCCGGCGGTCTCGTAGACCTTGACGATGTTGTCTAGTTTCAGCATAGTTCCTCCTTGTTTTCCGCCCCCCGGCGGATGATGGCGGTTTTGAGCGCCAAGCGGCGGCGGCTTTCTTCTGGGGACAGCTTGCCGCATACGGCGGCCATCAGGGAATGTCCTACAGAGGAGAGCAGCAGGTCCAAAAGGGCCAGGCGGCCGTCCTGCTCTGCCAGGATCAGGCCGCTCCAATCCGTGCGCTCTATGGTCAGCCGGATGATGTCCGGCAGGTTAAGCAATTGGCCTACATCCATGCCTGCGTTTTGCCGCAGGATGTTAAGGAAAATAGAAAAATCATCCCGGTATTTTACAATGTCGGCAAAAATCAGATCGAACAAGGTCAGCGGCAATTCCAGCGGCCTGCCCCCGCATTGGGCCAGGCTTTTTAAAATGGTTGCTTCCAACTGTTTGTCATAACTGTGTAGGATATACAGGAACAGGTCTGTTTTATCGGTGAAGTATTGATAAAAGCTGCCGCGGGGGATTTCTGCGGATTGAATGATCCTGTTGATGGAGACTTCGCTGTGGGGCTTGCGGGCGAACTCCATGGCGGCGGCATTCAGCAGCTTTTCCCGCTTTGGCGGGGGAAGGTTAAAGAATGTGGCAGTTGGCATGGCTGGTTTCTCCTGTTTCAGTTTGGCTGGCGATTATATTACATGACAGGTTGTCACATGTCAAGGGGGATTTCCACATTTTACATACTGTTCATCATTTGCCTCCCGCCCGCCCCCAAAACCGCCGCCCCCTGGATTTTTGCCAATCCATATGGTAAACTGAGAAAAAACGGTTAAGGAGCCGCTATGAAATATCAATTTGCCATCTGCGACGACCGCGCGGAGGACAGCCGCCTGATCGCCCGGTTAGCCGCCCAATGGGGCGGCATCGCCAATGCGGAAATCGAATTGGAATCCTTCCCCTCAGCGGAAGCCTTCCTGTTCCGCTATCAGGAAAAAAAGGACTTCGACGTACTCCTGCTGGACATCGAAATGGCCGGCATGGACGGCGTGGAATTGGCGAAAACCATCCGCAGGGACAACGACGCCGTGCAGATTATTTTCGTCACCGGTTATGCCGACTACATCGCCCAGGGCTATGAGGTTTCCGCCCTCCACTACCTTATGAAGCCCGTAAAACCGGAAAAATTCTTCGAGGTCCTCTCCCGGGCCGTCAGCCGCCTGGCGCGGAACGAGCCGTTCCTGACCCTGGAGCTGCCTGGGGAGACGCTCCGCGTCCCCCTGCCGGAAATCCGCTACCTGGACGTGCGGCAGAATTACGTCACCGTCCACGCCAAAGGGGACTACACCGTGAAACGCCCCCTGGCGGAGCTGGAAGCATCCCTGGACCGCCGGTTCTACCGGCTGGGG
Organism: uncultured Clostridia bacterium; assembly: GCA_947649615.1. Taxonomy (GTDB): domain Bacteria; phylum Bacillota; class Clostridia; order Oscillospirales; family Oscillospiraceae; genus Pelethomonas. Next base: position 31,616 of record CANSSG010000001.1, on the reverse strand, counting down.
CGTTCCTGCATTGTGAATCTGACCTATATCCGCCGCGCTGCCAAACAGGAGGTCGAGCTAACCTCCGGCGAGCGGCTTCCCCTGCCCCGGGGGCAGTACGAAAAACTCAACCGCGCCATTATTTCCCAGATTTGAGGAGGTGTCCCATGGCGCTCTTTGACAAGATGATCGACAAGCGCATCGCCGCCTACCAGCGGGAGCTGATCGAAATTCACTATGCCGAGGTGGAAAACATGTACCGCCAGATGCGCGGCTGGCGGCACGATTACCGCAGCCATATCCAGGCCATGAAGGCCCATGCCGCCGAAGGGGACTGGAACGCCGTTGTTGCGTACCTCGATATGCTGGAAACTGATTTAACAACGATGGAGACTGTGGTCAAAACAGGGAACGCTATGGCGGACGCGATCCTGAACAGTAAGATTTCCTTGGCGCGGTCTAAGCGCATCGCCGTGCAGGCCGATGCCAGCATTCCCGTGGCGCTGCAAATATCGGAGCTGGATTTATGCGTCATTCTAGGGAATTTGTTCGATAATGCAATCGAAGCCAGTCTCGCGCTACCGGAAGAAAGCCGGCTTATCCGCGTCTATATTGATATGAAGGGAACCCAGCTTTATATCTCCTTTACCAATTTTACCGCCGGGGGGAAACAGGAAAAATGGGGAACCCTGTTCCGCTCCGCGAAGGGAGAGGGCCACGGGTTCGGCTTGGTGCGGATTGACGCCATCATTAACCGGCTAGGTGGATTCCTGACGCGGGCCAGCGAGGAAGGGGCGTTTACAACGGAAATCCTCCTGCCCCAGGGGAAGATCTGACAATTCGTCCCCCAAAAGCAGCAATTCGTCCCCGGATTCACACAGGCGGGGCCTTTTGTGCTATGCTCGGCGCGAGGTGAAAAAAATGAAACTTGGCAAGCAAAAATCTTTCAATATGGCGCAAAACTGCGGGTTTATGATCGCCCGGGCTTGGCGGCTGAACCGGAATATCGTCCTTGGAGGCGCCGCGCTCATCTTCTGTACCGTGGGGAGCAGCCTGCTGGAACTGTTTGTGGTGCCCGCTGTGCTGGAAAGCGTTGGGCGGGGCGTCAGGCCGGGGGAACTGGCAGGGATGATTGTACTCTTTGCCCTGGCCATAGCGGTAGTCCGCGCGGTCAAGTCTTACTTCCAGGCGGAGTTTCCCGCCAGAGGTGGGCATATCCGAGGCACCATCGCATCGGATATCCACCTGGCCTTCGCGCGAACCTCCTACCCCCATACGGAGGACCCGGCGTACATCAAGCGGCATGAAAAAGCGCAGGAATGCACCAACAGCAGTTGGAGTGCGGGACAGCAAATCTATGAGACGATGCAGGCGGTGGCGGCAAATCTGATTTGCTTTGCCATCTATCTGGCGCTGCTGGCAAATGTAGGGATCGGGGTAGCCCTGCTGTCCGCCGCGCTGACGGCGGCGGGGTATTTTATGGGGAACCGGTTCCGTAACTGGCAGCATGCACATAAGGAGGAAAAAGGGGGCATTTATCACAAGCTGCGATACGTGATCGACCGGAGCAAGGATATTACCCTGGCCAAGGACATCCGCATTTTCGGCCTGGCCCCATGGCTGAAGTCCCTGTACGGGCAGTACCGGGCGGAGCTTCAGGATTACCTGCGCCGCCTGACCGCCGTGGCCCTCCGGGAGGACATGCTCAATGTACTGCTGGCGCTGCTGCGCAACGGGGCGGCCTACGGCTGGCTCGTCTGGCTGGCGGTCCACGGGGAGCTGTCAGCGGCAGAATTCGTACTGTATTTTACCGCCGTCAGCGGATTTACCCAGTGGGTGGCCGGCCTGTTTTCCGGGTTCGCGGAGCTGCATAAGCAGAGCTTGGAAATCGCCGCTTTCCGGGAATTTATGGCGGAACCGGAAATCTTCCGGTTTGATGACGGCAAGCCCTTGCCTGTGAAGCCGGATCACCTATACCAGTTGGCGCTGCGGGATGTAAGCTTCCGGTACCCCGGCGCGGACCACGATACCCTCTCCCATGTTAATCTCACCATCCGTCCCGGGGAAAAGCTGGCCATTGTGGGACGCAACGGCGCGGGAAAAACCACCCTCATCAAGCTGCTGTGCGGCCTTTACGACCCTACAGAGGGGCAGGTGCTCCTGGACGGGGAGGACATCCGGCAGTTTAACCGCAGGGATTACTACAAGCACTTCGCCGCCGTGTTCCAAAGCTTTTCCGTTATGGCCGGAACCGTGGCCGAAAATGTGGCCCAAGTGGATAAAAATACCGGAAAAATTGATATGCCGAAGGTTTGGGACTGCTTGGAAAAGGCCGGGATGGCGGAGAAGGTGCGGTCTATGCCGAAGGGGGAGGACACCATGCTGGACCGGAACGTCTATCTGGACGCCCAGGACCTCTCCGGCGGGCAGATGCAGCGGCTGATGCTGGCGAGGGCGTTGTATAAAAACGCGCCGCTGGTGATGCTGGACGAGCCAACCGCCGCGCTGGACCCTCTGGCGGAGCGGGATATGTACCAGAAATATAACAGCCTGACCGGGCAGCGCACCAGCGTGTATATCAGCCACCGGCTGGCGTCCACACGCTTCTGCGACCGGGTGCTGCTGCTGGACGGCGGCGGCATCGCCGAGGAGGGGACCCATGAGAGCCTGCTGGCCCTGGGCGGACAGTATGCGTACCTGTTCCATATCCAGAGCAAATATTATCAGGAAGGAGCGGTGGAAGATGTCCAGTAAAAACAAAAAAGACCGCATTTCTATCCAGGAAGCCTTTATCCATACCAAACGCGGCTTCCAGATCTGGTGGGAATATGAGCCGCGCATGGTGATCTCGCTGACCCTGCTGAAGCTGGTCACGGCCTTGACTCCCTACGTGCCGCTGTATATCACGGCCCGGCTGGTGGACGAGCTGGCGGGGAGCCGGGACCCTGCGAGGCTGTGGCAATGGCTGGCGGCGCTGCTGCTGGGAACGGCGGGGATGGGGCTGCTGCAAGCCCTGGCGAAACGTTGGGAGAGCCGGATTAATGACGATGTAACCTACTGCGGGGTTGAGGAAATACAAATCCGGAAGCTGCTGGATATGGATTTCTGCGATGTGGAAAAGCCAGAGACGCAGGCGATGCTCAACGAGATCGAGATGTCAGGCCGGTGGAATGGCTGGGGGCTGCGCTGGATGTATTATTTCATGGAGGAATTTCTGACGGCGTTTTTCCAAACCCTGGGGGCCATCGCGCTGTCGGTGAGCCTGTTTGTCCTTCCGGTGAGGCAGGGCGGTGAGCTGGCCTGGCTGAATCATCCGGGGTGTACCCTGGGGATGTTCGTTCTGTTGGTTGCAGCCCTGATTATGTATACTTTTCTGGACGGCCGGCAGGTGGCGGTCTGGACAAGCTTAAGCGGGGCGCAGACTAACCGCACGTATAGCTTTTTCTTTTACATCTTCGGCGAACGCCACCGGGGGACGGACGCGCGCATTTATGCACAGGATGAATTTATCCGCTCCAAAATTGCGACAGACCCAGAGGTTGACAGTATGGGGAAAGATAGCGCCTATGCCAAAATCCAGGGTCCTATGGCCAGGTACGCGCTGTACAAGCGGTTTCTGCTCCAGTGCTTTACCGGGGTGATCTACCTGTTCGTGGCGCTGAAGGCCCTGGGCGGCGCGTTCGGCGTGGGCGCGATTACCCAGTATGTAGGCGCACTGGCCGGGCTGGCGGAGGGGATCGCGGATATGATCGCCGCAGTTGCCGAGCTGCGGACAAACGCGGTGTTCCTGCGGACTACCTATAAGCTGCTGGACACCCCGAATCATATGTACCAGGGCAGCCTCACTACCGAAAAACGGTCTGACAGGAAATATGAGATTGAGTTCCGGGACGTGTCCTTTCGGTACCCAGGCGCGGAAACCTGGGCTGTCCGGCACCTGAATATGAAGTTCCAGGTGGGAGAACGGCTGGCCGTGGTAGGAGAGAACGGCTCAGGGAAGACTACCTTCATTAAGCTGCTGTGCCGGCTGTACGACCCCACCGAGGGAGAAATCCTTCTCAATGGTATCAATATCCAAAAGTACCGGTATGATAACTATTTGGACCTGTTCTCCGTGGTGTTCCAGGACTTCCGGCTGCTGGCCCAGCCATTGGGGCAAAACGTTGCCGCCGCCGTGGATTACGACCGGGCGCGGGCAAAGCAATGCCTGGAGCGGGCCGGGTTCGGAGAGAGACTGGCAAGCCTGCCGAAGGGGCTGGACACCTGCTTGTACCGGGATTTTGAGGACAGTGGGGTGGAAATCTCCGGCGGGGAAGCCCAGAAAATCGCTTTGGCACGGGTGCTGTACCAGAACGCGCCGTTTATCGTCCTGGATGAGCCTACGGCGGCGCTGGATCCGGAAGCGGAGATGGAGGTTTATACGAAATTTAACGATATCGTGGAGGATAAGACTGCCATCTATATCAGCCATCGGTTATCTTCCTGCCGGTTTTGTGACGAAATCGCTGTTTTTGACAACGGCAGGATGGTTCAGCAGGGAACCCACGACAGCCTGGTGGCGGAAGCCGGCGGGAAGTATCAAACCCTTTGGGATGCCCAAGCGCAGTATTATCAGAAAAAGAAGCGCCAAGAGGACTGACGCGATCCCTAAATTAAGAGGGCAGCGCCGTCACCGGGCAAATACCAGCAGCGGTTTCCGTCTCAAGGCAAAAAGCCCTTCGCAGGACAAAGAGGCAAAGCATCTTTTTTGGCACGCAAAAACGCCGCCGGAGTTCCGGCGGCGTCCCTTTTCCGTTAACGGGAAAGGTTTTGCAGTTTTTCCAAAACGTGGGTGAACTCCGCGTTCAGCGGGCAGTGAACCTCTACCGGTTCGCCTGTGCGGGGATGGAGGAACCGGAGGGCTACGGCGTGAAGGCATTGGCCCGTCAGGCCCGGGACAGGCTTTGGGCTACCGTAGACTGTGTCGCCGTAGATGGGATGGCCTGTGCTGGCCATATGGACGCGGATTTGATGGGTGCGGCCTGTCTCCAAACGGCAGCGGACGTGGGTATAGCCCGGAAAACGGGCCAGGACCTCCCAGTGGGTGACCGCGCGCTTGCCGCCGTGGGGCGTGACCGCCATTTTCTTCCGGTCAGTGTGATGGCGGGCGATGGGGGCGTCGATGGTTCCACTGTCCTCCCGGAGGTTTCCGGTCACAATGGCTTCGTAGGTGCGGGCCAGGGTGTGGTCTTGGAGTTGGGCGGAGAGGGACTGGTGGGCGGTGTCATTCTTGGCCGCGATAATAAGGCCGCTGGTGTCGCGGTCAATGCGGTGGACTATGCCCGGGCGCAATGCGCTGCCGATGCCGCTGAGACTGCTGCCGCAGTGGTAGAGAAGCGCGTTGACCAAGGTGCCGTCCGGATGGCCGGGGGCCGGGTGGACCACCAGGCCGGCGGGTTTGTCCACCACGATGACGTCTTCGTCTTCGTAGACGATGTCCAAGGGGATATCCTGGGGCCGGGCCTCGACCGGCGCGGGGGACGGGAGGGCTACGGCGATGGTTTCGGTTCCGGCCAGCTTGCAGCTTTTGGAGACCGCTTTACCGTCCACTGTCACCTGGCCCGCCTCTATTAACCGCGCGGCGGCGGAACGGGTCAGCTCCGGCAGGGACGCCGCCAAAAAACTGTCCAGACGCTTCCCCGCGTCCTCAGGAGCCGCCAGAATCGCCGCTGGATTCATGGGCGTCCTCCTCCTTCTTTTCCGCTATCTTATCGTGGATAAGGATGTAATATGCCGCGAAGCCAATGGTGCCGCATACCACAAAGATGTCCGCTACGTTAAAGACTGGGTACCGGATGAATTGGAAATTGAACATGTCTACTACATAGCCCAAACGGACGCGGTCAATCAGATTGCCCAGGCCGCCTCCTAAAATCAGCGTCAGCATCCACATGGCCAGGGGATGATGGAACCACTTTTTCACCAGCGCGGCGGCGATGCCCGCCATGAGGATGGCCGTTAAGACCGTCAAAACCCAGGTATGGCCCGCCAGAATCGAAAACCCGCCGCCGGTATTTTGGATGTGGTACAATTCCACGATGCCCGGCAGGAGGGGGGCTTGCTCGTATAAAGCCAGGTTGGCGGTGACGTACCATTTTACCGCCTGGTCCGCCGCGATGCACAGAATGATAGCTAGGATATAAAGCATGGGCTTATACCTCCAGCTCCTTGATAATGTCCTTATTGACCTGGTTGCTGGCCCATACGCTGCAACGCTGGGTGTAGCGCATAGGCTGGCCCTCCAGGGTGGAAATCACGCCGCCGGCTTCCGTAAGGATCAAGCCGCCCGCCGCGTGGTCCCAGGGGGAGAGGCTGTATTCGAAAAACAGGTCCAGGCGGCCGCAGGCTACATCGCATAAGTCCAGCGCCGCCGCACCCAGCCGCCGGAAATCACAGCTCCGGCGGAATAGCTGTTCCGTCATCCGGAGGGTGGGTCCGAATAAGTGGCGGTCATAGAGCGCCGTACCCATGCCGAAAATGCCCTCGGACAGGGGCCTGACGCTGACGTGGATGGGCAGGCCGTTGAGGAACGCGCCGCCGCCCAGGCGGGCGGAGAACATTTCGTCCTTGTAGGGGTCGTAGACCACGCCGTATTCTACGACGCCGTCGTGGGCCAAAGCCACGGATATGGCGCTTTGCTTCAGGCCCCGCACGAAGTTGGTGGTGCCGTCGATGGGGTCTACGATGAAGGCCCAGCCTTCCAGAGGGCTGGCGTTCTCCTTTTCCTCCTCGCCGAAGAATATGGCGCCGGGAACCAGGGGGGGGAGCTTCTCCTTTAAGAAGTTCTCCACCGCCAGGTCGTATTCCGTGACCAAATCGGCGGCGGAGGTCTTTTCGTGGGTGTGGGACCAGATGTCCTTGGCGGACAAGACGATTCCGCCCGCTTCGCGGACAATGGGAATGATTTGCTCTAGCATAGCCTGTTCCTTCCTTTTTGGGGCGTCGTACTTTAAGCGTATTTTTCCAGGGCTTCCTGGGTGCTGTCCGCAAACAGCGTCCGGGCGGCGGTTTGGATGGCTTCGATGGGCAGGGATGGGAATTTTTGGCGGGGGACGTTTAGCAGCCTCTCCGCCCCCTCCGTAATGCGGCAGGCCGCTGCGCCATGGCCGCTGGCGGTGGGGGAGGGATCCAATTCGGCGGCAAAACGGGCCAGCAGGTTGCGTTCCCGGGAATAGATCAGCTCTACCAGCTTGGCGCGGTACTCCAGCTCCGGGTTGGTAATGCCCTTGTACCGCTCCAGGTCGTATGCGTGTTGGGCTTCGTGCTTTAAGAGGGAGACCTGAAAGGCTTCCGATTCTAGGTCATAGGCCGAACGGACACAGTGGATCAGCCCGTCCCCGTTGGACCAGCCGCCGGTACCCGTTTCGCCGAAAGATAAATAGTCCAGCCAGCTTCGCATGAGAAAACCATCCAGCAGCTTTACTGTGTAGTCCTGCATCCCATGGGGGAGCTGGACCGTGTAGTGCTTCCGCTCCTCGTACCGCCAGATGTAGGGGCCGTAATAGCCGCTGGTCCTGCCGCCTAGAAAGTGAAATCCCTTCGATTGGAAAGCTTCCGCGGCCAGGTCTTCTAGCCCAGATATACCGGCTTTGGGATCTGCGTCCAGGGCTTCCGCGAGACGGGCGGCGAGACGTTGGGCGGCATCCTCCGGAGACTGCTCCAGATAAAACGCATCCCGGTAATAGGCCTGGTAGGCCAGCAGAATGGCGCTGCACCGCGGGTCCTCAGTGAGGGCTTCACAGCGGCCCTCTTGGAAGCGGGCGGCGTAGCGGGCGTACCGCTCCGATTGGGCGGGGAATTGGGATAGGTAGTCCATGGCGGCGCGGAGCTTGCCGTTCATCAAATCGCTGCGGAATAACGTGGGGTCAAAATCAGGTGTCATGGGACGCTTCATGCCAAGCTCCATTCGAAGTTTTCCCACAGCAGCCTGCTGCCCACATCCGTACCGTCTGGAAGCAGGAACATCGCCACCTGGTTCTCTACGCCGCTGTCGCTGGTCATATAAGCGTAGTCGCCGTTGATTGTGTTGACTGTGTAATAAATCGGCTCCATTTGTACGCCCTCCTTTGCCTGTCAGGGGGAGTATATCACAGTTGACGGCAGTTTACAAGGCAGAGGCAGGATTTTCTGACGGTTTCTACCACAACTTGCCTCTTGCGCACAGGGGCCGTTGTCGGGTACAATAGGATATCATTCGTCGAATCTTGTCGAACCTATTTACCAGGAAAGGAACTTGTTGTATGAAACGCTTTTACACGCTGCTGTTTACCTTTGGCATGATGCTGGTTCTGGCATTGACCGCCTCCGGCGCAAACCGGAACGCGGTTGGCATTGTCGTAGACGGCGTTCCGATGAACGCGTCCTCCGCCTACATAACCGATGGAATCACCATGGTGCCGCTGCGGGATTTGGCGGAAGCAATGGGCTGCGAGGTAGCCTGGGACCCGGATACCAGGACCGTCTACATCACTTCGCCGGACCCGGTGGTGGTGGAACCGGAATATGACGGCTCCGCGCTGGTGGTGCTGGACCCGGGGCATGGGGGGAGCTTTGACGGCGCAGAGTACGGCGGAATCAAGGAAAAAGACCTTAACCTGTCTATTGCTTCCCAGGCGGCTGCGCTGCTGGAAGAAGCGGGCGTTACCGTGCTGATGACGCGGACTGATGACAGCGACGTGGACCTCTACGCACGGACCGATTTTGCGAATAATTTGGATGCTGCGCTGTTCGTCAGCGTCCACTGCAACGCCAATACCGACCATGATGACGCATTGGGAATCTACACCTGCGCCTACAGCGAGGGTACCGAGGGGTGGCGGCTGGCCCAAATCCTGCACAGCACCATGCGCTCCGCTACCGGCGCGCCGGATTTCGGGATGGAGGAGCGGCCGAACTTAGCCGTGCTGCGGACATCCCTGATGCCTGCCGCGTTGGTGGAATGCGGGTTCATGTCTACTGCGTCCGAGCTGGCGCTGCTGGTCCAGCCAGAGTATCAGGCCAAATTAGCCCAGGGAATCGCCGGCGGCATTCTGACATACCTGCGCACGACCATCCCCGGCGGGGCATAGACTGGGTTGTAGCATACTGGGCGGCGCGGCAGCCGCGCCGCAGGTAAGGAGGTTCCTCGGATGGAGGATTTGACTACGCTGGACCGCTTGTCCGTAGGCCGCAAGGCCGCTGTCGCGGCGGTCTCTGCGCCGGATAGCCAGCGGAGGAGACTGCTGGAACTGGGCTTTGTCCCCGGCGGATTTGTAGAGGCAGTCCAGGAAAGCCCTTGGGGCGACCCCGTCGCCTATGCCGTGTGCGGAGCAGTCATCGCCCTGCGCCGCGCCGACGCGAAACAAATAGCCGTCCGGCAGTGCTGATGCCGGTTTTATGCGTTACAGATAAAGGCCCCGGGATAGCGGCTGGTTGTCCGCCATCCCGGGGCCTTTTTGCACCATCATCCAATCAAATACTGATACCGCGTCAGAACCGTATAAATCAAAATTTCAATTTCCGCAGGCAGCGCGTTGGTTTCATCCAGGTCGATTTCCTCCACCTTCCCGCCGAACCGCACCAGCACCTTGCTGCCGCCCAGCGGCAGGAAGCCCTGGTTTTCCGTACTCCCGTCAAAGCCCGCCTGGTCATGGAACAGGGTGAACTTATCCTTGTACGGCGCACTGTCGTAGGGGCAGAACACCAGGCAGTTGCCGCACTCGTTGCACATCCGGTCCACATGGAGGATCTGCGCCCTGCCGTCAGGCAGCTTCACCACCACATTAGCCCTGTTGGGGCAAACATCGGCACAGGTCTGGCAGACCACGTTGCAGCTTAAGCAGCGTTCCCCCTCCCGCTTGGCGGACTCGCAGAGGATGCCTTTCCGGGCAATGGCGTCCTCCCGGCTGGCGTGGGCGCGGCAGGGTAGCTTATAGGTGTGCTTCCCGCCAACCACCGCTTCCGCGAAAGCCGCCGCGTCGGCAATACCCTCCACCACCGTAGCAGGCCCCCGCAGGACATCGCCGGCGGCGTAAACATTTTCAAGATTGGTGTGGAAAGCCGGACGGCTCTTTCCGCCAACCTCTATGCCGTAAGCCGCCAGCCCTTCGGCGTCCACCATTTCGCCCACGGCGGAGATGACGGTATCGCAGGGGATTTCCACCGTTTCTTCCGTCTCCACGGGGGAGCGCCGTCCGGAAGCATCCGGTTCGCCAAGGACCATCTTTTTGCACACCAGCTTGCCGTCCTTCTGTTCCACGGGGGACGCCAGTTCCAGGAATTTCACGCCGCTGGCGATGGCAAGTTCCAGCTCCTCCGCATCGGCAGGCATATACTTCTTGGTGCGGCGGTAAACCAGCGTACTGCTCTCCGCCCCGGCCCGGAGGGCCAGACGGGCCGCGTCCATAGCGGTGTTGCCGCCGCCCACAACGGCCACATGCCCCAGCCGTTCCAACTTCCCGGCCTTCACGTCCCGCATCCAGGCGATAACGGGCTTCACGTTGCCGGACACATCCAGCCGTCCGGCTTTCCACGCGCCCACGGCGAAAAGGATGTGGGTGTAACCCTGCTTTTTCAGTTCCTCCACAGAGGGCGCGGGCGTATTCAGCCGCACGTCCACGCCCATTTTATACACAAGGGCCGCATCCTTCTCAATAGCGTCCCCGCTGATCCGGAAAGAGGGGATCACATGCCGCACAACGCCGCCCAGGGCGGCTTCCTTCTCAAAGAGGGTGGTGGGAATCCCGGCCCGGGCGCAGAAATACGCCGCCGCCATACCGGTAGGCCCGCCGCCGATGATAGCGGCCTTCCTGCCGTCCTGAACCGGCGCGGGGATGGCCAGGGAAGCCAGCACCTTGTCATATCCCCGCTCCGCCGCCATCAGCTTGGCGGCGCGGATTTGGACGGAACGGTCGTAGAAGTTCCGGGTGCATTTATCCATGCAGTGGTGGGCGCAGATTGTGCCGGTGATGAAGGGCAGGGGGTTCTTCTCCAGAATCACTTCCAGGGCCTTGGCATATTTTCCCTGGCGGCAAAGCTCGATGTACTCGGGGATATCCTGGCCAATGGGACAGCCGCCCTTGCAGGGCGCGGTAAAGCAGTCGATCAGAGGAACCTTTTCCACCAATTTCCGCCTGGGCAGCGGCTTGACGGCCTTGATGTGGTATTTGTCGCTGCGGACGGCCAAAGCCAAGGCTTCCACCTTTTCCACGTCCACAGCGGTAAACGGCTCGAATTGCAGGGTTTCCAAGATTTCGCCGATTTGCTTGAACCGCTGGTATCCGCCGGGCTTCAATTCGGTAGTCGCCATAGTAACCGGCCAGATGCCGCACTGGAACAGCTTGTCGATATTGAACGCGTCCGCGCCGCCGGAGTAACTCAAGCGCAGATGGCCGTCAAATTCCTTACTGATACGGCGGGCCATTTCGATGGTCAGGGGGAACAAGCTTTTGCCCGCCATATACATTTCCTCGCTGGGCAGTTCACCGTTTTTCACGTCCACGGGGAAGGTGTTGCTGAGTTTCAAACCGAACTCCAAACCATGTTTCGCAGCCAAAGCCTGTAAGCGGCGGAACATAGGAATTGCGTCGGCGTATTGCAGGTCTTCCTTGAAATGGTGTTCATCGAAAGCGATGTAATCGTAACCCATACCGTCCAAAATAGAACGGGCGGAGGCATAACCAAGGATCGTCGGATTGCATTTAACGAAGGTGTGGAGGTGTTTTTCGGAGATCAGGTAGGACGCGATCCGTTCGATTTCATCCGGCGGACAGCCGTGGAGGGTAGATACGGTAACGCTGTCAGAAATCCGCCCTGGGATGCGGTCAATGAAAGCGGCTTCACCGGGGAACATTTCCTTCAAGACCTTCACACATTCCTGGAAGATTGGCGTGTTGCTGGCATCCATCATTTCGGTAAGGTATTTATCCACCTTACCGCCCTTAATGCCGTCCAAATCGTACCCTACGGACATATTAAAGATAAATCCATCCGGGTCGCCCAGCCCATAGACCTTCGCCAATATCTTGCAGGCGAACCAAGCCTTCACATATTCCTCATAGGCCTGCGGGACGTAAAGCTCGGTAGACCACTCGCAGTTATAGCATTCGTCCTCCGCCAGGATGCAGGGGCGGCTGACACAGGCGGACAGTTCCGCGCCGTCCATTTTCTGAACGGTTTTCAGTTCAAAGAAGCGCGCGCCGCCGAAATAGGAAGCGATAATATTCTGAGCAAGCTGGGTGTTTGGCCCCGCGGCTGGCCCAAAGGGCGTTTCGATTTTTTCCCCGCCGAAGATAGGGAGGGATTTTTCCCCTGCCACATAGGGGCTGTATACACCGAAGACAGAGGATTCTCTTTCATACTCGGCGGTCATCCAATTCATCAACTGTCTAAAGGGAATCGGGATCATAAGTTCTGACATAGCGGATTCCTTTCCGCCGCCCCTGCGGGGCGGCCTTCGCTTTTTTCATTCAAACTTCTTTCTTCTTTCCCCCTCCGGGGGGCGGGGACCTACTTTTTCCGTAAGGAAAAAGTAGCAAAAACTTACTTAAGGGGGGCCGGCCCCCCTTAAGAATCCCTCCTGAAATCTTTGTTTAGTTTTGCCTTTTGGTACGCTGCTGGTGTTCTGCCGATACTGCGTGGACTTTTTGCGCCGGATACTGCGTCTACCCACGGGCATTTTGTGGGTGCCTACCTTTTTTGCTTTGGGTTCTCCCGGCGCTGCGCCCGCCGCCCACCAGTCCCCGTGCCGCGTCTCACGCGGCAACCAGTACCCCCGACAGAACTGTGCGCAGAAGCAGGCACCGGCATCGGCCCAAGGCACTGGAGGTAGACAAAACCAACCAAAGGTCGTAGCGTAACTAAACAACCCCCGTAATAAAATGAGGGATTCTTAAACCGCAGGTTTAAGCGCGTTTTTGCCTACTTTTGCCGCGGGGCAAAAGTAGGCGCGGGGTCTGGGGCCGCGTAGGCCCCAGGGCTGGTTTGAAGAAACAACTGCCGTGCAGGGCGGAAAATTAGTACTGGCAATGATTTAAGCTGCCCCAGAGTTTTTTGGCTTCTTCCAGAATCCGGGCATTGACAACCTCCTCGTCGATGCCAACCAGTTCCCGGTCTTTCATCAAAATCCTGCCATTACAGACCGTTGTCTGGCACTGCCGCCCCGTCATGCCAAAAAGCATATGCCCGTCAATGTTCCCGTCGGAGAAAGGCGTAAACGGCTTATAATCCATGACGATTACATCCGCCGCCGCGCCGGGGGCCAATTTCCCCAGCGTTACCCCAAAATACTTCTCCCCAATCAGCGGATTGTTCTTAAACAGCATGGAGGTAACCTCGCCCCAGCCCACGTTGGGCATGCAGGCATTATGCCGCTGAATCGCCAGGGCCGCCTTCAAGCTCTCCAGCATATCGTTCGTGTACGCGTCGGTTCCCAGGCCGACCATGATCCCCCGTTCCATCAACTGAAGCACAGGGGAACACCCCACCGCGTTGCCCATATTGCTCTCGGGGTTATTAACACACATCGTCCCGGTAGCCTGGATTACCTCCATTTCAGCGGTGTTGACGTGGATGCAGTGTCCCAGAATCGTCTTTGGCCCTAAAATCCCATGATCCTGCAACCGCTGTACCGGGCGGCGCCCATAGTTTTGCAGGCTGTCGTAAACATCGTTCATTCCCTCAGAAACATGGATATGGAACCCCGTGCGGCCATTGTTGGCGGCGGCCATCTTCTCAAAGGTCTTGTCGCTGATGGTAAACAGCGCGTGACCCCCAAACATCGCCGCCAGCATGCTGCTGGGGTTCTTTTCGCAGTAGTCCAGAAAATCCTTGTTCTCCTGCACCGCCTGATTGGCCTTCTCCTGGCCGTCCCGGTCGCTGACCTCGTAGCAGAGACAGGAACGGATGCCAAATTCTTTCGCGCTGTCCGCAATCTGGAACAGGGACCCTGGAATCTCCGCGAAAGACGCATGGTGGTCAAAGATAGTGGTGACGCCCTGCTTGATGCAGTCCATATACAGCGCGTCCGCGCTGGCCTTTGTGCCTTGCAGGGTCAGATGGCGGTCAATATACCACCACTGGCCGTCCAGGACTTCATAAAAGTTTGTGGGATTGAAGCCGTTGATGCTCAGCCCCCGGGCCAGGGCGGAGTAAATGTGTGTGTGTGCGTTCACCAGCCCGGGCATAATGACGCCGCCCTTGGCGTCCACAAATTCCGCCTGGGGATACTTCGCCTTCAGCCCGGCGGTAGCGCCCACATCAACGATTTTCGCGCCGTCGATGGCGACGCCGCCGTCCGGGAGCCAGGGAAGCGCGCTGTCGCGGGTAATCAGCTTACCGTTTGCCAGAATGTACATATCGAATCTCCTTTCATTTCTCCGCGCAAAAGAAAAAATGTTCCAAACCCGGATGGTTTGAAACACTCAAGCATGACCTGAGTGATAGTTTCAGCCCGTGCGCACGGCACTACGTTGCAGCTATCACCATATCAAATTGTTATTTATATTATACAAGGCCTTCCCTCAAATTGCAACCAAAATCACGGGATAAAATGCTGGGGGAAGCGCCAAAAAAAGGCGGTTCAAATTGTGCGCTTTCACGAAAGGACAGCCGGTTCCGCCAACCAGCGGAACCGGCCAAGTTTATCTGGCGTGGGCGGGGTCGAGGCCCATCATTTGCAGAAGCTCGCCCTTGGACTTGCCTCCCACCTCCCGGCGGACCGGCTCGCCGTTTTTGAACAGCATCAAGGTGGGGATGCTCATGATCCGGTACTGGCGGGCCAGCTCCGGTTCGTCGTCCACATTGACCTTGCCCACGGTAACGGCGGTCTGTTCCCCGGCGACCTCATCGACGACAGGGGCCAGGGCCATGCACGGGCCGCACCAGGAGGCCCAGAAATCCACCAGCACCGGTTTTTCGGAACGAAGCACCTCCTGGGCGAAATTTTCCTTTGTCAGAGTGATATGCGCCATTTTTTCGTCTCCCTTCTTCGGTTTTCAACCATAGTATACCCCAGTTTTCAAGAAAATCTGGGCAGAATTTACGGCTCCACCCGTGGATTATAGTAACGGCCCCGGTTTTCCTCCGGTTTTTTCCAGTGGATGGCCTGGGCGGGACAGCGGTGGAGACAGCCCAGGCAGCGTACGCATTTCGGCTTAATCCATGCCGGCTTGCCGCCGGAAATCAGAATCGCGCCGCAGGGGCAGATTTCCTGGCACAATCCGCAGCCGATGCAGTGGTCGGTGACCACGAAGGGCTTGGTAGACCGCCCGCCGGAGTAAGCAGGATACATCGCCGCCGTTTGCAGCCCCGGCGCGGGGCCGGTGCAGCGGTTGTAGTCCCCCACACCCCTGGCCCGGACGGCCCGGCAGATTTCGCCGATGGCCTCATCCGCTTCATCCAGGATGCGGGCGGCTTCCTCCCCGCCGGGGATATCGAAGGCGGGGACATAGTTGTCCACCATCACCACGGCGAACCGCGCGGAGAGGGACAGGCCCTTCTCCTTCAGCAGGGCTTCCATTTGGCCCGCCGCATTCCCCGTCCACTGGCCGCAGGTCATCACCAGGTAGATATACTGGTCTTTATACGCCGTCAGTTCCAGTTTTTTAAGGAAAAAGTGGAGGATGCTGGGCAGGCCTTGGAAGTAGACCGGAACAACGAATCCGATCCGCTCATCCCTGCCAATGTCATAGCGGTAGCTGCGCCCCCGGATGGCGTCCCGGAGGAAGACCACGCGGTCTTCCGTAGCGGCCGCGAGACGCTCGGCGGCGTACTTGCTGTTGCCTGTGGCGGAAAAGTAAAAAATCATGGGAAAGGCTCCTTCCGACCGGCTGGTCACAATTAGGATATGCCGGACACGCTGAAAAAATTGCAGGACAGGCGGAAAATCAATTCCCGGATAAAATGCGGCGCATTAACACCGGGCAAAAATCTTGAATGGGCGGCAGGTGGGCTTTGAAACAGGAAGGCACATTACGCCCACAGATCATCCGGATATTGGCCCTGCCCGGTTTTCTCCCGCAGGGCGGCAACCACGTAGGGCTTGTCCTCCCGGTAAGTAACGCCGAACCATTTCTCCCCGCTGGAGAGCATCCGCACCTGTGCGCGGCCCCGGTCCAGCATATCGGCCACCATCACCGGGAGCTGGACTTCCCCGTTCTCCGGATGGTGGGATAACGCACGGTGCAGCAGGGTGGGGAACCGCGCCTGCGCTTCGTCCAGAAAGCTGCGCTGGAAGCCCCAGAAATTCATGGAGACCAAGGTATCGCCGCTGAGGGACACCCAGCTTTGCCCGCCGTCGGCAGTAAACCGCCCGCCGTCTCCGTCCCGCTCGATGCCCTGCTGCTCCACGATGTTCTCCAGCAGCCCGTCCTGGTTGGTACGGCATATGCCCCGGGTTACGCCGCCGTTGTCAGACAGGGTCTTTCCCAGGTGGTAGCCGACCATGGCGTACTGGAAGCAGTCGGGCCGGTCCGTATGATGGGCCAGGTAGTCATAGATGACCCGGAAAGCCTCCGGCCCATAATAATCGTCCGCGTTGATGACGGCGAACGGACCCCGGATCAAGTCCCTTGCGGCCAGAACCGCGTGGGTGGTACCCCACGGCTTGGCGCGGTGTTCAGGCACGTCCACGCCCCCCGTCAGGTCCTCCATGCGCTGGAAGGCGTATAGAACGTTCATTCCCCGGCTGATCCGGTCTCCGGCCATTTCCCGGAAGTCGGTTTCCAGTTCTTTTTTGATAACAAAGACGACGGTTTCAAATCCGGCCCGCCGGGCGTCGTATAGGGAATAGTCAATGAGACACTGCCCATGGCTGCCAACGCTGTCAAGCTGCTTAAGGCCGCCGTAACGGCTGCCCATTCCGGCGGCCAGTACGACCAGAACAGGTTTTTCCATAGTCGTTTCTCCTTCATGATTTGGTTGTCTCCTCCATTGTGAGGTTCTCCAAAAAAAGGATACCATACTGGCGCGAAATTGTAAACTGCAAATCCATTACCTTAAGAAAAGTTTACAATTTATCCGGCTCCGGCGGCTCCCCGGTGAAGGCGTCCAGGTGCTCCATAAACAGCCGCGTCCCATGCTCCCGCAGCTCCCGCTCGCAGGCGTCGTAGGCCTCCAGCAGCCGCTCCCCCTGCTCCGTCAGGGACGCGCCGCCGCCGTTGCGGCCTCCGGTGGTAGAGTGGAGCAGCTTGAAGCCCAGGCCCCGCTCCGCGTCCCGGAGGATGGTCCAGGCCTTGGAGTAGGCCATATCCATATCAATAGCCGCCGAGCGCAGCGAGTGGAGGGTGCGCACCCGGCGCATCAGCATGGCGACCCCGGGTCCGAAGCATTTTTGGTCCGTATACAGCCGAAACGTAACGGCGGGATGCAGGTCGGTAAACTCCATAGGGAAGCCTCCTTTTTTCCCGGTAAACGGGCTTTCTTTTCCCTATCATACCACAATTTTCCGGCCCGGACAATGGAAAATCACAAAATTAGCAAAACCGGGAGAAAAATCCTTCACACATATTTAACATTTTGTCCATAAACAATTTGCCGGGATTGTGCTATAATGCCAACAAAATGGCGTGTTAGACGCAAAATGAAGGAACGGCCCGGCAGGGTATGGAGAAAGTATGAGTCACGAAAAAGGTCTGACCATAGGGATTGACATTGGGTCCACCACCGCGAAAATCGTGGTGGTGGACCACGGAACGGTCCTCTACGAAAAATACCAGCGGCACTTTTCCCGGGTGCGGCAAAAGACCTTGGAGCTGCTGGAGCAGGCCGCGCCCTATGTAGGGGAGCGGCCCTTTACCGCCGCCATATCCGGCTCAGCGGGCCTTGGCCTGGCGGAGGGGGCGGGGGTTCCCTTTGTCCAGGAGGTGTTCGCCACCGGCGAGGTAGTGCGGCGGCTGGAGCCGGACGCTTCCGCCGTCATTGAGCTGGGCGGCGAGGACGCGAAAATCATCTTTTTCGACGGCGGTATAGACGAGCGGATGAACGGTTCGTGCGCCGGGGGTACAGGGGCGTTCATCGACCAGATGGCCACGCTTTTGAACGTCACCGCCGACGAGTTGGACGAACTGAGCCTGCAAAGCACCCGCCTGTACCCCATTGCCTCCCGCTGCGGGGTGTTCGCCAAGACGGACATCCAGCCCCTTCTGAACCAAGGGGCCAAGCATGCCGACGTAGCCGCCAGCATCTACCAGGCGGTCGTAAACCAGACCATCGCCGGCCTTGCCCAGGGCAAGCGGATTACGGGCAAGGTTCTATTCCTGGGCGGCCCGCTGTTCTACTGCAAGGGCCTGCGCAGGCGGTTCCAGGAGACCCTGAAGCTGGACGACGCCCACGCGGTGTTCCCGGCGTACGGCCGCTTTGCGGTAGCCATGGGCGCGGCGCTGTACGCGGAGGAATCCGGCGGGGTTTACACCATGGGCGGGCTTCAGGACAAAATCGCCCATACCGAGGCGGTGCGCGACGCGTCGAACCTTCTGCCCCCGCTGTTCGCCAGCGATGAGGAGTACACCCGCTTCCGCGCCCGCCACGGGAAGGCTTCGGTGAAGGAAGGGGACCTCTCTGCCTACCAGGGAGGCGCGTGGCTGGGCATCGACTGCGGCAGCACCACCACGAAGATCGTCCTTCTGAGCGGGGAGCGGGAGCTGCTGTATACCTATTACAGCTCCAACCGGGGCAACCCGGTAGAGATCGTCCGGGAGCAGTTGGAGAAGCTCTACGCCCTGTGCGGGGACCGTGTGGTGATACGCGGCAGCGCCGTCACCGGATACGGCGAGGAATTAATCAAAGCGGCCTTTGGCGTAGACAAGGGCGTAGTGGAGACCATCGCCCACTACACCGCCGCCAAGTACTTCTGCCCGGAGGTCGATTTCATCCTGGACATCGGCGGCCAGGACATCAAGTGCTTCAAGATTAAAAACGGGGCCATCGACTCCATCATGCTCAACGAGGCCTGCTCCTCTGGCTGCGGCTCATTTATCGAGACCTTTGCCCGTTCCATGGGCTGCGATGTGGCGGAATTTGCCCAAAAGGGCCTTCACGCCGCCGCCCCGGTGAACCTGGGGAGCCGCTGCACGGTCTTTATGAATTCCTCCGTCAAGCAATCCCAGAAGGACGGCGCCACAGTGGAGGACATCTCCGCAGGCCTGTCGGTGAGCGTCGTGAAAAACGCCATTTACAAAGTCATCCGCGCCGGGAGTGCGGACGAGCTGGGGGACCACGTAGTCGTCCAGGGCGGCACGTTTTATAACGACGCCGTCCTCCGCGCCTTCGAGCGGGAGCTGGGCAAGGAAGCCATCCGCCCCGCCATTGCCGGCCTGATGGGCGCCTACGGCGCGGCGCTATACGCCATGGAGGCGGTGCCCGCCCCCCGTTCCGCCCTCATCACCCCCGGCGGCCTGGCGGATTTCGTCCACACGGCCAAGGCGGCGGTATGCCAGGGCTGCGCCAACCACTGCCGCCTGACGGTCAACAGCTTTGGCGGCGGGAAAAAGTACATTTCAGGCAACCAGTGCCAGAAGGGCCTGGGGCTGGCAAACGCCGGGGAGCTGCCCAACCTCTACGCCTGGAAGCGTGAGACGCTGACAGCCCTCGCCCCCGGCCCGGAGCTGCGGGGGACCATCGGCCTGCCCTTAGCCCTGGGCATGTATGAGCTGCTGCCGCTGTGGCACGCGTTTTTCAGCGAATTGGGGTTCAAAGTAGAGGTTTCCGGCCTGTCCAGCCGGCGGATATACGAAAAAGGCCAGTTCTCCATTCCCTCCGACACAGCCTGCTACCCCGCCAAGATTATGCACGGCCACATGGAAGTCCTGCTGGATAAGCACGTAGACGCGATTTTCTATCCCTGCCTGACCTACAACATGGACGAAAAGGCCAGCGACAACCACTACAACTGCCCGGTGGTGGCCTACTATTCGGAATTGCTCCACGGCAACATGGACGACCTGGCCCAAACCCATTTCTTATACCCCTTCCTGAACATCAACAACCGGAAGGAGCTGAGCAAGGAGCTGGCCGCCTGCCTGTCCCCGGTGTTCCATGACATTACAAAAAAGGAAGTCCGCAAAGCGGTAGACGCGGCCTTCGCGGCCTACGAAGCCCACATGACGGCGGTACGCAGGCAAGGCGAGGAAGCGGTGGCGTGGGCGCGGGCCAACGGCAGGCGGATCATGGTTTTGGCAGGCCGCCCCTACCACATCGACCCGGAGATTGGCCACGGCATCGACAAATTGGCCTCGTCCCTGGGGTTCGTGGTAGTCAGTGAGGACAGCGTGTGCCATTTGGCAGACCCGGTGCCGGTTCACGTACTTAACCAGTGGACATACCACGCCCGTCTCTACCGCGCGGCGCGGTTCGCCTGCGAGAACCCGGACGTGCAGTTGGTGCAGCTTGTCAGCTTCGGCTGCGGGGTAGACGCCATCACTACCGATGAAGTCCGGCGCATCCTGGAGGAATCCGGGAAGCTGTATACCCAGATCAAGATTGACGAAATCACCAACCTGGGCGCGGTAAAGATCAGGCTCAGGAGCCTGATTGGCGCGCTGGAAGAAAAAGGGGGTTAAGCAAAATGCTGTGTGCCATAGCAACCATTGATCCTGCCGCCGCAGCGCGGCTCACGGAACTCAGGCGGATCGCGGAGCGTTCCGGCGTCCCGCCCCGGGATGTGCATGGACATATTACGCTCGCAACGTACATTGGCGCGGACGAAGCGGGATTTATTTCCTCCTGCAAAGCAATCCTGTCCGGCCGCCCCAAATTCCCTGTCTGCTACCATGCGGTTGAAGTATGGGCATCCGAATCGGGAACAAAATCCCTCATTGTAGCCGCCCCGCGAAAAGATCCGGCGATTGCCTCCATCCAGCGGGAAATCGCCCGGGCCTGTCCGGCGGGCCTGAATAAATGGACGCGGGAAGATACCTGGAAGCCGCATACTTCCCTCCTGTATGTTCCAGGGGCGGACCTTTCTCCCGTTGCCGAAGCGATGCGGCAGGCATTTGAACCGTTTGTTACGCAGGTAGACCGCATCGAATTTTCGCGCGTTTACGAAAACCAAGGCAGATTCAGCTATGAGACAGCGGAAACCATTCTGCTGGAATAGGGATCGCGGCAGCCCCAACTCAAGATAGACGAAATCACCAGCCCGGCGCACCGGCGGAAAAGGGAGGATGCTGCATGGACATATACAAATTCTGGCAAGCCGTTTTGGAGCAGGATGAAGATGCCATACGGGAGCAGTTTGATAAAGGCGCGTATGTCAACTGGCATTGCACGAATGAGCATTTTACAGTAGATGAATTTATTACGGCGAATTGTGAATATCCCGGCAAATGGGGCGGCGTTGTAGAAAGAGTGGAGAAAATAAACGATTTGTATATTACGGTAACCCATGTGTATTCCCAGGACCGCGCCCAGTCATTTCATGTGACGTCATTTATCCGGACCGCCGGCCACAAGATTGCGGCGGTTGATGAGTATTGGGCTGATGATGGCGCTGCCCCTGGATGGAGATTGGATAAGCACATTGGGACGGCCATCCATTAGGCCCAGCTTTATTGCAGGAAGGAATCCAACTATGGTCAACCAAGAAAAAGGCTACGTCGTTTTCACTGAAGAAATGAAGAAGACCCACACCATTTTAGCCCCCAACATGCTGCCCATGCACTTCAAGATGATCGGGAAGGTCATGAGCCGCTCCGGCTATCACCTGGAGGTCTTAGAGACCAGCGGGCCCCGGATCGCGGAGACCGGGCTGAAATATGTACATAACGACACCTGCTACCCGGCAATCCTGGTTATCGGGCAGTTTATCGACGCCCTGCAAAGCGGGAAGTACGACCCGGACAAGGTGGCGCTGATCCTCTTCCAGACCGGGGGCGGCTGCCGCGCGTCCAACTACATCCATCTGCTTCGGAAGGCGCTGGAGAAAGCGGATTTAGGCCATGTCCCGGTTATCAGCCTGTCCCTGGCGGGATTAGAGAAGCACCCCGGCTTCCAGCTCACCCTGCCGCTTTTGATGCGGATGATGTACGCGGTGCTATACGGCGACCTGCTGATGACGCTGGTAAACCAGTGCAAGCCCTACGAGCTGGAAAAAGGCGCGGCCCAAGCCTTGGCGGACCGCTGGACAGACCGCCTGGCGGAGGAGATGACCACCGGCGGCAAGGGGAACTACCGCCAGGTAAAGGCCAACTACCGCCGCATCCTGGAGGCCTTCGGCGCCATCCCCATGGAGCGGCGGGATACGGTAAAGGTAGGCGTCGTAGGGGAGATATTCGTCAAATACTCCCCTCTGGGCAACAACAACCTGGAACAGTTTTTAGTAGACGAGGGCGCGGAGGCGGTGATCCCCGGCCTGCTGGATTTCTGCCTGTACTGCGTGTACAACAACCTGCTGGACAACAAGTTCTACGGGATGCAGAAGGGCGTCCAGCTTGCCTACAAGACGGCCTACCGCTACCTGCTGGATAAGGAGAAGGATTTGATTGACGCCATCTGCGCCCACGGCCGTTTTGAGCCGCCCACCCTGTTCACCCATACGGTAGAACTGGTGCAGGGGACCATCAGCATGGGGGTCAAGATGGGGGAGGGCTGGCTTCTGACAGCGGAGATGCTGGAGCTGGCGGATAAAGGGGTAGGGAACATCGTCTGCACCCAGCCCTTCGGCTGCTTACCCAACCACATCTGCGGCAAAGGGATGATGAAGCCCATCAAGGAGAAGAACCCGGCGGTAAACATCGTCGCCATCGACTACGATGCCGGCGCGACGAAGGTCAACCAGGAAAACCGGCTGAAGCTGATGCTGGCCAACGCCCGCCAGAAAGCCGCCGCATCCCGTGAGGCAGTGCGGGTATAATCCTTTTTACAGAAAAAGCCTAAAACGTTTTCATCACGGCGTTCACGCCGGATACGCAGACGCGCCCCTGCCAACCGGCAGGGGCGCGTAAAGCTATGAAAATGTACGAACGCGCTTTTAGCTGCATGGCAGCAGCAACTCCCGCACCACAGGCAGCACGTCATAGATATCCTCGACCACAATATCCGGTTCAAACTCCCGCTTCACGCCGCAGTCCTTCTCACGGGTGAGCTTCGAGCAAATCTGGACCGCCTTGGCGAACCCGGCCCGTTTAGAGCCGGTAATATCCCGGGACACGGTATCCCCCACATAGACGCACTCCTCTGGCCTGCTTTGCAGCTGGCACAGCGCCACCCGGAAGATATCCGGCGCAGGCTTGCGCATCCCGGTCACAGAGGACAGGGTCACATCCTGGAAGTAGTCCCGGATGCCGTATTCCTTCAGCACGGCGAACACCTGGTACAGCGCCGCGGTATTGCTGACAATGCCCAGCTTCAGCCCCAGGCCCTTCAGCCCCTCCAGCATCTCCCTGACCCGGGGCCGGAGGGCGCGGTGGAAGTGGGTGACCTCCCACATATGGGCGATTTCCTCGCAGTGCGGCTCCAGCGTCTCCGCCGGGAAGTGGAAATCCGCCAGCACATAATCCCGCCAAATTGGAATAGGCTTCAGTTCCACGTCGCAGGAGTCCCGGTACTTCCCATACCGGACCCATCCGGCGTCCACCCGTTCCTTCAATTCCTCATATTCCACCGCCGGGTCCAAACCGTAAGAGACCAGCATGTCCCGCAGCTTTTCCACAGCGGCCCTTTCGGACTGGGCGTCCACAAAGATGTCCTCCAAGGTGCCGCCCATGTCGAACAAAACAGAAGTAATCATAAAAACCTCCCAGCGCAATGCGCTCCAACAGGGATCAACTCTCTCCTTGCTGTAATCAAACGAAAAAGAATTACTCTGGGGAAACGATTTCCCCGTCCTCGCCAATCTGAAAAACCACCGCCGGCCACCCTCGCGCCATTCTCCCCTCCGGCGCAAAACCTCCGGTAAACCAAACCCGGCTCCCCTGCTCCTCCAGCAATCCAATAGCCCTCAGGGAAGGCCGGTCTTTTCTTGGGACATATTCCTCTCCGCAGGAGACCACCGTGTGCTCCGGCTTCAGCCGCCGCGCCAGTTCCGGCGTCACGGACTTCCCGTCCCCATGGTGGGGGGCTTTCAAGATAGCGCACGGCTCCGCCTGATCCTCCCAGGCCGCGCCGTAGCAGTCCCCGGCCAGTTCCACCCGCCGCCCGGCGTAATCCAGGGACACCCGCAGGGAGCCTGGGTTGCGGAACTTAGAAGACCACCAGACCCGTTCCGGCGCCGCCTGCCGTCCGGCCAGCAGCGCCGACCAGACCGCCCGCTGCCGCCCGCAGCCCTCCGGGTCGCCGCAGGCAATTGCCATCCGCAACCCCGGCGCAGGCTCCAGCAGAACCGTCTCCTCCACCTGGACCATCCGGCAGCCCCGCCCCGCGAGTTTTTCCGTACAAGCCGCCCACTGCTCCAGGCAGTCCATGAGACCCCTCACGGTTTTTTCCTCCGCCCCCGTCCGCGCCAGGGGCGCAACGGGCAAACAGGGGAAAAAACCGGAGTAGGCCACGCCTACGGAAACCGCGTCCAACACATCGGAAACCCCGCCGAAGTGGTCCTCGTGCAGATGGGTGATTACCATCGCGTCCAGCCTGGCGATCCCCAGCTCCCGCAGGTAAGCCGCCGCCGTCCGCCGCCAGCCCCCGGGTCCTGGCCCCACGTCCGCCTTCCCGGCGTCCACCAGCAGGCGGAAGGCCCGTCCTTCTGCGGTTTCCTCCAGCAATATGGCGTCTCCGTCGCCCACGTTGATAAAGTGCAGCTTCAGCACCGTCTCACCGCCTCTGGGTAAACTTTTTCCAAGGCTGTTCATCCTCAGGCTTAGGCGGCACATAATCCTTCCGGTACAGCAGGTACGTCACAACCAGCCCCAAGAGCACCGGAACCGCCATAAACCAAGTAAAGAAGTGCAAAAACGCCTCGAAAGCATCCCTGTCCCCCAGCATGAACACCATCGACCCACAGATCAGGATTCCATAGACCGCCAGCCACAGATAGCACCCCAGCATTAACCGCTTGTCGCGGAAAATCCGGTGCAGGACCAGCGCCACCAGGACCCCCATGCCGCCTGCGGCCAAAGATTGAACCAGGTTCCCGGCGAACACGGGCCAGCCCGCCGTCACCGGCGACAGCCACAGGATTGCCAGGTTGAACGCGCCGATCAGCAGCAGCACGAACACCAGGCTCAGGCAGAAGGTATACACCAAAAAGCCGCTTTTCGGCTTCCCGTCCTCGGTAAAGAGGAACGCTTTCCAGAAGCTTTTTTCCCGCTTCGCCCATTTTTCCTTGCGCTCTTTTTTGGCGCGTTCCCGCTCCGCGTCCTCAATCTGGCGGTAAAAATTGTTATTCTGATCCATGCCGGGACCTCCTTGCATATTGGCCCTGCCTATGAAGCCTTCAGCGAAAGCCGCTTTGACTATAACAACAGCCCCGCGCGGCAGGCGGCCGCCTGCCGCGCGGGGCTTCAACACACACGCTATTGTACGCCCTTTCGGGCCGTCCGTCAAGCCGCTGTCAGCCTACGGTATTGGGGCTGATGCTCAGCCAGTAGATCCACAAGTCCTGGGTGTCCAGGAACACATCGTGGATCGCGGCCAGGTCGCCGCCCACCGCGCCGGACTCTTCCAGGGTAACGGGGTTCCAATCGCCCACCACGTCGTTTCGGACGGGCCAGTTGCCTTCCTTGGAGAAGGGCTTGAGGCCGCCGCTCTCGCCGTCGGTGCCGCCGGTGATCCAGCGGATGAACAGGCGGGCCGCCGCCGGGTGCTTGCAGCCTTCCACCACGTACATGTATTCGCAGTTCTCAAGGCCGGTGTAGGGGGTCAGGTTGGTCAGCCACGCGATGTTGTAGCCGGACTCGTCGCGGTTGCCGATCTTGCCGCCGGAGGCCAGCGCCAGGGCGGGATCGTCCTTGGTGGAGTTGTCCACGGCCTTGACCAGCTCGTCGCCGTCGTTGATGAAGGTCATCTTCATCTGGGAGAACCGCCACATGAATTCCACGCCGGCGTTGTTCTCAGGCACTTCGAAATCGAAGCCGCTGCCGTCATAGGTGTACTCCAGGGGCTTGCCATACAGGTCCTCATAGGCCTGCTCCATCTGCTCGGCGTTGACGATGAAGCTGGCGAACAGGGCCAGGTAGGTCTCCTCCGTGCCGATTTCCTTGGTGAACAGGCGGTACTTCTGGGAGCCGTCGTCATTTTTCTCAATGATCTGCCACCAGCTCGTCACAGGCTGCCCATCGGGGAAAGCTGCGGTGTTGTAGTACCAGAAGCTCTGGGACGCGTACAGGGGATAACCGAAACGCAGCAGCATGGGGTCAACCTTCTCCGCGATATCCTTCGGATAGAAAGCGGAGCAGTAGCCCGCCTCGTAGTAGTCAAAGAACACCTCGCCGGTCACGTCCTTGGCCTGGAGCACGTCGCCGTAAATGTTGCCGGAATTGGCTTCCAGCACACATTTTTCCAGCACTTCGCCCTGATCCAAGTCCATAATGACGATGTCCAGCCCAGGATACGCCTCTTCGAAGTCATCCTCTGCCTTCATCATCTTGGAGGAAGTGGCGTAAATGTTGATCTCGCTGCCGTCGGCCACTTCTTCCAGGGCCTTCTGATACAGATCCTCGTCCGTCATTTCGCTCCACTCGTCATAAATGGGTCCAAAGAACTCAGAATCCTCCACCTTGACAGGGGCGTCGTCTCCAGGCGCGCCGGCGTCATTGTCCTTGCCGGGTTCCGCGTCGCCGCTCTGACTGGGCTGGCTGTCGCCTTTCTTGCCATCGCCGCCGCAGGCGGCCAGGCTCAGCAGCATGACCAAAGCCAGCAGGAGAGCCAAAAGCTTGCTCTTTTTCATAGTGATCCAATTCTCCTTTCAAAATACAAGTGAACGGTTATCTATGCTGGGACGGTGCATTGTATTTCCTAGCCGCCCCCGGCCTGGGGGCGGCGTTGGGAACCAGTTACTTGGCCCGCTTAATCAGGCGGGTGCTCTTAGCGTCGTAAATATTGATCTTATTGGGGTCGATGTGGACGTACACGGTCTGGTCGATGCTGTACTGGGCCAGCCCGATCTGCTTGGAGAGGAAGTCGCTCTTGCCGGCCTGGAGGGACACCAGGGTCTCGGAGCCTGCGGGCTGGTTGGCGTAGACCTTGACAGGCAGGGCGCCCGGCTCGGCGTCGGGGGTAATATGCACCTGCTCAGGCCGGATGGCCACCACCACGGGGAACTCGCCGTTGGGGATTTTCTCGTCGGTCATGTCCGCCTTATCGAAGGTGTAGTCCTTCAGCTCGCACTTGACCATCAGCTTGCCGTTCTCGTACCTGCCGGTACCCTCCAGGAAGTTGATCCGGGGGTTGCCGATGAAGTCGGCGGCTTCCAGGTCGATGGGGTTCATATACAGGTCCATCGGCGCGTCCACCTGGCTCAGCTCACCGGCCTTGAACAGGGCGATCTTGGTGGACATGGTGAGGGCCTCCACCTGGTCGTGGGTAACGTAGATAATGGTGGTACCCAATTCCCTGTGGATGCGCTGCAATTCGGAGCGCATGTCAATCCGCAGCCGGGCGTCCAGGTTGGACAGCGGCTCATCCAGCAGCAGCAGCTTGGGGTTGGAGGCCACGGCGCGGGCGATTGCCACACGCTGCTGCTGGCCGCCGGACAGCTCGTTGGGATAGCGGTCAATGTACTCCTCAATACGCATCATCCGCAGGGAATCTTTCAGCCGCTTCTCAATCTCGTCCTTAGGCAGCTTTTGGATTTTCAAACCGAAGGCGATATTCTCCCGCACGGTCATATGGGGCCACAGGGCGTAGGACTGGAACACCAGGTTCAGCCCCCGCTTGCTTGGCTCGGCGTAGAAGGCCAGGTCGGCGTTGATCATTTCCTCGCCGTCGATGGTCATCACGCCGTTCTGGGGCTTCTCCAGGCCGGAGACCACGCGCAGGGTCGTGGTCTTGCCGCATCCGGAGGGTCCAAGCAGGGTCATAAAGTCGCCGTCCTCGATTACCAGATTGATGTCCCGCAGGACGTGGTTGTCGCCGTAGAACTTATCAATATGTTTCAGTTCAATTCTGCTCATTGTGTCAACCTTTCCTTTCTGTAGTTACCGTCCCGGGGATTTACCAAGCCTTGCCGATATCGGCGCCAAACCGGTTGGCGATGATATAGCAGACCAGGATGAACAGCAGTACGCACACGGAGATAGCGTCCGCCATCTGGTTGTAGCCCTCCTGGGAGTAAGTGAAAGCCAGATACGACATGGTCTGTGTGTGCTTATCCATCATGATGATGATGAGGTCCAGCTCCTTGGCGATACTGATAAAGGTCAGCATAAAGCCGGAGATAAAGCCGTTTTTCGCCAGCGGCAGGACGATTTTGCCCATCCGCTGCCAGAAGTTCGCGCCGTTGATATCGGCGGCCTCCTCCAGCTCCACGGCGATCTGCATCATATTCGCGGTACCGGAGCGGCTGGCGAAGGGGAAGTGCTTGACCACGCTGGTCAGGACGATCAGGGTAAAGGTGCCGTACAGGGAGGGGATCAGCCCGCCCAGGCGGGCCTGGGAGAACATTGCCACATACATGGAGGAGAAGGCCACGCCGCTCATCAGGTAAGGCACAAAGACCAGCTGCTCGGTAGCGGAGCCGTACCACTTGCCGCGGCCGCGGGTAGAGATATACCCCAAGAACTGCCCGCACAAAGCGGTGATAATGGAGCCGATGAAGGTCAGGCGGATGGTATTATAGACCGCGCTGCCAAACTCCTTGTTCTTGAAGATGCCGGCGTAGTTGGTGTAGGTCCGGGCCTCGTCCACGGTGCCGATCCAGTTATAGAGGGTCAGGTTGTCCGGCCCGTAGCCGTTGCCGGTAGTGACCTGGAAGGTCTCCATCACCAGCACGAACATGGGGGCGACCATTGCGAAGAACAGGAACACCACCAGGAACATCATAAGGGGGACTTTCGCGCCGCCCAGGTGCATCTCATTGGAGCGCCCGCCCTTGCCGCCGATGGTGGCATAGGATTTCCGAACGCCGATAATGCGCTGGTTGGAAAAGATAATCAACGCCGCCAGCCCGATAAGCACCAGGCTCATTGCGTAGCCCACCGCCTGGGGAGAGCCGTTGATAAAGGTCTTCATCTTCGTAGCCAAGGTAAAGTAGCCGATACGGGAGCCAAGGTTAGCGGCCACGCCGTAGGTACCGATGGACTTGCTCAAGGTCATGACCACCGCCGAAAGGATGCTGGGCAGCACCAGGGGCAGGGTAATGGATTTCAGGATTTGCACCTTGTTGGCGCCGCAGATCTCACCCATTTCCTCCAGCTCCGAGTTAATGGAGCGCAGGGCGGAGGAGACATGTATGTAAGAAAACGCGTAATAGTGGAGGGACATACAAAGGACGATGGCCACCGGGCCGTAAGCCAGCCAGTCGGGGATCGGGATGCCCAGACCGGCCAGGAACCCCAGGGAGCCGGAGGTCTTGTTGCGGAACACGGCCAGCCAGGCCAGCGCCTTACACCAGGAGGGGATCATGTAGGGGATGACCACCAGCATGCCCATCAGCTTTTTCCCGGGGATGTCCGATCGGACCATCAGCCAGCCCAGCACGGAGCCAAGGGGTACGGAAACGATTACGGTAAAGACACCCACCACCAGGGAGTTCTTCAGCGGACCCCACAGGGTTGCGCCGGAGAGCTTGCCCACCAGCAGGTATCTCCAATAGTAAAGGGTAAACGAGCCCACGGGGTCGCCGATTCGCTTCGCCTCGCTTTTGGCGACGGTAAAGGTGGAAGCGACCATCTGGAGCAGGGGAATCACAATCAGGCAGAACAGGACCACCAGACTGATCGCGACAATCATATTAAACGGGTTTTTGACCACGTTTAGAATCTGGTTTTTCAATCGGGTTTTGTTGAACGGCCGGCGTTCTCTCTTCCTTTTCACATCTTTGCTCCTTTCATCTTTTCAACTGCGCAGGACACGGCGCCGTCCCCGGGAAAGCGCGGGAGGGGGCGGCGGGAAAACACTTTCTTTCACTCCCACCTTTCATCGAACACGTTTCCGTTACTTGGTTTTAAGTAGATTATAGCAAGTTCGTGCATTTCCGTCAATTAGAAAACGAAACAAAAAGAATTTTTCGTCGTTTTGCAGCCCAGTGACGAGCCAAACTTGTAACAATTCACAATTCCTTAAAAACTGGCCGAAATTTTTCGCCTGCATTTTTCTGTTTCACTCCATTTTATGCAAATGTTTCCGTAAAATATTCGTACCGCCGGCCGTGCCGGCGCTTCTTGCTGCGGAACCGTCCACCTGCCGGGCAAAAAAAACAGGGCCAGCGAATGGCCCTGTTTGCGTATTGTCAGCGGTACATTTCCGGTTTTTCGATGGTCTCCACCTTTAGGAACTGGCTGGTTCCTCTGGAAGCGTTCAGCGCGTCGCCCGCCACGCAGGCGACGTAGCCGTCCCATGCGGAAGGCCCTGTCAGCTTACCCGCCTCAATGGACTGCACCCAGCGGCAGAACTCGATGTCATACGCTTCGATAAACCGTTCCTTCCAATCGGTCATAATCGGCATAGACTCTGCGGGGTTCACGCTGTCCCACCCAGAGGGGCGGGAGCGCCGCACCACGGCATAGGGATCCGGCAGCTTCACGGTGCCATTTTCGCAGACCACCTCGCACTGGATATCGTAGCCGTAACCGTCGGCGACCTGGACTTCCACGTCGATAAAGCAGCCTTTTTTGGTACGCATCAGCATCACCTGCGGATTATCGTAGCCTTTATTGGAACGGGCGGACTGCCGCACCCGGACGCATTGGGCATCCTCATACTCGTCCCCCAGCAGCCACCGGCAAATATCCAGCTCATGGATTGCCACATTGGTAACGCCGTTTTCGGTTTTAAAGCCAGGACCCTGGGCCACGTTCCGGTGGCAGGCCTTGATGAGCAGCGGCGCGCCCAGCTCACCGGAGTCGATGATTCGTTTCATCTCGGCGTATCCCCGGTCATAGCGGCGCATAAAGCCCACCTGGACCAATCTTTTGCCGATTTCCTGTTCGCGGGCAATAATCTCCTCACAGTCCTTAGCGTTCTGGCTGAGGGGCTTCTCACAGAAGCACCATTTTTCATGTTTCAGGACTTCCATCACATAGTCGTGGTGAGTGGGGTCGATAGAAGTAATGACCACCGCTTCCACCTCAGGGTCGGCAATCATCCCATTGCAATCGTTTCCGAAAGAACGGATGCCATATTTTGCGGCGGTTTCATCCGCAGCGGCGGCGACATAATCGCAGACGGCCACAACGGTAGCGCCGGGAACGGTTTCGATAATTCTGCGGCAGTGATCTTTCCCGATTGCGCCGCAGCCGATCAAGCCAATTTTGAGCATAGACGAAGTCCTCCATTTAATTTATCGCGCCCTTCGGGCGCGATAGATGAATTTTTCTTTAATCGGCCCGGGGGTTCCCACCCCCGGACCCTGGGGTTACTTTTTGTGTGAACAAAAAGTAACCAAAAAATCATTTAAACCTGCGGTTTAAAAATCCCTCATTTATTGCGGGGGTTGTTTAGTTGCGCTACGACCTTTAGACTTGTTGTTTTGTCTCCGGTGCCGTGGGCCGATGCCGGTGCTTACTTCTGCGCACAGTTCTAACGATGGTACT